>JABXHI010000034.1 GCA_013393415.1 Micrococcaceae bacterium
GGCATGTCGAGGTCTTTCTTTAGATGTGTTGTTTGAGCACTTCCATCTTCGAAAAGACCTCGACTTTTTTATGCCTTCAACACACCCCGGTCACCAAACCGATCTACACCCAAAATTCCGAAGAGCCATTTAACGGTCGATCATTGAACGGTGAAAATTCAAGTGGGATTTCGACGCTGTTGGTCCGCGCTGGTTTTGGTAGCGGTTCAAATTCGGCCCGGTGCCGTAAGGATGTTCGGACGGCGAGGTCAGCGTGAAAAAGGCCATTTGACCAATTTTGGATCCGGGCCACAATTTGATGGGCAGCGTCGACATATTGGACAGTTCCAGAGTGATGTGACCTGAGAATCCCGGGTCAATAAAGCCTGCTGTCGAGTGAGTGAGCAAACCTAAACGACCAAGAGAGGATTTCCCTTCCAAACGTGCTGCCACATCATCTGCCAGCGTCACTTGTTCGTAGGTCGACCCCAGCACGAACTCACCGGGGTGCAGAACAAACGGCTGATCGGGCTCGACGTCAACCATTCTGGTGAGACCGGATTGATCCTGAGAGGGGTCAATGAACGGGTAGTTATGGTTGTCAAAGAGTCGGAAAAAACGATCCAAGCGCACGTCGACGCTGGCCGGCTGCACCATAGATACATCCAATGGATCCAGGCCGATCCGCCCCGACTCCAATGATTCTTTAATATCACGATCCGATAAAAGCACAAGTTAACGCTAGCCTACAAAAACCCTTGCGCGGCGATTGTGGCGAGTCGCCACGGCATGCAATCTGCACGCAGCTAGAAAATGAGTGCACTTTCATCCGGCAGCTCGACCGCGCTATCCAAGTTCGGAGCAACCTCGAGGTACGACGGCTTCCCGTCATCAACAAACAACATCACGATCCCCTCCGAGATGAAAGCCTCCAGAATCACTTGAGACGCTCCCGGTGGAACCGCCTGGCCGTCCACGAGCAGCTGCACGGAAGGACATTTCCCGCAGCCACACGGTGCCCCAACGGTAATGCGGTCAAGGCCCTCATGAAGTTCTTGGCGCCACTGATACCACGCCTGTTGATCTTCGAACTGGCCCGGGTCTGTTGCTTTGGCGCTGGTCATCATGGCGCTAATGAGCTGGCGTTCCGATGCCGTCAGTGTCCTTGCCATACTCGATCCCCTCCTGGGACAGTGAGCCAGCGCACCAGGCTTATGGTTCGCGCTGGACCGCTTCTAACATCTCTTGAGCAAGGTCCGCAGGTGCATCTTGCCCGGGTTTCTCGCCAATGAACTTCGGTCGCAACACGTGCACGTCGACGACTTCTGGATCGTATTCGCGTTGAATTTGTCGGGCTAAACTATCGACGGCCATCTTCGATGTCGCATACGCGCCGCCCTTTACAAAGCGTTTTTCGACGACGGTCGCGGACGTCAGCACGACTCGTCCACCACCATTGGTGGCCCAGTGTGGAAGCACGCGGGATAAGACTTTTGTCGTTGGGTACACGTTTTTTTCGAGTAGCTGCCGGAGTTGTTCGGTAAAGCCATCCGCGCCGATGCCGTTGTCCATCCCGAAACCACCGTTCAGAAAGAGCGCCCCAC
Organism: Micrococcaceae bacterium; assembly: GCA_013393415.1. Taxonomy (GTDB): domain Bacteria; phylum Actinomycetota; class Actinomycetes; order Actinomycetales; family Micrococcaceae; genus Yaniella; species Yaniella flava. Next base: position 1,584 of record JABXHI010000034.1, read on the forward strand.
GCAATCTGTCCGCATGCTGTAGTGCTGTACTGACCATAGAATCGATAAAATCCGGGTCGTCTAATGAGCCACGCGTGACAGTCACATTGGGATGCTCAAATGGTGCACCCGATATTTCAGAGCGGGTAAATACGACGAGATGGTATCCGGCATCAGCCAGTATGGGCAGAACTTCCTGGCCAAGATTTCCTGTTCCGCCAAGTATGATGAGCGCTTCTTCTGTCTTGTTCGACATGGGCAACCCTTTCGTTTCCGAAAATTCCGGCTGCTTCTAAGAATACCAAGCCCCTAGTGCTGAAACTCAACACTAGGGGCGAAAACTTTTCTGTTTTGCGGTCCGGGGCGAAGTGGCCCGCTACTTCGTCACTGTCAAGCTCGCGCAGAACAGCTCATTATTCTGTTCACGCGTCTTCGTCGATACGTAGGCTACGGCGCCTAGGCTTGCCAATTGAGCAACGATGAGACCAACGGTGAGCGCGTACATCTGCGTAACTGAGGCGACGATGACCAACGCAGACAGGACGGCGACGACAGCGACCAGTGCGCCAACAATTGCGTTCTTATGCTGGATGTTTATCAAAGCTGTTCCCTCCCGATACTTGAATGACTTAATCCAAACTGTTTTTTGAATTACTCATAATTTACCCCGACCAGGTGGTGCCGTCTAGGCAACTTGGGCTTGCCAAATTAGCGAATGAACCGCATGCGCTAATTGGTTATGCTTAGCTAAACACGCGCGATATTCCGCGGTTTCTGTGCGATGAATTACGCAACATCATCATGATCGGTCATGGTTCTCACGACGACTCAGCACGATTCCTAGCCCCACCGTCACCAGCGCAGCGAGACCTACCATCACAAGGGTTGCAGTAAAGTATTCCATTGCGGCGAGGAGCGCAATGCTGGCACCAAGTACAGCTAGCATTCCAGACAGCAACCATATTGTGGTTCGTCCGCGCGGTGGCTCAGCCATTGCTTCCTTCCCTTGAACGAATAGCGTGTGACGTGTAAATATACTGCAGAAAGGCACCAGTGGCACAAGTACTGTCGGGTTTCTTCATCATTTGGCTGATCATTGCCGTCGGCTACGGGGTCGGAAGAACCGATGTACTTGGCAAAAACGCTCAACCGGTGCTGTCTCGCGTGGCATTCTTCGTCGCGTCCCCGGCGCTCCTCTTCAACACGCTTTCAGACAGTGATGTCTTCGTTGTCCTCGGGCCACAACTATGGATTGCGGCACTGTCTGCCGGAGTGGCGGCCGTCGTCTACCTGTTGCTTGCGCGTTTTCTACAGACCAAGCGCAAAGGTTCCGAACGCATGATTGCTGCGTTGTCTGCCTCGTTGATGAACTCCGCCAATCTTGGGCTCCCCATAGCCGCCTACGTGCTGGGTCACGCAAGCTATGCGGCACCGGTCATTCTGTTTCAACTCGCGATCTACACGCCGATCTACGTATTCGTGATGGACAGCCAAACAGCCAAAGAAAACCGTGAGGGACTGTCAGAGACAAAAGTTGTGCGCCCGGGATTTTGGCGCAGTCTTGGCCGGATTATTTCGACAATCCTACGCAACCCCTTGATCATCGGTTCTGCCTTCGGCCTGGTCTTTTCCCTGACCGGCTGGCAACTCTGGGAGCCTCTGGACGAATCGATCACGTTGATCGCCGGTGCCGCCATCCCAGCGATGCTGATGGCGTTCGGCATCTCGCTGGTCGGATCCAAACCATTGGATAAGCGGCAGGGTCGCCGCCGGGACACCGTGCTTGCCTCAGCCGTCAAACTGATCATTCATCCACTTGTCGCATGGCTGTTGGCTGCTTTTGTCTTCCAGCTCGATGCCAATGGCGTGCTCGTGGCCACGGTCTTGGCCTCACTACCAACCGCTCAAAACGTGTTCGTGGCCGCATCACGGTACAACTCGGGCCTGATTGTGTCGCGGGACACCGTATTTGTCACTACTATTCTGGCTATCCCCGCCATGATTGCCGTGGCGGGTCTGCTAGCTTAGGAACGTTGTCTCTTTGTCGAAGGAATGAACGGTGCCCAAAACTTCTGGTATACGGTCGGTTGTCCAGCGACCGGGCTTTTGGGGAATCATCATCGCTGGGGTACTCGTAGTGGCCGGCGTGGTGATCACACTCCTCAACTCGCTGATTTATAACGCTGAGTCGGCGGTCGAAGACTACGTGGAGGCCCTGCGTGCCGGGGAAGGTGAAACTGCCTTGGCACTTTCCCAGGGATATCTGTCCGAGGACGCCCCCGCGAGCATCTCGACGGTGCTTCTGGACGGCGATGGTCTCGCCGCGTCCACAGCATTTCTCGAAGACGCCGAGATTGTAGCTGTCGATGCCGATGTCCCGGAAAGTTACCGGGACGACGAGCTCACCCAGCAGGTGGTAGAAATTCGGTACACAGATGCCGAGGACAACACGCGGGCTACCTCGCTCGTCGTCGATAACGTTTCGACATCGTGGCTATTTTTCAATGAGTGGGAAATGCATCCGATGCCGTTGCAGCAGGTTGAGCTGGCTCCAGAGCCGATGCCGGCCGATGCTACAGCGGATGCGCCCGTGGCACAGGTGCATGGCCAGTCCACCCCGCTTTTAGGGGAGGGCGACGAACCGGCAACTTTGGCAGCCTTTGCACCGTCATTGATTGAACTGGAATATCAGGGCACCTATCTCGAAGCTACTGCACCTCAGCACTATGCCGTCACTGATCTTTTGGCAGCCGGGGCGAGTGCGGAATTCAGTTTCGACGTGGAGCTGACCCCTGCGGTTGATGAGGCGATTACCCAAGAGGTGCAACAGCAGCTGGAGCGTTGCACAGAACAAACGGTGTTGAAACCGGCGGGTTGTCCATTCGGCTATGAAACCGCCAACCGGGTCGTCCCAAATTCAGTCTCGTGGTCCCTTGATGTGCCCGATGTTGAGTACTCTTGGAACGGTTCAGAGCCTGAAATCGATTGGATTATGGCAACGGCCGTATTGGACGCTCAGGAGATTGATATTGGCTCGGGAGAACAGTCGGCAACCGAGTACGAAGAAGTTTTCGAGATGTCGGCAGACTTGGAGCTGACACCTGAAAATCTTCGGGTGGCCCCGAACTGGCAGTAGTTAGGCTGCGCCACGTGTAGTGATCAATGTGACCCACTCGGTCAGCGCGGTTTCATCGAGGTCATCTGTGCGGAAATATGCGGTGTCGCGCGGGCTGAACGCGTCCATCGCGGTGAGTTCGGAGGTGCTGAGCTGATCTTTGGTCCCCAGCGCTGCGATGAATAAGGATTTCCCAGCAAAATCAGCATAGTGTGCTGCCATAAAATTCCGGGCGCCACGGTGGAAGTGCGGTTCTCCTGCCGGTGCTACCACCACAACGGCCCCTACCGAATCGACGTAGCGTCCTGCGCGTGAGAAGTCTTCTGTGGCGGTTGTGACCCCGCGATGGTCCCCCAAGGTTTCTGCCAGTTGTTTGGCGAAGCGTACCGTTGAGGCTTCAGCGCTGTGGGCGATGAGGGTGGCCATGAAACACAAATCCGATCGGGATAGACAACACGTTCGTGTGCCCAGTCTATCCCGATCGGCGTCTGCTGTTGAGTGCTGATCTAGTGGATGCCGCGCAAATCCAAATCCAGGGTGGTATGCGCGCCATCGAAAGCGTCGGCATGCAGGGTGACCGGGATACCCCAGTCTTGCTGATACAGGTGGCACGCCGCCGAATCTGGAATGGGTTGGCCATGCTCACCGTCGCACGCAGCGGCCCGCGCGGTCACATGCAGCACACCCTCCGTCACGTCTGGGTTCAACCGCAATTGGCGGGTCAGACCGGTGTCACGCCCTTCACCTTCCAACAAGAGATGTTCTGGTGTCGAGGAGATGGTCAGCTGCGTTGGATCGCCCCACCGGTCATCGAGCTTCTGGCCCTTGGGGGCGGCAAATGAAATATTGATCGGCACATCGCCGACCACCAGTTTGGTTGCGGGACGCTGTGCTTGTTTGGCCCCTTCATCGACGTGGAGGAACTTCTCCGGCACGTTGATGCGGATCAGCTGGTGGGCGTTCGTTTCCACTACGACGATGGACACGGCGTGGCCATCAGCGTCTGTTTCGACGAGGATGTCGGAGGGCTCCTGAATATCTCGTGCCACGGTGGTGACCTCGGCCGCTTTGGTGGTGCCGTCGGGGTTCACTGTGTCGGGAGCCCAACGACGGATGGCATGGTTATAGGTGTCAGCGATCAGCACCGAACCGTCAGGCAGGTTGGTGACGCCCAGCGGGTGCTGCAGGCGGGCATCGTCGGGGGTCCCATCGCGGAAACCAAAATCGAACAGACCGGTACCGATGACGGTGCCGACCTCGGGTTTCTTCGAATCGGTTTTGGTGGATGGAACCACGTAGCGCACCGCAGACGTTTCGGCATCGTCGACCCACAAGGTGCCCTCTGCATCCACGGACAGGCCAGAGGACTGGGCGAACCAGGCTTCATCGGCTGGCCCGTCGACGAGTCCCTCGAGCGCTGTGCCAGCATAGACCGCAAGATCTTTGGTCACGGGGTCATAGGAGAACAGCTGGTGGGTGCCGGCCATCGCAATGATCGCGACACCTTCAGCTTCCGAGTACTGCACATCCCACGGGGTGGACAGCGAGGTTTCCAAAGCGCCTGCTGCAAATGGTCCAAGATCCACGACGTCAGACTGTCCAGTTTCGTCTTGGACACGCTCTGAATCAATCAGGCGTTGAATACCGTTACCGGCAACAGTGGAGACGTCGCCGGTCTTGAGGTTCACAGCCCGTAAACGGTGATTCACCGCATCCGCGATCAAAACGTCGTAACCAGCTTGTGCTGCAACGTCCGCCGGCAAAAGTGCCAGACCGTGGGGCTCGTTGAACAGCGCAATCTCACGGCCGCCATCGGCGTAGCCGCGAACCGAAATCGAGTCGGGCTCAGCTTGGCCGGTCTCAGCCGATATCGCGTTGCCGCTGCCGTTGCCACCAATGGTTTGTATGACAGTTTCGAGGTCATCGGCGACTTCGACCAATCGGTGATGGCCGGTGTCCGCCACCAAGAACGTGCTCTCCTGGCTCCCCCTGGAGCCCAATGCGATCGCTTTGGCGGGGAATTTTAGGTCGCGAGCTACCGGTTCGGGTGCGACGTAGGGACCTTCGCCCCGGTGTAGTGTGCCTTTGGCTTCGTGCTCTTCGACCAGCTGGTCGACCAACGAGTAGAGTCCGGAGACGTGGCCTTCACCGGTGAGGTGGGCAACGATGTAGCCCTCTGGATCCACGACCACCAGGGTTGGCCAGGCCCGCGCCGTGTAGGCCTGCCAGGTGATCAGTTCCGGATCGTTAATGACCGGGTGCGCAATGTCGTAACGCTCAATGGCTGCGGCGACGGCTGAAGTTTCAGCTTCATACTCAAATTTCGGTGAGTGCACACCGACGGTCACCAGCACATCAGAATACTGTTCTTCAAGCGGTCGCAGTTCATCGAGCACGTGCAAGCAGTTGACGCAGCAAAACGCCCAGAAATCGAGAATGACGATCTTGCCGCGAAGATCTTTGAGGCTCAGGTCTTTATCGCCGATATTGAACCAGGTCTCGCCGACCAGTTCAGAAGCGCGGATACGTTGTGTCGATGGTGCCGAAGTCATGCCTAGTATTCTTCCCTATCCCCGGATGAACGCAAGGAATTACGTCACACAGAGTAGTCACTTTCACTTTGGGCAAATCGCCCGAATTGTCAGAATCACGCCTAGAACACCCGGCTAGTGTTAAGATATTCCTTGTGCCGTCAACGATAGGACAATTCCAGTCGTCGGTGCGCGGGTGTAGCTCAATGGTAGAGCGCTTGCTTCCCAAGCAAGATACGCGGGTTCGATTCCCGTCACCCGCTCTACTGATCTAAGCTCCAGCGTCGTATTTCTGCATCGGCAAAGAGACGCTCCGGGGTGAACGACGAAAACAAGACGGTCCCGGGATAATCGGAAAGTATTCGACGCAGCGTAGCCAGCCCGTCTTCATCAAGTGCGGCATCAATATTTTCTAATACCAATAACGGTGGAGTGCCTAACAGTGCCCGGGCCAGTTTGAGGAGGGCAACCTCGGCTCTGGACCACGGTTCCCCGTCATTTTTCAACAAGGTTTTCAGACCCTTGTGATGTAAATACAACACCGGACTGAGTCCGACTCGATGCAATATGGCTTTGGCATCTTCGACGGACGTGTTGGGCAACCGGTAGGACACAAGACGCTGGACCGACCCACGTTCTAACGGTTGTCGAACCGATGCCATGCCGACCAGTTCGCGGCGCAAAGAAGCCGGAGCTGCCCCATATTCCGTGCCGTCAATGACGACAACAGGCCCATCGTCGTGGTCTGATTCCAGCGGGTTGATCCCATCGACTAGCACGGCCTTGAGCACGCCGTTGATCCGGTTCGGGTCGGCAGAGTCCAACAGAATGCGTTCACCGGCACGCGCATGCAAGTCTGGCATGGCAGTGTGGTCGACGGTGAGGTTTTCGATGACCACGCCTTCAGCGGGATGCGACGGTGCTGCCGTGTCGTCGGCATCTTGCGGGGTGTGTTCGTTTTTCCAGGCGCGCTCTTTGGCACGGACCGCACGCTGGACCTGCGTGGCCGACTGAAAAATAGGCGCCAGGATGCGCCAAGCAGCGCGGTAATTTTGTCGATACTCAACAACTCGTCCCAGATCGCTCATCGGGGTGGCCATGACACCGAGCAGCGTCATAATCGATGCTACGCCGGCGACGTCGATGATCCCCAGCACAGCAAGAAACACCACCGCGGCGGTACACAGGCTCGCCGCCGTCACCGTCAAGGCACGAATCAGCCCGGTAATGCGAGCGCGCTTGACGGAGGCACCTACCACACGCGAAGAGTCGCGGTCGACGGCATTGAGCTCGCGTCGGACGGCTCCTGCCACTTGAACAGATTCACCGGCTTGGACGGCATCCGCAATGCGAGCCGACATGCGGCCACGATAGCGCCGGACCTTGCGGGCCCGATTGTGTGCAATCCGCGCGAGAAAAGGCATCGCCACTGCGGTGACGACTAGCGGCACGGCAACCGCGATCGCGATGGGCCAGTTGATGAAACCCAAGACGGTGACCACGACGACGACCAACGGCAGTCCGGTCAGCATGGGCACCAGGCCCTGGGCAATCCAGTTGCGCACCGCTGTCAGGTCATTGGAAGCACGCGTGACGACCACGCCGAGCGACCGGTTCCCGATGTTATGTAGAGCGGCTGTGATGAGGCGACGACGCTGCTCGTACACGTAGTCTTGGCCGAGATCTTCGGCGACGATGCGTTCTATCCAGCGGGCTGCGCCGATCCCGATGACGGCTGCGGCCAGCCCCAGCATCGTGGCCCAGGGTGGTGCCAGCTGTGGGCTGGCATTCGCCGTCGGAAGCCCCGACAAGAGTGCATCCACGGTCAAAGCCATCACAAGTGCCAACACGGCTTGGACGATGCCGAGGCCGACTAATCCCAACAGCAGCAACCGACGACGGCCACGCCATACCTTGGGCATGCGTACCGGTTTCTCCTGTGGTTTCTTCGTGGTCTTCTCGGCTTGCTGGTTCGTGTGCATGGTCTGAGTTGGGGTGGTTACTGACATGAGCGCACCAACAGTGCTGTGGCCTGCTCGTCACAGGTGAGGTCATAGGTTGGAATGACCGGCACCGACCCCAGCACCCCACGAGCTTCAAGGGTGGCCAGCGGGGACGAAGTCATCACACCAGAGGCCACCGAGACGTGCAGTCCGGCAGCCTGAAGCTCCTGGACACCGGCCCGCGCTCCCAGCGCGTCGGACGCAGCAAACGCGACCTGATCGATGGTGCCCTGGAAGGTCGCGTCGCGTAGCAGTTGTGCCGTTTCTTCCTGGTATATGCCGTCGGCAATTTCAACTACGACGACGTCGGTATCGGCTTGGGAGAGTTCCTCGACCAGCCCGATGGTCAGGGCCCGCAGCTCGCTCATCTTCAGCTGGAAGGTCGTGGGGTACCCGAAATCGGTGAAATCCAGCACGCGGTTGGCACCGGCATCGTGATAAATCATCGGATCATTGCCCGCACCGGTACCGGTGATCTTTCCGGCACTGACGCGACGTCCGGATTGGGTCAGTCCGTTGATGAGGCACGCCATCACCGTGGATTTTCCCGAGTTCATGGCGGTGCCCAACACAGCAATCACTTCTGGTCGATCTTGCCTAGCGGTAGGGGCTGGCACCGTAGCCGACTGATCCGGGGTGTGATGCGGGGCGTAGTGGGCGATGTTGACGACGCCATCCCGATCGGCCAACAGTCCGATCGGTTCGATGATCGTGGGGTCGTCCATCTTTTCGTGCGCCTGTGTCACCGTGCCAGCAATGCCGCCGGCGGCCACGAGGTGGCATGGCTCAAGCGAATCCGGTACGTGAGCTAAGAACTGGTCGGCCGCGTAACGGTTGCCGTAGGCAAGCATGATCAGCGCACCCTCAAACAGGATGGCTTTGCGTGATTCTGGAGTTTCTACCCGCTTATGGTTCAGAATCTCGGTCACGCGTGCAATGACCACATCACCACTGCGTGGCACGACGGTGCGACCGGTCAGCAGATGAAAATCCGCAGGTCGCTCATCGAACGCAGCGCCAACGTGACGGGTCGTGTAAGAAGCCTGCACCCGCGGCGGCACGCTCGTTTTGAGAATCGTTGACGGTCTCAGCGAGGTATCTTGATCGACGACTGCTGACATTGCAGAAATGGTGGCGGTGTCTGGAGTCACAGATACGGTGGTCATAATGTGGACCTTTCATACGTCGTGTTCAAGTAAGTACAGCTCAACAAGTCATGATGAGGTCAACATGACGGTTCCATGAGAAGGTTCTCATCCAGCGTGAGTGATCGGCCACATGACGCGGTTTCTCGTCGGTTCTCGGCCAGAGAAATTCACCTAAAATTCATGAAAAAATCCTTACCGTACCGGGAAATACGGCAAATATGAGACTCCGGAGGTGTTGTATGGGAATTTGATGCCCATGATGTAGCGGATACCAATATGCATGCCCCATGCCGCGATCGAAAAGACTTGCCCACAGCGTCTGTGGACCATAGAAAGTGGCGAACCGAGTTCGATGGCCAGTGCGCCGACGCCGGCCAGCGTGAAGAACCCTCTGGCGTTGTATAAGTCGTGGGCCTTATCGGGGGCCTTGGTGCCGAAGACTTCTTTGCGTATCGCATCGGCGGCAATTTGGTCACGTAGCGTGTTGCCGCTCGCCCACTTCCATCCTTGTGGGCTCCGAACTTTTGCGACCCCGGAGATGAAATACACCGAACACGTCGCGACATTCATTGCCGAGGCAATACCACCGTATGCCCGATCCACACGCCGCGGCCACAGCGTGTTCTCACGTACCAGGGCATCCACGGACAGTGCATCCGCACTACGAGTGACACCGAGTACCATCTGGTGCAGCAATGCCATGTTGTCGTGATGAAAAATCATGCCCCACGAATTTCTGTAACTTAATGTCCATAACTGCAAGACTGCATTGACCGGCCCGGTGACGCGATGAGCGACCCCCAAGGTCGTCAACATGTTGGTCACCTGAGCGGCGTCGAAGAGTGCATTCGCCACTCGAGGCGGCAGCGGGCGACGCAAAACTCGCACCGGGCCAACCGGGTCAAACGCCGTCTCGTGTTGTGCATTCAGTTTGTGGAACATGGCACGGCGTCGCAGGTTGTTCCATACCGTAAACGCGCCGGTTCCCAACCGCAGCACGGCCGGCCGGCCCGGCGGAGCAGCAGGCCTCAAGGTGTCAACGACGCGGTGCAAAATGTTGAGGGATTTCATGATGGTTTCTCCTGGAGCAGTTCAGCTGTTCCGCCCACCTGGCACTGGGCGCGGACTGTTTCGTGATCAGGTAATTTGACGTGCGCGTCGTGAGAAAAGTACTGGTCAAACTGAAACCTGCTGCGCACGACAAGCACTCGCACGATATTGGCTTCCCGACGGCGCGCTGTTGCCGCGAGAGAATCTGCATAGCGTTGCGCAATGTCTGCGGCATCGCCACGTCGCACCCCGCGGGCAATCTGTTTTCGCACTTGATTGAGTCCACCGGTGCCGTAGTGGCGGTAATGCAGCGGAACACGCTGCTCATCGGCGGTGATCCCCACAACGTGTGGCACCGTCACTCGACCTTTGCGATCGACTGAGAACATCGGATAGGTAGATATCGGAAACGAGTCCTGGGCAAATTTGGTGCGTTTCACCTGCTTGGGGCTACCAACGTAGTGACGCAGCGGTGAGAACAGGACACCGGCAAACGCAGCATAGCCGGCAACAGCCCAAAGATCGCCTGCCGTGACGGGCGGGACACGTTTGGGAAGAAGAGACTTGAGATGTGAGAGCGGAGCGGACATGGTGCTTACCTTCTGTTGTGACTGTCAATCAGCAAAATCACGACTCACCGCCTGCGCCGCCCATGCCCCTGGCATGCCGTGCACTCCTGCACCGGGTGGCGTCGAGGATGATGCGAGGTATAACCGTGGTCTGTCAGAGGCGGTGCCTGCGGCGGCCGAGAGTCGATAGGGGTCCAAGGTCATTCCTGGACGAAGCAGAGTTTGTGTACCGGTCATGGCACCACCGGCGATATCTCCTCCGATCAGATTGGGGTTCCAGTGTTCTAATGCAGTCGGTGGAGTGTGGACCTGCTTTCGGATTCGCGCTTGAAAACCCGGAGCGAAGCGTTCGATTTGGTGCATGATCAACTGTGCGATCTCGCCCGGTGCACACTCTTGATATCTGTGCGGTACGTGCGCGTAGGCCCACACCACGGTCTTGCCGTCAGCCTCTCCGGTGGCCCGTGTCGGATCGGCTGCCTGTTGTTGGCACACCATCACAAATGGGTAGCGCGGCATTGTTCCGCTGGCTACATCGGCCGAGGCCTGCACGAGTTCTCTGCTGCTACCGGCAACATGCACGGTGCCAGCGGTGGCGACGGCCGGATTCGTCCACGGGATAGGACCGTCCAGGAGGAAATCTACTTTGTAGGCGGCAGTACCGTAGCGCCACTTGCCGAACCGGCGACGTGTCGAGGGCGTCAGCATACGATCGGTCGCAGACGCCTGTGGTGTCACCCGCAGCACTTGTGCCGGGGTGAGGTTCAAGATGACCGCATCGGCACGCGGCAGTTCGGCCACGTCGGTGACTTCATGATTCAGGTGGAGTCCTCCACCGTATGAGTGCAACACCGACAGCAGTGCTTGGACGATTTGGCCGGTCCCGCCTCGTACGGCAGGCCAACCCCTGGTCATGCCCAAGGCGCCAAAGAGCAGACCGAATGCGCTCGTGAAGGGTTGCGATAAGGGCACGATCGCATGTGCAGCTGACCCTAGAAACAGTGCCCGCGCCGCTTCCGTACCGAAGAGTGTCTTGGACAGCCAGGAGGCTGGTGTCAGGGCCGGTGGTCCGAATTGGGCGAGCCGCAGCGGGTGCGGTGGGAACCGGAGCATGGGTGCCAGAATATTTTCCAGGTGCTCATCGATGTGGCGTGTCATGTACTGGTGCATACGACGCCAACGGTTGGCGTCTTGTCCCAGACCCTCGGCCGTCGTTTCGAGGTCGCTGTGCAAGACGGCAGCTTCACCATGTGGCAGCGGGTGGGCCATCGGCACTTCACTATGCACCCATTCCATTCCATGAGCGCTCAGGTCCAGATCTCGAAACACGGGGCTGGCCACACCAAATGGGTGTCCGGCTGCTCCCAGGTCGACGATCGTGCCCGAACCGAGCGTGGGCGCGGATGCTGCCGCTCCTCCGGGCTGCGCGTTGCGTTCATACACGTCGACTTGCCAACCATCACGCGCAAGCAACGCGGCCGCGGTCAAACCATTTGGTCCCGATCCCACCACGATGGCACGCCGGGCTCGCTGGGTTGCACGTGGTCGACTGGTCATGCTGCATTCCTTTGTCTGGGGTGATATTTCCCATCGTTGTTGATCCAGATGAGAGGAACATGAGCCGTCCATGAGTCAGCGATGAGAATCATCGACCGAGTGTGCTTACTTCCGCAGCCGCTGCCAGTAATGTTCCCAGCCGCCGACTGCGGTTGCGTGCTTGCCTGCCTCAACAATGAGCCCGTGGAACCGCTGTTGTTCTGCCGAGGTAAAGTCCGCTTCCTGCATAGTGGCGGTCAGCCGACGTCGCATGGCTTCATATCCTGTGGGCGGATCATATCCCGCCGCGGTGAGCATCCGGTGCGCGTAGGTGTCCCAAATGAACATCGGCCGATCGTAGATGTAGAGCAGCATGTCATCGGCTGTTTCCGGCCCGATACCTTTGACCGCCAGCAGGCTGGAACGAAGCTGGTGTGTCGAGAAAGTTTCGGCCGCTTGGTGATGAGCCATAAACCAGGCGGCGTAGTTTTTCACGTAGGTGGCTTTGGCATTCATAAACCCCGCTGGTCGAATCAGGATTTTGAGCTCCACCGGGTCGATATCGGCAATTGCTGCCGGATTCAACACGTTGTGGGCATGCAGCGCAGCGATCGCCTGTGCCACGTTGACCCAGGCGGTATTTTGGGTCAGTATCGCGCCGATCCCAATTTCAAAATCCGAGTCAGCTGGCCACCATGTGCCGGGATCAATGGCGTCATCGAGGAGCTGGTAGAGCTGACGAAATGATGGGACCACGGTACTAGCCAACGGGTTTGGTGAACACCTCTTCACGGGCCGTAAAGATGACCGAGGAGAAGGTTACGGTCTCGGGGTAGACATCGACGATGGTGGCCCAGCCGTCGTTCATCCCCTGCAATGTCTCAGCCTCCGAGAACAGGTTGAAGTTATACGAGGCAGCCCCGGACACCCACACAGGAATATGCCCGAGCGAGCCGGCAATTTGGTGATGATAGTGCCCGGATAAAATAGCCCGCACGTCGCTGTCTTTGATCACGTCGTAGAGCTTATCGGCTTCTTGGAGGCCCGATCCACGTTGCGACACCGTGGTCGCGGGGATGGGCGGATGATGGCTGATCAACAGGGTGCCGTGTTCGGCGGGTTCAACGAGCATGTCACCAACCCATTGGCGTTGTTCATGCGTCAGATGCCCGTAGTTGCGCCCTACTCCGTGGGAATCCACGCCGATAATGCGGAGTCCTTGGACGTCATGGACGGTGTCGCACAGTTCGGGCCCCTGCGCGATTTTGGCCGGATTATATGCGGTACCGACACCACCGATGGGATCATGATTGCCGCCCACCGCAATGAACGGAATACCGAGTTGATCTTGAAAGTGACCAAAGTATGCGGCAGCGTCATCGTGCACATAGTGGTTGCGCTGTCCGATATCTCCCGACACAATAATGGCCGCCGGATCAAACGTGAGCATTTGGTCCAGAGCTTCGCGCATGCGAGTGGGAGTGTCCATCACCTTGCGTAGGAGTTTGCCTTCTTCCACGAGGTGAAGGTCTGAGAGCTGGATGAGTCGTAGCGTAGGAGACGGTTTGGTCATGCTTTCATCCTAACGGGCGGCTTAGCCCGTCCTTAGTCCAGTTGCGCGGTAGCCGATGAAAGGATCGCTTCGGTAATGTCGGTGAATTCTTCGTCCGCGATTTCTTCCCCGCCGATGAAGGCCACCATGAGCACGTAGCCTTCGTGTTCGGTCATCAGCGTCAGGGCAGTGGTTGACTGACCGCTATCGGGATCTTCGGTTGGATAGCGCTGCCATAGCAGGCCCGAACCAGCTTCGGTCACGACGGACTCGGCGGTGAACGTGTATTCCAGTTCTGCCCAGTCCGGCTCAGAATCGTCTGCCAACATCATGGTGATGTCGTTGCAGTTGGTTGTGATTTCCTCGACTGCCTGCTGGTGGGCTGCCACTTCGTCTGCGGCTTGTGCCGATCCGCCAGTTTCTTCGGTGATGCCGGCGACTTCAATGCTGCCGGCACCCATGAAGTTCGAGGTGCCAAAATCGACGCGAGTCATCGACTCTGAGCTCGCGAGAATGGGCGACCAATCCAGTTCGGCAATCGGGGCTGCGCAGGATTGTGGATCCACCGTCATATCGTCTGCCGTCCCAGCGCGCTCTTCGGCATTGTCACGAACACTGGCAAGCTCGTCATCCGAGGCCGACTGGACTTGGTCAAAACCTAGTTCCATTGCCATTGAGGTCGCCCCACCGGCGGCGCGCTGGTCGCCGCTCGCGTCGGTGGCCATGAGCTGTTCCAGCTGATTGTTCTGCCCGTTGGCTGCTGGTTCATCGTCGTTCGCGCAGGCACTGAGCCCCAGGACAGCTACCGTGACGACGGCGAGTGTTGTGGTGAGTCTAGCCGTTTTGATCATGCGAAGCGGGCTCCTGTTCGGTGGCGGCCATGCGTGCGAAGTAGTCGTTGAGTTCGTCTAGGTCTGTATCGCCGAGCCGATCGACGCGTTCATCGCGACGTTTGGTACGTTGCATGTCGTCTTGGCGCCACCGGTACAGTACGATCAGGGCCATGCCCACGGTAGGGAACTCACCGGTCCCCCACATAATCAAACCACCAAGTTGTTGGTCTTCTAAAGCCGACGGACCCCAGTCTCTACCGATGGATGAAAACCAGTCGGCAAGCAATAAGGACTCTCCGCCGGTCAGCGAAATAGCGATGAAGGCGTGGAAGACCATGGTGGCGATCAGTATGATCAGGCGCAATGGATAGGCTGGCCTATTGGGCAGCGGGTCGATGCCGATCATCACGGAAGCGAAGATGAACCCGGTCAGCAAGAAGTGGGTATTCATCCACTCGTGCCCGATGTGATAGCTCAACGCAAACTCGAAGACTGGTGTGAAGTAGAAGATCACCAGGGAGCCTGCGAAGTTGACAGCGGCGAAAATCGGGTTTGTGACCACCTTGGCGAACTTGGACTGCAACAGGATCAACATGTATTCCCGTGGGCCCTTCGTCCCGTCCTTGCGAGACGGCATACTGCGCATGGCCAACGTGATGGGGGCACCCAGCACCAAGAAGATGGGTATCAACATGGTCAGAATCATGTGATTGGCCATGTGGGCCGAGAAGAGTACCAGCCCATACATGGCTGGTGCACTCGAGGTGTCCCACAACAAAATGACCAGGCCAATGAAGAAGAAGATCGTCCTGTTGATCGGCCATTTATCGCCGCGGTCGGCCAGTTTTTTGATGGCACGCAGATACCAGATCGCCAAAAAGATGACGATCGCTATCCAGAGCCAGTTGAATCGCCATTCGGTGATCCACCGGATAGCGGTAAGTTCGGGTGGCAGCTCGTATTGGGTGGTAATCCGTGCCGGGCTGGCGTCGGGCGGGATTTCTTCTGGTACCGGTGGGTCCGAATTGGCCAGCAGCACGGCGGTGACCATGACGGCCGCCATAACCACTACTTCGACGGCAATCAGCCGCCACAGTATTTTCCGAGCATTTTGTGATGGTTGGGTTGTACCGGTCTTCAACCTTGGAATAACACGGGCTCGGTGTGCCAAACCGATGAGCCCCAACACGATGGTCAACACCGATTTCAGCACGATCAATTGACCATACGGGACCAACAGGTCATCGAGACTTTCAATGCGAATGGCAGCGTTGGCGATACCTGATGCGGCCACCAGGACGATGGCAATACCCGCGACGGCAGAGTAGCGGCTCAAGACCGTATAAACCAATGGTTGCGTATTGTTCTTTTGTGCCTTCGATTTCAGCTGTGCCGTGCCGGTGAGTGTCGGGGCAAGCATAGCCAACAGCACCAGCCCGCCAATCCACAACAGCACACCTAGGAGGTGTAATCCAATGGAGTTCACTGCGGCGAAGTGATCATCACCGCCTGAGTCATGAGACACCAGCGCTAACGGAATCACCCCGACAAGGGTGAGTCCTGCACCCCATGCCATGCCGGTCGTGGAACGGAAAGCAAAAATTAGGCTCGTCACGACGGCGGCAATGATGGTCATCCAGAACCAGGCGCGACCAACCGCGATGGCCAGCACGTAGTCGAGCAGGCCGTCCGAGAAACCATCAGATACGTTGACGGGCATACCGGCTATATCAGAATAGGTGAAAACTATTTGAGCCAGCGCGCTAAGGGTCCAGATGACGGCTGAAACGCTGGCGATTTTAACGCTACGAGTGTACGCCGGGTGTTCTTCAGCGTCGTCGGCGGCTTGTTTCCCGCGACGTGGCATTTTTGTCCAACGCGGCAATATAATCGCTGCAAACATGAGCGCACCGAAGGTCAACGCCCAGGCCATGTTGTGAATGGATTTCGTCGCGGGCAGGGCCCAACGGGTCAGTGCACCGGGATCCGAGAGTTCTTGGACCCCGGTGACGCCCGATTGGATACCGATGACGATCAAAAACACCACGCCGGTGATCACCGAGACGGGCCAAAGCCAATTCGGTGCAGGTGTGGTTTGTTTATCGGTTTTCGTCAACGGTGCTCCTTGAACAATCAGGCGAAGAGTTCTTCGCCGATAAAGCCACCCTCTTGGCAACCAGGAGGGATAGCAAATACTGCGGAACCAACGGGTATGGTCCACAGGTTGAGGTGGTCAGATTCGGCGAGCCGATCTTGTACCGGGATGTATTGCTGGTCAACGTCGCATTGGAACGCAACGAAGATCCGTCCGGTTTCAGAGATCCCAGTTTGACCATAGAGTTCGTTGCCCGAACTCGACGGTTCTTCATCATAGTTGTAACTGCGCCGAATCATGGCCTCGTCCGAGTCACTCGTTCGTGCACGGCGGATATGTGAAATATCGGAGATCACTGGAAAACCGGCAGGACCGATGGCCTCAAAATCTGGTTCATCATGCTCATTCTGACCCGTTAATGGTGCACCAGAACCAAGTTTTCGTCCAATGACATCCTCCTGCGCAGGACGATCCAATTCATCCCACTCATCAACGTTCATCGCGATGCGTCGAATCACCATTGAGGTACCATTTTCGATCCACGGTTGCAGATCCTTGGTACCGTTCCCGTCGCCCTCGCCGACACCCCAGACGATACGTTCCGTCTCGATCGAGTCTTGTGCCGAGTTGGTCGACCCGTCCACCTGACCGAACAGGTTGCGCACGGTGGTCCCTTCCGGATGCGACGCGCGTGCGTGCGTAAACCCGTTTTGGATCCACGCGACCGAGGCGAACGCTCGAGCATCCTTGAGCAGCATGCGCCGGGCATGAGCCACCGACATTGCGTCGTCACCCTGGACTTGGATGATTACATCTCCGCCGGTAAAGGCCGGGTCAAGCTGATCGATGCCGTACTCAGGCAAGGGCTTGAGCCAAGACGGCTTCAAGCTCGAATTCGTTCGCTCAAACACCTCAGAACCGAAGCCGAAGGTAACGGTTAATCGTGCAGGCGCTGCAGCCAACTCTTCATCAAGGTCTGCTAAAGCACCTCTGCCCTGTGTAAGTCGAGCAGCGTCGTCGGTCAGTAACCGCATCATTGCAGCGATTCGATCAGCGTCGGAATCGTCATGGAGATTGAGTCCAATGAAGATGCCGTGTGCCTGTATCGGCGAATCGATGCCAGCTTGGCGAGCACCATAAAACGATACCGTATCTGTGCCATAGGGCTGAGAAACAGACACTTTGGTGTTCGCCACTCCGGGGCTAACGCTCACAGTTTGCTGCAGTTCACCGGGAGCGGCTGGTGCCCCGGTCGATGCAACGGAATATCCTCCTGCTGCACCGACCAAGCCACCGCCGATGACACCCCCGGCGCCCAACAACACACCCCGCCGTGAAACATCTTTCGAAAGACGCTGCTTGGCAGATTTTTTGTTATTGGTCACTGGGTTTCGTGTTCCTCTCCTCAATGATCATGTTCAGCATCTTCTGCACCGTGGCCCTCATGCCCATCATCTTCTATATCGCCGTAATTCTCTTGAGCACCTACGTACTCTTTGGCAATGAATTCGATGGACTGCGTTTCACCGTTTTCGAGTTCCAGGGTGATCTCGATGGGATCTCCCGGATTGATTTCTTCAGCGAGCTCCATGAGCATGACGTGGTCTTCTCCGGGATTGAGTTCGTATGTCTCATCCGCGGCTACTGGGAAGCCACCTTCTTTTTCCTGCATCAGGTTCACGCCACCGTTATCCACGACCTCGTGCAGTTCTACCACGTCGGCAATCTCGGCTTCGGCACCAATGATGGTTTGTTCCTCGCCGGACACGTTCGTCAGGTGTGCGAAGGCTCCCGTCATGGTGTGGTCGCTGGATTCGTCGAGGCTTTCTTCCGTTGCCTTGATCCATGGATCTTCCACGGTGAAGATCTCGCCGTTTGCGCTCTGTTCACCAGTCGCATCGGCTTGATCCTCTGAGCCGCATCCGGCGAGCACGAGCCCAGCCACGGCCGTCGTTGCAAATAATGGGACAAGTTTCTTCATGATATTTTCCTACAAGTTCTCGTCGCCTGCCGAGCCATCGGAATGTTGGTCGGTGCGGCTGCCGCGCAGCAGGAAAAACACGATTCCCACTACTACGACTACGCCAAGGCCGCCGACAGTCCAGACCCACGCAGGAATCGACTCGATGGTATTTTCATCGGCTGGTTCATCTGCGTTTGACGTGGCTTGGGAATCATTGTCGGAATTGGTCGCTTCTTCCGAAGCACCCGAGGCTGCTTCAGCACAGTCTGCTGGGGTGCCTTCTTCTGGCGCACTTGGATCAGCATTAGTGAAGCTGAAGCTTTCTTCAGCGGTATGGCCATCTGAGTACACGACTCGGTAGGCCACGGTGTAATCGCCCTGAGGCAACCCTTCACATACTGGGATGGCAAGATCATAGCCCTCCACAACCGCTTCACCGTCCTGCCACTGATTGCCTTGTGCATCCGTGACGCGAATCAGATTCGTCAGACCTTCACCGCTGAGCGGTTGACCAGAGAATTGTAACCGGATCTCTTCGGGTGTCGTTTCTACGGTCGAGTCGATTTCCGGCGTTGAGTCTGTAAGAACGTCGTGGGCGTTGGCAACTTGTGGCGCGAGGAGCAGTCCAAGTGCGGTGAAAAGGGCGGCGAAGATCACGCCGATCTGTGTGCTTACGGTTTTTTGCATTCTTCCTCCCCAAGTTCAGGCTTGGGTCATTACAACGATTGCGGGAGGGCCAGTTCCCGCGGGGAGTCCACGTCTATGCACATACCGGCGGACCACGTATCGAACATGTTTGGGAGGGATCTATCGGAGAGGGGATCCACATCCGAGAGACGGGTTGAATCGTCTTGGGGCGCGGCATGCTGACTGGCTGTGTGGCAAGCACGAGACGCGGCGGTACCAGGAGTAACCAACCGACGATGGCCACAAGACAACGCTCTCCAAAGACGGTGGCACCTGCGGTCAGCACTGCGGCAGCAATGTGTGCCAGCAGCATCGCTATGTCTGCTGCTGCGGAGGAATGTATAGCTGCTCCACCATGAGAGTGCACGGCATGCGCGGTGTGCTCTTCGAGACCGGGGAGATGTCCGTGATGATGACCGTGCGGGTCCTGGACGGTCGGCACACCGGTATACGGCAATGAATATAGGCCGTGGAATACGAACTGGCCGATGACGGTCGCTGACATCGTTGACCAAGTCGAGATCCGTTTACCCGCCAAAGCGACAGCGATGGGCGCAGTGATGGCAACAGAAAAAACCAGGAGCTCTACGGGGATGGCATCCACAGACCCGTGCATCATCGAATGTGCGGCCTGGTGTCCGCCGGCTGCAAAGAGCACCGCCAGGACAGCAACGACCCAGCCACGTGCCAACCGAGCAACACCGGATACACGGCTGTTCGGCACAGCAATATCCGACATACACTCTCCTGGTGGGAAGCGCTACATACGCGCCAAACGTTACTTTAGGTGATCACACCCAGAGACATTCTACCCTGTGTAGAACTGGCATGTTTCTTAATTGCGAAACGCCCCGGTCGATACCGGGGCGTCGCTGTTCTACGGAGAACTAAGCTTATTTATTCTCGCCAGTGGCGGCAGCTTTCAGTTTAGAACCAGCGGAAAGTTTCACACCGTGACCAGCTGGGATTTCGATTGCTTCA
The DNA here is from genome assembly GCA_013393415.1 of Micrococcaceae bacterium. GTDB lineage: Bacteria > Actinomycetota > Actinomycetes > Actinomycetales > Micrococcaceae > Yaniella > Yaniella flava. The sequence continues at coordinate 21,626 of JABXHI010000034.1, forward strand.
CCGGTACGTGGGTTACGACCGGTACGTGCTGCACGGTTGGTGCGTTCTACTGAGAACCAGCCTGGGATGGTGATTTTTTCGCCTTTGGAAACCTGCGAGGAGAAAACCTCGAATACGGCGTCCAGCACACCATTCACTGCGGTAGCAGAGTTGCCTGATTTCTCAGCGACTGCTGCAACAAGTTCACTGCGGTTCATAGCCATATGTCCTCCTGGACGTTTGGTTGTTTTAAACCCGACGTTCGCCGAGCTTCTCTGGGAAAAGCTACCACCAATGGCGCAGTTTGTGGCGCTTTTAAGGGCGATTTTTACGGAATTTCGCGGGAATACGCGTTTTTCGAGCAAAAAGTAGCTGAAAATCCAGCTTGTTCCCAGCAAAGACACCGTTTTGTGCAACCTTAATGCATCCGTCTAAGGCCAGCATCACAGGTGCTGGGAGGCCCGAGGGATGATCGCAGAATTAGTTGTTACGAAAGCTTTGATAACTGATCGTGGTCATCAATACGCTCAGCAACGTCACCGCACCCGTCAAAATGACTCCGGCGATTTTTGCTTCAAGCATCAGGGCGTTATCGGTAAAGAAGAGCAGCCCTGCCATCACCGTGAGCACGAGCCCCACCAGAGCGAGCACTCCGAATGCGAAAATTCCCAGGAAGCCAAAAGTTCGAAGCGCTTTGGACGAACGTTTGGTACGGTAATCTTTGGCTGAACGCTGAGGGATCTCTACTGCTTCTGCCATCGGCGTGGTGTCCGAAGTCTCCACGAGCGGTGCGTTAAGCGGCTCCGGTGGAGCAACAGGTTCGTCCGCACCGTCGTCATTGGTCAGCTCTGTTTCGGGCTCGTCAGCAACTTCAGTTGCCGTGGCAGTGGCCACCGGCAACACTTCGCTATCGGAATCCAAGAACTTTGGACGATCGATCGGTTCCTCTGGTGTCTCCTCGACGGGTTCTTCCAGCTCGGGAGGGTCGTTATCCTCACCAGCTAAGAGCTCGTCGGCGGATGCGAGAACGGGCGCCTGCGCTGAGGCATCATCTGCCTCGGTGGGTGTTTCTGCCGCAATTGGTTCGTGAATTGCTGCTGACTCACCCTGTTCCATCTCCTCGCCGCGTTCTTCTGGCCCGTTAACTTCCTCATCTAGAGGACCAGGGGCCTCTTCTACCCCAGTGAGCTCTTCAGCGCGGTCAGCCACGTCTGGCTCGTCTGGCTCGGCTGGCTCGGCTGTTGGCTCCTCGAGTGTTTCTTCTGGTTCAGCGTCGACCGGGATGTCGTCTTCCAGAGGCGCTTGAATATCGATGTCGCCGGCTTGGTCATTATCTCCGTCGAGCTCATCGGCAGCAGGCTCTGTTGGCTCCTGTGGCGTGTCAGCCGGGCTCTCCTGGGGTTCATCGGGCTGGTCCATGAAACCGATGCCTTCGAAGCCGGTGTGGAGCCCAAGCAATTGGTCTGGTTGTTCATAGAGATCGCCCCAGAGCTCTTCAACAGTTGTTACACCCTCACGTCGTGCGAGTTCGATGACAATCTGGGTCGTCTGTTCAACGGTGTCACTATCACCATATTCACCAAAAAGATCGAGTGCTTTTAAGACGGTAGAAAGCTGAAATTCTGGGAGTTCTGGTAAGAATGTTCGTGCCAGTTCGCGACAATCAAGCCAATGGAGATTTGGTGCCGTTTCACCAATGACACGACTAGCTGCCTGGAACACTTCTTTGTCTGCATCGTGGTAGTAGCTGACGATTGGCAATTGACCGACCATCATGTTGAGCTGCGATAGTGCGTCTGCCCAGGTTTTGGCTTTTGGATCCGATGCTTGTGCAGAGGTGGCGGTTGGCGGGATGATCTTCCAGGACGCCACGCGAGTGATGTTACCGTTGACGAGCTTCACGTAGGCCGCCTGCGAGACCGAGGCGGGGTCTAGGTGCGTGGTCTGCAATTCGAGGGCCACGAAGCTCAAAGCTGACATAACGGCAATGTCTCCCCTCTTAACACCGGACATGGCAAGGATATCTTATGCGCGGTCATGACCGTGCAATTTCAAGTCTTGCACAAGCAAAGGTGGAGTTAAAGAAAAATCTGGCCGACGGAAAACCGTCGACCAGATTTTTACAAGAGGTTGAATTTACCAGGAGGACTTGGTGACGCCTGGTAGTTCACCGCGGTGAGCCATGTCGCGGAGGCGAACACGGGAGATACCGAATTTCTGCAGGGTACCTCGTGGACGTCCGTCGATAGAGTCACGGTTACGAACACGGACTGGAGAGGCGTCGCGTGGTAGCTTCTGCAAGCCAACGCGTGCTTCTTCGTGCTGTTCGTCAGTAGCGTTCGGGTCAACCAGCTGTGCTTTCAGCTGTTTGCGACGTTCATCGTAACGAGCAACGATTTCTTTACGCTTCTCGTTTTTGGCGATCATAGATTTCTTAGCCAATGCTTAGCGCTCCTCTCGAAAATCAACGTGTTTGCGGGCTACAGGATCGTATTTCTTCAACGTAATACGATCTGGGTTGTTGCGGCGGTTCTTACGAGTTACGTAAGTGTAGCCGGTGCCTGCAGTCGATTTCATTTTGATAATGGGGCGCAAGCCCTTTTCGCGTGCCATTGTTAGAGCTTCACTCCCTTAGCGATGAGTTCTGAAATGACAGAGTCAATGCCGCGGGCGTCAATTACTTTGATGCCGCGTGCGGATACGTTCAGCGTTACTTTACGACCCAGTGACGGGACGAAGTAGCTTTTCTTTTGAATATTCGGATTAAACCGGCGCTTGGTGCGGCGGTTCGAGTGGGACACTCTATATCCTGTCCCCGGTCCAGCTCCGGTTACCTGGCAGTGTGCTGCCATGATCACTCCTCGGTTCTAAGCAGTAGTAAAAGTACGGGCGAAATGTTGTTGCGCCGATGGATTCGGCGACGGTTTCGCCACCAGTTGTGACACCGCGCTCTTACTGCGACTTTCTCGAAGGAATACCAGGCTGGGTGAGAACCAACCGAAGTGCCCTTTTCATCGCTAGGGTGAAGACGGTGAGTCTCCTTTAAAGTTTGCACTTCAAAAGAGAGCCAAATTTTCGGTGACTGCACTCTCTCCGTTTGCTTTCCTTCAACCATGGTCGGGCCGAAGTGGGCACAGTGCAGACAACAAGCTCACAGTTTAGTCCGCCAAAAGTATTTAATCAAACCGTGGAGTAGCTTCACGGTTGATACTTTGAGCATGCCGCCAGGATGACTGTGACTAGCCAGTCAATAACCAGTGATCCGGTTGGTTTCGGCGAAGCACGTTATCGAAAATACTGGTGGCCTGCCGCAGTTCTTCCGGTGTCAGTGATTGCAAAACCCGGGTTTCAACGGCACCGTGATACACCCCACGAAGGTCTTCCAGCAGGGCCGACCCCTCGTCGGTAATTTCGGCAACGGTGACGCGCTTATCCGTATCGGACAAACGACGGACCATCAGACCGCGCTGGTCGAGTTTGCGGGCCACATGGGACAGCCGTGATAGGGATGCGTCACAGCGAGCTGCAAGGTGAGACATACCTACGGCAGCGTCTTCTTTTGCGAGATGATCGAGAACTTGGAATTCAAAGAAGCTGACCTTGCCCGCATCCTGGAGAGCACGTTCCAGATCTGGGAGCACTCCCATGTAGACGGCGACAACTCGCTGCCAGAACTCCATCTCGTCAGAGCTGAACGACACCGATGATTGAGAGTCGTTTTCGTCAATCCCGTGTGAAATTTTCACCACGCTTCATCCCTTCTAGGAAGCCATCGATCTGCGCCCGCCAATTTTATACGAATTCGCAATGCATTATGACCCAAGCTAATAGAAATCTTTTCTACCTTAGTGAATACACCTGGAGTTCACCCTAAAAATCACCCTGAGTAACCTCAGAATTTCTCAGCTGTTCCCCAGGCTTTCCTTTTCCGCAGCCAGCGGTTGAGTATCAGGAGCGCGGCACCAATGGCCAGCGTGCCGACACCGATCAGGACGTTCCTGGTTTCATTCGGCCCTGTTGTCGCAAGCTGTTCGGTCGCGTGTATCTCTTCAGCTTCTTCAATCGTTGGCTCCGGACTCGGTGTTTCATTCACCACTTCTAGAGTGGCTTCTGTTTCCACGTCCTCGGGTTGCTGTAGAGGTTCCGACGGCGTTAGCTCTTCAACCGGTGGCTCCGTTGCCGTCGGAGGGTCTTCCGGCACGGGCGGTTCCTCTGGTGCAGGCGGCTCCGTCGGTGTAGGTGGCTCTTCCGGGCTAGGTGGTTCCTCTGGCGCAGGCGGCTCTTCTGATGGTGGCGGTTCTACAACCGTTGGTTTTTCCCAGCTCAGCTGTAATTCAGTGGAATCCTGGTGTGACGTTTGATCGACCACAACGATGGTCTGAAACCTGCGCTGCGCATCGGGTTCTGGCGTGATGAGCCTGCCGGTATAGCCAAATTCCGTTGATTCAGCGGCGATGTGTACCCCGCCGGTTTCTGTGTCTGCAGGGACGTGGAGCCACAACTCATCGGTCGTGACCGGTTGGCTCGGTTCGACGAGCTCTCCATCAGCATCAAGGATCGAAAGATCTTCCATGTCCACAGCGTCATCTATGGTGTTAATGTCAAGGCCTACCGAGTCGGTCGAAGCGTTGAGTTCTACCGGACCAAACACATGATCATCTTCGTCCTCGATTATTTCCGTGAGGCCTTGTGGCCGGGCCACGTCTGCGTCGGTGGCTTCGATAAGGGTCACACTGGCTTGAACTTGCTGTTCATTGAGGCCAGTGTTCTCCTCGCCGGTCAGATAGTCGAACACCGCCTGAACATTGTCGGCAGATTGTGCTGAAACGGGCTCGTTATTTGTGGCCGCACTTTCGACCGTGAGGTTGCCATCTGGAACGAAATCGTCAGTGAAATGCCAGATCGCTGATTGGGTTGCAGCAATCGCTTCGGCTTCTGTCAGTCCCGAGGTGCCGGTGGTCGCCTCGATGTCATCCAGGCTCAGCGTTGGATGGGAATTTCGAAGTATCCATGCAACCTGTTCGCGTACTTGCGAGTCCGTCTTGAAATTGTTGTCACCGGTAAATTCATCCCAGCCGGTTACGGCCGCTGTATGGTCCGGGTCCGCTGCTCGAATCCAATATTCGATGCAGTACGCCAGAATCGATTCACCGTCGACGACGACGGTACGCAGCGTGGGTGAAACACCGTTGACGGTCAGACCGTGCTGATATTCCCGTGCAGGTCCCATGACCGCTGTCGTGTCATCCGTCGCCAAGCTATCGCTACCCAACGGTACTGCGTCGTCTGCGTGTGCTGCGGCGGGGACAAGAAATGCTGCCCCGCCCAGTGCCGTCACTGCCAATGATGCATAAATTGTGTTCTTCAAAAGTGTGTCCTCAGCTCATGGCGATTGCGCTGTGCAATCGGTGTGCGTCCGACACTAGGCAAATGGCTCGTTCCGACACGCCCCTACCCCACGGAACCTGTGGATAACTAGGTGGTCGTTGCTTGTTGAGTGGCGTGTTCCGCCAGCTGACGATGGTGAGCGCGATGGTCAATGCCAGCGAAAATGAGCGCGACGACTGAGAACAGTATCAACACTGCCATAGCCATTTGGAAAGCATGAGCATAAGCGGCCACTGACGCAGGGTCTGCGGGATCTGGCAGCCCCGAGGCGTCACGTGGCACGGCGACGACCAGCGCATAAAAGATAGCAGAACCCACGGCAACTCCGATCGCGTTGCCTAACCGTTGGCCAACCTGCTGGAAGGAACCTGCAACGCCACCCTGTGTGACAGGGACATCGATGAGCGTACGCATTTGATTAGCAGACATGATGAATCCGGGACCAATACCTGCGACGCCAAGGACGATGGCCATCGCGATGGGATTGTGTTCGGGCGGGACGAATGCCGAGACTGCGACGAGACCGATAAGGGCGGTGATGAAGATGACGTACCCCCACAGCACCAGGGTGGTGGCATGACGGAAGGTGTAGCGTCCAACGGCTGCGGCAACGGCGGCCGAGATAAACGCGAAGGGAACAGTGATCAGGCCAACGGCAACCGGGTCATGGCCGAGGCCCTGCTGGTTAAAGAGGGTCATGACCAAGAACATGGCGGGCATAGCTGCGAACCACAGCGTCGTGATAATCACGCCGTTGCGATACGAGGGAAAGGAAAAAAGCGTGAAATCTAAGACGGGGCTCTTGCCCGCCGCACGGTACTGGTTTTCCCAGCGCACGAACAGCACCGCCGTCACCAGCCCTAACGGCACAAAGATCCATCGCGCCGCGATGTCGTCAGTGCCGCTGGTCAGCACAAACGGCAGCATCACAAAAAGCACAGATGCGGCCATCAGCAAAATACCGACGGCATCCAGGTCTGCCCGCCCAGGCTGTGGTTGGCTGGCCGGGATGAGCCACAGGGCCAATGGAATGATGAGTAGCGCCAGGGGCACGTTCATGCCGAAGGTCCAACGCCAGCCGAGATCGGAACCAAACGCACCGAGAAAGAGCCCACCGATCGTGGGGCCAAATGCGGTTCCCAGACCGATGGCTGCACCAAAGATCCCGAACGCTTGACCACGAGCTTGACCTTGAAACAAGGTTTGTACCATGCCCAACACCTGGGGCATGAGGATGCCCGCGGCGATACCCTGCAGGATGCGTGCCGCGACCAACAAGGTGGCAGTCGGGGCTAATGCCGCGCACAGTGAGGCCACCGTAAAAATGCTGAGCCCAATCATGAACATGGCTTTGCGGTTCCACTGGTCACCAAGTCGACCGGATGGAACCAGCGCGATACCAAAGGCCAGCACATAACCGGCGACAACGAGTCCCGTCTGGGTGGGGGTAGCACCGAGGGTTTCCTCTAATGGGGTCAGCACCACATTGACTTTGACGATATCGAGGATGGTCAGCACGGCCACACTGGCGGCAACGGCAAAAGCGATCCAATCAGAACGCTGGGTACTAGGTTGTTTCATACTCACGAAGCTAGGCTAGCCTATTCCCACAAGGTTCGGGGCGGTCGCCCGGCCACACAATACGGCCTCGACGTGTGCTCGTATTCCGCGAGCGCACGTCGAGGCCGGGATCATGACGATGCGATTCACACCGGGGCCGCCACCATGCTTAGGTCAAGAATGGCTTGTCGACAACCGTGGCCGATTCCCTGCCGTGGCGGGTCTCGACCTGAATGGTTGTACCGTTGTCTGCCAGTTCAGTCGGCACCATCGCAAAGCCGATGTTCTTCTCAAGACGGGGCGAATAGCACGCGGAACTCACGAAGCCCACTTGTTGTTCATTGTAATGAACAGGAAATGCTTCGGGCATCGATCCGTCGGTATACGAGCCCAGTGGTTCCCCCGCTATTTCTACACCCACCAGCTTGCGATCAACTCCCTGATCGCGAATCTGCTGCAATGCCGGCTGTCCAATGAACGGCGTCTCTTGATCGATTTCGCGCTCGAGCCATGGATAGTGGAATGCGACCTCGAACGGGTTAGTATCCAAGGTCATATCCGCATCGTAGGAGAGGATGCCCGCCTCCATACGGTTGATGTGTACGGGGCCGGTGACTCGCATACCGTGTTGTTGGCCCGCCTCGTACACTGTTTCCCACAGACGATCAGCGTGCTGGCTTGCCTTTTCGAGATAAATCTCGAAGCCACCCACATTGGTGAAGCCCGTTTTGGACACGACGACGTCCATGCCGTCGAGTTGGTACCGCTTGAGCCAGTAATGACGAATGTCACGGATGGATTCGCCAAAGAGGTCGACCATGACCTCAACGGACTTTTTGCCCTGAACTTGCACAGGACCGACGTCGGCTTCTTGGACGTGCACATCGAGCCCAGACCAGTGGGCGGCTGCTAGAGCCCAGGGCAACAGGGTTGATTCGGCGGTAGAGAACCAGAAGCGCTGCTCTTCCACACGCAACAGGATAGGGTCGGACAGTACGCCGCCGTCTTGAGTCGTGATCAGGGCGTATTTACACTGCTCCACCTCGAGGTCACTGAGATCTCGCAGGGTAAGCATATTCGTCAGTTCGAAGGCGTCGGGACCGGTGATCTCGACTTGGCGCTCGGCCCCGACGTCCCACAGGGTGACGTCGTTGACCAGCGCCCAGTATTCCTCGACCGGATTACCGTAACGCCGGGGGTGATATTGATGGTTAACAACGCTATAAGCTTCCACACCGTACCTGGGATATTGTGCCGCCGCACGACCACCAAAATGTGATCGCACGTATGGCCACCGCCGACGAACAATCCGTGCATGATGCCATCGACGTGGCCTTAGCAGTCCAAGATCAGTGGGCAGCAACGCCGTGGTGGGATCGAGCCGCGATCTTCCTGCGCGCAGCAGATTTAGCCGCCGGAAAATACCGGGACGAGCTGGTCGCCACTACCATGCTGGGCCAGTCAAAAACGTTCCACCAAGCCGAGATTGAAGCAACTTGCGAGGTCGCCGATTTCTTCCGCTACAACGCCTATAATGCCCAGAAAATCTACTCCGATCAGCCGCAAGCACTGCAAGGCGACACCACCTATCTGGATCATCGTCCGCTGGAAGGCTTCGTGTTGGCCATGACGCCGTTTAACTTCACTGCGATTGCATCCAACTTGCCCGCGACCGCAGCACTCATGGGTAACGTGGTCGTATGGAAACCCGCTGAGAAATCGGCATACAGCAATGCGGTGCTGATGGAACTCTTCGAAGAGGCCGGTCTGCCGCCCGGGGTCATCAACCTCGTCCACGGCTCCGGCGAGCTGGTCTCAGATGTGGCCATGGCCCACCGCGATTTCGCAGGGCTATCGTTTACCGGGTCCGCCGGGGTGTTCCAAACGCTATGGAAAAAAGCTGGCAACAATATCGAAACCTATCGGTCATTCCCACGCATCGTGGGCGAGACCGGCGGAAAAAATGCGGTGGTTGCGCACCCTTCGGCCAACGACGATGCCGTCCGGGTTGCTCTGATCCGAGGCGCGTACGAGTACCAGGGGCAAAAATGTTCCGCGGCCTCTAGGTCGTATATTCCACAGTCGATGTGGGACCGGATCAAAGACGACCTGGTCGATACGGTCGAATCGCTACCGGTCGGGGACATTGCCAGTCATGAAGCGTTCGTCGGGGCGGTCATTGACGAAGCGGCGCTGCGCAAACTCGAGCAGGCAATCAACGAGGCGAAAGCGCTCGAGAGCCATGAACTATTAGCCGGAGGGACCGTCGATGATTCGAAAGGTTGGTTCGTTCGTCCCACAATGTTCCGGACAACCGATCCGTATGCGTTCACTATGGAACAAGAGTTCTTCGGCCCGCTGCTGACCATCTATGTGTACGAGGACGACGACTGGGAGGACATGCTGGGCCTGGTCGATACATCAACAAACTATGCGCTCACCCTGTCTGTCTTTGCACAAGATCAGGTTGCCATATCGCAAGCGCTGGACCGGCTCCGAAACGCTGCGGGCATGACCTATATCAACGACAAACCTACCGGCGCCCTGATGGGCCAGGTAGCGTTTGGCGGTGGCCGCGCTTCCGGTACGAACGATAAAACCGGGTCAGAACTGGCACTGCAACGTTGGATTAGTGGCCGATTCATTCGCGAGAATTACTCCCCCGCTACAGACTGGCGCTACGAATACATGGCCGAATAAACACTGCGAACAGGCTGCGGCGGTAGGGTTTTGCCCATGGTGTGGGAAAAACAACGGTGCCCGTGTGGCACAGCTGAAACCTATCAACAGTGCTGCGGCCCCTATCTGACCGGCGACGCCCTCCCACCGACCGCAGAGGCGCTCATGCGCTCCCGATACACCGCATTCGTGGTGCAAGACAGCGCATATCTGGCGGAAAGCTGGCACTCCGAGACGCGGCCTGATGACGTCTCGGCTCCTACCGGTGTTGAATGGCGGCGGCTTCGTATTCGCCAGACCATCGCTGGCGGGCCGAGCGATGACACCGGCATCGTCGAATTTGTTGCACATTTCCGTACCGCGGATGTCGCCCGCGATTTCTTGCATGAACGCTCAAAATTCGCCCGCGAGCGCGGACGCTGGGTTTATGTATCCGGTGACATCCGCTAACCCGAGCCGTCTACAATAGCTGCATGAGCTTTGTACATGTGATCGGTACCGGGGGCACAATCGCTTCGCGCGCCGAAACGGGCGGGGCTGTTGTCGCCGACTCGACCGAACAAGTGCTGGAATCCACGACGCTGAGTACCGAGATCACGACCGAAGATGTTTTGCACATCAATTCGTTTCATCTGACATTTGCAGATCTGGTCGCCATCCAACAGGCAGTCGCCACAGCGATTCATGCCCCCGACGTCGATGGGGTGGTCATCACCCATGGCACTGACACGATGGAAGAAACGGCATTCTTCCTCGCGCTCCTCCACGATTCGCCCAAACCGGTGGTCGTGACAGGGGCACAGCGTGCCGCAGATCAGGCCGATACTGATGGACCAGAGAACCTCCGCCAGGCCGTGATCGCTGCAGGTTCCGAGCATATGCGCGAGGCCGGTGTGGTGATCGGTTTCGATGCTGAATTTCATGCAGCTCGGCATACCCGCAAACGCCATACCCTGGCGACTTCAACGTTTTCCGGCGGCACCCTGGTTGCGCAGTTTTATCATGACGAGCTGACACGCCTGGCCACCCCGGCGCCGTATCCGATCCTCGATATCCCCGGCCCGAACTTCGCGCAGTTGGATATTCCTGTCATCGATGCAGCACCGGGCAGCGGGGCCGAACTGTTCCATGCGGCGCTTGAATACGGCGCGCACGGCATTGTGTTGCAAGGCGTCGGCGCCGGCAATGCCCCGCCGACGTTCACAAAGGCCGTTGAAACAGCAGTCGAGGCTGGTGTTCCGGTGGTGTTGTCGACTCGAGTGCCTTCCGGTCCGGTGGCCCCGATTTATGGCAACGGTGGTGCAGTCACGCTCTTGGCTGCCGGAGCACTCAGCGCCAGCCAACTCAATACGTACCAGGCACGCATCCTGTTGGCGGTGCTGCTCTCCCAGCAGCTGCCCGAGGACACCTTGCGTGCCGTCTTCGCTGCCCAGACGCGCTAAGGAGCCTTATGACGACCGCCCAACAGTTACTGGAGATGACGGATCACCTCAAAGCCCTGACCGTGACCAATCGGCAGGTCGTCGTGGTCACCGGAGCCACCGGTGGCATTGGTCGCGCACTTGTTGAAGAGCTCGCCGAGGACTACGCCATCGTGGCTCAGGGGCGCGACGCGTCCAAGTTAGCCGAACTGCATCGTCTCAGTGACGAAATTTATCCGGTTCGCTGCGACCTTGCCGATACGTCCACGTTTGCCGAAACATTTGGGCTGCTGCCAAAAGTCGATGCCCTGCTCCATTGTGCGGCCATTGCCCCACGCTATGCGTTCGACGATGCCACGGCAGCAATCTGGTCGGAGGTCATGCACCTCAACGTCACCGTCCCGGCAGAACTCACCCGGACACTGCTGCCACAATTACGTGAGTCCGCCGGCACGGTAGTGTTCTTGGGCTCGGGCGCATCACGCACTACCTCACCGAATAATGTGGTTTATGCGGCATCCAAACACGCACTACAGGCACTGGCCGACGGTATCCGGATGCGCACCAAAACCCAGCGTATCCGGGTAGCCACCGTTGCCCCGGGCCACGTCGACACCCCCATGATCGAATGGGACGACAACTATCCGCTGACACTCCCTGCACCGCTGATCGAGCCATCGACCGTGGCCCGATCCATCCGTCATGTGATCGAAGCGCCCGAGGATACCCAGATCACCGAGGTCTGGGTGCGGCCGCGTACAGAAATTTAGGCATACAGCGGGTTATTGGCAGGATCTACGCCTTCGCCCTCACGCACTGGACCAGGCGCGGTACCGTCGCCAAATGGTGAGCCACCCAGGTCTTCACGCCCGTGTTTGGTGAGCCATTCGCTCAGAACCGGCCCCTTGGGCACAATCCCGGTCGGGTTAATATCGTGGTGGACGATATAGTAGTGGTCTTTGACCTGCTGGAAGTCGACGGTGTCGCCAAAACCGGGCGTCTGGAACAGATCGCGCGCATAAGCCCACAGGGCCGGAAATTCCGTGAGCTTATTACGGTTACATTTGAAGTGGCCGTGGTACGCGGCGTCGAAACGCACCAGCGTGGTGAACAACCGCACGTCGGCCTCGGTGATATGGTCGCCCATCAGATAACGTCGAGTGGTCAGACGTTCTTCCAACCAATCCATGGCCGTAAACAGTCGCTCATAAGCCTCGTTGTAGGCGTCTTGTGAGCCGGCAAAACCTGCCCGGTACACGCCATTATTCACCTCGGTAAAGATCCGTTTGATCACCGAACACATTTCATCCAGGTGCTCTTCGGGCAACAGGTTTGGTGCGCCGTCGCGATGAAATGCAGTCCACTGCGTGGAAAAGTCCAACGTGATCTGTGGGTAGTCGTTGGTTACGACACCACCGCTCGGAATATCTACCACTGCTGGGACCGTGATACCGCGTGGATAATCCGGGAAGCGTTTGAAATAGTTTTCTTGAATGCGCTCCGTGCCCAGCACTGGATCAACACCGCCCGGATCCAGGTCGAAGGTCCAGGAGTTAGCATCATGGGTGGGGCCGGGTGTGCCCAGCGAGATCGCGTCTTCCAACCCGAGCAAGCGACGGACAATAATGGTGCGGTTTGCCCACGGGCAGGCGCGAGCTGCCACCAGGCGGTAGCGGTTGGCCTCCACGGGCCAGGCTTCGGCGTCTTGGGTTAGACCCGTCGTCAGGGTACCGATGGTGTTGTACTCATAGGTCTCGGCTGCTCTGTGGGCAGCTGGGTCGGCCACAATACGGTCGTTAATATAATTCGTATCGCGGGTAAAGGGTTTACCGGGTGTCGAGTATCCAGAATTTTGTGCTGATTCCATAGACTCACCATATGAGTTCTTCTATCACCCTGGCTAGTAGCCAGTTCACAACACGAGTTACCCAAGACAATCCATCCGGCATGACACTCACGGGGACCAATACGTACGTCGTGGCCGCGCCCGGTGCCGATACCGCAATGATTATTGATCCGGGTTTTGGCGAAGGTGCCGCAGAGCATGCCGATGCAGTGGCCGAGGTGTTGGGCGGTAGATCCGTCGAGTTGATCTTGGTGACCCACCACCACTTCGATCACACGGGAGCCGTGGACACCTTCCACCAGCGTTTTGGTGCACCCGTGCGTGCAGTCGATGAGGATTGGTGTCGCGAGGCTTCACCGCTGTTAGCTTACGAAGTGATTGCGGCTGCTGGCACGCACCTCCGGGTGGTCCCCACCCCGGGGCACACCTCGGATTCGGTGTCCTTTATGCTCCCTGATGACGATGCTGCTCCACATCCCGGTGGCACCGTACTGACCGGCGACACCATTTTGGGAGAGGGCACGACGATGCTCGACTATCCGGACGGGGACCTTTACGACTATCTGATGTCGATGGACACGCTCGAGGGGCTTGAAGTTGACGGGCGTCAGGTATCCGTGTTGCCTGCCCACGGCCCCACGTTGGATTCTGTGGCGCGCACCGCCGACGAGTATCGGAGCCACCGGCTGGAACGCGTGGAACAGCTTCGCGAGCTCATCTCGGACCACCCTGCGATACTGACCCCGGTGGATCCACACTCCGTGGTGGTACACGATCTGTCGATGCAGCTGTATCCCACACTGCCGGATGTGGTGCGTGACCCAGCCAAGCTAACCCTGGCTGCAACTCTGGACTATTTGCTATCGAATGCGAAGAGTTAACCCATGACGATTGTGATTGGATACAAGGAATCAGACACGTCCCGTGCCGCGTTAGATCACGGTTTGGCGCTGGCCGAACGACTCTCGATGCCCGTCGTGGTCATCAATGCTGGCCCCGGGGCCGAACATCGGGCAGAATCCCAGTTGACCCGTGCTGAGACGGAGCAGCTGGAACAGTATTTGGCCAAGGCCCCCGTCGCCGCTGAATTTCGACAGTATTCACGTGGCCGTTCCACCGCCGACGAGTTCAAAGATGTCGTGGCCGAACTGCACCCCTACATGGTGGTCATCGGTGCCGCGCGGCGCTCCGGGTTTTCAAAATTCATGATGGGCTCGGTAGCCGATGAGTTGCTGCGTGAGCTGCCGGTACCGGTCCTGTCGGTAAAAGTACCGGAAGAATCCGTCGTCACGAGCGCCAAGGAGTAACGCGTGGAACTGCTCGTGAAACAAGGTGACATCACCACGATCGAGGTTGATGCGATCGTCAACGCCGCCAATACCACTCTGCTGGGTGGCGGCGGCGTTGACGGGGCGATTCACTCGGCCGGTGGTCCCGACATTTTGGCTGCCACCAAGCAGCTCCGCGCCACGAGCCTGCCGGAGGGGTTGGCAACAGGTGATGCGGTTGCCACGACCGCAGGGAACCTGCCGGCACGGTGGGTGATCCACACCGTAGGGCCGGTGTATTCTGCTCGCACGGATCGCCGCAACCAGTTGGTCAGTGCGTATCAGCGTTCACTCGAGGTCGCCGATGAGCTGGGGGCTAGGTCGGTGGCTTTTCCGACCATCTCAGCAGGGGTTTACGGCTGGCCACATGAAGATGCTGTGGCCGCAGGAGTAGACACGGTTTCAGCAATGGCCGAAACCGTGTCTGTTGCGCAGGTGATTTTCGTGCCCTTTTCAGCACAGATGAAAGACCTCTATGAGGCTCATCTGACGCGCTGATCACTCTTTGCGAGTGTCTGTGTCCTCTTGGGCCTCTTCATCGCCCTCGACCACGTCGACTTCGTCGGTGCGCTGCTGACGGGCGCGGTAGACATCTTCGCCCGGTCCGGCCATATCTGCACCGCGTTCGAGTGCGGCAATCGAGCCGGTGTACATCGAACCGTCTTCAGATGGCTGTGTCAGTGGCACCGAAGAGGTATCCGGGCCGGTTTCGACTAAACCGTCCTCATTCTTGCGTGGGACCGTGGGCATCCAGCCCCGCTCAACGGGCGGTTCGCTACCGCGCCGGGAGCGAACTTTGCCTGTGTCGACTTCCGGCACTCGGTTCATATCCCAAGCTTCCTGACGCTTCGATGCGGCTGATCCGTTGGACGAAGTGTCCTTGGTGGTCGCCGCCTCGGTGAGTTCTGCCGATGGTCCCGGTGGCGTATTTTCGATGCGCATGATGTTCATGGCTTCGGGATATTCCTCGGTAATGAATTTAATGGTGTCTTCGCGGACCAGACACTGCAGGTCCCACAGGTCGCCTGCATTTCGTGCTGAGACAGCTGCGCGAAGGGTGGCACGATCATTGGAAATGTCGAGCACCTGAATCGAGACGTCACGACCGTCCCACAGATCCGAGGACTCAACCAGTGCACGCAACCGTGCCCTCAGCGGCTCCACGTTGACTCGCCAATCCACTTCGAAGTCGATGCCCACAGACAACTCCGACCCCACACGTGTGTAGTTTTCGAATGGTGTGGTCGTGAAGTAGGACGATGGATAAATGATCCGTCGACCGTCCCAGATTTTCAGCACCACATACGACATCGTGATGTCTTCGATCGTGCCGTAGTACTCGTCGATCACGACGACGTCGCCGACACGAATCGCATCGGTAAACGCCAGCTGCATCCCTGCGAACACGTTCGTCAGCATCGTTTGCACTGCCAGGGCAGCCACAACTGAAACCAAACCGGCAGACGCAAGAATACCGGCGCCGAGCGCCCGTACCTGCGGGATGGCTAACAGAATCGCGGAAAGCGCGATAATAATAATGATCGTATTGAGCACACGCTTGATGAGCTGCATCTGCGTCTTGATACGGCGACCGCGACGGTCCTCGGTAGTGACCTCGTCGTATTGCAGCTCCACGCGTCGCTCGATCACACTGACCACACGCAGCGCCAACCAGGCAAAACCTGCGGCCGTACCAATGAGCAGCAGGAACGCCAGCACCTGGTAACCGGAGATTTCTTGACCGGACAGCTCGAGTCCAATGCGGGCACCCAAAAAGAACATCGCGACGAAGGCCGGCCCGAGCACTATCTTCAGGTGCGACCGCAGCCGTGGACGTCGACGCAGCACGAAGCGCACCACGAGTGCCACAATCGCTGTGAGTACCACTCCCACCAGGGCACCAATGGCGATGTTCAATGACACACCGACTATTGGACCCAGCGCGTCAATATTTTCAAGAGCCGAATCCTGCACATTTTCGGGTACAGCTTCTTCAACATTTGGTAACGAGGGCGATTCGGTCGGCTCCGCCGGTCCCTCTTCGGTTCCTAATTGCAACATGGGCTCCATCCTGTCAGCACGATCTTAATTAAAGCTGAAAACCGCTACACTAACAGTCATGCTGAACATCGCAGATTTGCGCAATACCACCTATGATCCGGCCACCGTGATGCCGCGTGCCAAACTCGAAGTTGCCGATGCTTCGGCCGTCGTGGAACCTATCATTGACCAGGTACGACACGGTGGCGCCACGGCAGTTTTAGAACTGACCGAACGCTTCGATGGTCTGCGCCCGCAGACCCTGCGCGTGCCCACCTCCGCAATGGACCGGGCTTTGGAAGAACTCGAGAGTGATGTTCGCGTTGCGCTAGAAGAGTCCATCGCCCGCGCCCGCGCCGTCCACGACGCGCAATTGCCACCAGACACAGTTGTGCCACTAGCGGATGGCGCCCGCGTCGAAAATCACTGGCTCCCCACCCAACGCGTTGGTCTCTATGTTCCCGGTGGCCGTGCGGTGTACCCTTCATCGGTCATCATGAATGTCGTGCCGGCCCAGGCCGCCGGGGTGCCATCCATCGCAGTGACCTCGCCTCCGCAGACCGATTTTGACGGACTCCCCCACCCCGTCATCCTGGCTGCTTGCCAGCTGCTAGGCGTTGAGGAAGTGTATGCCACCGGCGGGGCTCAAGCCATTGCGATGTTTGGCCTCGGTGCCGATGACGACGCCGGCAACACCGTGTGCGCGCCGGTCGATCTGATCACCGGACCGGGCAATGTGTATGTAGCTGCTGCGAAACAGGCATTCCTTGGTCAGGTTGGTATCGATGCGGTCGCTGGCCCGTCCGAAATTTTGGTGCTCGCAGACCAAACGGCTCATCCAGCCTGGGTTGCAGCCGACCTGATTTCCCAATCCGAACACGACCCACTCGCGGCTTCGGTACTGGTCACCACTTCGATGGATCTGGCTGAAGCCGTGGTGGCCGAAATCGAAGCTCAGGTCCCCGGAGCTGTACTGGAAGATCAAATCCGCGAAGCGCTGACTGGACAACAGTCTGGCGCACTCGTCGTTGAAACGCTCGACGAGGCCATTGAAGTCACCAACGCGATTGCCACCGAACATCTCGAACTCCAGACCGCAGATAACGACGCCGTGCTAGAAAAAATCACCCACGCCGGAGCGGTCTTTCTGGGGGCCTTCGCACCGGTGCCCCTGGGCGACTATTCTGCCGGTTCGAACCATGTGCTGCCGACTTCCGGTACGGCACGATTCTCCTCGGGGCTCAACACCGTCTCCTTCTTACGCCTGCAACAACGCATCCACTACGACAAAACCGGCTTGGAACCACTGTCAAAAGGCATTCAGGCACTGGCTACCTCCGAAGGGCTCCACGCTCACGCCGACGCAATTCGTCACCGGTTTGACGAAATGTGACAAAGTCCACTGTCACTGGTCATAAAAATCCGTTAGTCTAGTCTGCAGAATCACGAGCTCTTACCAAACTGTAGCCCTGGCTGGTAAGACGGCAACCCTCCCACGTTGTAGTGGGGTGCCCCAGGTGATGATTTGGCCTCACGGAACACGCCGTGTCGGGCAAGTACAGCGTTCGAGCGCATTCGGGCGCAAAACCTTTAAGGCATGATTGTGACTACTGCTTTGCAAGCTAACGACGTTGACACCACCGCGCAGCTATCCCACGATATTTCGCCGCTGTCATTGCGCAGTGCATTCGGGCAGTTCCCCTCCGGCGTGGCGGCACTAGCCGGTTACACCGATGACGGCACCCCACAGGCCATGGTTGCGTCCTCGTTCACCGTGGGAGTCTCCCTCGACCCACCCCTGGTATCAGTCGCTGTGCAATATACTTCCGCCACATGGCCACTGCTTCGTGACGCCCACCGAATTGGCATCTCCATCCTGGGCGAAGGTCAAGGTACCATCGCACGCCAGATGGCAGCCAAGGGCACCGACCGTTTCGCCCATCTTGAAACCCAGACGAGCAACGACGCTATCTTGGTTGCCGATGCGGCACTGTGGTTAGAAACATCCGTCTACGGCGAATTTCCTGCCGGTGATCACCTCGTAGCCCTTCTAGAAGTGCATAACCTGGCCGATTTCACAAACATCATCGAACCATTGGTCTTTCACAAATCCCAGTTCCGCAATATCCGGGACCACTAACGCCCTATGGAATTTGTTCGTGTTGATGTTTGGTTGCACGCTGTTCGGCTCTTCAAAACTCGCTCAGCAGCAAACACCGCAGTCAAGGGCGGGAAGATTAAGGTCGATGGCGAGCCAGTCAAGCCCTCACATAAGCTCAGGGTTGGTCAAACTGTCACGTTTCGCCAGCCGGGCCGGGAACGCATCATCGAAGTGACCGGACTCCTCGAAAAGCGCGTCGGCCACCCGGTGGCCATCAAGCACTACACTGACCACTCGCCCGAGCCGATCCCTCGCTATCTCATGGCTGTGCCCAGACGCGAGCGCGGCGCCGGACGCCCCACCAAAAAAGAACGTCGTGAACTCGACAAATTGCGCGGCTACAGCAGCCAATAAATACACCCAGGAAGTTCACAGCTAACGTTCGGGCAATATCAAACAAGAATTATTAGACTGATAAGTACCTCTTCAAGGTGCGAGTGATGTTGTAATCCCGCTGCTAGATGATCCCCTTTCATTTGGCAGCGGGATTTTCTTTGTACACAGCCGCTCAGCAAGCGAAAAATTAACCAGTGGCGTAAACTTTTATCGGTGGTGCACGCACCTTTTTGCATTTGGCAGACGCGACAAGAAATGGGACATTTTTGATGTCAGCTCGACAGACCGGAACCATCAAGTGGTTCAACGCCGAGAAAGGCTACGGCTTTATCACCCCCGACGACGCGTCACAGGACGTATTCGTCCACCATACCGG
The DNA here is from genome assembly GCA_013393415.1 of Micrococcaceae bacterium. Taxonomy (GTDB): domain Bacteria; phylum Actinomycetota; class Actinomycetes; order Actinomycetales; family Micrococcaceae; genus Yaniella; species Yaniella flava. The sequence goes on from JABXHI010000034.1 coordinate 40,740, forward strand.
TATTGTCCAGACCGGTTTCCGCAAGCTCGAAGAGGGACAACAGGTCGAATATCTCGCCTCCGAGGGCGACCGTGGCCTCGTCGCGAAGAAAGTTATAACTCGGGCATGAAACTGGCAACTCGTATCGGCGCACTGACAACCGCAGGTCTCATGGCCTGCGGTTCACTGGGTGCTGCACATGCGGATGTCGTCGAGCCTGAACCCTCTGAGACTGCTGAATCACCAGAAAGTGGTGTCGACGAGCCAACGCTCGAAGCGCCAACCGAGGCGAGCACTGAAGAATCCCCTGACCCGCCACCCGAGCCGACCCCCGGGGCATCTGACACGCCAGAGCCCACACGGGAGATGGAGTGTAGCCTGATCGAGACAGTCGACGGTCTCGTCACCATTGAGGTTTCAGATGCCAGCCCCGGCGATGTCGTCCACGTCGGAAATACGGCAGAGACAGTGAACTCCAGCTCCGAGATTCAAATCGCCTACCAACTCGGTGAGCCGCTGGTGTTAAAGCTGCAGCAGGGTGATGAGGAGACACCAGCGCTCCAATGCGAAATCACCGTCAATGCCGACGACGAAGATGAAGTCGATGAAGAGTCCCCCGACGAAGACGAAGAAAACGAAGAAGACGAAGAACCCTCCGACGAACCTACAGGCGGCGCAACGGATACCCCGGAGCCCTCGCCGACAGACCCGACGACAACCGAAGAACCCGAGCCCTCGCCGACTGAGACAGAGGACCCAGAGGTCCCTGCCCCAAGCCCGACCACACCGGATGAGACATGGCCTGAGCCGGCACCGTCGCAGCCAGTGGCTCCACCGAACACGCAGCCGGCGCCCACCTCGACCCCGGACGGCAACGACGCGGCCCCTAGTCCCCCACCGACACCGCCTACGGATGCATCATCTGGGCCCGTAGAGCGCGATATTCGCCCGTTCACCTCGAACCCGCGCCGCCTGCTCTCACAGCTGTGGGGCACCGACTCCAATAATGGGTCGCGGCTCATCATGCCTGGACCCCGGGATGCCGATGAAACACCTGCCCTGGAAACGCTGCCACCGGTTTCGGAAGATGAACTAAACGCCATCAAAGCCGAACGGGCCTCGCCTGACCGCAATGCAACCGGGTCACCGCAGGACGCAGCACTCGACGCCGACGTCGATGAACGCCTGTCAGGCACCGGTTCCTGGTGGCTACTCACCGGTATAGCCGGTCTCGTGTGTCTCAGCGCGGGCATCTGGTGGATTGTCGCCCGTCGCAAACCCGAACACTAATTCCCCGAAGTCCTCAGTGGGTTGCGGCCGGTCCGTCTGCTGATCAACCGTTCTGCTCCCGAGACACCCAACACAGCACAGGCGAACCACACACCGCCGGCTGGCCCGACCGGCCCGGCAACCACGCTGGCCGCAATCGGCAACACCACTTGGCCAACCCGATTACCCATGAGCCGCAGAGCCAATGCTGGCCCCCGCCATGACCGCGGTACAGCCTGAGAAATCATCGTCATGGTCATCGGTTGACCCACACCAAGCGTGAAACCACCCACCGACATGAAAATAAATGCTGCGACCACGCCGGGCGTTCCTAGCCCGAGCACGAGCGGGACCACCGCTATCGTGGCGCCAGAAACGAGCAGGGCCACCAGCACCAAAACATTACGCGAAAAACGTGCTGACAACGGTTGGATAAAGATTCGTGAGATGACCGAGGTGGCCCCACGGGCTGCCAGCAGAGCACCGATAACCATCGGAGAGACGCCCATGGATTCACCCACGAGTGGCATAAAGGCCACTAAAATATCCAGGATGGCAAGCAACGCCAGTGCAGCCAGCATATGCGAAGCAACTCCTGGCATTTTCAAAATATTGAATGCTGACGGCTTGGTGCCTGGTTCAACCACCACGATGTCTTGGGTCTGCGTGACGGGTGATTGTTGCGAGGCTCGCATGGTGTAGAGCACCGGCACCGCGATGATTGAGGTGATCGCACCAATCCATAAGGCGAGGTTCACACTGAATATGAAGTCGTCCCCACCGGCCTGGGTTTGGGTCAGCGATGTATCGCCCAAAATGATGCCGGATAGTAACGGCCCCAGCATCTGTCCCACCGAAAATGAGGCGGTGAACCAACCAAAATTTGCATCCATTTGTGTGGCACTCGATCGTCTGGCGATCATACTTTGACCGCCAATAGTAAACATCAGGTGCCCAACCCCGAGCACAGCAGATGCGATCATCAGTTGGACGATATGGTCGGTCAGCGCCAAATATGCGGCACCGATCGCCAGAATGAGGATACCGAGGATCACGAAATTTCGTGGTGATTTCAATCGAGATTGTAACCGGCCAAATGGTAGTGCCAGGAACAGCGGCAACAGCGCATAGGCCGCGGTTGCGATACCAATTTCTGTCTCACCCCAGCCAAGCGAAATCAACTTATAACTGGTGACCGGTCGAACCAGATTGGCAGTTGTCTGGGTGAGTACCCCCGCAGCAACCATGAGCCATAACCAGCCCGGTAAGGCACTCTTGACCATTTTCATCATATCGAGAGCGTACCCCTATCTTCGATTCCACCACGAAGTGCAACAGCCGGCGAGGGTCGAACAGTAGGGTTATAGACAACGACGTATCGCAACCGCACATACCCTTGAGGTGACACTATGGCTTTTCCTTCCGCTCGGCGATCTGGCACTGAGGTCGGACACCGCGGCGCATCGCCGCTTCGTGCCGCTCAAGATTCGCCGCTAGGGTCACCACTGTTCTTCTACCTGTCACAAATGGAACACGTGTTTCGCACTGAGCTGTCTGCAGCGCTGACCGAATGTGAGCTGGACCTTCGACAATATTCGACACTTGCGTTCATTGCCGATGGCCACACGCCGACACAGCACGAGTTGGCTCAGATTCTGCATCTTGATCCATCGCAGGTCGTCACATTGTCGAAAAGCTTGGAAGCCAGAGGGTTGCTGGTCCGTCAGACCCTCCCCACGGATCGACGCGCCAAGGCGCTAGGCATCACTGAAGCCGGTCGTGCTATCTATTCCGATGCCGTGAAGAGCGTGCGGAGCATCGAAGAATCGCTGACCGCATCGTTATCTCGTCGGGACCACAACGCACTGAAGTCTTTTCTCGAACGGATTCTCCCGCTGTCTTAACGAAATATTGTCAGGTTCAACGAACCAGACAATATCGAAGAGTTTTGTGAACTAGTCGGCGCTCGAGACGGTGTATAGCCGTTTCTCAGATGCGTCGTCAGCGGACTGTGATGGCAAGTAATACTCGGGGTCCACCCATTTGTCATTCACTTTGACTTCGAAATGAATGTGTGGCCCGGTGGAGTTACCAGTCGATCCGGCCAGCGCGATGGTGTCGCCCTGCGATACAGTCTCGCCAACCCCGACACTGAGCTGAGAGTTGTGGCTATACGCGGTAATGACGCCGTTGCCGTGGTCGATTTCTACACGGTTACCACCGGTGCTGTGCACACCTGCGAAGCTCACGGTTCCTGCTTCTGTGGCTTTGACCGGGGTACCACTTGGGACTGGGAAGTCGGTGCCAACGTGAAACTGCGTACCGGCACCCGTGGGGTTGCTGCGCATGCCGAAGGTCGACGAGGTGCGAGTGGATTCCGCGGGGAAACTGAGCTGCAGGTTGCCCGGCAGGTTCTTCTGGGAACCGTTGTCTGGGTTCTGTGCTTCGGCCACGGCCAGTTGACCGGCTGCAACGTCCCCTTCACCTTCTTGATGGAGGCGACCCAGACCAACTTGTGAAGCGGCCATTTCGTCGGTCATTTTCGCAACAACACGCTCGTCGCCGCCGGAGATGGCAGCGGGAATGACGGTGGTCTGTCGTGGTGCTTCCTCAACGGATGCGCCTGCAGCATCTGCATGGGCGGTCTCGCCAAATGCAAAGAGGTCGCCTTCAGCTACGGCGTTGCCGCCGAAAGTCACTGCAGCAGACGACACCGCAACTGCTATGCCTGCCGTGACGACGGAGGCTTTCGTGCGCTCGTTCTTTGTGCTGCCTGATTCGCGCAGCGAACGGCGTGAAGGGTATTCGGAAACAGTCATAAGTGTGTGGTCACCAAGAAAGGGAAATCGATGATTGCTTTTCATATAGTACCGTTATCGTTTCGTTATATCCAATCGTTGCTCTCACGTGGTTGGATACCGAATCGTGAGCTCTCGGGCGGGCATACGTGATCATGGGTTGTAGCCTAATTGTGACTTTCCAACGCCTCTTTCGTGTCGCGCTCAATTGTGGATAACCGTGTAAGCGATGAGACATCCCGGCCCTTCGATGTCATGAGTTGTATGATGAGCCCAACATGTCCGGCCACAAGCTGGACATGAACGTTGCCCACAATGGTGTGTGTGACAACTCTGCTCTACATCATGGAGCGCTTCTGAGTTTTCTTGCCCGGGTTTTGCACCCGGGTCTTTGTATGTGTCAACCGCGTTGGTGCAGTCCTACGGCAGTATGCGCCAGCGCGGATATGGATAAGTGAGTCATGACTGAAGTTCAAACCCATCTACGCACCGAAACCGATCTCATCGGCCCCGTGGAACTCCCGGCCGACGTCTACTACGGTGTCAACACTGTTCGTGCAGCAGAAAACTTCCAGCTGTCGTCCACGCGCCTGGAACAATTTCCCGAGCTCATCTCCACGCTGGCAATCATCAAACAGGCGGCCGCGGCAGCGAACCGCGATGTTGGTGGCCTCGAAACGACGATTGCCGATGCGATTATTGCAGCATCGCAAGAGATCGCAGCAGGACAGTTCCACGAGCAGTTCATTTTGGACATGATTCAAGGTGGCGCAGGCACTTCGACAAACATGAACGCCAACGAGGTGATCGCCAACCGCGCCCTAGAGCATCTCGGGCATGCCAAAGGCGACTACGACGTCCTGCATCCGCTGAACCACGTGAACATGGGCCAGTCGACCAACGATGTATACCCCACCGCGTTGAAGCTGGCGCTACATCACATGACCGGTCCCCTGTTGGAAAACCTAGCGGTGCTGAAAAAATCATTGCGCACCAAGGCTGAAGTCTTCGACTCGACGGTCAAAATGGGGCGCACCCAGTTACAGATCGCCGTCCCGATGACACTGGGCCAAGAGTTTGCGGCGTGGGCCGTCATGATCGAACGTGCCGAAACCGGTCTGAAACGTGTTCGTTTTGATCTGCTGGAACTCAATCTGGGTGGTACCGCCATTGGTACCGGCCTCAACGCCAATCCCGGCTACCGCGAGCGCGCCATCCACCATCTGCGTGACATCACCGGTCTCACCGGGATTGCCTCAGCTCCAGATTTGATCGCTTCTACCGCTGATACACAAATCTTCGTGGACCTGTCGAGTGCGCTCAAACGTGTGGGGACATCGATGTCGAAGATTGCCAATGACCTGCGTTTGCTGTCGTCTGGCCCGTCGGGTGGTTTCGGTGAACTCAATTTGCCTGCTCGTCAGGCCGGCTCGTCGATTATGCCGGGCAAGGTCAACCCGGTCATCCCAGAAGCTGTCAGCCAGGTAGCTTTCCAAGTGGCCGGTCACGATGCGGCAATCACCATGGCGTCCGAGGCGGGGCAACTGCAATTGAACCCATTTGAGCCGATCATGGCTCGGGGCCTTTTCGATTCGATCTCGACGCTGAGCAACGCGGCAACCATGTTTGCAGAAAAATGTATCGACGGCATCACCGCAAATGAGTCACTCATGCGAGACATTGTGGAGGGTTCAGCTGGTCTCGCCACCGTCTTCTCACCGGTGGTCGGCTACAAGGAAGCAACCGCTTTGGCGCTTGAAGCCAATGCAACCGGTGCAAAGGTGACTGACCTGGTCCTTGCAAAGGGTCTGTTGTCTCCACAACAGGTGGAGCAGCTCATCAGCGAGGCCCTGACAAACTAACCAAACAGTTCGGGTGCGTACATAATGAGCACACCGGCAACCATGATCACCAGTCCGATCACTTGCAGTGGTTGGACTGGTTTTCTTGGTGCCGATAAGACGCCGAAGTGATCGACGACCAACGAGCCGGCAATAATGCCGACCTGGATGACAATGACGGTGGCTGCCGCCCCGATCAGAGGAGACAGAAACGCGACGCCGGTGACGTAGAGCGCACCGAGCAGCCCGCCCAACCACATCCACCAGGGGTTGTGCGTTTCTGCCGCGGGTACGGTGATGCGCAGAGACGAGCGCGTGATGACCACCAACACCAGTAACGCCACGGTGCCCACAACAAACGAGATAAATCCGGCGTGGATGGCTGACCCCAGTACGCCGGTGAGTTGACCATTGACGGCGACCTGGATACCAAAGCGGCTCTTCGGAATTTTGGGTGTAGATCGGTTTGGTGACCGGGGTGTGTTGAAGGCATAAAAAAGTCGAGGTCTTTTCGAAGATGGAAGTGCTCAAACAACACATCTAAAGAAAGACCTCGACATGCC
>JABXHI010000035.1 GCA_013393415.1 Micrococcaceae bacterium
CGGTGGCACGGGTATACATACGCCGCAGAAACTTTGCCGCGTCTGGGTTGGCTAACCAGTCTTTGACCATCCCCGCCGGTAGCGGGCCCTGGCCCAGGACCCAGCCCGGTAGGTCGTCATCACCCAATAGTGTGGAATCGTGCATGATGACCACCACTTCAGCAGTGACCGCACCAGCGGTGGTTTGACCAGTGAGTAATTCTACGAAGGCATCGGCCATGACCTGATCCCGGCCCAGCTGCTGGTCTGCACTGTCACTTTCGGCGTCATTGGTGGTTCGGGTGGCGGCGAGGCGTTGATCAGTGGTCTTGGTGAGCGCATCCATCACGGCGACACCTTGGTGGGTGGGTAGCTCTGCGGTCAGGTACATCATGCCTTCACCGGCCGGGTCTAGACAGATTCGGCGTCGGCGGCGGGCATTGTCCGCAGCCCGCTGATTAGCTGCCTCACGATCTAACCGGTAGGCATGGCCCTGAATCAGATTGCGCAGTCGTGTGCTGGAGGCTTGGCCGAGTTTGTCGTTGATGGCCGCATCAATCTCTCGGCGGTGGGCATCACACAGGTGATTGGTCTGCTCAGCCACAATTTTAGCGTGGTACTCGCTGACTTGTCCGGTCTCTAACGCAGCAAGTGTATGCGGTAATACGGTGCATAACGCGGTAGCAGTATGCGTCAGCCCAGCCCCCACAAACGGGGACTCGCCGCGGGCTAACCCGACTTCAGCTTCGATGCCTTTGATCTGCATCGAGGTGGGAATATTACTCGCGGTCTCGTGTGTTTGGCGTTGCTCCACGAAGTGATGGGTGGCTTTGGCTTGGACGGCTGATAAGGCCCGTTTAGCGCGTTCAATGCTGTGGATGCGATCAATATTGTCTGCCTCAGATGCAGCAGGTGGCAGCGAGGCCAGGAACGTCTCAAATTCCTGCACCTTCTCTGCTACCAACACCGCTGTATCCATACCCTTAACCCTACTGAGCCGGACGGACACGATAAGAAAACCGGCTCCCAGTGGATAAACCAACGCACACGCGACACTGTCGAATCGAATATAGTATTCACGACGCTTTCAGCACACAGCGGTTATTCAAGCCCGCATCAATACCAGCCCAGCAATATCACTCCAGACCACGCGGTCACACGGTACAAATACGGCTGTAGTGCTAGGCCTGCACCACTACACCGTCGCGCAGTAACTCATCAATGGCCTCGGATTCGAATCCGAGGCGTTGCAATACCGCGACTGTATTGGCACCCGGTGCCGCTTCTTCACCGATCGGTTTCAAAGGTGTGTCAGAAAATACCGGGGCGCTGCGCGGCTGATGTCCATTTTCATACGGTTCAAAGACGGCTCGTGCTTGCATGTGCCGGTGATGTGGAGCCTCCGCGAGACTCAATACCGGATAGACGCAGGCATCCTGATCTTCAAAAATTTCAGCCCATTCATCCCGAGTTTTTGTCAGAAATGCTTCGGTGAAGGCAGCGCGCATCGCTGGCCAGGCCATCTCGTCTTGCTGATCAAATTCCAAGCCAAGCTCGGTCAATAGCGTCGCGAAAAACTGTGGTTCTAGAGCCCCGACAGATACGAACTTGCCGTCCTGACATTCGTAGGTGTCATAGAATGGTGCACCACCATCGAGGAGGTTGGCCTCGCGGGCATCCTTCCAAAAGCCTTGGGCGTGTAATCCGTAGATCATGTTGCTCAGGGAGGAAGCACCATCGACCATGGCGACATCGACGACCTGACCTTGACCCGTCGTCGACCGAGCGACGAGTGCCGAGAGCACGCCGGTTAGTAAGAACATTGCACCACCGCCAAAATCAGCGCCAATGTTGAACGGCTGACGTGGCTTATCAGCCCCTCCGCTGGCGTGCAGCGCGCCGGTGAGCCCCAGATAGTTGATGTCGTGGCCTGCCCGTTGTGCAAGCGGCCCGGTTTGCCCCCACCCCGTCATCTGGGCATATACAATCTTAGGGTTGGCATCCCGACATGCCTGCGGGCCAATGCCCAGGCGATCGGCTACGCCCGGGCGATATGGATCGATGACGACATCGGAGGCTGCCACGAGTTCGAGAAACGTTCCGGCGGCTTGTGGGTGTTTCATGTTCAACACCAGGTTTTCGCGAGACCGATTCAGCGAATCTGCGTCGGTGACTCCCAGCCCTGAGCCTCCTGGGCGATCCACACGCAAAACTTCGGCACCCATTTCGGCCAATACCGAGGCTGCATACGGGGCAGGCCCAAGCCCTGCCAATTCAAGTACTCTGATTCCTGCAAGGGGTCCCTGTGTCGTCATGACGGCCTTTCCACGATGGCAATACGTTCGTATAGCAGCATAGTGAACAGATCTGTGACGCGCACAACGTCAAAGTTTATGTCGCCAAGGTGACGACCGGCTCGGGCGAAACGGCTGCAGAATTACTAAGCTGGCATCATGCAAAACTGTTCGGATCCAGCTGCCCGCATCCACACGGAACGCGTCGAGGGTGGTGCCAGACGCGTCGTGTTCCTCCATGGACTGATGGGACGCGGCAAAAATTTCACGAGCATTGCTCGGGGCCTGATTGACACCACCACGTCCCTGCTTATGGATTTGCCCAACCACGGTGCATCTTGTTGGACCAGCGATTTTGACTACATCGAAATGGCGGATCTCGTCGCCGATGAATTGCGGCGAGATTTTTGTCGAGATGAACCCGCTGTGGTGTTAGGTCACTCAATGGGCGGCAAGGTCGCGATGGTGCTCGCCCTGCGTCATCCGGATGTGCTGGCAGGCTTGATCATCGAAGATATTGCTCCACTTGATTCCAGCACCAGCGAGTTCGAGCACCTTCTTGGCACATTGCTCAAGCTTGACTTAGACAGCCTGACAGCTCGCACCGATGCCCACGCCGCACTCAAAACCGATATTAATGATGACGCCGTGCGCGGTTTTCTGCTGCAGAACCTCGTGCGCGACGGCCAGGGCGGGTTCCAATGGGAACCCAATTTGCAGATGCTCTTCGACAACCTTGGCACACTGTCAGGTTTTCCCATGATCGACGGTGTTTTTGAAGACCATCCGGTGTTGTGGATCAAGGGCGAACATTCGAATTACGTCACTGATGAAGCCGGTGAAGTGATGCGCGAACTCTTCCCGATGACACGCAAAATTCAAATCCGGGACGCTGGACACTGGATCCACGCCGAGCAGCCCAAACGCTTCATCGAAACCCTCGATTACTACGTTGCTGGACGTTACTGAGAGCACCGTTCTGCCTATGACGAGCAAGCATGGCATATTCGTACCAGTTTGATAGCCTAACGTCGTGACTACACAAGAAGACACTGCTGCACGCGTTCCTGCGATACCCGTGGGCCCCGGTGGCCGCGATGCACTCATCGGCCGCCGCATTTTTCCCTCACCGTTGGGTCGTCGCATCACCTATGCAGTGATATTCGAATTGCTCGCGATTGCCTTTACCACCGTGATCCTTGCGCTGCTGGGCAACGATTCCGGTCCGGCCTTCATTGTTGGCGTCATCTCATCGACGGTGGCGCTGACCTGGAACCTCATATTCAACTGGGCGTTCGAAGCCTTTGAACGGCGAATCGGGGTGACCGATCGTCCTTGGTACATGCGTGTTGCACACGCCCTCGTCTTTGAAGGGGGCCTTATCCTCATGCTCATCCCGGCCATTGCCTGGGTACTGGGAGTGAGTCTCTTTGAGGCATTCATGCTCGAGATCGTGTTACTGGTCTTTTTCCTGATCTATACGGCCATCTACGCGTGGATCTTTGACCGTATCTTTGGTCTACCCGAGCCTGCGGCGAACTATCCTCGAAAAGCCTAGGCGCGTGCCGCGTCACCAACCAGAAAAATTGGCGTGTGCGATGGACATTCGTCGATAAAAGTTAACTTGGACGCCTAAGGTAGAGACATGACTACTACACAATTCAAAGGTAACACCGTCAATACCGTCGCTGACATACCAGCAGTCGGCTCAGCTGCCCCGGACTTCACCCTCGTGGGCACCGACATGTCTGAAATCCAACTCTCAGACTACGCAGGCAAATGGGTGCTGCTGAACATTTTTCCATCGTTGGATACCGGCGTGTGTGCCGCAAGCGTGCGTGAATTCAACGAGCGTGCGGCAAACCTCAAGGACACCGTCGTGTTAAACGTCTCTATGGACTTGCCATTCGCTCAGGCTCGTTTCTGTGGTGCAGAAGGTATCGAACGTGCCCATAGTGCCTCCGCGTTCCGTTCAAGTTTTGGCGACGACTACGGTGTGCGCCTGACAGATTCGCCGATGGCGGGACTGCTCACCCGAACCGTCATCGTCATCAACCCTCAGGGCGAAGTCACCTATACGCAGCTCGTTGATGAAATCACGACCGAGCCAAATTACGACGAAGTGATGGAACACCTCGGTTCCTAACCTCATTCAAAAAGAAATGACTCCGTGAATCAGAACAATTTTCCCGATCCCTCGTCGAATCACCACGACGAGCACGATCCTGACCGTTCTGACCAACCGCCAGCGCCCGGATCGTCACCACGCGATCCGGGTTCTGACGTCCAACAGCCCTATGGGCCATACGGTCCCCAATACCTTCGCAGGGATGCCTATCATCCCAACCCCTATGCTGCAGCCGAGGGGGAGCGGGGTGATCCGCGAAATGATCCACGCTGGGTCTATTCACAGCACGACTCGCGTGACGAAACACGAGAAATCCCATACTTCGATCATTCCGGTCACCCCGGTGTCGACGAAAGTTACTATCTGCCCTACGGCGTGACACCCCAACGACGTCGCGGACCGCTAAATTTTTTCATCACCACCGCCGCGCTGTTGGGCGTCGTGTTTCTGGCGATCACGTTGTTATCCCAAATCTTCGACTGGGATCGCGATGACAATCCGATCCAAGATCTCTTTTCTTCCCAGCCCGAAGCCCCCGAGGTGGTGCCCGAAGGCCAAGCTACCGTTGAGGGTTTGGTCTCAGAATTAGACCACGTCCACAATGGCGTTGATGTTAATTGGGAGGCTGGCGGCCAACATACGGGCTCAGGCCTTGATCCAGGCCAAGAAGTTCGCTCGGCACCAGGGGTGTTCATGGTCGATACCCAGGTGTATCAGTACCTCGGTTTCGGCACCGGCATGGTTGTCAGCTCCGACGGGTTAGCCATCACCAACTATCATGTCGTGGAATCGTCCATGTCAGTGTCCATCACCATGGCCGACACCCAAGAACAGTACTCTGCAGAAGTGCTCGGCCGAGATGCTGACCGCGACATCGCCGTCCTGAAGATCGACACTGACGAGCCCATTCAGGTCGCGTCGATCAACCCTGAAGGAGTCGATACGCGAGATACTGTTGCGGGTGTTGGCAACTCCGGGGGCCAGGGATACCTCACCTCAGTGGTCGGAGAAGTCCGAGGCCTCAACGAAACCATCCACATCGAACCGGTCGAACCGGGCTCACCCGACCAAACGCTTGAAGGACTCATCATGATGACTTCGGATATCGTGCCCGGCTATTCCGGTGGTCCTACCGTCGACTCCAATGGACAAGTCATTGGTGTATCCACCGCCGCCAGCCAGGAAGCTCAAACTTCCGAAGATACGTTCGGTTTTGCGGTGCCCATTGTCGACGCGCTCGAAGTCGTAGAACAAGTGCTAGCCGGTGACGAATCCGATGGGGTAGTCATTGGGGCCGGGGGAGCGCTTGGGATCGTCGTGACGTCCCAAGAAGGCTCTGGTGCCCGGGTGATCGAAGTATCGGACAGGTCTGCGGGTGACGCGATCGGGTTGCAGCCCGATGACGTCATCGTTGAGATCGACGGAGAAGAAGTCGTGAATTCGTCGTTTATTTCACGCTACGTCCGGGACAAAAACCCGGGCCAAGAAGTCGAGGTGGTCTGGCAAACCTCCGACGGCAATATGCAACGCGCCGTCGTCACGCTGGATGAAGCCGAAATCAACTAAAGCTCGTCATCCACATTGACATCGCGAGCCGCCAAAGCGCCCGCAATAGCCATGAGTACGCCCACGACCAACAGTGCGATCAAAGTGATCGTCCAGGTTTGGGTTGCCGCATAGAGCACGCCCACCAACATTGGCCCGAGCCCGGCTAAAATGTAGCCGACCGGTTGGACGAACCCAGATAGCCGGGCTGTCACGTCAGGCTCAACACTGCGTGCCGGGAGCAACGAGATGGCCGTAGCAAACGCCATACCGCCGATGCCCAGCAGGATGACCCACAGCCACCTGCCCTCTGCCGGCCACAGCAACAACCCCAAGTAGCCCAGCGCACTAAGCACCCCGAATGCCACCGGCCAGGTCCACAGGTGCTTCGCGCGATCCACCACGGTAGGCATGATCAAGCTGCCAACCAACCCAATAGCGGCCGTGGTCGCCAGCAACAGACCGGCTTCACCTGGTTCGACTCCGGCATCGCGAAAAATCTGCGGCAACCACCCAAATTGGACGTATACCTGGGTTGATTGCAGCCCAAAGAACGCGGTCATGGCCCAGGCGGTGGGAGAGCGGAAGATCTTTTTGGACGGACGGTCTTGTATCGGTATGTGGGGATAGTCATACCCGATGCGCCTGGTCACCAACCACCAGAGCACCACGGGGACGAGCGCCACAACACCCCACGTTGACAACGCGGCCCGCCACCCGGTGTCGGGGTTGAACACGTCGGCGAAGTATTGTGCCAGTGGCGCGGTAGCTGCGGCTCCGATTGCACCGGCTGCGACAACACACACGGAGTACACGGTCATCAGCGACACTGTGTATTGCCTGCCGTGAACTTTGATCCAGGCCGGCATCAGCACATTGGCAATGGCAATCCCGGTCAACCCGATGATCGACAACACCAGAAACAGCCACGAGTTTTCTACCCACGCACGCAACCCAATGCCAAACGCCAGCGCGAGAGCCGATAACAGCAGCGTGGTGGAAATCCCGAACCGTTTGCCAATACGAACCGCAAACAATCCGAGGACGCCGAATATGAGCCCGGGCAGCGAGGTCAGAAACCCTAGCGTCCCGCCGCCAAAATTCATCCCGTCGCCAATTTCTGCCAGCAGCGGGCCAACCGAACTGGCCGCCGCTCGCAAGTTGAGTGCCAACGCCAATACGGACACGAAGATCAACCCGTAACTCAGGTATCTGGGTGTTGATGAGAGGGAAGTGCTTTGGGACATAGGCACAGTTCTACCCGCAATGTACTGTTTCGTCACGTACTACGGCGCGAGGCGGATCTTCTTGCAGTGAGTCCGCTGTGCTTTACACTGGTACCGTGGTCGTTTCGTGCACAACCCGAGGTAACTTCGGCCCAATGTAAACCCTTCATTTTCTACCTTCAAACGAGGTATGCCCATGACCAACCAGACCACCACACGTAATGATCTCCGCAACGTCGCCATTGTCGCCCACGTAGACCACGGTAAAACCACCCTGGTCAACGCCATGTTGACCCAAACCGGCGCCTTCGGCGAACACAAAGAAGTTGACGATCGTGTGATGGACTCGGGCGAGCTTGAAAAGGAAAAGGGCATCACCATCTTGGCCAAGAACACCACGGTGTTCTACTCCGGTCCATCTTCAGATGGTGAGAACGTGACGATCAATGTGATCGATACACCTGGTCACGCCGACTTCGGTGGCGAAGTGGAACGCGGGCTGTCCATGGTTGACGGGGTCGTACTCCTCGTGGACTCTTCGGAAGGGCCACTGCCACAGACTCGCTTCGTGCTACGTAAAGCGCTTGAAGCCAAAAAGCCAGTCATCCTGTTAGTCAACAAAGTGGACCGACCAGATGCACGCATTGACGGTGTGGTCTCGGATTCCATGGACCTGCTATTGGGCCTCGCCGAAGACGTTTCGGAAGATGTGCCCGACCTTGATTTGGATGCGGTGCTGAATGTGCCGGTCGTCTTTGCTTCCGGGAAGGCCGGTGTGGCTTCGACCGAGCAGCCCGCTGATGGCCAGTTGCCAAATAGCGAGGATCTCGAGCCGCTCTTTGCCACCATCATGAAACACATTCCTGCACCGACCTACAACGAGGACGAAGTGCTGCAGGCTCACGTCACCAACCTGGACTTCTCGCCGTTCTTGGGTCGTCTTGCCCTGCTGCGTATCCACAACGGCACCCTGAACAAGAACCAGACTGTTGCCTGGTCTTCGGAGAACGGCATCAAAAATGTGAAAGTCACCGAACTCTTAGAGACCAAAGGTCTGGAGCGAGTTGCCGCAGAAACAGCGCGTCCCGGTGAAATCGTTGCCGTGGCCGGTATCGAGGACATCATGATTGGTGACACGCTGACCGATGCTGAAAATCCAAAACCGCTGCCACAAATCACCATTGACGATCCAGCGATCTCGCTGACCATTGGTGTGAACACCTCACCGTTGGCCGGCAAAGTCAAAGGTGCCAAGGTCACCGCACGCCAGGTTAAAGACCGTCTGGACCGCGAGCTCATCGGCAATGTGTCGCTGCGTGTCTTGCCAACAGACCGCCCGGATACCTGGCAAGTCCAGGGCCGTGGCGAACTGGCATTGGCTATCCTGGTAGAGCAGATGCGCCGTGAAGGATTCGAACTCACCGTCGGCAAACCAGAAGTCGTCACCCGCGAAATTGATGGTGTGATCTATGAACCCATGGAGATCATGACGGTCGACATCCCGGAAGAGCATCTGGGAGCCGTCACCCAGCTGATGGCGGGCCGTCGCGGCATCATGGAAAACATGGTCAATAACGGCACCGGTTGGGTCCGCATGGACTTCAAAGTTCCAGCACGTGGCCTCATTGGATTCCGCACCCGCTTCCTCACCGAAACTCGCGGTGCAGGGATTGCCGCGTCCTATCAGACCGATTATGAACCATGGGCCGGCCATATTGTGTATCGGTCCAGTGGGTCGATCATCTCAGACCGTGCCGGTACGGCGACCCCTTATTCGATGATCAACCTTCAAGAACGGGCATCATTCTTTATCCAGCCCGGATCTGAAGTATATGAAGGCATGATCCTCGGCGAAAACTCGCGCAACGAGGACATGGACGTCAACATCGTCCGCGAAAAGAAGCAGACCAACGTGCGTGCAGCCTCCTCCGATACGTTTACGGGGCTCACCCCACCGAGTCAGTTCAGTCTGGAAGAATCCCTGGAATGGGTGCGCGACGATGAATGTGTAGAAGTCACTCCGGAGGCTATCCGGATTCGTAAGGTAGTGCTGGATGCAAATCAACGTGTCAAACTCGCCCGAGCTCGGCAGCGCGCCGAAGCCCAGTAACCGCTCCAACCGGCTTGGCATCGGTTGGATTCTGCTGGCGGTGGGTGTTGGTATCGTCACCGGTGGTCTGGGAACCACCATGCATTTGAGCTCTTTTTGGACAGGCAGTTTTGGCCTGCCCTGGGGTGTGGCATTCGCGCTGTTAATTGCGGCGCTGGGCCAATGGTGGGTCGGGCTTGGCAGCGCCAACCTGCTTGCTCCCGGTATTGCCGGCATGGCACAATACGCCACGCTTGCCGTCATGGTCGGGTTGAGTCGCGGTGACCACTTCAGCGTGCCGCTCAACGCCCAAACCTGGGAGTTCGTGCCCCACCTGGTCATCGCAAGCCTACTGTGGCACGCCGGGCTGGTGGTTCTGACCATGGTGATGGTCGTCCTGGTGAACCGCCAGCTCAGACGCGCCCGCGACGAGATAACTGAGCTACCGACCCAGGTCGCAGATCTACACCCGCCGGTGGGTGCTGCGGATACCCGTTAGACTGACTAGACCAACAAAGTGTGAAGGAGCATCACCAAAATGACCTACGTGATCGCCTTGCCGTGCGTTGACCTCAAGGACAAATCCTGCATCGACGAATGCCCGGTTGACTGTATTTATGAAGGCGAACGCATGCTATACATCCACCCGGATGAATGCGTTGACTGCGGGGCATGTGAACCGGTCTGTCCTGTGGAAGCCATCTACTACGAAGATGACACCCCAGAAGAATGGGCGGACTACTACGATGCAAACGTCGAGTTCTTCGACGATATCGGTTCCCCGGGTGGCGCAGCCAAACTCGGCTTGATCCCCAAAGACCACCCGCTCATTGAAGCCCTGCCGTTCCAGGAGCAAAACGTCTAATGCTGGATCTGCCCGCATACCCATGGCAATTGCTGGCCCCTTATAAAGCAACGGCCAGCGCCCATGCTCAGGGGCTCGTCGATTTATCCATCGGTGCCCCGGTGGATCCCACACCACAGATGATCCAGGACGCACTTGCCTCAGCGACCAATTGGCCAGGGTATCCGAGCGCAGCAGGCACAGACGGTCTTCGTGACACGATCGCTGATTGGTACGCCCGCCGTCGCCAGGTTCCCGGTCTGACCAAAGAGCATGTGGCCGCCACGGTGGGTTCGAAAGAGTTCATCGCATGGCTGCCACTCCTCATGGGCTTGGGGCCGGGCGATATCATCGTCTACCCCAAAGTCGCCTATCCGACCTACGACATCGGCGCCAAGATTGTGGGGGCGACGTCGGTGACGGCAGATACACTCACAGAGCTCGATGCCGCAACCCGTCAACGGGTGAAACTGGTGTGGGTGAACTCGCCAGCAAATCCCACCGGTACGGTCCAAAGTGCCGAAGTCCTGGCAAAAATCGTTGCCGACGCTCGTGCGAATGGTGCGGCGGTGGCTTCCGATGAATGTTATGCCGAGCTCGGATGGGGCACATGGGAACACCAACGGATCCCCTCCATTCTGGATACCCGGGTCTCGCAAGGAGACTTTAGCGGGCTACTGTCGGTCTACTCACTGTCGAAACAGTCCAATATGGCCGGTTACCGCGCTGCATTCGTCGCCGGCGATGCAGCGATGATTGCCGCATTGATCAACTTGCGCTCGCACACCGGCATGGTAGTCCCCGGGCCAGTCCAGGCTGCCATGGCTGCTGCACTGACCGATGATGAGCATGTGGTCGAACAGAAATCCCGCTACCGTAACCGCCGACAACGCCTCCTGGATGCCCTGGTCTCAGCGGGGCTGACGGTAGATGATTCAGCCGCGGGACTGTACCTGTGGGTACGTGACCCAAAAATTACTGAACCTACCGCGGAAGATTCCTGGGAACTGGTATCACGTTTTGCCCAGCTCGGTATTTTGGTCGGGCCAGGCGTGTTCTATTCGGCCGCTGGGAATGGGTACATACGTGTGTCCATGACCGCCAAGGATGAAGCAGTCGATCAGGCCGTGTCCCGATTGCGCACGGGCCTATAAATTACAGCGTTTGGCCATAATGTTCCAAGCGTCACTAAACTTGATAAATTTGTACGGCAGAGACATAACCAACAGTGCCACCGATCCTGTGGCCGAGGTGCAAGCATCATCTTGCACAGACAAGAGGGAAAGCATGACTGAGAAACACGACGGCAAGTTGGCGCTAGGCGACATTAACGTAGACCTTCCACGTGTTGAGGCGACGGTCGGTAACGACGGTCTCGGCATCGGTTCAGTTCTGCGTGACACCCAAACCGTCACCTACGACCCCGGTTTCATGAACACCGCCAATGCGCGTTCGGCAATCACCTACATCGACGGTGAAGCGGGCATACTGCGCTACCGGGGTTACCCCATCGAAGATCTGGCAAAGAACTCTTCCTTCTTGGAAGTTGCCTACTTGCTTATCTATGGTGAACTCCCCACGGGCGACCAGCTGACCGAATGGGACGAGAACATTCGCGATCACACCATGCTGCACGAAGACATCAAAGACTTTTTCAATGGTTTTCCTCGCAACGCCCACCCAATGGCCGTGCTGTCTTCTGCCGTCTCTGCGCTGTCGACCTTCTATGCAGATTCTCTGGACCCATTCGACGAGGAACAAGTCCACATCTCCACCATTCGTCTCATGTCCAAGGTGCCAGTCCTGGCCGCCTACGCGTATAAGAAGTCGATCGGCCAGCCACTGCTGTATCCGGACAATTCGCTAAACCTGACGGAGAACTTCCTACGCCTCACCTTCGGTGTACCAACTGAAGCATATGAACTCGACCAGGATGTGGTCGATGCCCTCGATATGCTGTTGATTTTGCACGCCGACCACGAGCAAAACTGCTCCACCTCGACGGTACGTTTGGTTGGCTCATCACATGCGAACATTTTCGGATCGATCTCAGCGGGGATCAATGCACTCTTCGGGCCGCTTCATGGTGGCGCGAACGAAGCCGTGCTGAACATGCTGGACGAAATCAGAGACGAAGGTACGTCCCCGGAAGATTTCATGGAAAAGGTCAAAAACAAAGAATCGGGCGTTCGCCTGATGGGCTTTGGCCACCGCGTGTACCAGAACTACGACCCACGCGCACGCATTGTCAAAGGTACCGCTGAGAAGATTCTCAACAAGCTGGGGGCCGGTGACGAACGACTCGAGATCGCCATGCGTCTCGAAGAAAAAGCCCTGAACGACGACTACTTTGTTGAGCGCAAACTGTATCCAAACGTCGACTTTTACACCGGACTAATTTACAGTGCGATGGGCTTCCCACCGCGCATGTTCACTCCACTGTTTGCACTCGGGCGTCTACCGGGCTGGGTCGCACAGTACCGCGAAATGATTGACGACAAAGAAACGCGTATCGGGCGCCCACGCCAGGTATATGTTGGCCAGGACCTGCGCCGCTACTAAGTAACGGCGCATTGAAGATCTGCGAAAGCTCCGCACTACTGTGTGGAGCTTTCGCATTTGGGGAATTCGTTAGTTTGGACAGTACTGCGTCGACAAGTCGTCTTCGGCACTGAGTTGGGGCACATAGTCGGTGTACTCATCCCATTGGTCAAAAATGTCCTCGGGGACGCCATCGGCCACGAGCTCAGCGAACGCCTCGCCAACGACCTCACACTGAGCGGGTGTCGTGCCGATCCAGTACTGTGTTGGCTCCACCAACGCTTCGGAAACATCAGCGTCGTCATCTTCGGCGAGTTCGGACCATGGCAGGAGCTCATAGCTACCTGAATACGATGGATCGGCAAGCACCCCGACGAGTTGCAGATCATCTGCGGCAATCGCGTCATAGCGACCCGAACGTATACCGGTCTCGCATTCTGCCACCGTTTGTTGGGTCTGTGTTTCACCCACTGGTAGATCGAGGCCAGCACTCGCGGAACGCGCCACGACGCATACCGCAGCGTCTTCTAGATCGTCAAATGACGTGATACTTTCTGATGTCATCGCCTCGTTGGTCGCTTCCTCCTGATCAGAGGACTCCCCTCGGACCAGCAACGCTGGTTCGACTGTGGCATATGGCGCAACCCAGGCGATATCTTCTGTGAGGTCCGGTCCCGGGAATTGTCCGATCAAAAGATCCAACTCACCGTTTTCCAAGTGCTCAGTTGTCTGCTCAGGTGTGGTCGGCACCCATGCCACGTCATTGGGCTCGACAATTTCGCCAAGCTGCTCACCGAGCGCTACTGCAAGATCCGCCTCGGCTCCGCTCAGGCTCTCTGGATCGGTTCCCGAGATCAGGCCGGGGGAGGATAGCGAAACACCAATCGTGAGCGACTTTTGCTCACCGACAGTCGGCTCCACAGTTGGTTCCTCGGTGGTATTACAACCGCTGAGGATAAGGAGTGTGCTCAGCACAGCTGCCGACACGGGTATTGCACGAAGCTTCTGCATTCTGTTTTTGGCCACGATCAGACCTTAGTCGAAGTGGCCACACCGACGGAACATTGACGCAGCCTGGGCCGTGTTTGAAGCGGTCGTGTGATCATGATGGCGCGTACCGGATGGCTCCGACAAGCACGGTCGCAGTCTTCGTGAGACAATAGAGGTATGGGCGATGCAATATTGACGATAGAAATTCTTGTACTTGGTGTTTTGGTCATAGCTTTCTTAGCCATCGTGATAGTTCGTGGTGATCAAGGTTTGGTCAAACCACTCGCCGAGCCACTACCATCTCTACCACCCGTCGTGCTTCCCGAAGCCCGGGAGGTTGCCGCGGCAGATATTCAAGACATCCGTTTTGGCGTCGGGCTGCGCGGATACCGCACCGACCAAGTCGATCAGGTGCTGGAACGACTCACATCTGCTTTAGAAGACCGGGATCAACAGATTGATGCCTTGCGTGAGCAGGCAGAACAACACAAGCAACACTCAGCAGAGTAGCTGTAGTGGCGTGTCGCCGTTCGCGTTGCGATGAAGAAACCTCAGGAAAGGAACAATTATGGCTGCAATGAAGCCCCGTACCGGTGATGGTCCAATGGAGGTAGTACGTGAGCCGAGAAAACTCGTGATGCGTATCCCAACCGATGGTGGAGGCCGACTCGTCGTTGAACTTAACGACGACGAAGCACAAGCGCTCAAAGATGCCTTATCAGGTGTCGTTAAAGGCAACTAACACCGGCGCACCGTGCTAGACCTTCGTGGCTAACAGCAGTCCGGTGCCGGTTGGCACCATCGTTGAGGTGCTCCAGACTTTCGTGTTGTCGCGCAGTTCATTGCCGACATCGCGCAGCATGACGGTCGAAGCATCCCGCACGGCTGGACGAGGTACTCGGTCATGATCTAACGCATCGTGCAGCACAAGCATGCCACCGGAGCGGAGCAGGCGTGCTGATTCGGTTACGTGGTATTCGAGAAGCAATGGGTCAGCATCAACAAATACAAGATCATAGGCGTTTGCTGAAAGCTTGGGCAGCACCGTTCGTCCGCGTCCAGCAATTAACCGGGTAGTAGAGCTCGGGTAGCCCTCAGCTCCGAAGACTTCGCGGGCGGCACGCTGAGCTTCCGCGTCCGGGTCGAGGGTCGTCAACACCGCACCTTCCGGGGCGCCACGCATGAGCGCGAGACCGGATACACCGGCACCGCTACCGAGCTCGACCATGGTTTGTGGGCGCGTCGCAGCCGCCAAAAATGTAAGTAATGATGCCGTGCCTTCAGACACCGGGGTAATACCCAGTTCTGCCGAACGATCACGCGCCATCAACACAATTTCGTCTTCGATCGGGCGTGCTTCAGCAAAGGCCCAGCTAGCGTGCTTGCCGGTCTGTTGTGGGCTCAGCGCCTTCATAAAACTGTCTACTCCCGTGAATCGTTGTCCTGTGCACCATATATGCTCACTTCATTGTAGAGGTAGCTGGCTTGCATCGCGTGTTCATGCGAAACAACCATCGATATTTCAGAATATTCTCAGAATCATTTGCCACAATGAATGCAGTCCAGTTTTGAAAGAGATGTTTAATCGACCATGGAAGCAAGGATCTATTGATGAGTGGAAGTTCTTCAGGCTTCTCTTTTCATCCACGCTCCAAGTTCGACGCGTTTTTAGAAGGTGAACTGTCTGCATCTGCAGACAGCAAAGTGCGTGCACACTTGGCAGTGTGCTCACGTTGTGCGGAGGAAGTCGAACAGCGTTCTTCAGCCCTTTCCGTCACCCAGCAACTTGACCGGATCTCTCGCGAGCATCCAGTACCGGCCTCTTATGCAACGACTACTCCCGTGATGGAACCATCAGGCGTTGCAGGCTGGAAATTCCTTGTCGGGGCCAGTGTTGTTGGACTGGTAGTCGTGGGCATCGTGGTCAGTCTCTGGGTTTTAGGCGGCGACCAACGCACCCAAGAATCCGCCGGTACGTCCGCCCAGGAGCTCATCCCCGAAGATGTCGAAATCGTGGGGGCTGACCCGCAGGATTTGAGCCAGCCACCCCCCAGTGATGATTCCACGGAAATCCCCACCGATTTTGGCGCGGCCAGCGCACAATTGTCGTATAACAGTGCCCCGCTGGGTATCGATGGGACGCCCATCCATCTCAATTCGGTGAGCGAACTGCGACAGGCAGGCTGGACTATCCCACAATTTCATGCGCTCGGGATGGCCTTCGAATCGGCCGTAGTCGATGAACAACAGGGACAAGTGTATGTCATGTCGGTATTCAACGCGTCATCGGCAAATGCCGACGATCAAACAGTGGTGCGTGAATGCCGCGTCGAACATGATGACGGTTCAGTGACCGCCTGTAGCAGGCTGGATTTTACTGATTCGGCGGCCAACGAGGTGTCGCTGCCCGTTGCCGAAGATGTATGGCTCTACACTTACCCCGATGGTTCTTGGACCGCCTACATGGCGACAAACAAATCGCAATATCGCGTGGATTCGACCTCAGAAGCCGACTACGCCGACGGTATCATGTCCACTTTGTATGTCGAGGAGAAGTCCCGGCTGAGTTCTGGTAGCTCGAACATGCCCTGAAGGCATCAGCCAACGCTTTGAGCGTGGCGTCGATAAGCTGCTGGGCCGGTAAGCCTCCTCAAAAACCATTCATTCGAACACTTTCGGGTAAGCTGTAGCCAGTATGAACATCTTCGGTATTAATGGTGGCGAGCTCATTGTTCTCATCGTGCTTGCTCTGATGCTGTTGGGACCAGAAAAGATCCCACAATACCTTCGCACCCTGCGTGAATGGATCCATAAGGCACGTGTATTTGCCGAGGGCGCCAAGGAACAATTCAGGGAAGAAACCGGTACTGACTTTGATGATGTCGACTGGAAAAAATATGATCCTCGGCAATATGATCCACGACGAGTCATCCGGGAAGCACTCGCCGAACCCATTGATGAACTTGAAACGTCGTTCACCGACGCCAAAAATGCCGCTCAAGATGCAGCAGATACTGCCCTCTCGAAACCAGTAGACCGCCCGGCACTGACACAAGCGGAAATCGTCGCGGCCGCAGTCCCCATAGATCAACTCGAACAACAATCACAATTCCCAGACCCGGGACGACCACAACCCGAGTTGGAGCGTCCAATCGACCAGGTGGACATCACTCCTGACATAGTGCCCGATGATCAGGGAGCCTGCGAGGAAGCGCCGGACCAAGCAACTGTTGAACCGGTGGAGCTTCCCACACCGTTCGATGCAGAAGCTACTTAGGCGAAACCGGCAACTTCCGGCCGGCTAAACCACGACGAGCACTTGCGAGGGTAGCGACAATCTCACGCAGCACGCTGCCAGCAGCAGACGTCGGTGATGTAACGACTGATGGCGTGCCATGTTCACTGTCGGTGCGCAGCACGGGATCCAACGGGATGGAACCCAACAGCGGAACGTCTTGGTCTAAGACGTCCGTGAGGCGTTCGCTGACCGCTTGCCCGCCACCTGAACCAAAGACTTCGATGACCGTGCCGTCGGGCATTTGCATCGGTCCCATATTCTCAATGACCCCCGAAACAGGCTGGCTGGTTTGGGTCGAAAGTTGACCTGCACGAGCCGCTACTTGGGCAGCTGTATGTTCTGGTGTGGTGATGACTAACAGTTCGGCGTTGGGCAACAACTGCGCTGTAGAAATCGCGATGTCACCGGTACCCGGCGGCAAATCAATGAGCAGCACATCTACATCACCCCAGTACACATCTGTGACGAACTGCTCAAGAGCACGGTGCAGCATTGGACCCCGCCACGCGACAGGTTGGTCCGCATCTAAGAACATTCCGATCGACATGACTTTCACCCCGTAGGCGATAGGGGGCATGATCATATCTTCGACCTTGGTGGGCTTGGCTGTGATACCAAGTAGCCCGGGGATAGAGAAACCATGAATATCAGCATCAATGAGACCCACTGATAGCCCCCGATCAGCGAGGCCAACCGCGAGATTTGCGGTGATCGTGGATTTGCCGACACCACCCTTGCCGGATGCCACCGCATAAATTTTCGTCAAAGACTCTTTGCCAAAGGGGTTTTTCGGGCGCGAAGCGGTGAGGTTGTCCTGAAGCGCGACGCGCTGTTCGGCAGTCATCGATGTCAAATGCACTGCGATCTGACCCTCAGCGACTGGAGCCAAGGCGTTTTGTACATCGGTATGAATGGTGTCTTGCATCGGACACCCGGCGATGGTGAGGCGAATGGTCACGGTGACACCGTCGTCCCCATCAAATTCAACTGCCGAAACCATACCCAGTGTCGTGATGGGTTGGCGGATCTCGGGATCGATGACTTGAGCTAAAGCGCGCCAAGCGGAGTGTTGTTGAGGCGTTGCCGGTGCAACATCCGGGGCCAGTACACCGGAGGGGTATAGGTCGATGCTGTTCATGATGGGTCTACGATTCTCCTTGCTCACAGCTCAAAGTGGCCGGTGTGGTGGAAACTGTGTCTCTAAGGGTAGAAAATGGGACTATGAGTATGATTGGTCCTGGAGCGCAAATCGGTTCGCCACTGCCACAAGGGCAGTTGGTCGGCAACTATCGTTCGTATGAGTCCGCGATGTCAGCGGTCGATCGAGCAGTAGACGCTGGTGTCGATCCGCGGTTTCTATCTATCGTAGGACGTGATCTCCGTTCGGTCTATCGGTTGCGTCACCGGCCAAGTTACGCTGCCGTGGCAGGCCGCGGCGCGCTGCAGGGCGCATTCTTTGGTCTGTTCATCGGACTGCTCATCAGTATGATGTCGGGTGGCCAGGATATGTTCATGACCTTGGGTTCGACCGTTGCCATGGGTGCGGTCATCTGGGTGCTGTTCGGTGTGATCGGTGAGGTCATGCGCCGCAAACAGATGAAGTACGCGATGATCCCGTCAATGTCTGCGGTCAGCTTCGATCTGGTCGTTGATAATGCTGTAGCGGACCAGGTGACCTCGGTACTGGGTCCTCAACCACAGGGACAGCCCAGCCCAAACGTTTCCGCGCCAGTACCTCCAGCGACCTCATCTGAACAAGACGCTGAGAATGCTGAGCCTGAGTCCGCTCGGGGTATTCCGGATCTCCCAGACGGTCGTCCACAGTTTGGCGTCCGTGTCGATG
Organism: Micrococcaceae bacterium; assembly: GCA_013393415.1. Lineage (GTDB taxonomy): Bacteria > Actinomycetota > Actinomycetes > Actinomycetales > Micrococcaceae > Yaniella > Yaniella flava. The sequence goes on from JABXHI010000035.1 coordinate 18,778, forward strand.
AGGGATCCGAAGACACTGCCCCTGCTCGCGATGCGGACTCAGACAGCTCAACGTCGCGTTAGGCCTCCCAGAGTCTTGCCATCCAGGACTCAACGTCTGCCACCGTTCGCGGCAGATGAGCAGATAGTGACTCCGCGCCGTCTTTGGTGACGAGGATGTCATCTTCAATACGGACGCCGGTGCCACGGTAGGCTTCGGGGACCGCGAGATCCTCGTTCTTGAAATACAGGCCCGGCTCAATGGTGAAGACCATGCCCTCACGTAGCGGTGCATCCATATACATGTCACGGCGGGCCTGAGCACAATCGTGGACATCCAAGCCAAGATGATGCGACGTACCGTGTGGCATCCAGCGACGATGATGCTGACCTTGCGGTGACAGGGCTTCCTCCACCGAAACCGGCAAAATCTCCCAGTCAGCTAGATGTTGAGCCAAAACTTTCATGGCCGTGTGGTGAATGTCGCGGAATAAGACGCCTGGTTTGGCAGCAGCCAGTGCAGCATCAGCGGCCTCCAGCACAGCGTTGTAGATCTTCGCCTGGGTTTGCGTGAATTTCCCGTTGACCGGAAGCGTTCGGGTGATGTCTGCGGTGTACAACGACTCAACTTCCACACCGGCATCAACCAACAACAGTTCACCGTCGCTGACCGGCCCCGTATTGCGAATCCAATGTAGGACGGTCGCGTTGTTGCCAGCCGCGGCAATCGTATCGTAGCCCAGATCGTTGCCTTCCAACCGGGCGCGAGCAAAGAACGTCGTTTCGATGACGCGTTCACCACGGGTATGTGCCCTCGCGGTTGGGATAGCCCGAACAATGTCTTCGAAACCACGAATGGTGGACTCTACCGAGTCGCGCAGTTGTGTGATCTCGTAGTCATCTTTGATCAAACGCATTTCCGATAAGAATTCGGCCAGCTCGCCGTCGAGGGCATCGGAGCGTTCCAGGTCGACACCGGTGTTTATACGCGAGGTGTCAACCAGCGCGTCCATGTTTTGATCGGTTTCGCGTACGAGACGAATACGCGTGCCACCGATTTCCACCACACCGGCATCGACGGCCACGGCGTATTCCAACTCCGCGAGATCTTTTGTGGGGATCCCGGTGCGCTGGTGAAGTTCTTTGAGCGTCGGCACTGGGCCAACCCAAAATTCGCCGGTTTTGGTATTGGAATAGAACTCCTCAGAATCGCGCCCAGCTAGCGGACGGAAAAACAGGGTCGCTTCGTGATTGCTGCCATCGTCACCGGCGCCTTGATCGACAGGCTGCATGACCAGCACCGCTTCGGGCTCATGATCAACGCCCAGGCCGGTGAGATGCGCGAATGCAGAGTGCGGACGGAAGCGATAGTCAGTGTCGTTTGAACGAACCTTGGGTGCGCCAGCGGGGATGACCAAACGATCTGTTGGGTATTGGCGAGACAGTGTCACCCGTCGTTGCGCAGCGTATGCGGCTGACGTATCTGGCTGATGGTCCATGGCATCGGCCGCTTGCCAATGCGACCCCATAAACGCTTTGAAAGCATCGGAGGTTGGTCGGTGCGACCGGTTTTCTACGCGTTCTTCCAGTGGCTGCTCAGCGGCAGGATCCTGTGTGGCATCAGATGGTTGAGTCATACTCATATCTTCCCACGATTGCCACGGCAGTCTATGAGCACACCCAAAATTCGCGGCAAGCTTGGCCGAGTTATGCACGAGCTACACCGTGACCGGTGAGCTAACCTGCCGGAAATACCATCGGGCTAGTAGAATCCACATTTATGGCCTTCGACATGCATACTCATTCGGATTATTCGGATGGCACGACATCGCCAGCGGACGTTGTTGAGGCTGCAGCGCGTGCCGGACTTACGGGTCTGGCCATCACAGACCATGACACGACGGCCGGCTGGGACCCAGCCGAACACGCGTCGTCACACCACGGCATTGCGCTGATCCGCGGTATGGAACTCTCGACGGTTTCGGATGAGGGTGTGGCCGTTCACGTGCTGTCGTATTTACATGACCCGACGAATGTGACGCTGCTAGCCGAGCTGGCGAAGTCGCGGAACGCACGGTATAAGCGGGCCAAACGCATGACTGAGCTGCTCGCCAGAGATTTTCCTATTACCTGGGAGCTGGTCAAACAACAGACGACCGTTGAAGCCACCATCGGGCGCCCACATTTGGCCGATGCTTTGGTTCAGGTTGGTGCTGTGCCGAACCGGTCTGCGGCGTTTGACTCCATTTTGCGTGGCGGCTCGAAATACTATGTACCCCATTATGCACCCGATCCGGTCCAGGGGGTTGAACTGATCCGAGCTGCCGGTGGGGTACCGGTCTTCGCTCATCCGACCGCCAGCGTTCGCGGCCGGGTGGTCAAGGAACGGCTATTTTATGACATGTTGGATGCCGGGTTAGCGGGTCTGGAAGTGTATCACCGGGATAACAGTGAGCGCGGCAAGCAGTGGCTTCTAGAGTTTGCTGCCGAACACAATTTGCTGGTGACGGGGTCTTCGGATTATCACGGTACTGGAAAACCCAATACATTAGGCGAAAACGTCACGTCCCGAGCCACGGTCGAGGCCATTGAGGCGCAAGCAACCTCGGGCTTCAAGGTGCTGTGGAATGGTCGCTAATCACTGATGAACTCGGCTTCGGGAAACCGACTGGTCATGATCTCGATGGCTTGCGGGTTCTGGTCCACCAACACATATTTTCGGCCCAGTTGCTCGGCTGCGGCCCCGAGGGTACCCGAGCCCGCAAAGAAATCGAGGACCCAATCGTCGGGGCGCGAAGACGCAGCAACCATACGGCGTACCAGACCAACGGGCTTTTGCGTTGGGTAACCGGTCTTTTCTTTCCCAGTTGGTGAGACGATGGTGTGCCACCAGACATCGGTGGGCAGCTTGCCCCGGGCACGTTTTTCGGCCGTTACTAATCCGGGAGCCATATACGGTTCCCGGTCGACTTCTTCAGTATCAAACCAGTAGTTTTTGGGATCCTTGACGTAGACCAGAATGGTGTCGTGTTTAGCAGGCCATTTCCGTTTCGAACGGCCACCGTAGTCGTATGCCCAGATGATCTCATTGAGAAAATGGTCCCGACCGAAAATCATGTCCAGCATGACTTTGGCGTAGTGGACTTCGCGGTAGTCCAGATGTAAATATAGGGTGCCATCGTCGGCGAGTATGCGCCAGGCGTGCTCGAGCCGGGGCTCGAGGAAATCCCAGTAGTTTGTGAACGCATCATCATATGAAGCGAGGGCGCCACGTAGGGTTTCGTAGGAATGCCCGCCGAAACCCACTCGGTCCCCTTCACCATCGGCCACGCGCACCGTGGTCATAGCAGAGCGCGCTTGTGTTCTGCCAGTGTTGAAGGGTGGATCAACATAAATCATGGTGACAGAAGCATCCGGTACCGATTCCAAAAATTGCAGATTATCGGTCCGGATGATCTTATTGGCACCCGAAAAGATCGAGGTCATAGGTTAGTTTTTCGACTCGCCCTGGTTATCACGCTGGACTACCTGGCCATTACGGCGGCGGGTACGACTGCGCTGACGACGTTGACTATGACCAGATGACTGTTTAGCATCGCTGGTGGACTTGTCGGAGTTCTTTGAACGGGTCCGTTGGCGTTGACGGTTTTGACCACCGCGGCCACCTCGGCCGCCTCGGGAACGGCCGCCACGTGGGCCGCCCCGACGTTGGCTATCTGGGCCACCGAGTTCCTCTTGCTTCTCGGCATCGAGACCTTCACGGGTGCGGTTCGTCTTGGGCAGTCTGCCCTTGGTACCTTCTGGAATATCAAGATCTTCATACAGGTGTGGCGAAGCCGAATAGGTTTCGACCGGAACGACCTGTTCAATTTCTAACGCTTGGGCAATGAGCTTCCAACGTGCGACATCCTCCCAATCGACCAGTGTCACGGCGATGCCCTTGAGCCCGGCACGACCCGTGCGTCCCACACGGTGCAGGTAGGTTTTTTCATCCTCTGGTGCCTGGAAGTTGAAGACGTGTGTCACTGCTTCAACATCGATACCGCGTGCCGCAACGTCCGTCGCGACCAGGACATCGATTTTACCGTTGCGAAACGCGCGGAGCGCTTGCTCCCGTGCGCCCTGGCCAAGATCGCCGTGCAGTGCGCCAGCGGCAAAGCCACGACGTTCGAGCTCTTCGGCCACGCGCGCGGCGGTCCGTTTGGTACGAGTAAAGATAATCGTGAGTCCGCGGTCGCGCGCTTGCAGGGCACGGGCTAACAGTTCATCTTTATCCATGTGGTGCGCGCGGTAGACCAACTGGCGTATATCGCCTTTGACGAGGGACTCATCTGCTGGATCCGCGGCGCTGATGTGTGTTGGCTGGACCATATAGCGTCGCGCCATGGTGATGACGGCCCCGGGCATGGTTGCCGAGAACAACATCGTCTGGCGTTTCTCAGGCAGGGCCTGCAACAGCGTCTCAACGTCGGGGAGGAACCCGAGGTCAAGCATCTCATCGGCTTCATCAAGCACAACGGTTTCTACCTGTTTGAGACTCAGATGACGTTGCTTCATCAGGTCGATGAGACGGCCTGGCGTACCAACCACAACATCGACGCCTCGTTTGAGGTCGTCGATCTGTGGTTCGTATGCTCTTCCACCGTAAATTGAACCAATGCGAACCGACAGTTTGCCGGCCGCGACTTCCAGGTCCTTGGAGACTTGGACCGCTAGTTCACGGGTTGGTGCGACGATGAGGGCTTGTGGCGCGCCGGGTTGTGGCAACTCGTCATAGCCCTTGTCGTCCGGTCCTATAACGTGTTGCAGTACGGGAAGACCAAAACCGAGCGTTTTACCGGTGCCGGTTTTCGCTTGGCCGATGATGTCGTGGCCATCGAGTGCGATGGGTAGCGTCATGGACTGAATGGGAAACGGTTCGTGGATTCCTTGATCGGCGAGAGCCTCAACAATGTTGGAGCTCAAGCCGAAGTCTGCAAACGTTTCTTCAGCTGGTGTTGTCACTATCGAATAATTCCTTAAAATCGGTTTTCAGCACAGTGTGGTGCTAGGGGAGCCGATCGTGGATTAATCAGAAAAGTAACAGATACGCATTCACGTACGACCGGTCATCCGGGGTGCAAGGAGATCCAAAACATATGGACCAGTACGCCAGTCTACCTGGTGGAAGGGATGAGTGCTTGGTTAGCCAGCAACGAAGCCTACACGGCGTGCGCTCGCGTCGCCAATCTCCACATAACCAAGGACGCCGGCTGGCACAAGAACGGTGCCACCTTTGTTATCGGTCAGTTCCAGGTTGGCGTTGTCATTAACCGCTGCACGGACCTTTTCAACGACGTCATCTTTGGACATATCGGTCTCAAATGAGATTTCGCGGCTGACGTTCTGAATGCCAATACGGATTTCCACGGTTCTAGTCCTCCTAGAAAAAGAATGGGTGCTTTTGTACCGGTAATCAGCTTAGAACAGTTTGGCAGTTGGGTGGGTCACGCAAGCCGTCACTAAGCTGTTGGATTATTGGAAAGATCGAATCCGATCGCCCCGTGAGCGACGAAACGATGCGTGTGGGCGACTGCCGTATCCAACGGAATCGGCTGGTCTGTGGCATGAGTACCGGCGTGTTGTTCGGCCCAGCGGCAGGCCAGTTGAATAGCGGCAAAGGCTATTCCGCTGGTGATAAAGCGTGCACTGGCCGGGTCGAGGATGGAATGATCGAGCAGATATGGTGAGATGAAGTCGACAAGTTCGTTGAGAAAACGTTCTTTCCGAACTTCGAGTTCTGCTGGATTTTCCATCGACGAATCTAAGATGAGCCGGTAGAGGCCACGCGGTTCGGACGTGAATTCAAATAACCCATACACAGCCTGATAGGCGGTTTCTTCATCGGCTGTATCAGATTGCGGGTCGACCGATGCCATGCGCGTGGAAATGCGGTCACGCAACGTATTTAACTGGTCGTCGATCAACGTGAAGTATAAGTCACGCTTATTTTCAAAGTGCTGATACAACACCGGCTTCGAAACGAAGGCTTGACGGGCAATTTCATCCATCGTGGTTTGTGCAAAACCGTGAGCTGCGAAGACATCCTTGGCGACGTCGATGAGCTGGGCGCGACGTTGTTCGCGCGGTAACCGAGTTGATGACGTCTCAAGTTTCGACATGCAGCACTCCGTTCTGAGCAGTTTGGTCACACCATACTACGCTGGGCTTCAAGCGCTGCGGCGTGTGGCCGTGGTGCTGTCGTGCTGCTGTTGTCCGGTCGCTTCAGTCAAGTCGAAACCAAAGACTGTTTCCAGTGCTGCCTCGTACTCGTCGAGCGTGCCATTGGCTGCAGCTTGGCGGGCTCGAACGGTAGGCTCGTGCAGCATCTGCCGTACCATGCGACGCATGGCAAACCGCACTTCTTCTGCAGCAGCGGTGCAACCGTGACGATCTTGTACGCGCGCCATCTCTTCTTCAAGCACTGCCATCGTGTGGCTCCGCAACGTGACGATCGCGTCGGAGGCGCTGCGTTCTCGTGTCACGGTGAGATAATCGTCAACGGCTGTATCAACCAATTGTTGTGCCTGGGTGATGGAGGCTTGTTGTTCGGTCGGGGCCGCCATCTTCACGGACTCTAACGTGATGAGATCCACGGCGGGCAGATCGCCAATTGCTGGATCGAAGTCGTGCGTCAACGCCAAGTCTAAGACTGTCAGGCGACGGGATGTCCCTTCGCGCAGTTGCTGTAACTGCTGCGCGGTCACGCTGCGTTCCCCGCCGGAGACACCAATGAGGACATCGGCTTCTGCAAAAGCGCCTTCCACCTCTGCACCGCCTAGGGCCATGGCCCAATTACCGCGATCTGCTACGAACTGTTGGGCACGACCGGATGAGGAATGTACGGCCACGTTTTTGGCACCGAGAGCCTGCAACTGTGCCAGGGTGGTTCCCGCGTATGCCCCGGTACCAACCAATAAAATATTTGCATCTTCCCAGAATCGTTGAGCGCCAACGATCGAGGTACCAGCGCGTAACTCAGTGGCGAGTTCTAATGCAACGGAGACAATCGAGCGACCGGTTGACCCGAGAGCCGTTTGTGCGCCGATGTCTTTGGCTGTCCGCGTGGCCGTTTCGAAAAGTTTGGTTAGTGAGCCTGTGGTGTGTCCCGCGTCGCGAGCATCAGCGAGCGCCCGACGGACTTGCCCGGCAATTTCACGTTCGCCCACGACTGCGGATTTTAAACCCGAGCCGACTTCGAAAAGGTGTCGTACCGCAGCGTCATGGCGGTAGAGCCGAAATGCGGAGGCGACCTCATCATAGGAGACCTCGGCACGCTCGGCAATAGAACGCAGAATGTCTTCAGCTGCCCGTTCAATATCGTCGGTCCTAGCCTCGGCATAGAGCTCGAGACGGTTACACGTCGATAGGATTACGACACCAGAGACCGTGTCGTTTGAGAGCGTTTCAGAGACCTCTGAGGCGCCGCTTGCAAGTTGCGCCACCGTTTCGAGGTCTAACCAGGTGTGCGCTGCGACTAATGAAAACATCACCACAATGGCTCCCATCGTACGAAATTTGTTAGTCGGGTCAAAATGCATCCTGGGGGTTTCGCTCACGGGGGTGCCGTGCTCGCATTCAGGAAACGTGCAGGAATTCTCGAGCGGATGCTGGAATAATGGGCTGGCATGAACCAAGCGTTTTCTCATACTGCGGCGCTGCCGACGACTCATCCACTCATGCTCCAGGACGCGGAAAAGTCTACTGCCGCCTCCGCTGTCATCAAAGGGTATCGAGGGCAGGTGGGGGATCGTCGACCAGTGTGGTTTATGCGTCAGGCGGGTCGTTCGCTGCCGGAATATCGAAAATTGCGCGAAGGAACGACCATGCTGGAGTCGTGCTTGATTCCAGAAATGGCTTCAGAAATCACACTGCAGCCCGTGCGTCGACATGATGTCGATGCCGCAATCTTTTTCTCAGATATCGTCATTCCGCTGAAATTGGCCGGTATCGGAGTAGAAATCAAGCCGGGTGTCGGACCGGTCTTAGATACTCCTATTCGAAGTGCCGCTGACATCGCCAAACTTCCCGAACTCACTGACGATATGTTCGAGCCCATCTCCGATGCGGTGAAGCTCACAGTCGCTGAACTTGGTTCGCGCCCGTTGATTGGCTTTGCCGGTGCACCATATACGGTTGCCGCGTACATGGTCGAGGGTCGTCCATCGCGTGACCATCTCGGCCCACGCACGATGATGCATCAGGACCCCGAGTCCTGGGACCGACTCATGACCTGGACTGCAGAGGCCTCCGGGCGGTTCTTGCGGGCACAAATCCTGGCGGGGGCCTCGGCCGGACAGCTATTCGATTCGTGGGCGGGTTCGCTGTCGCGGACCAACTATCAGCACAAGGTGATGCCGTATTCTCAACAGGCGCTCGAACACGTGGCTGACTTGACCGGCGAACAGGGCATCCCGCTGGTGCATTTTGGCACCGGCACGGGGGAAATTCTGGATTTGATGCGTGACGCCGGTGCGTCCGTGGTGGGTGTGGACTATCGCATGCGACTGGATGAAGTGAACCGCCGACTGGGCAACACACCCGGGCCAGATGGCCGAACCAATGTGGTGCTGCAAGGCAACATTGACCCAGCACTGTTGGATGCCGATTGGGACGTCTTGGAAGCCCACGTTCGTGACGTCATTGCCCAGGGCGCAGACGCACCCGGCCACATGCTGAATTTGGGGCACGGCGTGCCGCCGACCACGGATCCAACCGTATTGACCAGACTCGTGGAGCTCATCCACTCCATCGATTATTAAATGTCACACGTCGTCGTTGTTGGTGCCGGGATAGGCGGGTTGACCGCGGCCTATTTCGCGATCAAAGCTGGCCACTCGGTGACCGTATTGGAAGCATCCTCCAGAGTCGGTGGTGCTGTGCAATTCCAGGTCGTCGAGACGTCTGAAGGTCCGCTGGGTGCCGACGTAGGGGCCGAGGCCTATGCGTCGCGCTCGAGACTGGTCGAGGAACTCATGGAAGACCTCGGCCTCGCCAACCGGCTCGTGTCTCCGAATCCCGCCGGTTCTTGGCTGTATCTGCCAGAAATCGGTGCGGTACCGGCACCGAAACTGGGCATGTGGGGGATACCGGGTGACCCGCACGCTGCAGAAGTCGTGGCCGCACTGGGGCCGGAGGCTGCCGCACGCGCGGCACAAGAACTCGACTTGCCCATGGATACGTGGGCGAGACGTCGTGCCGCTGGTGAATCCATCACCGTTGGAGAGCTAGTGGCAGATCGGTTCGGTCCTACCGTGCTCGAACGGCTTGTGGCTCCGGTAGTTTCTGGGGTCCATTCTGCTGACCCGTATGGCATCGATATTGATACGATCGCTCCGGGGTTAATTGAGAAATCCATCGAGTACGGCTCGGTCGCCAAGGCCATTGCCGCTCTGCGCGCTGCAGCACCACCGGGTGCCGCGGTCAAATCGCTGCGCGGTGGCATGCAGAAACTCGTGGACGCGTTAACAGTCTATGTACAAACCCACGGTCAACTGCGATTGCACTCCAACGTCGTGGCACTCGACGCACGGGCACGCACGGTGCACGTGGAATACGGCGATCTCGTCCAGGCAGACCACATCGTTCTCGCCCTCGATGCCCCGACCGCACACGACGTGGTGTCCACCATCACGCCATTCGAACGCCCAGCGCTGCTGGAACGTCCCGACTATGGCGCTGGTGTTGGACTGGTGATGCTCGCACTCGATAGCCTCGCCTTAGACGCGCACCCGCGAGGTACCGGCATGCTGGTCTCGCCGTCCGTTACCGACGTCGTTGCCAAAGCTGCTACGCACGTCACCGCCAAATGGGGCTGGGCACGAGACGTCGTCACGAGATTGTCTCAGCATCGACACATCGTGCGACTCAGCTACGGAAGGATTACCGATCCCTCTGACGGGTCAGCGCCCGGATATGCCACACCTGAAGATGCGCTCAGCGATATAGCCTTCACCGATCTCGCGACGCTCTTTGACCTGCCCGAACAACACGTGCTGGACAACATTGTCGGCGTCGACGTTGCTCGCTGGCGCGCTGCCATGCCATTAACCACACCGCAGAACGTGCAACGCATCAACGCGGTGCGTCAGGCCGTTGAACATTTTGATTGGTTGCACGTGACTGGAGCGTGGTTTGCGGGCACCGGGATTGCGGCCATCACCCAACACTCTTCAGCATTAAGTATTAATCGACTACAGTAATTTCTACAGCCTGTAGAAAACACAAGGAGCATCATTGACTGAATCAACCAACGTGGTCCAAGGCGAAGAATCAGCGACGAGCTGGTTCACCACCTACACCGTTTTTGCCCGCAAAGAAGATGCGCCAGAAAAGTCGGCAGACGACACTGCCCGCGATAGTGAGGAGTTCGGCGCACTTGTCGAGCAACTGCAGCAACAGGGCGTGACTGTGCGTGGTCTCTACGACGTCTCAGGAATGCGCGTCGAAGCCGACATCATGGTGTGGATGTGGTCTAAATCCCCAGAGGCTCTGCAGGATGCTATTCGCCAGGTACGTCGTTCGGGCCTGCTCTCCGGTACGACGATGGCGTTTTCCGCCATGGGGGCCGATCGTATGGCCGAGTTCAACCCCGAGCACGTCCCGGCCTTCACCGAGGGGCGAAAACCGCGCAAATGGTTGTGCTTCTACCCATTCGTGCGCTCTTACGACTGGTATACGCTCGATCCCAAGGAGCGCGCACGGCTGTTGCGCGGCCATGGTCAACTCGGCCAGGAATTCCCAGACGTATGGGCCAACACGGTCTCGGCCTTCGGTCTCAACGATTGGGAATGGCTGCTGGGGTTGGAATCGCCACGCCTGGATCTGCTGGTGGACATGATGCGTTCGCTGCGCAATAACGAGACCCGCCATTACGTTCGCGAAGAAGTGCCGTTCTACACCGGCCGGTACGTGGAAATTGACGAAGTTGCAGAGGTGTTGGCCTAATGGCCTACCGCATTGGAACTCGTGGCTCCGCATTAGCGACCACACAAACGCAGTGGGTGGTCGACGCGATGTCAACCGATCACACCGCGTTTGAACAAGTCATCATCACCACCCAAGGTGACGTGACCACCGGTTCGCTCGCGAATCTGGGTGGCACCGGCGTGTTCGCCACCGCCCTGCGCCAAGCCGTCATTGATGGCGAGGTGGACATGGCCGTGCACTCGCTCAAAGACTTACCCGCCAAGCAACCACCCGAACTGCGGATCGCTGCGATCCCAGAACGCGCCGATGTGCGCGATGCCCTGTGCGCTTCCAACGGTATGACGTTGGATACGCTGCCACCTGGCGCACGTATCGGCACCGGCTCGCCCCGACGCGTGGGCCAACTGTTGGCGCTACGTCCAGATCTTGAGCTGGTCGACATTCGCGGCAACGTGCACACCCGCCTGGCGCGTGTGGCCGGATACGAACACCACCACGACAACGCCCCGTCGGCCAAAGGCTCACCCAAAGGTGACCTCGACGCCGTCGTCTTAGCGTGTGCGGGGCTGGACCGGTTGAAGCTGCAATGGGCTATCACCGAGCGTATTGACCCGGTGCAAATGCTGCCCGCGCCGGGCCAAGGCTCTCTGGCAGTGGAGGTCTCCGCGCTGAAAGCCTTGGATGCGCCTCTGGCCACTGCCCTGGCGGATCATGAAGATCTTGGCGCACGCTTAGAGGCCAGCGCCGAGCGCGGCCTGCTAGAAACCCTGGAGGCAGGTTGTGCAGCACCGCTTGGAGGCCTTGCCAGGTATCACAATGGTCACTTGACGCTCGACGCGATTGTCACCGCCATGGATGGTTCCAGCACGATTCGTCGTGCCTCGAGTACCACCATCGATGTTGAAGCGATCACTGAGGCCACTTTGGAAGCTGCCTCGGCACTTGGTGTCGAAGTGGCCAATATGCTGATCGCTGATGGCGCCGACCTGCTACCTGCTGGACCTGCACGCGGCGCTCGATGAGAATCATTTTGACCCGTCAACCGGCTCAGGCCGGCCATATCGAGGCCGGTCTTGAGCATTCTGGGTATAGCATAGCGTTTTTGCCGCTCACCGATTTTCAGTTACCCGAAGATACCGGCGCGTTGGATGCGATGATCACCGGCCTGCATGCGGGCAGATGGGATCGCCTGCTGCTGACCAGTCCCAACACGATTCGGGCACTGGTGGCGCGTAGCTGGGATCCAGTGGCCACCGAAGCCCATACCGTCATCGGGGTGACTGGCCCCGGGACCGCACGAGTCCTCCACGATAGTGGTGCCACCATGACCCCCTGGATGCCAAACAATGATGCCTCCGCAGCAGGTATCCTCGCCCAATTTCCCACCGGCCCGGGCACAGTTGCTCTACCGCAAGGCGCCGCGGCCGGCGATGCGATGTGCACAGGACTTACTCAACGCGGTTGGGAAGTGACCCATGCGGTGGCCTATCACACCGTGGACTATCCAGCCCAACCAGATCGCGCCCTGCTCCCGGTTGAACAGGGCAGCTTGGAGACAGCGGATGTGCATAGCGACGACGTCATCGTGCTGACTGCTCCGAGCGCGGCACGGCGGTGGGCCGAAGTCGCCGTCCCGGTTCGGGCTGTCATCGCCATTGGCCACCCCACGCAACGTGCCGCCGACGAAAGCAATATTGCTCTTGCTGCGACCGCACCCTCACCGAATGCCACCGGACTTGCCGCCGTGCTCGAGGCACTCGACTAAATCCCCGAAAGGACACCATGTTCGCTCACCGCCCCCGTCGACTGCGCCAATCTGTGCCCATGCGCAAGCTGGTCGCCCAGAACCGACTAGCCCCGGCCGACCTGATTCTGCCGGTCTTTGTCAAAGAAGGTGCCACGCAACCCATCGATATTTCCTCGATGCCCGGGGTGCAACAGCACAGTATGACCTCGCTGAAATCCGCAGCCCGCGATGCCGCAGAGGCAGGTGTGGGTGGCATCATGCTATTTGGTGTACCAGAAACACTGGATGCCCAAGGCTCTGCTGGGGTCGACCCGAATGGTATTTTGAACCTGGCCATTGCCGAAGTGGTGGCAGAAGTCGGCGACGATATGGTGGTCATGGCCGACACCTGCTTGGACGAATTTACTGACCACGGTCACTGCGGTGTGCTGGATGCGGAAGGCAATGTAGACAACGACGCCACCAATGCGATCTATGCCCAAATGGCCGTTGCCCAGGCAGCAGCCGGGGTGCATGTCGTGTCGCCATCCGGCATGATGGACGGCCAAGTTGCCGTCATCCGTGAAGCACTCGATGCTGCAGGCCACACCAACACCGCAATTCTGGCGTACTCGGCCAAGTACGCCTCGGCTTTTTATGGACCGTTCCGCGAAGCAGTGGACTCAGCACTGACTGGTGACCGCAAGACCTACCAAATGGACTCGGCCAACCGTACCGAAGCCATGTTCGAAACCGAACTCGACATCGAAGAGGGTGCCGACATGGTCATGGTCAAACCAGCCATGTCCTACCTCGATATTCTGCGCGACGTCGCCAATATGTCCACCGTGCCCGTGGCTGCTTACCAGATCTCTGGGGAATACGCGATGATCGAAGCTGCTGCGGCCAACGGGTGGATCGAACGCGAACCGGCCATGCTGGAATCGCTCACCGCCATCCGCCGTGCCGGCGCCCAGAACATTTTGACCTATTATGCTACTGAAGCTGCACGCCTACTCGCTTAGGAGACCTTTTTGACGACGAACCAACAAGCCTATGACGCCGCCCGCGCCATCATTCCCGGCGGGGTAAACTCACCGGTCCGCGGATTCGGTTCCGTTGGTGGCACCCCGGCCGCAATGGTCAAAGCCGCCGGGCCGTATCTGACCGACCTCGAAGACAACACCTACGTCGATCTGGTCGGCTCCTGGGGGCCCATGTTGCTGGGGCACAACCATCCTGCAGTCGTCGACGCTGTGCACAAAGCCGTCGACGCTGGGCTCTCGTTTGGCACCTCGACGCCGGGGGAGTCGCAGCTCGCCGAGCTGATCGCAGACATCATGCCGGTTGAGCGGGTCCGTTTTGTCTCAACCGGCACCGAAGCCACCATGACAGCCATCCGCTTGGCCCGTGGTGCCACCGGACGAAACCTCATCATCAAATTCGCCGGCTGCTACCACGGCCACTCCGATGGGCTGCTGGCCGCTGCAGGGTCTGGACTGGCAACCCACGCGCTGCCCGACTCGGCCGGAGTACCCGAAGCCATCACGAGCCAGACTCTGGTGCTGCCATACAACGATGAAGAGGCTGTCAAACAAGCCTTTGAGGCGTACCCGGACCAGATCGCTGGGATCATTACTGAATCGGCACCGGCCAATATGGGCGTCGTCCCGCCGAAACCCGGTTTCAACAGGTTTCTACGCGAAATCACCACCGCCAACGACGCCGTGTTCATCATGGACGAGGTGCTCACTGGCTTCCGCGCCACCAAGACCGGCGGCTGGGGTCTGGAACACGCCGACTGGGCGCCGGATCTGTTCACCTTCGGCAAGGTCATCGGTGGGGGACTGCCCGTCGCCTCGGTCGCAGGAACCGCTGCGGTCATGGACCAATTGGCACCGCTGGGCCCCGTGTACCAGGCCGGCACGTTGTCGGGGAACCCGATCGCGATGGCCGCAGGCTATGCGACCCTAACCAATGCCACCGATGACGCGTATGCAACCATCGCGCAGCGTTCTACTCAACTCCAGAGCATGGTCGCTGATGCACTGAAGGCAGAAGGCGTCAATCACTCGATCCAGAGTGCCGGTTCACTGTTCTCGATTGCCTTTGGAACCGCCGACCACGGTGTGACCAATTACGAGGATACGCAGGCTCAAGAAGCTTTCCGTTATGGTCTCTTCTTCCACGCAATGCTCGACGGTGGCGTCTACTTGGCTCCATCGGTCTTCGAAGCATGGTTCATTTCAGCGGCCCACGACGATGCCGCGATGAACAAGATTGCTGATGCTTTGCCTGCTGCTGCCAAGGCGGCCGCGGCGGCCACTGCATAAGAGATTGCGCGGATAGGGGCTTATCGGCGCTTACCGGAAATCGTAAGGCTTGACGGTGCGGGTGTCCCACCGGTAGCGGAGTCTGGCTTCGTGGAGGAGTCGGCGTAGGACAATGATGGCGTTGGC
>JABXHI010000036.1 GCA_013393415.1 Micrococcaceae bacterium
ATGAGCGGATAGCCCACCGGCTAGAAGGGGTGGGGCCCCGGACGTTAGGCAACATGGTGCGCGGTGAGGCTCAAAAGCTGGACCAGGTCACCGCCCGGGATCGACAGGAGCGGTCTCGGTCGCAGCGCCGGGTGTCAGTGCGTCCCGCCCCCGGTGGGATGGCTTATATTTCGGCGTTGGTGCCGATGCCCCAAGCCGTGGGCGTGCTGGCCTGTTTACACAAGGCAGCGACTAGTCGGGTTGCGGATGGTGACACTGTGGATCCTGCCAACCCCTCGGGTCCACGTCGCAGTCGTGATCAGCTCATGGCGGATCTGCTGGTGGAGCGTGCTACCGGCCAGACCACGGCACCTGCGGTGGCCGCTGAGGTCCAGTTGGTGATGACTGATGCGGCACTATTTGGTGAGGGGCAGGCCCCAGCGTGGTTGACCGGCCACGGCCCGATTCCAGCCGAAACCGCAAGGAATTGGGTTGCTGACCCGAATGCAGAGGTCTTTCTGCGCAGAGTATTCACCAGACCCGAAAACCACCAACTGGTAGGGATGGAGTCGCGTCGCCGCGCGTTCCCCGAAGGATTGAAGCGTATGGTCACACTGCGAGACGGCGTCTGCAGGACCCCGTATTGTGACGCACCGATTCAGCAGATTGACCACATCACCCCCGTCAACAACGGTGGCACCACCAGTTGGGATAATGCCAGCGGGCTCTGCGCGGCCTGTAACCAGACCAAAGAAGGCATCGGGTGGCGCCACGACGGCAACCCCGACCATTTGACCGTGGTTACCCCGACCGGTCACCAATACACCACGACCACCCCACCAGTCAGTACAGCCGAGCCACCCGACACCGGTGACCCACCCGAAGAACACGGGCCGGATGATACCGGCCCACCCGATGACGGCCCGCCAGATATCGACCCCAACCCACGATTCGACACCAACAACTACCGACACCACCACACCGAAATCACCATGCGCATCGCCGCCTAACGACTTGCCA
Source organism: Micrococcaceae bacterium (assembly GCA_013393415.1). GTDB lineage: Bacteria > Actinomycetota > Actinomycetes > Actinomycetales > Micrococcaceae > Yaniella > Yaniella flava. Next base: position 1,000 of record JABXHI010000036.1, read on the forward strand.
TGGTGGCTCCATCATCCTCAGTTAGGGCGTACTTGAGGCGTCCCACACTGCGGTCCACTTCTCGGCAAGCGTTTGAATGCTCTCGTGCGCGTTGAGCCCACTCGGGTTCGGCATCGCCCACAATTGAGTGTTTGGAGGCCACCCCGCGAACGTCTCCGTTGACTGTGGTCCAAGTGACGCGTGCGGCATTGAAAACGCTGTACGAAACGCGGTGATGCCGAGTATCGCTACGACTCTTGGCTGCAGTACGGCGACGCGCTCAACCAGGTGAGAGCCTCCCGCGCGCAATTCGTCCGCTGTGAGTTCATCCGCTCGCGCCGTTGGCTTTGTGACAAGGTTCGTAATGCCCAAGCCCGATTCGGCAAGCATTCGTTCATCGTCATTGGACAGTCCTCTGGAGGCATCCACTGTATGAGGTGTGATCCCGGCGGTGGCCAGAGACCGCCAGAATCGATTGCCCGGACGAGCAAACGGTGCGTTCACTGCGGCGGTCCAAGGACTCGGGTTGATGCCAACAATGAGTATGCGTAGCGTGTCGGCACACTGCTCGTCGGTGGGAAATGGCAAGACGTCCTCACGCCCCAGACCAGAATGGAGTGAATCAGCAAGATCTGTTTTCGTGGGGCGCTGGTTGCCAAGGGGTGTTGCGCTACGCCAGGGCTTCCAATCGACAGGTAGGGCGGTACTCATGTCCACCACAGTAGTGGATGTGGCCACTAGATAAACGTGCGCTCAACTATGTCGAAATACGTAACCGGCCGCCGGGTCAAAACCCAACGGCCGGTGTGTACTCGCAAGCTTTAGGCGTCGAGTCGCTGTCGCTTTGAGGAAATCACGCCGGTGTTGAAGCCAGCTAAGTTCAGGCCGCCGTGGAAACGTGCGTGTTCAATCTTCACGCAACGGTCCATCACCACGGTCAACCCGAGGTCTTCAGCGACCTCGGCTGCTTCATCGGACCAGATGCCGAGTTGCAACCAGAAGTACTTGGCACCAATGGCGGCGGCCTCTTTGGCGATCTCGGGGGTGTCTTCAGCACGACGGAACACGTCGACCATATCGACCTGCACCGGAATATCTTCAAGTGAAGCGTAGACCGGATGCCCCAGGATCTCGCCGCCCTTCTCTGCCAGAATCGGGTTGACGAAGTATACGTCATACGTCGACGAAGCCAACAGGTAGGTGGAGACAAAGTACGAGGCGCGCTTGAGCTTATCGGACGCACCAACAATGGCTATGGTTTTAACATTTTGCAGGATGTTCAGGCGCTCAACAGCCCCTGGACCGACCCATTTACGTTCAGATATGGCAGTCATTGATTCTCCTTAGGCGTCTTTCATCGTTGCGGTCAACGCCTGGTCGAGGTCCCAGATAATGTCATCGACATCTTCGATGCCCACCGAGATGCGCACCAAATCATCTGGAATGCCAGCTGCTTCGAGTTGTTGTTCCGAGAGCTGCTGGTGGGTGGTCGAACCCGGATGCAACATCAGGGTTTTCGCATCACCAATATTTGCCAGGTGTGATGCCAACTGTAGGTTAGTCATGAAATCTGCGGAAGCCTTTCGGCCACCTTTCACGCCAAAGCTGAATACCGAGCCCACACCCAATGGCAGCAGCTCTTGACCGCGTTCATAATAGGGATTGTCTTTGAGCCCGGCGAAGTTCACGTATTCAATCCGGTCGTCTGCGGCTAACCATTCGGCGACCTGGTAAGCATTGGTCAGGTGTTCGTCCATGCGCTGTGGCAGGGTTTCCACACCGATCATCAGCTGGAATGCGGCCTGAGCGGATAGTGTCGGACCAAAGTCGCGGAGCTGCTCGTTGCGCAGCTTGGTCAGGAAGCCGAACTCGCCGAAGTTGCCGTACCAAGACAGGTTGTTATACGAGGCGACCGGTTCCGTCATCGAAGGGAAGTTGCCGTTATCCCACGGGAATTTGCCGGATTCCACGACGACGCCGCCCATGGTGGTGCCGTGTCCACCCAAGAATTTGGTGGCCGAGTGGATGACGATATCGGCCCCGTGTTCTAACGGGCGGATCAGGTACGGCGGGGTCAACGTGGCGTCAACGATCAGCGGGATACCGTGCTCGGCGGCCAGCTTGCCCAAACCTTCCAAATCAACGATCACACCGGAGGGGTTGGCAACGATCTCGGTGTATATGGCCTTGGTATTGGGGGTGATGGCGGCTTCGAAATCTTCGACTTCGGTAGAGTCGACGAATGTGGTGTCCACCCCGAAACGGCGCAGTGACACGTCAAACTGGGTGACGGTGCCGCCGTAAAGTTTGGACGATGCCACGATGTGGTCACCGGCGCCAGCTAACGCCGCGATGGTCACGAATTCAGCGGCCTGCCCGGAAGCCGTCGCCACCGCACCGATGCCGCCTTCCAAGGCAGCAATGCGTTCTTCGAATGCGGCCACGGTCGGGTTGGAAATACGGGAGTAAATGTTGCCGTATTTCTGCAGAGCGAACAGGTCTGCTGCGTCCTGCTGGGTTTCAAAGACGAATGACGTCGTCTGGTAAATCGGTACGGCGCGCGAACCGTGAACAGCATCCGGCACCGACCCGGCGTGGAGGGCGCGTGTGCGGAACCCAAATTTATGATCTGCCATGACATCCTTTACTACGGACTACAATCTCTCACCTGCCAGCATACCCGCCCGCATCCAGCTGACACCCAAAGATTCCGGCTAGACTGGCGGCCGATGACTAAGCGTGAAACCACTACCTCTGAAAACCCGCCGCAGACCCAGCAAGCCAATTTCTGGACCACCGGTAAAGGTGTGCTGACCATCATCGGTATCGCAGTAGCTGCCACCGCGTTGGTCATGACGTTTATTCTCTCGTCGCTCGACGACGACAACGAGTTCGGCCAAGATGCACTCTATTCGGAGCAGGCCACCGATTCGGTCTGCGACCTCGGTGGGGTCGCGTTGGAAGGGTCGATCGCCGATACCCCGGATGCCCAATGGGTTGAACATCGAGGTGCATGGTTGCCGACCTCGGATACCTATGGTCCGGGCAATTACGATTCCGACGGCGAATTCAGCTGTTTTGAACACTCGCCGCGCGGCATGCTGTTCGCGGCTTCGGCTTACTCCGGCCAGCTGGTCAACCCGTCCTTCTGGGAGGACGATCTGGATTTCTTCGCGGGTGAGTACTCCGGCCAGCATCAGGCGGAAGCCGAAACGCTATTCTCCAGCGTCTTTGCCGAGGCTGATACTGCGTTGGGTGGCTTCCGGTTGGTGAACTACGAAGGAGACACCGCACAGATCGATATGGCCGTCACGTCGTTTGATGGTTCTGAAACCTCCCGCACCTCGGTAGTGCTGGACATGGTGTGGGCTGACGGCGACTGGCAGATCGATGCCTCGGGGGATGAGATGGGGATCCAACTGGAGCCACTCCCTGATTTGATCGGGTACCAACATTGGTCCGCCTAGGGTATAGAATCCCAGACTATGGCGAGTCAGCATAAAATCTCCCGAACCCTAGGTCTCACTGCCGCAACAACCCTGAGCTTGGTGTTGGTTGGATGCGGGGATACGCCCGTGCCGCATCAAAGTTTCGAGTCCCGACCGGACTTGATGCCGCCCGAGATTGATATGACCCGCGGTGAGGCCTGGGACGACGAGTTCGCCGAATCGGACGAGTACATTTTCGTCACCCCAAACTTTGACACTGACACGCCGACGAGCGCGGCCATGATTCTGGATCCCACTGGTGAAGTGGTGTGGATGGATCCCTCCGGCCAACATGATGGGGATGACGGCCACTTCGACTTGCGCCCGCAGCAGTATCAGGACGAAACAGTGCTCACGTACTTCAAGGGCCCGGCCTCAGGTGGGTGGGGCTACGGCGACATCTACCTGATGGACGAGGATTATCAGGTGTTCAACACGGTGACCACCGGGGGTTCGCTGCCGCCGCACGAAACTGATTTTCACGATATGACGATCACCGATGACGGCACGATGCTGTTGTTGGCCTACGTCGGTACGCAAATAGATTTGCGCGACATCGGCGGTCCCGAAGATGGCTGGGTCGAAAACGCGATGGTCCAAGAAGTCGATATGGAAACCGGCGAGGTGCTGCTTGAATGGAGTGCACTGGATCATGTGCCGGTCACAGACGCGATGCTGGACTTTGAGGAAGAACACCAGGAACAACTCGATGATGAGGACGACGATGAAGCCGAGTTGGGTACCAGGGACAATCCGTTTGACTATTTCCATATCAACTCAGCCACCGTCGATGACGAAGACGCGATTCTACTGTCCGCGCGTCACACGCACGCCGTGTATCAAATCGACCGGGAATCCGGTGACCTGAATTGGACACTGGGCGGCAAATCCAGCGACTTCGACATGGACGATGACGCGGTGTTCAAATGGCAGCACTCGGCAGCCCGGGATGCTGACGGCACCTTGACCCTGCTGGACAACCACGCCAATAATTCGGATGAGGACAAGTCATCGCGCGGGCTTCGCCTGGATGTTGATGAGGATGCCATGACGGCCTCGGTGGTGACCGAATATACTCCACCACAAGACCGTCCAGCCGGTTCGATGGCCAACACGCAGCCGCTGGACAACGGCAACATGATGATCGGTTGGGGCCAGCAGTCCTACTTTTCTGAGTACACCAACGAGGGCGAACTGATCTACGACGTGTGCCACGGTGATGGCTGCCACGAGAGCCCCATTGGTGGTGGCGGCGGAAGCTACCGAGCATATAAGGGCCCTTGGGAAGGTCAGCCCAATACGGAACCGGATGTTGTTGTACAACAAGCCGATAACGGTCAGCAGCGGGCCTATGTCTCCTGGAATGGCGCAACCGAAGTCGACCGCTGGCGTCTGCTCGCTGGTTCAGATGAAGACGACGTCACCCAAGAAACCTCGGTGAATAAGGCGTCGTTCGAGACGTCGATTCCGGTGTTGGACGATTCCGAATACGTGGCGGTCGAAGCCTTGGATGCTGGTGGTGCAGTGCTCGCTACCACCACGGTGCAATAACCGATACCGAGCTGCGGGCGCGCTTAGCGTTTGGCCCGCCGCTCGCTTCCGGGATGTTCGCGGCGCGATCCTTCGCTTCAGAGGGACGCTCATTCGCTGTTTGTTTGGATGTCTGATCCTGTGATTGGCTCATCTCATCCTTCTTTCTATGGTTACTTTCACGCAGAGACATGCTGCGGCGCCTGCGTGATGACGGTCACCTTGGATTCATTGAAACAATTCTAAAGACAGTTGTCAGCTGTTCGTCAGCGATCCGGCTGAGTCGTCACGAGCCAGGCGTTGAATACAAGTTCGGGGGACCCGCTTGGATTGCGAGTCCCCCGAACTGATTGCTGAGCGTCAGAAGTGCTCAGTTATTTTTTGCGTCGACCTTTGCCCTTGCGTTGTGGCCACGCCCGGGTCTTTGGCGACTCGTCGGCCTCTGGCTGCGTAAGCGTGGCAGTATCGCCGCGTCCACCGCGGTTGAGGATACCGCGGGTTGCCTGCAGGCGGTAGTCGATTCGGTGGTCGACTTGATCGCCGAAGGCGGTGTCGAAGTCTTCAGCCAACCGGTCGCTGAGCTGATAGTACTCTTGCGCGGATCGTTGCTGACTCAGCTGTAGATGATCTACTCTGAACGCTCGTACGATGGCCACGCACATGATGGCCAACAGAACGCTAAACGGCAGAGCAGTGATCAGTGAGCCGGCTTGCAGCGCCGTCAAACCGCCAGCAATCAGCAAAGCGGCCGCCAGCACACCTTCGAGTACTGCGAAGAGTACGCGGGACCAGATTGGTGGGTTTGGATGACCGCCGGATGCGAGCATGTCCACCACCAGTGAGCCGGAGTCGGACGAGGTGATGAAGAAGATCGCAATCACGATGATCGCAATCACCGACAGTATCGATCCGAGTGGTAGGTCGCCGAGGATGTCGAAGAGCGTCTCTTCCGCCAGGAGGCTTCCGTCATCGCCAATCAGGTGACTCATATCGGTGTCGTTGAGCACGTACTTGAACAAGCTGGAACCACCCATGATGGAGAACCAGACGATGCCCACGGTGAAGGGTACCAGCATGACTGCGGTGATGAACTGACGTACCGTGCGTCCCCGCGAAATGCGTGCGATAAAGACGCCGACGAAGGGGGCCCAGGCGATCCACCAGCCCCAGTAGAACAGCGTCCAAGCCGAAGACCAGTCTTGGCCCTCTTGACCGGTAAATGCCTGGGTGTCGAAGGACATGCCCGCGACATTAGAAATGTAGGCGCCGAATGATTCAACCAGGTTCTGAACCAGGAAGAGGGTCGGGCCCAACAGCAGTACAGCGATCAGCAGTATGCCGGCAAGGGAGATATTAAAGTTGGACAACCACTTAATGCCTTTGCCCAGTCCCGAGACGACTGATGCAAGCGCCAGGATTGTAATGACTGAGATCAGCACGACCAGCAACGTGGTGCTGCCTGAGTCCTCGACCCAGCCCATTGCTCCTAGACCGGCGGCAATCTGCTGCGCGCCGAGGCCGAGTGAGGTCGCAATACCGAACAGTGTGCCGAAGATCGCCAGGATGTCGATCACATCGCCGATCCAGCCTTTGACTCGGTCACCAAAGAGCGGTTCGAAGGCCCACCGAATGGATACGGGCCGGCCGCGGCGATGAACGGCGTAGGCGATGGCCAAGCCGATGACAGCGTAAACGGCCCAGGGGTGCAGGCCCCAGTGGACGAAGGTCTGCGCCATGGCCATATGGCTCATGTCACGTGCGCTGCCCTCTTCCCAGCCAGGGTTCGGGTTCACTTCCGCGAAAATAAGTGGTTCGCCGGTACCGTAGAAGATCAGGCCGACGCCCATGCCAGCGCTGAAAAGCATGGTGAACCAGGACATCGTACTGAATTCAGGCTTGTCATTGGGCCCGCCGAGTTTGATTTTCCCGTACTTCGAGAAGGCGATCACTAGGACGAACACGATGAAGGCGGCGATAACCGCCATGTACCACCAGCCGAAGGTGGAAACAATCCACGCCTGTGTTGACGACAGGGCTGTGTCGGCGGCTTCCGGAAAGAAAATCCCGAAGATCGCGAAGGCCCCAACGATGATCAGCGAGGGCCAGAACACGGCGGGTGCGATCATTCCCCGTCCGAGGCGCACGCCCTGGGCCTTGAGTTTACCGACGATGCGAACGTCGGAATCTTCGTCGTGGAGACGCTGTTCCTCCGGCAGTTCTTCCATCGCCGCTTCGGTCTGAGCGATAGTTGAGGGCTGCTCATTTTCTCCGGTCTTACCGGGCTCCGGCGACTGTGCGCCGAAGGCTTCCTCAGTCGAAGAGTTCGAGTGAGAGGAACTCATGATACACCTACCTTATTGCGATGTTTCGTTCGTTGCTGCGCTCGGTCCCGACTCGGGAAATGCTAGGCGACAGCTGAGTACAATGATCTCATTCAAACAAAATCATGCAAATATTGACAGTGTTCACACCGTATGTGCTTCAACACGGCACTAATCCTGCAGATCTCGTCCCGTAGTTTCTGGGGCTAACAGGAACATCGCGATCACGGCGAGCACAACCAGTCCGCCAGCAAATGCGAAGGCGCCGGCAAGGGTCAGGGCCGGTACCAGGTGAGTCACGAAGAGCAGCGGGCCGATACCCGCGGAGATCCTTGAGACCGCCGAGGCCCATCCGAATCCAGAAGAGCGCAGATCGGTGGGGTAGAGCTCGGAAGCATAGGCATACATGACCGGGATGGCCACTTGGACAACCATGCCATAGATCAACACCAGCGGTAGGACTGCGGCTGGGACGTGGAGGAATGCAGCCAGCACCACGAGCAGAATGGATCCTAGTACCGCAGAGACTGCGAGCAGAGGCCGCCGCCCGGTTTTCTCAACCAGGAATGTCGCCACCAGCGCGCCCACGAGCCCGATGGCCGACATGCCGCCGGTGGTCAAAAATGCTTGGGTTTGTTCGAATCCGGCTTCCATCAGGAATGTGGGCAGCCACTGCAGGGAGACGTAGTAGACGAACATGACCGTCAAAAACAGAAGCCAGACGGCAAGCGTGGTGCGCCATGAGAATGCCCAGACGCGACGCAGTTGATCGAAGACGGCACCGGCCGACATCTTTGGGACGTCGTCCATGGTCTCCAGTCGGTATTCAACCGGTTTGGTTCCGGTGGCCTTGACCAGGTTGTCAATGACTTTTCGGGCTTCGTTGTGACGGTTTTTCCGGATCAGAAACATCGGTGATTCGGGGATCCAGAGTCGCACGAAAATCAGCAGAATGGCCGGTAAGACCATGGCCAATAATGGTGGGCGCCAGTCAGCCCACATGGCCAGTAACCAGGCCGAAACAAATCCGGCAAGGGCGGATCCGATCGGCCACCAGGCATCCATGGCGGTGAGCACTCGGCCGCGGTGTTTTCGTGGGGTGAATTCTCCGACCAGGGCATAGTCCACCGGTATGGCACCACCGAGCCCGAATCCTGCGATGAAGCGCAGTACAGCAAAGGTGACGATATCGGTGGTGAGTGCCCCGGCCACCGTGAAGAGTGCAAAGACCGCCAGTGTGGCGGTGAAAGCAGCTTTGCGTCCAATGCGGTCGGCAATCGTCGCCCACACGAACGCGCCCAGTGCCATGCCCAGCAGGTTGGCGGTACCGATCCAGGCGGCTTGGCCTGCGCTCAGGTCCCACTCGTCGGACAGCAGGGGAATGAGGATGCCGTTGAGGGACACGTCCCAGGCATCGAACATGAAGCCCAGGCCGCCGATGATGAAAATGCGGCCTTGAACGTTCCACTTCCACGGCAGGGACTGGACGACTTCGCTGCCGGATGGCACATAGTTGGTTTGAGTCACGCACTCATCGTAACCGGCGTGGGTGTTATTGCGCTGTTGCGGCCTCATATGCGGTCAATGCGCGCTCGGTTGCTTGTTCGTTGAACTCGGTTTCACTGGCGTCGTTGAGCTCTTCGACTAAGACTTGTGGGGGATAGGCCGCTGCGTAGCGGACGTAGATCTCATCGCCGACGACATCGACCATGCGGCCGGTGAGTTGTTCAGATGCTTCCACCTGCCAGGTGTGCACATCGACTTGCTCGCCGTCGACTTCCTGCTGGGTTACCTCGTGGGCGACGTTGGACTCGTATTCTTCAACGCACGCAGTGTCGGTGTTTTCGTGTACCTCTTGGATGCGGTCTGCTGGGGCCTCGTCATTGGCGAAGAACGCGTGCACGGTTTCGCCGCTGGCATTGTCGTCCAGTAGCGCCTCTTCGGTGAACGACGCGCGTACGTTGGGTGGTTTGGAATTCACAAATAACCCGTACTGTGCGGCACCAGCTTCCTGACACAAATCCGGTTCTGCGGTGCCGGAGAGTGCTGATGCCATTGCGTTGAGATCAGGCCACTGATCCTCGAGCGTCTGGACGGATGTCACCTCGAACTCTGATTCCAGAGTCTCGGCCAGCCCGGTTTCCTCGGCGGTCGCGGCAGGAGCTTCGGGTACTTCCAGATTCTCGCCGTTGTCATTGGAGGGGCCATCAGCATTGTCAGAGGAGCATGCGGCCAGGCCGAGGCCAGCTGCGAGTGCAATGGCGGCGGCGCGAAATACTACGGAAGCACGTTTGGTCATACGCTCCAGTCTAAGCACTCAGTGACCCGCTATGCGGTTAATCTGTGGTGGTGTTGACCAACAGGCCGACACCGCCTGGTTGGTTTTCATACGCCTCGGATGAGCAACCGGCCAGGCTAAGACCAGCTGCCAGAACGATTGCGGAGGTACGGAGCACGACTGAGGATATTTTGCGCATGGGCACAGTCTAGGGGCCGAGTCGGCGGCCGTCACGTCGTGGGGCAGCGTCACTCGTCTGGGGGCATAATACTGCCGTATCTCGAGCATTTTCGAGACATTGGCTACACAGTGGTGTGCACTTAGGCTAGCCTTGGGTAATAGCTCATTATATTGTGCCCTATTTTTAGCGCGGAGGAATCTTCTTGTCTCAGCAAACAACTCGTCCTGCCAGTAGCCGTTCACGTCGTCCACAGATGGTGATGGAGGTTGTGGCAACCGAGGATCTCTCACCGACATTTAAGCGCATTACATTTGGTGGGAAAGATTTTGACCTTTTCCAGGATTCCGAAGCAGTCGATAAATACGTCAAACTGCTGTTGCCTCGGGATCCTGCATCCGGGCTGACTCCGCCATTTGATATGGATGAACTGCGTAAGACCCTTCCCAGGGATGAACTGCCGTTACGTCGGACCTACACCGTGCACTCGGTTGATTACAATGCCAAGACCCTGAAAATGGATTTCGTGATTCATGGTGCCGATGGTCTTGCTGGCCCGTGGGCAGAGAACGCCAAAGTCGGCGACTTGTTGCACTTCTCCGGCCCGGGTGGCAAATTTCAACCGGAGCCTGAAGCGGACTGGTATTTGCTCGCCGGTGATGAGGCCGCAATCCCGGCCATCGGGGCAGCGTTAGACGCCATGCCTACGAAGGCTGTCGGTCACGCATTGATCGAGGTTGCCACCGAAGCAGATGAATGGAACTTGACTGCACCTGAGGGCATCGAGATTATGTGGTTGCACCGCGGCGGGGAATTTACCCCGGACACCACGGTGATTGAGCAGGCCGTCAAAGACCTGCCGTGGCGCGAAGGTCGCGTGCAGGCTTTTATTCACGGGGAACGTGAAACTATGAAGTCATTGCGTGTCTATCTCAATGATGAGCGTGGGGTGGATCGCGCGGATCTGTCATTATCTGCTTACTGGGCGTATGGGCGCGAAGAGGACGCTTTCCAGGCGGAGAAGAAACTGCCTATCGGTCAGATCTACCCGGAGGCTGCTCTGTAGCCACTCGAACCGTCTCACAAAGCACGAAGGCCACCGTCCAAGAATGACGGTGGCCTTCGTGTTCGCGGAATACTGAGATATTATCTCGTGGCCGCAGCGGACTGTTCAGAAACTTGAGCGGGCTGCTTATTGTCTTCTTCCCTGGCGAGGGAATCGCTCAGCGACTTCCGACCGGCGTTCCAGTCTTCCCACGCTCCGCTGGCTTCGAAACCGTAGTCGATGCGGATGTCTTTGGTTTCCTTCAGTACAGACGCGCCAACGAGTCCCAGCGCAGCCATGACCAGCAGGTAGATGACGACGGACCACGTGGTGCCGAAGGACGTCATCAACAGTTCTGCGATGGTTGGCGCAAACGCGCCACCGACAATCGCGCCGAGTGCATATGAGATCGACACACCCGAGTAGCGAACCGACGCGGGGAAAAGCTCGGCGTACCACACAGCCTGTGGGCCATACGTCATCCCGAGGCCGATGGCTAGCAGCGACGTTCCGATGAGGACCCCGGCCACACCGAAGTTCTTGATGAGTTCAAACAATGGAATGATCCCTGCGGCTTGAACGAACCAGCCGATGATCATCACGCCGCGGCGGCTGAACTTATCAGACAGCCAACCAGATGCCAGGGTCGAAACCAGCCACACCGCGGCTGCTACCAAGACGGCCAATTGAACGCCGACCGGGTCATAGCCCAGGCCACCGTCATCGAGTGGTCGTGCGGCAACGCCCTGGATGTATCCGCCGGTGATCATGTACCCCGCGGCGCCGTTTCCGGCTACGAGCAGGATGCCGAAGAACATAATGAAGCCAAATTTCGGCAAGAGTTTCGGAGGTTTGACCTGCGTGACGCCAGCTGGTTTTCCAGCTTTGACAGCGGCGATTTCGTTGAAGACGGGGGACTCGTCAACGGCTGAACGGACGAAGAGCCCGACGACGACCAACACGATCGAAAGCATGAACGGTACACGCCAGCCCCATTCATAGAAGGCCTCACCGGGTGCAATCCAGTTCATGAGTGCCAAGACCGCCGAAGCCAGCAACATGCCAACCGGTACACCGATCTGTGGGAAAGCGCCAAAGAATCCACGTTTGCCAACGGGGGCGTATTCAACCGACATCAATACGGCGCCGCCCCACTCGCCGCCTGCCGAGAAGCCCTGCAGGATGCGTAAGAAGAGCAACAGGAATGGCGCCCACAGACCGATCTGGTCATAAGTGGGGAGGAAACCCATGGTGGTGGTCGCGATGCCCATCATGATCAGTGTGATCACGAGCAATGGTTTGCGTCCAAAGCGGTCACCGAGGCGTCCGGCTACAGCAGCGCCGAGCGGACGGAAGAGGAAAGACAGGCCAATCGTGACCAGCGAGAAGATGCGCTGGTATTCCTCGCCTGCGGGAGCAAAGAAAAGTTGTGCAAACACAATGTTTGCGGCAAGTGCGTAGATGAAAAAGTCGTACCATTCGATGACGGTACCCACGAGGGTTCCGGTCAAGACACGGCGACGCTCTGCGGGCGTGATTTCTTTTGCTGAGCTGGGCGGTTGTGTGGCGGAACCGCTCGCGCTATTTGTGACCTGTGGACGCATAGATGTGCTTCACCTTTCATTGCAACATGTCTACTTTCGTCCGCTTTGGGCCGTGGCGCAAGTCAACAAAATGGTGCGAAAAAGCCGTTATGCGTGAACCCGATCACCGCGCTATTCGAAGACGTCACAAGTTGCGGCGCAGTTAATGTTGTATCTCAAGGCAAATGCTTATACTTTTTTGCCGAGTTCGTCACAGGGGTACTGCGGGTTCGTCACTTAAAACGCGCGCGCATGAGACCTTGCGCTTATGCAGGCGTGTAGTTTTGTAGTCGCTAATAGCCGAAAGGTGATTATTCTAATCAGCGCTAGTGACGCTCGCCTCAGCGGCTAAGTACTGTCCCGTTGCTGATGCTGGTTCGTGGACGAGTTGGGCCGGAGTGGTGGCCGCGATGACGGTGCCGCCGGCATCCCCAGCACCCGGACCCATGTCGATCACATGGTCTGCGGTCGCGATGATCGATTGATCGTGTTCGACTACAATCACGGTGTGCCCGTGTCCGACGAGGCGGTGCAGTTGTGCGTTGAGCAGCGCCACATCAGCTGGGTGTAGGCCCGAAGATGGTTCATCGAGTAGGTAGAGCGTATGGCGAGGGATGATGCGCTGCAGTTCGGTGGCCAATTTGATGCGTTGTGCCTCGCCACCCGATAGTTCGGTGGCGCGTTGGCCCAGGGTAATGTACCCCAGTCCAATGGCTTCAAGTGCCGCTAACGCACGCGACACGGCAGGCTCATCACCGAAGACGTGTTTGGCGTCGTGCACCGAGAGGTCAAGCAGATCAGCGACCGTATATCCCTGCCAGGTGACCTCAAGCGTTGCGGCATTGAACCGTTTGCCGTGGCACACCGGACAGGTGGCGTAGGAGCCGGGCAGGAAGATGAGCTCCACTTCGATCTGGCCCAGCCCCAAACATTCCGGGCAGCGACCTGCTGCGACGTTGAAAGAGAAGCGGTCGATACCCCAACCACGGCGTTGGGCCTCATCGGTGCTAGCGAAGAGCCTGCGTACTCGGTCAAACAGGCCTGTGTAGGTTGCGACCACCGATCGGGGAGTGCGGCCGATCGGGCGCTGCGTGATGTGAACTAACCGCTTGATATGCTCTAAGCCGTCCACGGCTTGGACGTGCACCTGATCGTCATCGGGGGCCTCGTCTTGATCGGATTCATCGGTGACCGTGGTCGAGACATTGTCCGCCACGATACTGCCGAGGACATGCGTGACCAATGTGGATTTTCCAGACCCTGAAACACCGGTCACCGCGGTGAGCTGCCCCAGTGGGAACGCCACGTCTTGGTCGATAATAGTGCGTGAGGTGATCCCGGTCAGGTGCAGTGTTGCTGTGGCTGCACGCCGAGGTGCATCATGCAACGCCAAGGGACCCGGATTGACGAATCGTGCGGTGATGGACTCCTCGACGTCGGCTAGCCCATAGATTGGCCCGGAGTAGACGATGCGTCCACCGTTGACCCCGGCCTTCGGGCCCACATCGATTACCCAGTCAGCTTTGGCCACCAACGACATGTCGTGTTCCACCAACAACACCGAGTTCCCTTCGGCAATGAACCGCTCAAAGAGTGTCGACAGCATGTCTTTCTCGGCGGGGTGCAGCCCGGCCGATGGTTCATCCAGCACGTAGGCAACACCGAACAGGCCTTCTCGAATCTGAGAGGCCAACCGGAGCCGCTGCAGTTCACCGGTGGATAACGTATTGGCCGCACGATCCATCGACAGATGCCCCAAGCCCAGGCCATTAACGGCTTCCAACACTGAGATCGCGGCGGGTAGCAGGATACGTTCGGCGCCAGTTGCCGGGCCGTCATCTCGCGGATCCGATGCTGCAATGTCCTGGTGGCGGTTCTGCAGTAGCTCGCGTAGTCGTTCCAGGCTGAGGTGGGTGAGTTCCCAGATCGCTGAATCCAGATACCGGACCTGGAGTGCCGCAGGGTTGAGCCGGTGACCGTCACAGGTTGGGCAGGTGTGTGCGGTAAAGAAGCTGAGCGCCCGGGCACGGTTTGTGTCTGACTTAGTGGCGGCAACGGTACGGCGCAGATACCGGGCCACGGATTCCCAGCGTCCCTCGTACGTTTCTTGTGTTCGCCAGGCTTCTCGGACTGGCTCCACGGTGATCACCGGGTTCTGGTCGGTATACAGGATCCAATCCCTGGTCTGCTGATCTAGATTATGCCAGGGGGCTGAGGTGTCCACGCCAACGGTTTCTAAAATTTCTCGAAAGTTTTTGCCCAACCAGGCACCCGGCCACGCGGCGATGGCGCCATCCACAATGCTCATCGTTGGATCCGGCACCATGAGGTCTTCGGCTGGATCAAATTGTTTGCCCACACCTTGGCAATCCTGGCACATGCCTTCTGCCGTATAGGGCGAAAAGTGCCCAGCGGTCAGGCGCCCTCCGGCAATGCCGTGGACATCGTCTAAGATCTCATCGGGGTGGTCTCCGGCGCGCGAGAACAACAGGCGGATTGAATTCGACAGGGCGGTAATGGTGCCAACATCCGAGCGTGCACCACCGGCAGACGTTCGCTGTTCCAGCGCCACGGTCGGTGGCATGCCGGTGACGATCTCCACCTGGGGGTCAACGGCAGAGCCGATGAGCCGCCGAGCAAATGGGGCCACCGATTCCAGGTAGCGTCGTTGTGCCTCGCCGTGGATGGTGCCGAAGGCCAGCGAGGATTTCCCGGAACCCGATACGCCGGTGAATGCGACCACGGCGCCGCGAGGAAATTCCACCGAAACGTTTTTCAGGTTGTGCAGTTTCGCCTCGACTACGTGGACAAAATTGGCGGCATTGTATTCTGGCATCGTCACCCTTCGCGCGCTGGATAAAGCACGGTGCCATCGGATTGTGGCACCGCACCGTCACTGAGCTCGGCGGTCATCAACTGGCCGGGCCCCATGATATGTTCCACCGGATGGTCATTGGCCAACAGATAATCGGCGATGATGCGTCGGTGACAGCGCCACCATACCGCCTCAGAACACATGATCGCCGTGGCGTGTTCCGCTCCTAGGTCGCGCAGCTCGGTGAGTGCTTGCTGGAATTCAGACGTCAGCGTATGGTCGGCGTAGTTATGGAAACTACGGTTTTGCCACCAAGCGTTGACGGCAAAATCGATGTCTTTGCTGACGTTCCGCCGTCCGGTCAGGCCTGCACTGCGAGTGAGCTCGATCCCATGCTTCGACAGCTCTTCGGTGAGGGTATCGGCGTTGAACTGTGGGTAGCGTTTGGACCCGGGAAGCTTACGGACATCCACAACCTGCTGGACAGCGTTTTCGGTCAATAGCTTCACGAATTCGGCGAGGGACCGGTTGGAATGACCAATCGTAAAAAATACCGTGTGATTCACCGCGGACTAGTCTATCTTGCGCAGGGCACTGCCCTTATGCGCGGCAATATGATCGGTCTTATCGCTTTTGATCTCATACTGCGGTTCCTCATCCGAGGCCCGCCGTGTATGCCCTTTGTAGTCGAAATCCGACGTATGGACTTTGATGATCTCACCGGAAACGTGTCCCGCCTCTGAGTTCCATGAGACGTGGTCACCAACAGCAAATTTTGCAGACATATCTGCTCCTTTCTCTTACTGTCGACGGCGGGTTCTAGGCCGCGCTTTTGACTTGGATCCGTCCATCCATGGTTTGGACATCCCAGGTCGGTTGTTCCATGGTCGCCGGACCGCGCACGGGCTTGCCGTCACTGAGACGGAACGTGCTCTGATGCAATGGGCACACAACGCAGTCCTTGTCGATATGCCCCTCATCAAGCGCCCCACCGGCGTGCACACAGGTCGCAGACAGCGCGCGAAGCTGTCCCTTATGACGAGTCAGCATGACCGGAGTCTTGTTTGCGTTGACCCGCACAAGTTGTCCCTCGGTTACGTCGTCGGCAGCGGCGACATCGGTCCATTTGCGCACGGGTGCCTCAAAGGCGGTGTGATTGACATTCACGCCGCGGGCAAACGACAAGTGACCACCGAGGTATGTTGCACCCATGGTCGCGCCAAGGCCGAGGAATGAAAGACCGACGCCGAGACGATGGCGACCGGAACGACGGGCGCACCACGAGGCCACCTGCATGGTGGTCCCAACGCTATTGCCCACGGCGTGGACTAATCCGATGCGGCGATTTTTACCAATCGTATCTGACCAGTCAGAAGCTCCAGACGCTGCGGCGGGCAACGAGGTCAGCACGCCAATCCCCACCAGATGTTGGGCTGCCGTTTGGGTGCTCTCGCCGCCGCACACATCGAGCGTGGTAGCCATAGTCCAGGCACCAATCGGAACATCAGTAGCCATCGGGTGTAATGGGTGATCAAGCCACGTACCGGAGAGTGCGTTTTTGACGGCAGCCGGGGAGGTCGCCTTGGAAACCCATGACGAGACTTGCTTTGCGATCGGATCAAGACTCTTCATCTTGCTAATCTGTTCGGTTGCAGTTGTTAGTAGACCAAGCATGAGGTAACCCACTTTCCTGTAACGAGGTTCGTTGCCAGGCCCGCGTTGAGCAGCAGCCTGTACAACGCCTTGTGGCGCTAGCATAACTGCAGGCCACCCGTTTACGGTATGCGTCAGTTGCCGCCAGCAAGTCTCGACCTGTACGTAACTCCGCACTACAATGATGCGCAACTCATCACACCACCGCCAAAGAGGGCACCATGGCAACGATCCATAAAACGCTGCTCGCGCTTTTCGCTGCAGTGCTTGTTTTGACCGGCTGTACAAACGATTCCGCATCGGAACCCGACCAGGCCGAAAACACGCAGGTCGTAGACGACGCCGCGACCGAAACCTCACCTGAACCGTCTGCGACTGTAGAACAAGAGACCTTACGACCGTCGAGCCCGGCACCAGAGACCGGGCGCGCTGACCAGACGCCCACGGAGACCGAAGCGCCCGTACCGGCATTCCAAGAAGTACAACTGCAAGTATTTACCGGCCAGCCCTTACCCAACGCGGTACCAGGGGAGTGCCACGAAGGCGTCACACCGCGGTGTTTTAGTGACGACAGCATTGTGTATGACAAATGCTTCGTTGACCCATACGGTTCGGGCCAGGCCGCCTGCCCTGTCGGTTCGCTTGAGGATATCGTGGTCATCGATGCAGGCAGCCCGGGCTTTGACCCGCAGCTGTCCTATACCGAAGCATCTGGGCAACCCCTGGGCTTTGCCGAAGTACGCTCGCAAGTCTCAGATGAAACGATGTTCTGTACCCCACGAACCGGAGGCACCGGCTTTGACGGTCCGGCTCCCTACACTATGTGGGTTGGCCGTTGCACCTCACCGGATATCACCGAAGACGCCACCTATATCCCTTGGTTTGGTTCCATGGACGCAGCCGAGGCCGGCAACGGATACGTCGTAGATCCAACCGCTGAGCAGCCACAAATCGCCTACGCGATCCGCGGGCCCGGCTTCGACGAAAACGAAATCCGGTTTGGCGACGTGCTCACCTGGTACTACTAGAGACATGGATGAAGAAACCCACGAACGAATTCGCAACGCCGTGGCGAGAGTCCCCGCCGGCAAAGTCGCAAGCTACGGTGATATCGCCGCGCTCGCAGGCGCATCGAACCCCCGATTTGTTGGACGGGTGCTGAAAGAAGACGGTTTTGATCTGCCCTGGCACCGCATCGTACGCACCGATGGCACCGTTGCCAAACCACACCAGCTGCCGCGACTCCGCGACGAAGGCCTCGAGATTCCTGGCAATCGAATCGATATGAACCGTTACCGGTGGGATCCTGGCGACTATTCTCCTGCCAAGAACTGATCCCCGAAGATTGAAAAACACTGAGAGCCTACGATTTCGATGAATCGTAGGCTCTCAGTACGTAAAACCTAGGCGTCGTCTTCAGGGAAGACCGAAAGCTTAGTGAATGGGAAAGTAAACGTCCACATGGTGTCGATATTCTGGTCAAACGCGCCGACATCGCCCTCGCCGAGGTGAACGGTCTCACCGTTTGGCATCTCAATATCGACCGCCCCTTCGATCACGTAAATAACCTCTGCTCGAGCAAAGGGGTATGGGGCGACTTTCGGCATAGTTTCTTCTGTGCCACGCCAGAATTGTGCTTTATCTTCACGAATCCACGAAAATTCGCCGGCGGATTGTGTTGGATCTGCCGGATGGGGGAATGGCTGGAATGCGGTCTCGGCTAAACGTCCGATGTTGTAGGTCATGTGATCTCCTTAGTAGTCAGTCCAAAGCGGGTACGTTTCGATTGTGCCGAACCGTCCCCGTCCAAACTGTGACCCCAGTGCACACGTCTTGCTGTTGTGTGCACGTCACCTGTTGAAAACTGAGCTTGATATGAGCGGCTAGGATCCCGAATAGTCACGGCTAATGTGAGGTCACGCACTGCGCACCAAGAGGCCTGCACTGGGGGCCAATCCAAATTTGTGTGCCATGAGACACACTGGGGGTATCTTTGATTTAGGAGACCCCTCATGGAAAGTTCACGTTTAGACCGGCGACGGCTGTCCACCGCATCGCTGGTTTTCATTATTATTGCGGCGTCGGCGCCCCTGACGGTTTTGGCTGGAGGCATTCCTACGACGTATGCCGTTGCTGGTCTGCTTGGTGCTCCGCAAACGTATATTGTATTGGGACTTATCCTTGTGCTCTTCGCCGTCGGGTATACGGCTATGAGCCGCCAGATTCAAAACGCGGGAGCTTTTTACGCTTACGTGACCGAGGGATTGGGAACGCGACAGGGTATCGCTGCGGCCATTTTGGCTTTGGTGTCGTACAACATGATGCAAATCGGGCTGTACGGCTAGTTTGGTTTTGCAACTTCAAACATGATTTCGGAGTTTACCGGTGTCGCTTTGCCCTGGTGGGTTACTGCTCTGGCGGGTTGGATCGTAGTAGCTCTATTAGGTGTTCGATCGATTGATATCTCCGCTAAAGTACTGGGCGCGGTAGTCGTACTTGAATTCGTGATCGTTATTGTCGTGGATGTTATGGCACTAAGTATCTCCCCTGAGGGTGTCTCCGGTGCCGCATTTGAGCCAAGCGAATTCTTCGTTCCGGGAATGGGGGTGATGCTGGCATTTGGCGTTGCGGCATTTATGGGGTTTGAGTCCGGTGCAATTTACTCAGAAGAGGTTAAAGACCCGCGTCGCACTGTTTCGCGTGCAACGTATATCGCACTTATCGTGATCGCTGTGTTCTACGCTTTTTCCGCTTGGGCAATGGGCGTGGGCATTGGTCCAAGCAGCATTGTCGAAGAATCACAAGCTTTTGGGCCAGACCTCATCTTCAACTGGTTGGGTCAGCACTCTCCAATTTTGGCGAACTTCGCGAATTTGTTGTTCGTGACTAGTCTCTTAGCGGTCTTGCTGGCTTTCCACAATGCGGTCGCGCGGTATTTCTTTGCACTGGGACGGTCGACGGTTCTGCCAGCATTTTTGGGTAAATCGGCCCCCAACGGGGCACCTCGCAACGGGTCAATGATGCAGTCCGGGTTGGCGCTGGTCGTCGTGATCGGCTTCGCTATCGCCGGCACAGGACACGAACTGGGCAAGCTCTTCCCAGTCATAACTTTGTTTACTTGGCTGCCCAACGCTGCGGCCTTTGGCCTAGTTTTCCTCCTCGCAGTTACGTCCGTGGCCATTATGGTTTGGTTTCATACCAACCATCGGGAACGAGGGATCTGGACACGCGTCATAGCACCCGGTATTGCAACCGTTGGGCTCACGGGAGTGTTCATGATGATTCTGATTAATTTCGACCTGATGATCGAAGCTGAGAAAGGATCCGCACTGATTTACATCATGCCGGGCATAGTTGTCGTCAGCGGTGTTATAGGGCTGATCTGGGGGCAAATTATCCAACAGCGTCGTCCCCAGGATTACGAGAAGATGGCAGACCAAGACATGCTCAGCGAGGACGAAGAAGCGGTTATTGCCCAAGGCGCACTCGACGATAGTAATTCACATATCAACTAATACTTAGAAAATGATTCAAACGGAAGGGAAAATAGTGACTAAGAAACACGTGGTCGTCATTGGTGCCGGGTTCGCAGGCCTGATGGCAGCACGCGAACTCCAATCAGCCGGAGTCAGCGTTGAGATCGTCGAAGCTCGCGATAGAATCGGCGGGCGGGCCTGGACAGAAGAACGTATGGGACGCCCTGAATCGTCCTTGGTTTGATGGAGGGTGTGCCAGATATTCCGGAAGGATAAGCTGATTGGACTATGGCCAATTATAAATACCCTCAAGAATTACGTGAGCGAGCTACTCGGTTGTGTCTCGAGGCTC
>JABXHI010000037.1 GCA_013393415.1 Micrococcaceae bacterium
TTGGACCAATTACTCTTTGCACATCACCATGTTTTCACGAAGGTAGGCGAAGGCGGATTCGTTGTTCGTGCCGTAGGTGATGTCGGCATCGTACTGCGCTTTGCGCTGGGATGGTGGTAGCCCGGAGGAAATCACGCCGGTGTTCATTCCCAAGAACCGGAAAATACGCCCCATGAGTTCAGATTGGTATTCCGCAAGATAATCATTCACTGTGACAATATGTACGGATTCGCCGCTCAACGCGTTCAAATATGCTGGGGCCGTCGCGACCAGGGTCTTACCTTCACCCGTCTTCATTTCAGCGATCATGCCTTCATGTAAGGCGGCGCCACCCATAAGCTGCACGTCGAAGTGCCGCAGGCCAACTGTACGAGCGGCAGCTTCTCGCACAGCACCGAACGCTTCAGGTAAGAGTGCATCGAGCTTCACGCCATCGGCAATTTGCGTTTTAAAGCTATCTGTCTCGGCACGTAACTCGGCATCAGTTAGCGCTTTGAAGTCTTCTTCGACCAAGTTGACGGCGTCTGCGTATTGCCGCAATCGTTTGAGACTGCGTTTCTCACCGGTTCGCAAAATCCGTTCAATAAATGATGCCACGTGTCTTGTACTCCCGAAGTCTACGTATTATGGCGGGGTTGTGTGCCGCGCACTCTTGACAGTCTACGTCTCGAGACTTCACAGTTGCCAAACTGAGAAGCCGACACGTACATGATGCCCCACCGTTGGCCGGTGAGGCATCATGTTTAAGCATCCAGCTTTAAGCTTTAGCTTCGCGATAATCGCGGGTGACTTCTGACTCCTCATCGCCCAAAGAGATCACACCGTAAGACCAGCCACGGCGACGGTAGGCGACCGATGGCAAGTCCGTTTCTTCATCAATAAAGAGATAGAAATCATGTCCGACAAGTTCCATGTTGTCGATGGCATCGTCCAGCGTCATCTTCTCGGTTGGGAAGACCTTCCGGCGGATGGTGACGGGCACATCACCGTTTTGTTCCAGACGCTCTTGTTCTGCCTGCTCTTGGGCTTCTGCGGCCTGTTGCTCTAGAACTTCTTCTACTAGCGAGACGTCGGAAGGAACCGGCGAAAAATTTTGGGTAATTTCCTGTACCGATGAACGTCGCCGCCCGCCTTTGGCACGGTCACGCAAACGCCGTAAGCGCTCTTGCAACCGTGCGAAAGCGTGATCAAAAGCGATTTGCTTATCGTTGTCGTTAGCTTCTGAACGAACCACGTCGCGAGGTGAGTGCAAGGTAAGCTCTGCAGTCACCAAGCCGGATGCGCCGGTATGTGATTCACGAGAAACGAGTTTGACCTCCAGACGCTGCGCTTGTTCGGTCAATGATGAGATCTTGTCGAATTTTTCCTCGACGTACGAACGGAAGTCGTCCGAAAGATCCGTATCGCGGGCCAGGTAATTGATGTCGATAGCCATCAAATCCTCCTCGTGTACTAAGAACAATTAGGTCAGCGACGAAACAACTCAAACTGATTGCGTTGCTTCGCCGCCTACGCTGGTCATCCCAATGGTACCCGCTCGGGACCTCCACGATAAGTTTTGCTGCAACGATTTGGCAGAGTTCCTAAAAACTGACATCTTTTGCCTCGTCAGCCCTTAGCTACGTGGCATAACAGCAGCCACCACGACGGCTGCCACAACATCGAATCCGGCTGCTTCCAGCGTCCTTGTTGCCGCAGCGATCGTTGCGCCGGTGGTCACCACATCGTCGACCAGAATGACGGGTTCCGCAGGTGGCTTATGCCGAGTTGCAATACTGAACTTATGACGAGAGCCATCTCGTCGGCTCTGCACACCACTGCCCCAGTGTGAGGCCCTGGCAAGGAGTTGCCACCGCGTTTTGAGCGTTTTCACGTCGTAAACCAACGTAGGAGGCGCGGGTTTAGGCAACATGGTACTCACGGGGTTATACCCGCGCTTTCTCATACTCGCGCCGGAGGAGGGCATGGGGATCAACCGATAATAGGGGTATCCAAAATAATCAGCCACATACTGCAATGTACGAAAAACGATGGGACGGAGGAAACCTGCGACGTTGATGCGTTGGTGGTCTTTATAGTTCAAGAGCACCCGCGACATTTCCGTCGTATAAAACGAGGACGCGAAGACCGGCAGCGGTTGACCGGTGACCATGTCCAGCGGCAACCCGTCAGCAAATTCCTGAACTTGCATGATCTGATCGTTTTGCTGTTTCAAAAGATCCATGCAGTCTAGGCACAGCTGGTGGGTAACTGCATCGGCCCAGACACACAAGACACAAGGGTTCGGGACTAACAGATTGGCCATGCCTCGCCACGCTGCTGTTATTGTCTTGGCTGCTGGCGACGTCACGAGGTCATCCAATATATGCAGGACTGGATTCATGATCTGAGTATGGCCCAATGCAGTCAATGAGCGCCGGTGTGTCGCCTAGGTTGTGGATTCTCTAGCCGGGATACGACAGTTGTGTGGGTGCGCCGGGTTCGACACGCCAGTTGTTGCCCACCCGAAGGTAGACGTTGTCCTCGGTTTCGGCGTAGACATTGCCAGCTCCGGTGGAGAAATTGACCATACCTAACATTGGTTTGAAGTTCACGGATGGCCCTGTCAATCCAACGAGTTCCAGTTCGACGCGTTGTCTATCTGACACGCGGCCGGCCAGGACTTCGGAGGTGGAATACCACGAGACCCTATTTGGCGATTCATCGGTTTGTAACTGGAAAATATTTCCCAGTGCTTGTGGCTGGCCGTCTTCATCACGGATGAGTCCAGCCATATAGAGTTTGGCTGGGCCATCCGACGGCGTGACGACGACGGCGGCACGCGTGCCCTCCGGGGAGATACTCAGTGCACTAATTTCGACGTCTCGTTCCGTCCATGGATGCGTGATTTCCAGCACTTGGCCAGTGCGATTCGTCTTTGCAGCAATAATGGTGTTGTCATCGGTTGCGGTAAATACCCAATCGTGCACATCCATTGAAGGGGCAATGAGATCTGTGCCAGTGGCAATTTCATACGATTGCGTTGACTCATTGGCGACATAAAGCGTGTCACGATCCGCATTGAGGAATGCAGCCGTGTCTCGCTCTCGGTTCATGGTCGGTTCGATAGGCTCGAGGTTCGCTACGTTAGGGAACCCGTCGAGCGTATTGGTCGAGTTGGCCTCATACGCCACGAGTTGATTGGTTTCAGGGTGAACACCGATTTGAGTATTGCCGGTGGTCACGGAGTTATCTGCGGGGACAAAGCCTTCTGGCGGGTCGCCTAAGTTTATACTGGCACGTTCCCGCGTCATATCAACGTCAGAAACGCCCGGGTAGCGCTCCAACGTTAAATCCAGTTGCTGCTGCATCCGGTGTCTGGTGAGGTCAGATGTGTCCTGAAAGGTTTCGTCGGTCAGGTCTACTTGAGCTGTCGCGCTCGATACTGGCACAGTGTCGCGAAATAGTTCCGCATCGGACGGGAATGCTGAGACCACAGCCCCTTCCAGATAATCGGCTGGACCGTTCAGCAGGGCTCTGACAATCGTAGCGGTCTGATTAGGGCTATTGAGCATCCACCGTACATCGGGCACCGCGTAGTTATAGGTGGGGTCGTAGAAGTACAGAGTTTGGGTATTGAAGAGCGCTCGGAACTGCGCAGAATCTAAGCTAATTCCATCGGGCAGCTCATCAATGCGCCACTGCCCATCGACTTGCACCAGACTAAAATCAAAACTTTGTGTCGTACCCTCGTCAGCAACTTCGAGCACTCCGGCATCATCAAGGGACCCCACCGAGGTGAGTTCGACACTGTACTGATGGTCATCAGTGGAATCCACGATTGGACGCCCCGTATAGATCGTGGTTTGTGCCTGTGGATCCCACTCTTCGGCTGCGGATTCAGTCAGAAACTCCCGAGCAGTCGAAAAATCACCTTGGATTCCTGTGGAAGCCAAAATGAAGCCGCTAATTATCGACGTAGGAGTCGCATCGGTTGCCGGACCAGCGGGGTTAAACGTATACGCGGTATGTCGGTCGATATCGGCCTGTTGATCTGATTCCCCCACCTGGCCCGATTGCGGCAGACTCGCGCAACCAGCCACCAAAACGCTAGAGAGTAGTCCGGCCAGAATCAGCCGGATGAGGTGTTGCAACCTCATGGGAGCTCGTCCTTGGGCTGGTATAAATGCTGCTCGGTCACTCGGTTGAATACCGAGGATTGGTTCGCCTGCTCATCGGGATCGACGGTGTCAACGTCTCGTGGAGCAAGGCGCATCCCCCGGTCATATTCTGGTGGTAAGTCCAAGGGCGGCTCACCCGAAACGACCGTGCCAGAGATCCGCGGCAGGGTGACACGAAAAGCCGCACCTTGGGCAGCTTTGCCCCACGCATCGATCGTTCCATTGTGGAGGCGGGTATCTTCCACAGCGATAGCCAATCCAAGCCCAGAGCCGCCAGTCGTTCGCGTGCGGGCGGGATCAGCACGCCAGAACCGGTCGAATACATGTTCGAGATGCTCTTGGGTCATGCCCATTCCGTGGTCACGAACCACGATGGATACGGCGGTGTCATCGCCCTGCAGGACGACGTCTACCGGCTTGGATTCTCCGTGTTCGATCGCGTTATTGACCAGGTTTCGCAGGATACGTTCGATACGGCGGGAGTCGACTTCGGCAGTGAAGGACTCGCCCTTGGCTACGATGGATAATTGTGTGTCAGTTTCATCTGCCAAAGGTTGAGCAGTTAACGCCACATCTGCGGCCAGGTGGAGTAGATCTGTTTTCTCGAGCGATACTTCTGCTGCGCCGGCATCAAACCGCGAAATTTCCAGCAGGTCGGCCAACAGCGCTTGGAACCGTTCGACCTGGTGTTGCATTAACTCAGTTGAACGACGCAGTACCGGGTCGAGTGCATCGCGAGAGTCGTAGAGTACTTCAGAAGCCATCCGCACAGTCGTCAATGGGGTGCGCAATTCGTGCGAAACGTCGGACACAAAGCGTTGCTGTATTTGCGATAGATCCGCCAGCTGTGTGATTTGGTCCTGAATATTATCGGCCATCTTATTGAACGATCCAGACAGTGAACCGACTTCGTCGGTGCGTTTAACATCCATCCGTACCGACAGATCGCCAGAGGAGAGCCACTCCGCAGTCTGTGCTGCCTGTTGAATGGGCTTGCCCACCGAGCGTGTCACCCAGAGTGCAATACCGATATTCATAATGACTAAAACGACGCCGGCCACCAGCAGCACGTTCATGAGATAGTCGATGGTAGCTTGCACATCAGACAGATCGTAGATGAAGTACAGCGCGTAGTAGTTTCCCGGTGGCAGCACGACTTGGGTACCAAATGCGAGGCCTGGTTCCGTGGAGCCGGCATTCGGCAACGAAATGGACTGATAATAGATACCGCTACCGGACGAAACTTGTTCCGCAAGATCATCCGTGATCAGCTGTTCGGTGGCGCCGCCTGAACTCATCGACCCGACGTAGAGGTTGTCTTCTTCTTCCAGCGGTACCAGCAGGAACTCTCGAGCGAACGCGGTCTCATCGGTCGTCAGCTGACGAAGGGTGTCTGCAACGAGCGAGGTCGTTGAATCTTCGTCGGCCGTAGCGGCGTTCTCAAATACCTGTCGTGTTTGCTGCAACGCATGATTTGCTTCGGCTTGCACCTGATTAAAGCGCGATTGGAAGAGCCCGCTGGTGATCTGTTGCGTCAAAAAGAACGCCAAAAACAGCGATCCGATAATGGTCGCCGCAGCAGCGATCACTGCGGTGCGCAGCGACATCGACGAATCCCATTCGCGAATAAACCGTCTGCGGGTACGGTGAAACACACCGAAGATCCGTTTGAACCAAGGTTTTTTCGGCTGCTGAGGTGGTTCTTCGGTCGGAAGGGCGACGTCGGTGGACATGATATTAGCCGGCTTTATACCCGACTCCCCGTACGGTGAGAATCACTTCGGGATTGTCGGGGTCTTTTTCTACTTTGGCACGTAGACGCTGCACATGGACGTTAACCAAGCGCGCGTCACCCTGATGACGGTAGCCCCAGATTTCTTCGAGGAGCTCTTCACGGGTCAACACCTGACCGGGACGACGCGCCAACTCTACAAGCAGGTCAAATTCCAGCGGTGTGAGGCTCAGGCTCTCACCATCGCGAGTCACTTCATGGCCTGCCACATCGATTGTCAGATCAGCGATTTCAAGGGTTTCAGGGTCCCGGGTATCCGTCTCACGCAGACGGGCGCGAACGCGTGCTACGAGTTCAGCGGGTTTGAATGGTTTGGGCACGTAGTCATCGGCGCCTGCTTCAAGACCACGCACGATGTCAGCGGTTTCGGATTTTGCGGTCAACATCACCACCGGAGTGTCAGAGTCTCTGCGAAGTTCGCGCAGAATTTCAATGCCATCTTTGCCCGGGAGCATCAGGTCCAGGAGCACAAGATCGGGATGGACGCTGCGATACATATCGTTGGCGTGTGTGCCGTCATAACAAAAATAGGTTTCGAAACCATCGTTATTCAGGACAATACCGATCATCTCGGCTAACGCTTCGTCGTCGTCAACCACTAAAATTTTGGTCTTCAACCCTGTTCCTTCCCGCGCGATTGGCATAGTAATTACCTAGATAAAGCATACCGGACAACTACTCCTCATCAGTTTCATATTGTGGTTTAAGGTAATCGCGCTAAAATTGCCGTCTCTATGGTGCTTCTGGTGGTTAGAATCTGGTTTAGCAACCGGTTGACTTATACAGTGTGAAGATCCGAAACGAACAACCTTTGGAGGAGCCAGGTGTCATTTAACGGCCCATCGAGCCCACCCCCTGGACAACCGGGGCCTTATCAAGGCGGCTCATATGGCTGGCATCCCCAAGGTAGTCAGCCTGGACCTGCACCCTATCCGCAGCAGGGTTTTATGCCCATCGCGCAGCCGGGTTCATTGCCCTTGCGAGCCCTGACTCTCGGTGATTATTTCACCGCGTTGTTTGCCGCTATACGCTTCTCGCCCGGAGTGTTTTTTGGAGCGGCCCTAATTTTCGGGGCCATCGCTGCCATGTTAAGCGCTACCGGGGAGTTCCTCATGCTGCGCGCTTTTGGCACAAGCTTGATGGACCCGACTGTCCCTATCGACAACTTCGTGTCCGGCTCGGGAGTTGGTTTCCTCGCCACGACATTACTGTCTGTGGTGACGCTGGTTTTGGGACATGTCTTCAACTGGGCAATCTACTCCGTCATGATTGCCCGAAGTGCTATCGGCATGAAGACATCGCTTAGCCAAGGCTTCCGGTTCTTACGTGGCCAGTGGGGGCGACTCATCGGCGTGCTCGCGCTCATGCTGGCCGCCCTGTTTGTTTTATATATCGTCATGATCCTGGTCGGTGTTTTAACATTCACGCTGATTTTTGCCGGGGTAGAGCCGGGGGACTTCGGTGCAATTTTCTTAGGTTTCATCACATCGTTCCTGATGGCCTGTCTCCCGCTGTTGGGAGCCGCATATTTCGTAACGCGGTGGCTGTTGATAGTGCCAGCCATGGTGATCGAAGATATCGGCATTTTTGCTGCACTACGTCGCTCATGGCGCCTGACCCGCGGCCACTTCTGGCGCACGCTGCTGATCTCAGTGTTGTTCATGCTGATTTTTTGGTTCGTGTCCTACGTCATCATGAGCCCGTTATTGTTTGTTTCATTCTTTGTGATTATGTCGGCGGGCACAGAAACAGAACTCAATACGACGATGCTGATCGTTAACTTCGTGGTCTCGGCTCTCGCACAGATTGTGGGTTTCATCGTCAGCAGCATGTCGTTACTGGTCGGGATCTTTTTCTATTTTGACTATCGCTTCCGCAAAGAAGGACTCAGCCTCGAATTTCAGCAGTTGGCCGCACAACATGCCTCGGGAAACACCGCCGATCGGTTCGATACGTCGTTGGAGGAGCAGACAGGCTCCAACGATGAATCGAATGACATCATTCCCGGACGCTACAGCGCAGGTCTGCAGCAGGCTCCCTCCCCCGGCTTCCAACAACCACCTCAGGCCCCTGGCCCATACGGTTCCGGGCCATACGGCCACGGACCACACGGACCACCGAATCCTCCAGGATTGTACTGATGACCGCCACGCCCTGGACCCCCAACGACGATGAGGCTCGGCACCTACTCGATGAGCGGATTGAGACCTACGACCTGACTCCCGACCCTTCTGGTCTTTGGCAAGCCTTCATTCGGTGGCTCAATGAGTTACTCTCCCTCGATGTGGATCCGTCCGGCCCTGGCACCATTGTGTTGCAAGTCCTGTTGATCGTGGCCGTGGGCGTTTTAATATTCTTATTCATCAAGTTCTTCCGTCCCTCGGTGAGCCCGGACGCATCAACAGATGAATCCCAATTGATCGATCCGGCTATCCCCGCAGAGCAGTATTTTGCCAACGCCGAACGCTACTTGGCCTCGGGAGAGCTGCATCAGGCTTTTATCCACGCCTACCGCGCAATGGTGCGACACGCACAACAACGCCAACTCGTCGAGGTGACGCCCTCCACCACGGCCACTACATTCGGTTGGGCGCTGAGCGCCGTCCTCGCCTCCCACCGCGATGCCATCAATCATGCCTCCAGTGAGTTCAACCGCGTCATCTACGGTGGGACTACACCGAACCGCCAAGACGTTGAATCGATGATGCAACTGGCCCGGAGCGTTCAAACAGCACGACCACAAGCCGCACACCCGCACGATGATCCGGCGAGGTTGATACCGCGATGAATACCCGTCCACGTCGCAAATTCGGGTTGATTTCGGTCGTCGCACTCGTGGTAGTCGTGTGGCTTGTGATCATGATCTGGATTGCAGTGCAGCCACAACGCGCCGGAGGCAGTCTGGGCATTGATGAGGAAACCGGCCCCGGGGCCGCAGGCATTACCAGCGTGCTCGAGGACCAGGGCATTGCGGTTCGTCCTGCTCAAACGATGTCCCAGTTGCGCAACGAAATGGAGCAGACGCCCAATGCCACCGTGCTGTTTCACGACAAAAATTCTGCCATGCAAACGGCCTCCTATGAACGCTTACAAGAGCTGACAGAGCTCGTACCCGCTGACCAGCGAGTCTTCGCCGGGGTATCCGAGCCACAAATGAGCCACATGCTCAACGGCATCGATGGCATACAAGACATCCCGGGCGGCGTCGAAGAGGTACAAGTGGACAACTCGTGTGCGGTAGATGCCGCACGCGAAGCCGGTACGATCAGCGACGTGTCAAGCGGTGTGGTCGTCGGTGACAATGCCGACGGATGTTTCGCCGTTGGGGACGAGGCAATGGCTGGGGAACACCAGGCGTACGCCTATGCGCAGACAGCACAGGGCTCGATTGTCTTCACGGATGCCCAGATGCTGTCCAACTACGGCCTGTACGAAAACGGGACCGCCACCCTGGCCACCTGGGCGTTGGGACAATCCGACACGGTGATCTGGTTCCAACCGGACTTCACCTTCGATGCCGATGGAGACGGCGACCTCTCGCCAGTACAATTACCCGATTGGGCCCGTATGGGCATCGTGTGGGCCATTATCGTCACCGGTATAGGACTGTTCTTCATCGGACGACGCACCGGTCCCGTCATCACCGAGCCGCTTCCGGCGGAAGTTTCGACCGCTGAAACGACCGTGGGCCGCGGACGCATGTATGCCCAAGCCAAGCATCACGGCCACGCACTAACCATGCTGCAGCAAGCCAGCCTGGCCCGGCTCGCGCGGCTGCTACAGCTCAGCGCGCAAACACCACCGGACGAAATTCTGGCACAAACCGCAACCCAACTGGGCCGCCCCGTGGCAGAACTCCACGGCCTCTATAGTCCACCGAGCCATGAAACTACCTCACGAACGTTTGTCACCTGGGCACAACACCTACAAGATCTTGAACATCAAGTGCGTGATCGCTTCGCCGCACCACCAAAGGAGTCACAGTGAATCAGCAAACCGCCCGTCCCCAACTCAACGATGTCCGGGCCGAGGTTGCCAAAGCCGTGGTCGGCCAGGACCACGCCGTCACCTCCCTGTTGATCGGGTTGCTGGCTGAAGGCCACGTCTTGCTCGAGGGCGTACCCGGTGTTGCTAAAACCCTGCTGGTACGCAGCCTGTCCGAAGCAATGGACCTAGACGACACCCGCGTGCAGTTCACCCCCGACCTCATGCCGGGCGACGTAACCGGCTCGCTCATTTACGATGCGTCCACCGCACAATTTACGTTCCGCCAGGGCCCAGTGTTCACCAATCTGATGCTCGCCGATGAGATCAACCGCACCCCGCCAAAAACTCAGGCGGCATTACTCGAGGCGATGGAAGAACACCAGGTCTCGGTGGACGGCACCACGCATCGCCTTCCCGAACCGTTCATGGTGATCGCCACACAAAACCCCATCGAATATGAGGGCACCTATCCCCTGCCAGAAGCCCAGTTGGACCGGTTCATGCTCAAGGTCAAACTCGATCTGCCAGCACGCAACGAGGAAATTGAGATCCTGAACCGCCACGCCGCCGGGTTCAAACCCACAGACCTGGTACAAGCAGGGCTCAATGCCGTCGCCGATCAGGCCACCATCACCGCCGCGCGTGCTGAAACCGCTAGGGTGAAAACGTCCCCAGAAGTCCTCGCCTACATTGTGGATCTGGTCCAAGCCACACGAACCTCCCCGTCATTCCAGGCCGGCGTCTCACCGCGTGGTTCCACGGCGCTGATGAAAACCGCCAAAGCCTGGGCCTGGTTGTTGGGCCGTGAATTCATCACCCCCGATGACGTCCAAGCCCTCGTGTTGCCCTGCTTACGCCATCGTGTGTCGCTGCGTCCGGAGGCAGAAATGGACGGCGTCAACATTGACCAAGTACTCCAGGGCCTCATCGCGACTGTTGCGGTGCCTCGCTAATGTTCATTTCGTATCGCTTCGTGCTGGTGGCAGTCGCCGGGTTCATCCCGATGGTCTTCTGGCCGAGCTGGGGTACGGTTTTTGCGCTGCTGGGCATCCTGGTCGTGCTGCTAGTGGTCGAGCTTGCACTGACGCCCTCGCCCCGGGCCGTGACTCTCACCCGCAGCGACAATAAGAACATTCGGCTAGAAGAACCACTCAAAGTTTGGGTCGACGTCACCAACAGTTCCAGCCGTAGAATGCGCGGCCAGATCCGTGACGGTTGGCAGCCGGCCGCACACGACGCTCAGCCCGTGCATCGTCTCGATGTCACTTCCCAGGACACGCAGCGCTTCACGACGACTCTGACCCCAACGCGACGCGGCACCGTGCGCACACGAAAACTGACCGTGAGAACCCAAGGTCCACTGCGACTTGGTGGCCGCCAGTACACCCACACCTCGGTGGGCGAAGTGACCGTGGTTCCGCCGTTTCGCTCGCGCCGTCATCTTCCCTCACGAATTCACCAATTGCGCGAAATTGAGGGTCGCTCGGCGGTGCACATGCCCGGCGCGGGTCATGAGTTTGATTCGCTGCGTGAGTATGTTCGCGGTGATGATGTGCGAACCATCGACTGGCGAGCCTCGGCACGATCCCACGAGCTCATCGTCCGGGCCTACCGACCCGAGCGCGACCGGCGCGTGGTTGTAGTACTCGACTCTTCGCGTGCATCGGCCGTTCGAGTCGGCGACGAGACACGCTTCGATGCCGGAATTGAAGCCGCGCTCTTTATCTCAGCACTGGCCAATGCCGGCGGAGACCGCGTTGATTTGGTCACCCTAGATCAGACGATTCGGTCCCGTTCGTCATCCGAAGAAAAAGGACAACTGCTCCACCGTATTTCCACGGCCCTTTCCAAAGTCTTTCCGCGTTTGCTGGCAGCAGACTGGACCGTGTTGCCACCAGAGATCTCCAATATCACCCGCCAGCGCGCGTTCATCGTATTGGTCACCCCGCTTGATTCTGCGGCGATCGAAGAAGGGCTCATCCCGATCTTGCCGGTGCTGACCAAGCGCAACGTCGTCCTGATCGCTGCGGTAGCAGACCCTGAACTCGATGCCATGGCGCAAGCTCGCGAAAGTTCTGACGATGCGTTCATCGCCGCGAGTGCTGAAGCCCAAAAACTTCGGAACCGTAAGATGGTGCAGTTGCTGAATCGTTACGGTGCTGAGGTCGTTGAGGCACAACCCGATGAACTTCCGATGGTCGTTGGTGATAGATATCTGCGACTCAAAGCAGCCGGTCGTCTGTGATATACGTTAGTGGCGTCGTCACGATGCTCACAGAAAGTCTTGAGTCGCAGCTCGTTCACTGGTCCAAATTATGGGAAGTCTGACATCCGGTACTCACGGCGGCACCAACGGCGCCAGCCTAATACTCTCCCGCACCGCAGTTGCAGGGGCTTCCGGGTCTAAATACCAAAGCTCATCGTCCGTCACTGAGACCTTCCGAGAACGGTCTTTCACAGACACAATGCTCGCGTACGACGACGGTGCTACAAGGATGCTGCATACCCTGCAGCGTGATCGGCCAGAATGTGGAGGTCTTGCAGTCCGGGGCCGGCATCTGTGGCGGATGCATTGTGAAAACGTCGTAGGAAACGTACGTGGTCCAACCCCTCGTAACTGGCACCCCAATCGAGGTACTGTTGCACAAGTTCTTCGGCGTAACGTTCAGGATGATCCCGACGTTCTATTTGCAAGGCAACGGGCGTCTCTTTCTGCACCAGACGGTCAACCAGCTCCCAGGTCTGCTCGGTCATTCGGTTACGGCCTGTCGGCCAGTCCAGCACAACACCGCAGACTGCAGCTGCCGTCCCGATAAGCTCGGAGGACGTTTCGATAAGCACCGTGGCGTCCTGGGCTGCCGCGGTCTCCCACATGGAACGTACTTCGGACACATCGATGGACCATTCGAAACCGGCACCTGAAGCAGTGCGAACCTGCCCGTTGACAGCTTTATACGCCTGCGCTTCGTCAACAATGATGGTCGGTGCAGCGCCGAGGACGCCACGGATCCGGGCGATGAGAGTCGCTGCACCTTCGGCCCAAGCACCGGTAATATCGCGACGCGCACCGGCGTCGCGCAGGATACGCTGCCCGGAGGGTAACCACCCGGCCATCATTAACGCCACGGGACCCAGCAAGCGCACCGAGACCTCCGGTACAACATCGTCGGCGGCGATATCGGACATCGCCTGGATGGTGCTATCGCGATGCGAGATCGCGCGCAGTTGGTCAATGGCAGAAATTCGCTCGCCATGTTGCAGCTGCCAGCCATAGGAGCGCAGCTGAAATGGCAGACTCAGGTTGGCAGCAACCTTGCCAACGCCTGTCGCATGTGGGCCGACGTCTGGCAGTTCTGCCAGCACAGGGATGTGCGGCGTCCCAATTTCGTTGTGCTGCAGTGCATAGACGGCGTGGAGATCGGTCCCGGCGAAGGTTCCATCGACCAAACCCACCGGTTGCGTCACTGGTGCTCCTGAGAGATGGCCTTGTGGTGACGGATGACTTCTTCGATGATGAAGTTCAAGAACTTCTCGGCAAACGCTGGATCCAGTTCCGCGTCGCGAGCTAACGAATGTAACCGTTTGATCTGTGCCTTTTCGCGTTCTGGGTCAGACGGTGGTAGTTCATGTTTGGCTTTGAGCCGACCGACCTTCTGAGTACATTTGAACCGTTCGGCCAGCAAATACACGAGCGTCGCGTCAATATTGTCGATGCTGGACCGGATGGATAACAGTTCTTCAAGGATCGCCGGATCGGTGGTATCCGTCAACGAGGATGCCGTGGAATCGTAGTTCATAGCTCTTAGTTTAGACGTGTGCGAGGCGCTCGGCGTTGATTGACTTGTGGATGGTCACCTGACCGAGCACGCGGGTGCCCTGGTAGACGACCGCAGTCTGACCGGGCGCAACACCTTGAATCGTCTCGTCCAGTTCAATTTCCCATACGACGGCTTCGGCCCCGTCGACGTCACCGGTCGTCACCCGAGTACGGCCCGGCACCGGTTCGGCGTGGGCCCGTACTTGCACGTGGCAATCGAACCATTCGCCCGTGGAGTCTTCGGCGATGGGGAGGCCTGCCCAGGACGGACGGATACCGGTGATCCGATCCACCGAGAGCATCTCGCGTGAACCAACGACCACTGTGTTTTCCTTTGGACGCAGTTCAAGCACAAAGCGCGGTTTGCCGTCTTCAGCGGGTTTGCCAATGCCGAGTCCGCGACGCTGACCGATGGTAAAGGCCTGCGACCCGGGATGGGTACCGACTTCCTCACCCTCGGTATCCACGATGGGTCCGTCTTCCATGTCTATTTTTTCTTCAAGCCAACCTCGAGTATTGCCATCGGGAATGAAGCAAATATCGTGGGAATCTGGCTTCTGCGCAACAGAGATGCCACGTTCGACTGCTTCGGCGCGCACCATCTCTTTGGATGGCGTGTCGCCCAACGGAAACATCGAATGCTTCAGCTGCTCGGCCGTGAGCACACCAAGCACGTAGGACTGGTCTTTAGCGTCATCTGCGGCGCGGTGCAATTCCAGTTCCCCGGCCTCACCTTCGATCACCTTCGCATAGTGCCCGGTGACCACGGCATCAAAGCCCAGGGCAATAGCACGTTCCAGCAAGGCTGCGAATTTGATGCGTTCATTACAGCGCATGCACGGGTTCGGTGTGCGACCTGCGGCATATTCTTCAATGAAATCGTCGACGACTTCTTCTTGGAAACGCTCCGAGAAGTCCCAGGTGTAATACGGGATGCCGAGTTTTTCACAAGCACGCCAGGCGTCCGAAGCATCCTCAATCGTGCAACACCCACGAGAGCCAGTGCGCAGGGTGCCAGGCATACGCGACAGCGCCAAGTGCACGCCGACGACATCATGGCCTGCTTCTACTGCACGGGCGGCGGCTACTGCCGAATCAACACCGCCCGACATTGCTGCCAAAACCTTCAATTTTTTCATAGTGCTCTCCCGTTATCGGTGCGAATTCGCTGTCCGGATCGATGACATTTCCGCTGCCATACCGGCATCTGCTGCCGCCCGGTAGATTCCTGGCAGCGACTCTAACACCGCGTCAATGTCTTCTTGCGTCGTCGTATGTCCCAGCGAAAAACGTTGGGTGGATCGGGCTGCTGCTTCGTCCTGGCCAGTTGCCAAGATGACGTGCGAGGGACGTGATACCCCAGCATTACAGGCTGATCCCGTCGATGATTCGATTCCTGCCATGTCTAACCCAAATAGTAATGAGTCACCCTC
This sequence comes from Micrococcaceae bacterium, assembly GCA_013393415.1. Classification (GTDB taxonomy): domain Bacteria; phylum Actinomycetota; class Actinomycetes; order Actinomycetales; family Micrococcaceae; genus Yaniella; species Yaniella flava. The sequence goes on from JABXHI010000037.1 coordinate 15,190, forward strand.
TGCCCCCGCAAAGGAAAAGTGCACGTTCGTTGGAAGCCGATAATTGGCATCTTTGGGGCCTTGTAGTTTGGCGTCCGGGATGCGCTCTTGGACCGCGTCGATGAGCTGATCTCGCAGACCCGCCAAGCGCGCAGATTCTTCAGCAAGATTGGCCGTGGCTTCCTCAGCAGCCGCTGCAAATGCCAGGATCAACGCGTCGGCGGTCGTTCCCGACCGGATTTCACGCTCTTGTCCCCCGCCGTGTAAGACGGGCACCGGTTTTGCGTCGCGGCGCACCAGCAGCGCTCCAATGCCTACGGGGGCCCCGATTTTGTGCCCCGACAGCGCCATGGTCGTAATTCCGGGGACAAAAGTGACCGGAATGGCACCGAAAGCCTGCACCGCGTCCACGTGCAAATCCACCCCGGCATCCTGGCACAATGCAGCAATGGTTTCGATGGGTTGAATGGTGCCGATTTCATTATTGGCCCACATTAGTGTCGCCAAGGCGATACGGCCCTCATGTTCTTGTAACGCGGCCTTCCAGGACTCCACATCGACAAAGCCCTCCTCGGTCACGTCCACAAACACCACGGTGGCATCCTCGTGGGCCTCCAACCAATCAAGCGTTTCAATGACCGCGGGATGCTCAACACGGGTGGCAATGATGACATCGCGTGGAGCATTGGCCCAGAACAAACCTTTAATCGCCAGGTTGTCAGACTCAGTCCCGCCGGCGGTAAACAGGATCTCGCTGGGATCAGCAGTCAGCGTCGCCGCGAGTCGGTCGCGTGCCTCGGCGACCTGGAATTTCACCGAGCGGCCTGCAGAGTGCAAGGCAGAAGCATTACCGTTGCGTTTGGCCTGCGTCACGAAGGCGTCCAGTGCGACATCACGCACTGGAGTCGTGGCTGCATGATCAAGATAAATACGGGACATGTCCTCTAGTTTAGAACAGCACAGGTAGAATATGGCCCGTGTCAGACAATCCAGGTAACCGTTTAGACCCATATGCAGTGCTCGGGGTCAGCCCCTCGGCGAGCGAGAAGCAAGTTCGCCGGGCATACTTGGCGTTGGCAAAACAACACCACCCGGATCGCGGCGGTGATGCAGCTCGCTTTGATCAAATCACCAAAGCCTGGAAACAACTTTCTGAGGTTGAACCCGAACCGGCGTCCGAACCACAGGGCCCCAATCCCGCACCCCGGACGAATACCGCCCCACCGACCGAGGCTGAACCGTTCCGGTTCATTCCACCCCTGGCGGAGGGGCCTGTCCAGGTCCCCGGCAAACCGCCGGTGACGGTGGATTCGCCCTTGGCTCAACGAGTTGTTCACGGAAAGATCCCGGGTGGCTTCTTTGGCCGTCAAAACCGCACGCTACACACTCGGCTCTCTGACATGTTGCAACAGCGCGTGCACTCGGCGCTGCCTGCAGTGCGAATTTTTCACGGTGTCAAACTTTCACGTCGGCATGTTTTAGACACCGTGCTGCTCGGGGGCAGCAAGCTCGCAGTGTTCTCTGCACAGCACGCCCCACCGGACGTCTACCAGTTTAATGGCACCGAACTTATGGGCCGGAAGCGCGTTGTGCTCGATGATTTATCCGACGCCGTAGCGGGGTTGCAGCAACTCTTCCCGAACCTTGAAGTCGGCGCGTTCTCGGTCATTTTTTCCACCAACCCCCATGCCCCGACGATCCAAGCGTCTACGACACTCAACACTCTTGGGCTTTCTGATGTGCCTGCTTCGATCATGGATGCGGTACGTCAGGTCAAGCTGTTCATTGGCACAGGCGACCACAACGTCGTCGACCGAACCACCATGGGCCAACTCATCGCAAAATTATGAACCCACACGACACCGCACCCCGCGCCCCACACACCACGAATCCGGCATTTCGCATCGTGTTCCACGCCCCCGAAATCCCGGGCAACACCGGAAACGCGATTCGCCTTGCAGCCATCACCGGTGCCGAATTGCACCTGGTAGAACCACTGGGTTTCAATTTCGACAATGCCCACCTACGCCGCGCCGGCCTGGATTATCATGATCTCGCGTTGGTGACCGTGCATGCGAGTCTCGCCGCAGCGTGGCAAGCGCTGCAGCCCGAGCGGGTTTTTGCCTTCACCGGCTCCGGGACCAAACGCTATGACACGATCGCCTATCAGCCCGGTGATGTTCTACTGTTCGGCCAAGAATCTACTGGTTTACCCGACGATGTGTTAAAAGATGAGATGGTCACCGAGGCCGTCTACCTACCGATGCAAAGCGGTCGTCGTTCACTGAATCTGGCAAATTCTGCGTCAATTGTGCTGTATGAAGCGTGGCGGCAACATGAATTTTCGGGGAGTTAGCGGCGCTTAGGGCGCGCCGAAAGGCTCCTGGGGTCAAACTGCTTCTAAGCTAGGTGTGATGGAAACACAAACTCCGGGCCCAGCCCAGCTTTTGCAGTTAGCCGGCGAAGATGACACCGCCGCATTCGCAGCGCTGTACGATGTCACCTCACCGCAGGTCTACGGCATGCTCACCGCGCTCTTTCCTACTGAAGACGATGCCCTTCAGGCCACCACCGATGCCTACACATCACTGTGGCGGCAGGCTCCGCATTTCACATTCGACTTCAACGTGGACCACGCCGATGAACAAGCTCGGGATCGTACCGTCGTCGCATGGATCAATTCCATCGCACAACAAACCGGCCGCTACCATCGTCCTGATGCCCAAGACGTCGGCGGTGTGCCGCGCATGCAAGCCATTGCCAGTCGACTGACCGAACTGCAGCCCCTCACGGATGCCCAGGCATTAGCCCTGACAACCATCTGGTTGGGTGGCCGCACCATTGACGAGGCCGCTGAGGAACTCAATGTCGCCCTACCAACGTTGAAGTCGCGCCTGCGAGACGCCACCATCCGGCTGACTCGCCATTACCTATCTGAAATTACTGGTCGCACCAATCCGGAGTCTGATCCACTGTTGACGACCCACATCACCGGATCCCTCTCATCTTCGGGTGGGCAAACTGCCGCCTTCTCGGATGACGTCGAGTCCGATCTGCACGTCGGGCTGGGCACTGAACTCGCGACCCTGAATGCACTGCAGGCTCTTGATGACGCCGAGTCAGTGGCTGTGGAAGCGTGGGTGAACCGCCAGGATCGCGCAACAGCCACACATTTGCGCGCACGGCACGCTCTGTTCCAGCGCATGTTGACCTGGGCGTACCGGCGGGTGTCAGCACACCCACCAGCAAAACTCTTGGACTCAGTGCTGGATCAGCTCCCTGAGCAAAACGTCGGCATCGGCTTCATAGAGGGTGTTGAAGAATACGAGGTTGCAGAGGACCCTGTCCAACAACGTCGCAGCCGGACGATGTTTATTGTCGTCGGTGCTGTACTGATCGTTGCGGTGATCGTTGCATTCATCTTCTTGAACACCGGTGATCAGCGAATTCGTAGCACGGTGGATGGCGCTGACGATACCGTCACGACGGAACCCCTCGAGATGGACGAAGGCTCGGTCACCGGGCATTATTCAAACCAGGAAGATGTCGCGTACCTGACCTTTGAGGATGTCCCAGAGATCGACGACGATCAGATCTACCAGGTTTGGTTATTCGAAGAGCCAGGCGGGTCAGTCGTTTCTGTCGACACCTACACCCAGGAGCAGCTCGAAAACGATGAGGTACAGTTCCGTGGCGTTACCGCCTACGAGCTCCTCTGGATCACCGTGGAACCCGATACGGGCTCCGAGAATCCATCCGGTAGTGCCGTAGTCGAGATGCCGTTAGAGGACTAAAACCCGGCGAACGTGGTCTCATCATTCACTGCTACCAAATGAAAAACCTCTGCTGCACGCTCGGCATCCGGGTGGTTCGCCTCGACAGCGGAACGTACCCTATCGTCCATGGCCTGGGGGTCCGAGTGCTGCGAATTATGTTTGTGCAGGGCGTCTAATTTTCGTTCGACGTGCTCGGTCACATCAACCCTCAGATTCACCAGATCAGCGGGGGCGCCCATCATCCACAATTGGCCAATTCGAAAGGCCGGCAAGTGTTCCAGGCTCGGATAAGCAAACGGGTTTTCCACGGCCGGATACACTGCACGCACCGTCGCTTCACCAACCGCAATGTGATCCGGGTGAGACGCCTGGAGCCTGTCCCAGTTGCGTTGCGGATGCTGGGTAATCACCACATTGGGTTGGACCTGCCGCATTACCGCCACGAGTTCGCTGATCAAATCGTGTGAGGGCTCAACATAGCCGTCAAGATATTTCAGATACCGTACTTCGCTGACACCAACAACGCCAGCGGCATCACGCTGTTCCTGTTCTCGTCGGGCTACCATCGCTTCGCGCGAATGATCCAGTTCGAAACCCCCGGCGTCTCCCGACGTCACCAAACAGTAACTGACGTCTACCCCGGCCGCCGTGAGTGCGGAGACGGTGGCTGCAGCGCCGAAGTCAATATCATCAGGATGCGCGGCGATAACTAACGCACGCGAAATATTCGACCTCGTGACGAGGTCTTGGGCAAAAACAGGTTGCATGCACTCTCCTTCGTGCCCAAGTCTAGTCCTACTCCATGCTCCCTAACTGCAGCGTTTCAGTAAATTCTTCGCCGTCACGAACAACGGTCATCTCGACTTCGGAATCTGCAGGATATTCACTGACCGTGGCCGACAACGAGCCCGGATCAGTCACACTCTTGTCATCGATACCGACGATGACATCGTCTGTCTCCAAATTGGCGCCTGCTGCGGGGCCATCTTCGACAACTTCAAGGACTCGAGCACCTGAGGAAACATTCTGATCGCCTGCTGGCACGATACTCACGCCCAGCATGCCGTGGGTTGCTTCACCGTTTTCAATCAACTCTTGCGCAACGCGCTGAGCATAGTCGACCGGGATAGCAAAGCCGAGGCCGACATTGCCTTCGGTTCGCGTAGCAATAGCCACATTGATCCCGATCAGCCGACCCTCATGATCCACGAGCGGGCCACCTGAGTTGCCCGGGTTAATCGCGGCATCCGACTGGAGAACGTTCAGATGAATTTGGCCTTGGCCGGTAGGAGGTTCGGTGTCCTCTGGCAGACCAAATTCGAAGGGGCTCTCCTCTTCTGGTGTTTCAGGTTCTTCTGGGACCGCTGAGGAAGCCACGGAAATTGTTCGATCGAGGGTAGAGACGATGCCCTGCGTTACCGTTCCGGACAACCCCATGGGTGCGCCAATGGCTACCGCTTGGTCGCCAACGTTCAGATCTTCCGTCGACCCCATTTCAATGGGCGTGAGATTCTCTGCTTCAATTTTGATGACTGCCAAATCAGACATGGGATCCAGGCCAACAACTTCTGCCTCATGTACCTGGCCGTCGGAAGTTTGAACCATCACGTTGGCTGCCGCGGACTGACCACCAAGGGTCACCACGTGGTTATTGGTGAGAATGTGCCCCTGTTCGTCCAGGACCACACCGGACCCGGAGCCTTGGGCTTGATCTCCACCCACTGACAATGTGACAACTGACGGTGAGGCTACAGCGGCAGCCTCGGTGGTTGGGGTGACGTCGTCAGTGCGATTCAATTGTGGGGACTGCTCTATTTCCGCGCCCGCAGATGCCCCATTGTTGCCAAAGTAGTTGACTGCCAGGCCACCAGCTCCGCCACCGAGGAGGGCTGCAAGCACGACCGAGGACCCTAAAACCGGCCAGTTGATACGTTTGGGCTTCTTTTCCTGCACAGGAACGGACTGCTGGCCATAGGATGCCTGTGACGGAGGTGGTGGAGGCGGGGCATCCATGAGGTGTTGCGTTGGCTGCTCGTGCGCATCGCCCGAAGGCTCACGCTCGGGTTGTTCTGACCAGTTGTCGTTCATTATCCGTATCCGTCCTTTCGTGTCAGGACTATTTTGGTACAGCTATCTGGGCGTCTCCGGGATGAATTCCGAATGGTAACTGAGTGTTTCCCTAACAATATCTGGACCTACCAATGGTCGCATGTCGAAGCAACTGGGTGCAGGATAATCCACACTGTTCCAGAGACGAAAAGACCCCCGACATTGTCGGGGGTCTTCTGCTCTTCGTCCCGGCGGCAGGCTGTGAACCTCCGGCTTTCGGGCTATGCGTCCGAGGATCTACCCAACGGCTCCTCTCGTCGTCGAGCTGTCACGCACTTCGCACCCTGCACATCGAATCCAACCGGAGGGATCCAGTT
>JABXHI010000038.1 GCA_013393415.1 Micrococcaceae bacterium
TGGGCCCATTCACGGATTTCTGCCACACCAATATTCTCACTCATACGACAGAATTAACACGACATTTCAGCACTGTCCGATTAAACCGCCGACACCACCAAAAATAAAAGCGACTGTAGTACTAGGCTGAGGAAGCGAACTTATGAGAAAGGTAACAGCATGTCATCGAAAGAGTCGGGGCAGCAGCCGGTAAAGCTGGCGAAGACGCTGACCAATATTGATGCGCTCGCCCTCGGGTTCGGCGCGATGATCGGTTTCGGTTGGGTTGTCCTGACCGGTGGCTGGATTCAAGAGGCCGGCACCATGGGTGCAGTAGCCGCCATAGTGGTGGGTGGCGCGATTATGGCGGTGGTCGGGCTGGTGTATTCGGAACTGACCTCGGCCATGCCACTTGCCGGTGGTGTGCACCAGTACGTGTTGCGAGGATTGGGCCCGCGGTTTGCGTTCATCGGTTCCTGGGCGCTGGTGGGCGGCTACGTCACCATTGTGGCCTTTGAAGCGGTGGCCTTCCCGCGAACGGTCGCCTATATTTTTCCCGAGATCAATGCGCTGCCCATGTGGGACATTGCCGGTGATACCGTCCACCTAACATGGGCGCTTATCGGCGTAGCTGGCGCGTTGGTCATCACGTGGCTCAACGTGCGGGGCGTCAAGCAGGCGTCGATAGCGCAAAACTTCACCATGATCTTCTTGATCGTCGTCGGCATCTTGATGATTTTCGGCTCGGCCACCCGCGGTGATGCTGGCAATATGGAACCGTTCTTTACTCCGGGGACGGCAGGATTCTTCACGGTGCTCATCGCCATTCCGTTCTTGTTTATCGGTTTCGATGTGATCCCGCAGTCTGCCGAAGAAGTCAACGTCCCTGCTCGTAAAATTGGTCGTCTCGTGATTATCTCGGTTGCGATGGCCACCATTTGGTACATCATGGTTGTGGTCACGACGTCGTCGGCGATGAGCGGAGATGAGCTTGCCCAAGCGGATATTGCGGTCGCCGATGCCTTCGGTTCCTTATTCAATTCCCAGTTGATGGCAAACATTCTCATTGCTGGTGGTATCGCGGGGATTTTGACCTCGTGGAACTCGCTGATGCTGGGGGCTTCCCGGCTGGTTTATTCGATGGCGCGCACCGGGATGTTGCCTGCCTGGTTTGGTCAGCTGCACCCCAAATATCGGACTCCGGCCAACGCGTTGTACTTCATCGGTGGACTCTCTTTGCTGGCGCCCTTCTTTGGCGAAAACATGCTGACCTGGCTGGTCGATTCCGGTGCACCATCGATTATCATCGCCTACTTCATGGTCTCGGTCATCTTTATCGTGCTGCGTCGTCGCGATCCCGGCATGGACCGCCCGCTGCGCATTGGTGGCAAGGGCCGCGGTGGTGAACTCATCGGCTGGACCGCGACTGTGCTCACCGGTGCACTGTTCAGCGTGTACCTACCGGGCATGCCTTCGGCGCTTGACTGGCAGCCGTGGCTGATCTTCGCCATCTGGTGGGGCATCGGCGCGCTGTTCTTCTTCCGCGTACCGACCGGTGTAAAACCCGGGCCAAACGCAGGCGACGAGGTGCTGGCGATCGTCGAAAACCGGCGCCAGGCAAAAACCGACCGCGCATAACCGACCGATCCGAAGATGCCAGGGAGGACGCGACTCCCTGGCATTTTTCGTTAAGCATATGACGGGTGCATTTCCCTTTTCCGTGCAGGTTCGTCTAAGCTTGTGCTTCGTAACCATCCAGAGCGACTAAGAGACTTGGCTCGTTGACGTCGCAGCAACCACCCCGCGGGGCAGGTGCTAATGCCAAGAGATCGATGGAGTGAATCCTTGATGACGCATTCAGTATCAACCCCTGCCGTTGCCTGCCGAAATGTTGGTCGCGCTTTCGGTACCAATGGCTCAACCCGCCAGATTTTGACCGGAGTGAACCTCGAAATCGGTGCCGCAGAGATCATCTCAATCATCGGGGCCTCTGGCTCTGGAAAATCCACGCTGCTGCGCGCGCTCGGTGGCCTCGACACCGGCTTCACCGGCAAGGTGCTGATCGAAAACACGGAAGTCAACGAATATGACGCCCGCTGCGCGGTGGGTTTCCAGGAACCTCGGCTCCTCCCCTGGGCCACCGTGGCAGACAACGTCGCGATTGGTTTGCCCGACGGACTCTCCAAGGCCGAGGGTAGAGCGCGAGTGGCTGAACTACTTGAGCTGGTTGGCCTCACCGATGCTGCCGAGCATCGTCCTCGGAAAATTTCGGGCGGTATGGCCCAGCGTGCATCATTGGCTCGCGCCATGGCGCGTGACCCAGAAATCCTGCTGCTCGACGAACCGTTTGGCGCCCTCGATGCGCTGACCCGCATCAAAATGCAGCAATTGCTGTTGGATGTGCATGCACAAACCGGCACGACCACCGTCATGGTCACCCACGACGTCGACGAAGCACTGCTGCTATCAGACCGCATCGTACTGCTCGATGACTCGCCCCACACCCAGGGTGCAACCATCGCCAACATCTTCACACCACCTGTACCACGCCCGCGTGTTAGCCATGACCCAGCGCTCGTCTCGCTGCGGAAACAACTGCTGACCGGCCTCGGCGTCGAAACACTTGCAACCTCGGAGGTATAACCATGTCCTTGTCACGTAAAACTCTGTCCGCAGTGATCCTGTCTGGCGCACTGGCGCTGACCTCTTGTGCCGGTGAAAACGCCGAAGCTGAGACCGCAGCCGAAACCCTGAGCATCGACTACGCCACCTACAACCCACTGTCACTGATTATCAAAGATCAGGGTTGGTTAGAAGAAGAGCTCGACGGCGACGTTGAATGGGTATACTCGGCCGGCTCGAACCGCGCCAATGAGAACCTGCGCGCAGAAGCCATCGACGTTGGCTCAACCGCAGGTTCCGCTGCACTGTTGGCCCGCTCGACGGGCACCCCGATCCAAACCATCAGCGTGGTTGGCAACGTCGAATGGACCGCCCTGGTGGTACCGCAAGACTCCGACATCGAATCGGTCGAGGATCTTCAAGGACGCGCGGTTGCGGCCACTCGCGGAACCGATCCGTACTTCTTCCTCGTACAAGCCGTCGAAGAAGCTGGCCTCGAGCTCGATGACCTCGAAGTACAAAACGTCCAGCACGCAGATGGCTACACGGCGCTGAATAACGGTTCGGTCGATGCCTGGGCTGGTCTGGATCCGATCATGGCCGGCGCCGAGGACGATACCGAATTCCTCTATCGCAACGTGGACTTGAATACCTACTCGTTTTTGAACGCCACTGAGTCCTTCCTCGAAGAATCGCCTGAAGTGGCACAAACGGTTGTCGATACCTATGAGCGTGCACGCGAATGGGCGCTGGAGAATCCAGCAGAAACCGCCCAATTGCTCGCTGATGAAGGCGAAATTGAAGAGGACGTCGCCGAAATCGTCATCAACGAGCGTTCCGGTTTCGATATCAGCCCGGTTCCAGGTGAAGACCAGACCGAGGTGCTGTCGAATATCTCCTCGATCTTCGTGACCTCCGGTGATGTCGATAACCAGGAAAATGTGGATGAAGCACTCGAGACCCTATTGCGTCCCGAGTTCGCCGAAAATGCGGAGAGTGCTGAGTAAATATGACCACCATCGAAAAAACAGACGTCACCAGTCAGCACAAGCCCAACCTCGACCAGGCCGGCACCAGCCCGGCGCCGACCGCTAAGAAAACACGCTTTCTCGACCGCAAAGGCGTCAAACCTGTCATCGGGTTCCTCGTACCCATCGCGCTATTCATCGCCTGGTGGGCGGTCACTGCAGCAGAGCTGTTTACCCCGGTTCAGTTGCCGTCCCCCAGCGCCGTCATCGACGCCACGGTGGGGCTCCTGGAGCGCGGCGACCTGTGGATGCATATCGGCATCTCGGTCCAGCGTGTCCTGATTGGTTTCGGCATCGGTGCTGTACTCGGCATGATCTTCGGTGCGGTGCTAGGGCTCTCGCGCTGGGCCGACGCACTCCTGACTCCCATCCTGGGTGCGCTGCGTGCCGTGCCCTCACTGGCCTGGGTGCCGCTGCTCATTCTGTGGATGCAGATTGGCGAAGATTCCAAGGTCACGCTCATCGCGATCGGCGCGTTTTTCCCAGTCTTCACTACGCTCTATGCGGGCCTACAACACGTGGACCAACACCTGGTCGAAGCCGGCCGCGCATTCGGATATAAAGGCATCCGCCTGTTCAAGACCATCCAACTGCCCGCCGTCGTACCATCCATTTTCTCTGGGCTCCGGTTGGCACTAGCACAAGCCTGGTTGTTCTTGGTCGCTGCCGAACTCATCGCCTCATCAATGGGGCTCGGGTTCTTATTGACCGACTCGCAAAATAACGGACGAACCGATCGGCTCATCTTAGCCATCATATTGTTGGCTGTCCTCGGCAAAATCACCGACATCCTCTTGGGTCTCGCCGAGAAACGCGCCATCGCACGCTGGAGTTAACAAGTTCACAACAACAGCAGCGCGGCATTCGATAACGACGAGGATGCCGCCGCGATGACAAAAATCATCGCGATGATGCCGATGAGAATGCCAAGACCGTGCAAGATGGTGACAATCCAACCGATGACTTTGCCCGGGGTCGCCGAGACACCATTGCGTTCAGCTTTGACCGCGAAATAGATCGCCAACGGCCCCAAAATAATGCCGAAGGTAAACAGGCCGATAATGCCGAGCACCAACGACGTGGTCGAAGCGGATTGCCCCTCGGGGTTCTGTGGTGGCACGGGGTATCCGGGTGGGTGTTGCCAGCCGTAGCCCTGGTCGCTTTGACCACTGGGGTACTGCTCTGAGCCAGGTTCATAATTCTGTGTCATATCTCGACAATAACCGCAATGCACGTTTTCTGACGAGTCACCCAATTTTTATCGCGTCCTACCCTGCATCGTAAGATCAGGGCATGACGGTTTCAGCGACACAGATCACAGCGCAACGCACCACGGCCATTAAAGAACTCGCTCCGCTCCTCAACGAGACCACCCCGGTACTCGGTGCGATAGATTTCAACGTCCTCGATCAGCTCATCGAACAGCTGTTTGAGGCCTATCCGGAGCAGTGGGTGGCACACACGGTCACCCTCGAGCAGATGGCACTGCCCGGCGTGCTGGAGCATATTCGGGTTCGTGGGCTGGGCGTTCAGGCAGCGTCTGCCAGCCAGCTCGTCATTTCCCGGCGCTGCGGCTTCCTCCCTCACGAAATAGTGCACAATGCAGCAGCCAATTCCCGACCCATGCTGCGCCAACTCGTAGAAGCCGATATCAGTTTCAGCGTGGATAGCTTTACAGAATTGGATCGGGTCGATCAGATTGTCGATGGCGCACTCGCCCTGCCGGTCATCGGGCTGCGGATCACCCCACAAACATCCAGCGATGACGGTATTTTGGCGGCATCACACCTGGGCATCGGGCTGCGTGATCACCGCGAAGACATTATCCAAAGCTTCAAAGACCGCCCGTGGTTAGCTCAGCTGAGTCTGCACTTTGATGCACCGCCAGCCAGCTTGCAACAGGCCGCCGAACAAGTTGGCGCCATCTACCAGCTCGCCGAAGATATCGAGCATGCCGTTGGGGCCCAACGCGTCAGGCACATACATCTCAGTGCTGGCCTACCCGGCAACCATACTGACGACCATGGCACACCGAGCCTTGCGAATCACCGTTTCGTCCACCAGGCCGTCGTGCCGGAACTGTTCGACGGCAAATATGAGCTCACCACGGATTTCACGCATGCACTGACCGCAAAAGCCGGCATGATCCTTGCTCGGGTCGAATACACCAAGGACCTCGATGGTCGAATGATTGCTGTGATCCAGGCCGATTCGCCACATGCCCAAGACCAGCCACGCATTGAGGCCTACGATGCGGACGGTGAGTTCAAAGACGAGACACGACTGTACTACTACGACGTCGCAGGGCCCTCCGGCCTCATTGGTCAACGCTTCCAGTTGCCCGAGCTTGAAGAGGGCGATGTCCTGGCGATCCTGGATATCGGGGCACACGCCTTTGGAGCACACAGCTCATTCACCGCGCCCGTCTACGGCATCCGCGCTGATGGTCTGCTCACCGAAACCTCTGTACTGCGAAACGCCCAACCGCTTGAGTGGGTGGCTGAGGCGGCAGGCGTCTACCAGCCACACAAAATGCTGTATTCATAACGTCGCGAGCCCAGAATATGACGGCAGAATTTTCGTTCTACGGGGTTATTGCCTAAAGTGATCAACGTACCCATCCAGAGCGGCTGAGAGATCTGGCTCGTTGACGCCGCAGCAACCACACACTGTGCAGGTGCTACCGCCAGAACCGATGGAAAGGTTTTGATTTTTCTTGACTCAATCCCTAGTCGACACCACCGACTCGACCGTGATCTACCGTGCCGGGCTGGCAGCGGAACTCTTCGATGCGCAATACGCGCACCTACCAAACGGGCTTCCCGGCCCACTGCCACAGTCCATTGTTGACGCCGCGGATCCTGATGTGAATCCAGGTCGCGAGCCAGCTCAAGCCCACTACCGTGGCGATGCCACAGGCCAGCAGGTCAACGAGGCACATCGATTCGCCTATTGGGAAGCAGCTGGCAACCGTCTGCAGTGGGAACAACCCTTCACCAACATTCACTCCTGGACTCGGCCCAACCCGGACACCCAAAGTGGCCCCATTGCTCGCTGGTATGACGGTGGCACACTCAACGTCGCGGCTAACTGCGTGGACCGCCACGTTGATGCCGGCCACGGGGACAAAGTCGCACTGCACTTTGAAGGTGAGCCGGGTGACCGTCGAGCTGTCACCTACCGAAACCTCTTAGCAGAAGTCTCCCAAACCGCACATGCGCTAACCGAACTGGGTGTTGAGGCCGGTGACCGCGTGGTCGTGTATCTGCCGGTCATCGTCGAAACCGTCGTGATCGCCCTGGCGTGTGCTCGCATCGGTGCCGTCCACTCCCTAGTATTTGGCGGGTTCTCGGCAGACGCGTTGAAATTCCGCGTCGAAGATACCGGCGCAAAACTGCTTGTCACCTCCGACGGTCAGTACCGCCGAGGTAAAGCCGTGCCGGTCAAAACCGCTGCCGATGAAGCTGTAGCCGGTGATAACAACATCGAACACGTGCTGGTGGTCAACCGAACCGGTCATACCGATATCCCTTGGACGCCACGCCGGGACGTGTGGTGGGACGACATCGTCACCAAGCAGCCAACCGAGCACACGCCCCAGGCATTCGAAGCCGAACATCCACTGTTCATCATGTACACCTCGGGCACGACCGGCCAACCCAAAGGTCTCGTGCATACTTCCGCCGGTTACTTGGCCCACGCATCCGTCACCTACGACTTCTTGTTTTCCAATCCCGATGTTTCTAAACGCGACGACGATGTGCACTGGTGTACCGCCGACCTGGCGTGGGTCACCGCCCACACCTATGAGATCTATGGTCCGTTGTCGAATGGTGCCACCCAAATCATTTACGAGGGTGTCCCCAACGCGCCGCATACTTCACGGCACTTTGAAGTGATCGACCGCTATGGTGTCACCAGCTACTACACAGCGCCCACCCTGCTGCGGTCGCTGATGGGTTGGCACGAGAACGGCCCGCCTGGCGAATACGATCTATCTTCCATCCGGTTGATCGGCACCGTTGGTGAAGCGGTGAACCCGGAAGCCTGGCACTGGGCTCGCAAACACATTGGCCGCAACACCCCGGCAGGCGTGCCGATGGTGGACACTTGGTGGCAATCGGAAACCGGTTCCACCATCATCTCGCCGCGTCAAACAGATACCACATTCAAGCCCGGGTCCGGTTCCCGTCCGTTGCCCGGCGTCAATGTTGCCGTCGTCGATGAACAGGGCAATGCCTCAGAGACCAATCAGCAGGGCGTCATCGTCGTGACCCGCCCTGGCCCCGGCGCCGCTCGCACCGTATGGGGCAACCCAGAGCGCTTCTACAACTCGTATTGGGATGACTACCACTGGGCAGAAGATGGCCGCGGTTGGTTCTTGGCCGGCGACGGCGCCAAAACTGATGAAGACGGTGACATTTGGATTCTCGGACGCATCGATGACGTCATCAACATTTCCGGTCACCGGTTGTCGACCATCGAAATCGAATCCGCCCTGGTGTCGCACACGAATGTGATCGAAGCCGGCGTCACACCGGTACCGCACCCAAAGACTGGGCACTGCGCGATAGCCTTTGTGGTCCCCCGCGGCGACTTCCATGGCACCGAGGCCCAGGCAGAACTCACACAACTGGTGGCCAAGAATATTGGACCGGTCGCGAAACCCAATGACGTGGTTTTCGTCCCTGATGTGCCGAAAACACGGTCGGGCAAGATCATGCGCCGACTCCTCACCCAGCTGTACACCGGCGACACTCTGGGCGATACGACGTCACTGCAGAACGAACCGGCTGTGGCCAAGATTGCGGACGTACTGAAGCACCGCTAACGCTTACGTCAGCATCAGCAGCAAGAGCCCGGCGAGTATCCCGCCGAGCACAACGGCTGTTGCCGTGGCGACCGTGGCGCGCCATCCGAACGCTTTACCCACCATGACCATGGAGGGGATGCTCAGTGCCGGTAGGGCCACTAGCAACGCTCCCGTGGTGCCCACGCTGGCACCAACAGCCAGTAGCGCGGTGATAATCGGTATCTCGCCGCCCGTGGGGATCACCAAAAGCATGCCGACCACGGCAGCAATGACAATTGCTAGCGCACCGATGCGTCCTTCGAGGCCGTGAATCCCGGCAAACCACGGGCTCAGCAGACCCATGAGAAATACCATGGCCAAATGCTCCGGGACGAGCACCAGGGTAAAGCGGGCCAACGAGCGCAGAAAGCGCCCGGGAAGTTCTGCCACTGCAGGTTGCTCGGTTGGTTCTTCAGGGATCTCCTTGGTGCGGCCTCCAAACCAGCGACCAATCAAGGCGGTGGCACCCACCGCAACGAGAACGCCAACGATGGCACGGGTAGTGACGTATTGCCATGGCAATACCAGGGCAAGAAAGATCAGCACGGCAGGATTCAGCAGCGGATTGCCTATCCAATACGCTAGTGCTGCACCGGTGGAAACACCCGATCGGCGCAGCCCGGCAGTCACGGGCGCAGCACAACAGGTGCACATCATGCTGGGCATGGATAAGGAAGCGCCGACCACAGACTGTCGAATGGGCGAAGGCCGATTCATCAGCCGAACCAACCAGTCGCGTCGTACTAGCGCATCGATGGCGGCAGCTACGAGCAATGCCACCACGAGCGCATTCCAGACTGCGTCAAAATAGGTGAGCGTGAAATTCCAAGCTCCCGCGAATGACACTGTCTCGCCGGCAGAAGCTAAGAGGGAGTCACCATCCCAAACCGAAGTTTCGTTTAGGCCCCAGGCGCGGTCCCAATAGGGCGCCCATTTGGACCAGGACAGGCCCACCACGAGGAAGGCGAACAACACGGCCAGACCGAGCCAATCAGCGGGTTTCCAACGCGGGCGAACTGCCGACTGGGTCTGCAGCACCGGATCTGTCACTACGATCACATCTCTCAGTCGTCATCAATCTGGGACGGAACAGCGGCTTGAAACGCTCCACTACCGAACATACGTATCGTATCCAGATCTGAACCCCGCCAAATACCACGGGGGAATGAACGTCACAATGGTTTCGGCAAAGGGTCAGAGCCCGGCTAACAAGCCAAGCGTCTCGTCGAGGGCAAGCTGCCGAAATGACTCGCGGCGGACCAGTCGTTCTCCTTCGACTTGGCGGCGCTGCTCAGCATGCGCCTTCACTGCTTTGCGGTCCACCTCATCCATTCGGACCGGACGGTGTCGATCCACCGGTCTACATCAAGACCGCTGGTTGGGCCTGGCCGACCAATCAGCGCAGGCGATTCATCGTATTTTTCCAACAGCTCTTCACGCTCAAGTGTCCGACGAATATTGGCCTCGAATGACGGATGTTCCGATGCCAAAAACACATCGGCATCACCAGTCTGGCCGCTTGGGTTATAGGCGAAACAGGATTCGAAAAGATTGCGTCCTGAGCCGAGATCAGCAAATGAGTTGATGCTATCTTTCAGTAATTCTGGGTCGCCTTCTACCCCGTCTGGTAGCGCCAGGCGGGTAATGCCTTTGTCCACAATCGCGGACAACAACGCCGCGGGGTTGGCTGCGTCGACTTGGACTTCTTTTCTCGGCGGCCAGAAATCGAAGGAGCTGTGATCGCCAAAGCTACCGCCGACATGGAACATGTATATTTCCGGATACATTGGCTGTGTATCACGGCGCTGCGGGTGTGTCTCGTAGAACTGGACGATGGCGGCCTGTATCAACAGGCTGGCCCCAAAACTTCCGTAGGGTTCTGTGATGATGCAACCAAAACGGTCGAGCTTATGCGACTGGGGAAAGAGGTCGTCCAGTACCGCATCGCGGTCTTGGATTTGGATGCGAAGGTTTTCGCTTTTCAGCTGCTTGGCGACATGCATGAGGCTCTCCTGACAATGGCGGGTTAGAGGCCAGCAAGCAGCCGAAACGCGTGGTCCAGGTCGATCCGACGGAACGATTCGCGTCGGACCATTCGGTCCCCGTCGGGCTGCCGTCGATGGGCTAGCAGGTTCATAGCGTATGCGTCATCGACTTCTCCGTCGCGGGACTCCATCGTTTGGACCCACCGGTCAATGTCTACGGCTACGGTGGGCCCAGGTCGATACACGCTTTCCGGGTCGTTTCTGTACTTGCCCAAGATAATCTCCGTATCGAGGGTCCACTCGGCGTTCGCCTCAAATGTGTGGTGGTCGGATTCCATGAACACGTCGGCACCGTCGATGGCCCCCGCAGAGTTATACACGAAACACGAGGTCAACAAATTTTTGACGGACGGATTGGCCTGCGCGGTCGTTCAACATCTGCACGGCGTACCTTAGAAAGGTACAGGCCTAACCGAACGACGTGCCGCAACGCGGCAGAAATAGAAGGTGCCATGACTGACGGGTCCCGTAGCTCAGGACCACTGGCGAATGCGTTTCAGATCTATGCGCCATCACTGATTTACGCCATCGGTGTTGGGGCCATTATGCCCGCGATTGCGGCAGCCTCCACACGGTTTGGTACATCGCTGGCGGTGGCGGCAAGTACGGTGACGCTGGTCGGTATTGGCTCACTGATCGCCAATGCACCAGCGGCCCAGTTGGCGTCCCGTGCTGGGGAACGCACCACAATGATTGTTTCTGCGGCGGTTGGTACCACCGGTGTCACGCTTGCGTGGGCGATGGTGGCAGGATGGCTGCCATTAGAAGGACCAGCAGATTTTGCCGGGTATATGCTTGGCATTTTGATGATTGGCATGGCTGCAGCAGGTTTCAACCTTGCCAGGCAGTCCTATTTGGCCGTGGCCGTACCGATCTCGCACCGGGCCCGTGCGATGTCCATGCTAGGTGGCATGCAGCGCGTCGGCGCGTTTGTCGGACCGTTTCTAGGTGCCGGGGTGCAGTCCTTTATGGGAATCCAGGGTGCTTTTGCGGTGGGTGCGGTGTGTATGGCCGCTGCAGTGGTGGTCACGTTTTTCATTGACGAGCTGGAAGATCCCGCCGCAGCCCAGCAGTCGGCGACCTGGGAAACCACCACAACGGGTCCGTTAGAGATCGTCACCAATCCGACGATGATCTCACTAGCCAAAGAACACTGGCGAGTCCTGTTGTCGTCTGGCATGGGTGTGCTGTGTCTGACTGCCTTGCGGGCTTCGCGCACCGCGGTGATCCCATTGTGGGCAGAATATATCGGGTTGACGCCGGCGCAAGCGTCGTTAATCTATGGGGTCTCGGGAGCCATCGACATGCTGATGTTCTATCCGGCCGGAACGCTCATGGATCGCAAGGGCCGCCGAGTCGTGGCGGTGTCCTGTCTACTGGGACTTGCCATCGGGTGCGCTGCCGTCCCGTTCACGACTTCTAGCGCATGGCTGATGGTCGCGGCATTTTTGATTGGATTGGGCAACGGTTTCGGGGCCGGCATCGTGATGACCCTGGGCGCGGACTATTCGCCATCGGTGGGCCGGCCAAAGTTCCTCGCGTTATGGCGGCTGCTCTCGGATGCCGGGATGCTGAGCGGGCCCCTGTTGATCTCTGCGGTCACCGGGGTGTTCTCACTGGCGGCCGGGATCTGGGCGATCGCCGGGGTGGCCGTGGTAGGCGCGGCAATCTTTACTCGCACACTGCCCGCCGGGCCAGGTCCGGTCGCCGATCGTTCTTCGTCCTCGACGTCATGAGCGCATGAAACGGGCCGGCCCAGGTGGACCGGCCCGGTTCAGCGAAGTGGAGTCTAGGAAAAGTCAGTGATGACGACGCGGTTCACTTTCGGATCGCGGATCATCTCGTAGCCTTCATTGACCTGGCTGAGTTTGATTTCACCCGAGACAATGTCGTCGAGATTCAACCGACCGGCCTGGTACTGCTTGACGAGCATGGCCATATCGCGTTTCGGTACACCAGAGCCCATGAATACGCCTTGGATCGCTTTGCGCCCAAAAGCATTCTGCATTGGAACGGTATTCAACGTATCGTCGCCTGAGCCCATCCCGATTTGGTACAGCGTGCCACCGCTGTCCAACATGTCATAGCCTTGCTGGGCGGTCACACCGATACCTACGACATCAAAGACGGTGCGTACACCGTAGCCGCCGGTGAGTTCTTTGACTGCAGCAACGGGGTCGATTTCGGAGGAATTGACGGTGTGGGTGGCACCAAATTTCTTGGCGGCTTCGAGTGATTCGGAGTTGAGGTCCACGGAAATGATCTTGCCTGCACTGGCAAGTACTGCACCGGATACGACGTTGAGGCCAACGCCGCCGGCACCAATAATAACGACGTCTTCACCTGGCCGAACTTTTGCGGCGTTGAGGACAGCACCGGTACCGGTGATCACGCCACACCCCCAGCACAGCAGCTTGGGCAAAAGGCATGTCTTCTGGCAGTTTGACCAGCATGTTCTCGTGCACCAACGATTGCTGCGCAAAGCCGCCCAACGCCATACCCTGAGTCACAGCCTTACCGTCGGCATCTTTGAGCCGTGGTTCTTCGTCGTCACCGCGAAGGGTGAGCTCAGGAGAGCGGCAGAGACCTGGCTCGCCGTCCAAGCACTGTTCACATTTGCCACAGAATTGCACCAGACAGGCGGCGACGTGGTCGCCTACCGCAAATTCTGTGACATTCGGACCAATGGCGGTCACGACACCTGCAATTTCGTGGCCCAACACAGCCGGAGGCGGATACTGAACTTCGTTGCTCATTTCCATATGGTCGGAACCACAAAGTCCCGAAGCTTTGAGCTCGACGAGGACTTCTTGACCAATCGGATCGGCAATCTCGAGTTCTTCTTCAACCCAGCCGCCGCCGAGTTCACGGACAACCATTGCTTTCATATGCAGATACCTCCATAGCTATGGTGAACAGGAATATCGCTCACTACGATCAACTGTAGCCACCGGGTTTGTTGCAAACCTAGTCACCACCGCCACCAGCGCAAATATGCGCAGCAGGCCAAAAGCCGTGCGCCAAAACCCTAGAAGCCCAGATCACAATTTGGCAGCCTAGAATCAAGAAGGAATCTCGCTTCTGAGATTTTGCAGACAATACGGAGGGATTCATGTCCATAGACCTCACAACCTACGACCAACTCCTAGCAGCCGTCACTGTTGAAAACGGTACCCCGATTCATGATCCGGCAACCGGAGAGTTCACCGGAAACACCGCAGGCTCAACGACCAACGATGTCGATGCCGCCGTTGCGCGCGCCACGCAAGCACAGAAATCCTGGGGTGCTCTAACCCATGCGGAGCGCGCGGGCTACCTGCACAAAGCAGCAGACGCGGTCAAAGCGTCCGCCGAAGCGCTCGCTGAAATTCTCGCTCGCGAAGTTGGGAAGCCGCTCAACGGTCCTAACGCTCGTTTTGAGGCCGGTGCCTGCGAAGCTTGGCTCCGCGCCAATGCCGACTTTGAGATCGAAGATGAAGTCCTCGTCGACGATGAGTCGGGCAAGGCCGTCCTATCCTATGTCCCCATCGGTGTGGTCGGGGCGATCGGTCCGTGGAACTGGCCGATGATGATTTCGGTCTGGCAGCTTGCCCCATCACTGCGCATGGGTAACACCGTGGTCATGAAACCTTCCGAACACACTCCCCTCTCCGTTCAGGCACTAGTTCGCGTGATCAACCAGGCGCTACCCGCAGATGTACTGCAGGTCTTACCGGGCGATGGCGAAGTAGGTCAGGCCGTTTCCGGTCACCCAGACATCGACAAGATCATGTTCACCGGTTCTACCCAGACCGGTCAGGCCATCATGCGCAGTGCCGCCGCCGATATGAAGCGCGTGACACTGGAGCTCGGCGGCAACGACGCCGGCATCGTACTAGACGACATCAACGTTGAAGAGATGGCCCAAGACATTTTCTGGGGCGCCTTTATCAACACCGGGCAGACCTGTGCTGCCCTGAAACGTCTCTACGTTCCGGCGTCGATCTACGACGACGTCGTCAACGCTCTGGCCAAGATTGCTTCCGAAACCCCGATGGGGCAAGGCATGTCCGAGGAAAATGTACTGGGGCCACTGCAGAATGAAGCCCAGCAGTCCATCGTTGCCGATCTGGTCGAAAAGGCTCGCGCGGGCGGAGCAAATATTGTCACCGGTGGTAACCCTGAGTCCGACCAACCGGGCTATTTCTACCCCGCCACGATCGTGTCCGAGATCGATCAGGATAACCCGCTGGTCCAGATCGAACAGTTCGGACCTGCACTACCGATCATCAAATACGACGATCTCGACCAGGCCATCGAGTGGGCCAACGAGCTTGAAGTCGGTTTGGGCTCTTCCGTGTGGTCAGCCGATGAGGAAAAGGCCCGCGAAGTAGCCAACCGGTTGATCGCCGGGACCACCTGGATCAACAAGCACGGCGCCGTTGACCCACGTATCCCGTTCGGTGGGGTCAAGAAATCCGGCATGGGCTTGGAATTCGGTGTTGAGGGCCTGAAACAGGTCGCGCTGCCGAAGGTCACTGCGCTCTAACTCATACAGTCATTAGCTACCTCGAAACGAGTTCAGCTAGCACATAGCGAGGTGCCCGTCCCGCCTCTGGGGCGGGCACCTCGCGTCTATTCTCACTTTCTACCAAGGCATCGCAGGATGTCATTGTCTTAAGGCTGGCCTTCCCCTCAAACAAATTCCTGCTCCCAGCGTTCGTCAACCAAACCGTGCTGTGACTGGATTCTTAAACGCGCACTAAATAATCGTCTGCCGTTGCGTGCGCATACGCAACCCCGCTCGATTCGATTCCAAAGGAATATCAATGACAGAAGAGAACACAATATATACCGGGAAGATTTGGACCGGCGTTTCTGACACAGACTGGATAGAGGCGTTTGCGGTTAAAGACGGTAGAATCACTGCGACCGGCACATTGGAAGAGGTTAAAACATTTGCCGGTGGGCAGTCTGAAGTCACCGAAATAAACACTGGCATCATCACCCCGGGCCTCATTGATGGGCATCTTCACCTGAGTTTAGGTGGCACCCAACTCGCCCACGAACTCCAGCTCGATCCATCAGATGATGCTGACGCAATCATTGAAAAAGTCGCCGACTGGACCGATCATCTCGAACCCGGCGAGTGGGTCATAGGTGGGATCATCGGCAGTGGCACGCTACCGTCACTCAACAACATTGAGTTTCTCGCTAGGTTAGACGAAGCTTCTCATGGCCACCCCGTCCTACTTCGCGATGACACCATGCACAACAGGCAAGTGAACTCCGCCGCGTTTCAAGCAATGGGTGTGACAGCCGAAACCGATCACCCCGAAGATGGCACCTATGTGCGTGACGAGCATGGCAATCTCACAGGGGCGCTATGGGAACTTGCCGGTTCAGTTGCCGAAGGAGTAGCTGCAAAATCACACAAGGACGTCATCGGCCGCCAGATGTCTGCGTTACGAGCCGCACTTGACCGTCTCGCTTCGTTAGGCGTCACAACGGTACAGGATGCAGCCACGATGCTTCCGCATTTCGAAGGTCTGGCAGCGCTTGAGAAATCGGGCGAATTGAGCATGCGTGTCATAACTTCAATGCCTATCCGCCCGTTTATCGAACCCGGAACCGTCGGCGAGGAACTCTTTGCCGCAGGCAAGAAATTCGCAAGCGATCTCGTGAAACCGGAATTCGCTAAATTCGTACTCGACGGTGTACCAACAACGTTGACAACCGCTTTACTCACGCCGTACAAATGCGACCACGGAAACCACGATCCAAACTTCCGCGGTGAACTCTACTGGGAACTTGAGGACCTCATCGCGGCTCTTCGCCGCTGTGCGGAACTCGGGCTTGGTGCCAAACTGCATGCCACTGGCGATGCTTCAGTGCGTCAGGCACTTGATGCCGCTGAAATCGTCCGCCAAGATTCCAATGGCGGTCCTGCTATGCAAATTGCACATATGTCATTTATTTCCCCAGAAGATCTCCCGCGTTTTGCTTCTTTGAACGTCGCTGCAGATGCATGCCCGTTTATGTGGTTTCCAAGTCCGCTCACCGATGGAGTAGGCGAATTCGTATCGGACGAAACAATGTCTAATATCTGGCCATTCAAGGAACTTCTGGCAACCGGCGCTGTCATTGCAGGTGGTTCGGACTGGCCCGTTGGCTTGCCAGTACTCAACCCATGGCTCGGTCTTGAAGGCATGGTCACCCGTAAAGGACCCATCGAAGACGCTGATCAGCGCAGCGTCAACATCGATCAGGCCATCACACTTCCCCAAGCACTAGCTGCCTTCACCCGCGAGTCAGCGAAAGCGCTCGGGATTGGCAACGAAACCGGCACCATCGAACCCGGCAAATCAGCAGACTTCATTGCGATTGACCGGAACATCTTCGATGGCCCTATCGAAGAAGTACATAACACTAGAATCGTACGTCGCTGGGTTCGTGGTAAAACGGACTAGCCAGGTGAATCACTAGAAACATTCACAGCCCGATTAGGAGCGCTGTCGCATCGACCCACCCGGTAGATACGACAGCGCTCACTACATCCGTCCTGTTTTGCGGCATTGATATAGTGAAGACACAAGTTATTTAGTGTAAGTGTTGATTCACACTGTGCAAACACATAGCAGAAGGGGCTGGACAACAAGAAGAATGCAACAGCAACAAGATGTCTCGGCCCAAACTAACTCCGTTCCACAGCGCAATTTAGATTTCTGGGATTGGGCACGGCACGTACGAGAAAACTTTCCAGCCGTGGAGATTAGTACACCGGATCGAGCTGCGTTTCGTGCCGGTGAAAACTATGTTTCACTCGGAGAAGTTCAACTATTTGACATGTACACCGGTCCGCATACTGTTACGCAAAACAAAGTACTTTCCTCTGTTGAGGATAAGAACTTGTGTAAATTGTCGTTACAATTTGCCGGAACTACTTTACTGACTCAAGACAATCGCGAGTGTTTGCTCCAGCCTGGCGATCTAGCGCTATACGTGGCTCATCGCCCGTATACGCTACATTATGAACATGATCAACGAAGCCTAATCATTCAGTTCCCACAAGAGCTGTTACACCTTGTCCAAAACCAAATATCTCAGGTTACCGCGGTACCCATCAGTGAAGATTCTGGACTAGGCAAAGTCGCCGTGCCGCTGTTCAAGCAGCTGGCTTTGAACTTGCACATCCTGCAGGGGCCCCACGCATTACAGCTGGTGCGTTCCGCACTAGAAATGCTCGTCACAGTTTTGTTTGCTGCCGCTCGCAACCGAAACGAGCTCCATGAGGACAACCCGCTATTTGAACAAGCCGTTGCCTTTATCGATGACCATTTGCATGATCCAGAGTTGGGCCCACAAATGATTGCCGATTATTTCTATGTGTCCCTACGCCAATTGCACGGCAAATTTTCAGCAGAGGATCATACGGTTAGTTCATATATACGCAACGAACGGATCCGACGGATCCGCGACGATCTGGCAAATCCGGCTTATAAAACTGAAACCGTTCAAAGCATCAGCCTGCGTTATGGCCTGACGGATGCTTCTCATGTTTCCAAGCTATTCAAACAAACCTATGGTGAGACGCCCTCTGGATATCGCAGTTCTATTTTCGATATCTAGTAGAAGTCATACTTTAAACACAGCAGGTCACGCACCCCACCTGTTTTGTGTGCGTGACCCTGCTGTACTTATTTTTCGCAGATTAACCGTTTTGTCGGAATTCTTGGATAATCTTCCGGGCAGTAGTCATCCCGGATTCAAGCGCCCCGTCAATGCAGACACCTCGCCACCCGTTTGCCCACTCTGTTCCAGCAAAGAACATTTGTGTTCCTGTATCGCTGAAATTCCCCCAGCCATCACAGAATTGGCCAGCTCGCAAGGTGCCCCAAGCTTGACCCGACCATTTATCAGCTACCCAATCATGCCCAGTCGCGTCCACAACTTCGAAATCTGGATTGAACTGGTTCACGATCTCCTGAGCTTCATCTTTGTCGTTCAGATCAACCGCAGAATGATCGCCGCCGAACCCAACCAATATAGTCGTGTCATCATCCATAAAGTATTCTGAGCGCAGCACTGACATTTTCGCGGGGAAAGGTGCATAGCCAAGGAACTTATGATGGCCTTGGATCTTAATCCAGATCTTAGCTCCTTTAGAGTTCCAGCCCTTATCGAGCACTTGTTGCATTGACTCAGGCAACGCTGGCGAAAACTCAATTGTGTTCATAGCCCCTACCGGGACGGTTACAACGACTGCGTCTGACTGCAGTACTTCGCCATTTTCCAAAGTAATGGAAGCTCCCTGAGCGCTATGCTCAATTGCTACTGCCGGGGTGTTCAACCGGATGTTGCAGTTGAGATCCTCAGCCATAGCGTTATAGATTCCACGCATGCCGTTGACCAGCTTAAATTTCAGTGTAATGTCGTCCAGCAGACCGAGGTCCATATTGCTCAAGACTGCCCATTGTTTGGCCATCAACGACGAACCCGTATCAGGGTTACCGATATATGCCGCAGCCCAGTAGGAGGCAATCAAGTCGATCTGTTCCTGACTGAATTGACCGGATTCATGCACAAGATCGAGCACTGATTTTTTGTCGTCAGCAAGGAACTGCTCACGTAGTTCGGATGGCCCGTCGTATCGGTCCGAAAGAATCCATAAAGGGTCTGTCGGATGAGGGAAGTATTCATCAGCTCTAGCAAAAACTTCATCGATTGCCGGCTTCAACAATGCATCGACCTCGTCCAGAGTACCTTCGGTAGTTTCGCCTGCGGCACTGTTCCAGTAAACGGTTTCTGGATCGGGAGACGCCACGATCGGCTGGTTATATCGAACCACCTCTGACCAGGTGTGAGCCTGGTACCAATGAACCCAAGTGGCGCCAAGTTCAAGTGGGTGTCAAGTCCCGGGTTTTGTGGAGGGTCTGCGTATTTTCATTTCTAGGCTGCCGCCGAAGTGTCGGTTTCGGTCCAGTGGTAGTCGGTTTCGACTTCAGCCGGGGTCTGGTAGTCGAGCATGGAGTG
>JABXHI010000039.1 GCA_013393415.1 Micrococcaceae bacterium
GCGGACGTGAACGGGCGGTGGACTAGGCCACTAGACGATGGGGGCCGGACTATCGCGAAGCTTTTCAGCTCATCGGTGCGATCGACCTAGATCATCATAGACCTATCGCATTATCAAATGCAAATTGCAGCACTGGCTTTCTCCGCGGATTTCGCCACCTCACTTCTAGATACTGCACGCCATTGGCGTCATTTCCTTGGACCGGCAGAGGATGAGAACCACCAAATCTACCAGTCAGACCACGAGACGTAGACAGAAAGCCGAGGAATATCGACCGATACATCAGATACAGACAGAAACAGTTTTCCAGTGATATTGTGATATTTGGCACTGTTAATCCCATACATTTACCGGGAGATCAGATGGATAAGCCTGTGATGCCAGAGCTTTCTGCATATGACAGCGATGATGGACACGCTCACGCGCATACGCCCACCAGAATTGCGTCCTCCTTGCGCGAGCTGATCTGCAAAGGAAACCTCCGGCCTGGCACAAAACTTTCAGAAGAAACGATCGCAGCAGAGTTCGAAGTGTCGCGAAATACGCTACGGGAAGCTTTCACCGTTCTGGCCGGCGAAGACTTAGTCTATAAAGTCCCGAATCGCGGGGTATTCGTCATCGATCCGGGGCTTCATGATGTCCGTGAGATCTATCAGACACGACGCTTCCTGGAACCCTCGGCCATCCTCTGGGGCCAACTCACCGGAGACCTCACCGATATTTTCGAGCACATTGCAGATCAGACCAGACGAGGCGTAGCGCAGGAAAACGTTGAGGCACTCGCAGTCGCAGACCGCAGATTCCATATGGCGACGGTGGCGCTGGCTGGCTCAGAAAGCATGACCCAAACGATTGATCGCCTGCTGACCCAACTCCACTTGGCATTCCATGCCCTCAGAATTCGTCCGACCATCCATGACGCATTTGCCCAGCAGAACCTGGCCATCATCAACCGCATTTTAACGGGAGAGCGCATCGAAGCGTCGCGGGGATTGCACCGCTACCTCGGATTAGCCGAAAACATGGTCTTGGAGCTCGCGAGCCATGACGGCGAGATGATCACGACGAAACACCAGCCGACTCGCGACGTTGTCACGAACGGTCACGATCTGACACCGCACTAGCGTTTCTTTATCACGAAGTAGTCACAGCCAGCGCCTGAAACACCTCGATTTCAGGCGCTGCTTCCTTTAACCTGACTTGCACAATTTTAGTGCCCCGTTTTAGGTTTCTGGATGGAGCCGGTCCAGAATGTGCTGAGCTTGGTCTGGGATTTCTGGTGGGAAAGTGATTTCGTGGTCGCCGAGTTGGCCGGTGAATTCTTGTAAGGGTTTCAGCGTAGTGATGATCTGCTTCAGAGAGACCCCGGTTTTGGTTTGCATGTATCGTGCGACGGCTAACGCGGTGAAGACTACAGTGAGGTGTGCTTCGATGGCTTGGCGAGTGTGGTGGAACATTGGTCTGGCTCGCAAATCGGTTTTGGACATTCGAAACGATTGTTCGACGTGCCATAACTGGTGATACGAGGCCACGATTTCTGCACCATCCATGATGTTGGCTTCGAGGTTGGTGACGTAGCCTTTCCACCCCACTAAGTTGGCGGCCCGGGTAAAGGTGGTCTGGTCAAAGACGCGTGTGGTGCCTTTGGTTTTAACAAACCGCGCCGATTTCACAGCCTGTTGTCCTGCAACGATGCGAAGTGCTTTTTCGCGTTGTTTTTCTAAGGTGACCAGGTCGCGGGTGGCACGTTTTTGCCGGTATTGCCATACTGCCCTCCAATACCGTGTTCGGTGATCCGGGTGCGTTGCTGGATCCCAGACCGGTTCTTGCTTCGTTTCGAAACGCTTGGGGTCGGGTTGGTAGCGACCCCGGGTGGTCACCGTGTCCACGAGGGTCCCATCAACGGTGTCGTTGGTCGGGTGGAAGTGGAACTGCTTGGCTAAATCTTTGGGCGCTTTGGTCTGTTTCGAACCAACAATAAACCGCAGATTCGCTTCATCAATAGCTTGCAGATTTTTCTCCGAGAGCATCCCGGCATCAGCCACCACGACCATATCGGCGACCTGGTGGCGTTGTTGAAACGCTTCCAGCACTGGCAGGATCGTATGGGTTTCGGCGGTATTGCCTTCAAAACTATGAACGTCAAGAGGGAACCCCGCCCGGTCGACGAGCAGACCAACCACAATTTGTGGATCTACACGGCGCTCTTTTGAATAGCCTACTTTGCGGTATTCGTCTTCGTGTTCGGCCTCAAAATATAAGGTCGTGACATCGTAAAGCAACAGGCTCATCCCGGTGGTGTGCAGGCTGTAGTCAAAGCAGGCTTGACCAATTTTGCCCCGATAATCACGGTCTTGAGCGCGTTTGAGTGCATTGAAAAACGTATTACGGTGCACCGTATTCACCCCGAGTTCAGTCAACACCCGCAGACTATCGCGCTTGGAAGTCGGCTCCACCAACCGAGCTAGTACCATTTGAAAAAATGCTTCATCCGCGACCTGATCGCTCAACCCTAACTGGTCATAACAGGCCCGAATCGCATCGACCAGCAACTGGGAAGCCGAACCGGTGACCTTCTTTTTCGCCTCCACCGACACCGCAACTTCCGAGGTCTCAAGCCCCAAATCCAAGAGCTGCTGAGTGCCACTGGCGGCTTCAATTTTTTGATGGCCTACCGCGACCAGGGCTGCGATTTCTTGTTCCGAATGTGCTGACCCCAGATGCTCAAGGATCTTGCGCTGCCCACGAATCTTGGACACAATCTGAACCGCGGTAGCACCAGAGGCCGTGGTCACCTTACGCAAAAAAGGGCTCATGCACCCATCATATCGGTCCCGTTAGTGCCCCAAAACAGCAACCTAAAACCTGCTGACAAGGCGAAACAACCCATCCAAAGCCAAAATCATCACTCACTTGTGCAAGTCAGGAGCTCGCGAGCCATGACGGCGAGATGATCACGACGAAACACCAGCCGACTCGCGACGTTGTCACGAACGGTCACGATCTGACACCGCACTAGCGTTTCTTTATCACGAAGTAGTCACAGCCAGCGCCTGAAACACCTCGATTTCAGGCGCTGCTTCCTTTAAGTCAAGCACCAACCCCGACTCTGTGTAACAATTTTATTAATCCCCAATATTGCGCGGATCGTGATGATTGCAGGCGTGTCGCAATAGTTACACTCATGTGGTTTATGTGCCTTCCCGTTGCAAGTGTTGCAGTTGTGACAATAGTGCAGATAAAGTCTCTGTTTGTGGTCGAAATGGTTCACCATGAGCCATAGAACTGGACTAGCCACAGAATGAGGAAGAATCGTGAAATCACGAAGTGTGAAAGGGGCAGCAGCTGGCGTCGCCCTCGTGACGGTCGCAGCAATGTCTGCCACCGCGATGCCACAGATTTTCTCTGAATCCGACACTTTTTTCGCTGGATCCAACGATGCATCTGCACCGTCGTTAACTGAAGTACCTGATCTTCCAGACGAAGAGACTGTTGCCGCAGCCAAAGATAATCCGGATGCCCAAGCAAAGTTGCGTGAAGATCTCAAAGAGATTTTGGATAAGAGCAACCAGCGGTTAGCCGATGCTGAAGGTCAGACTCTTTCGACGAATGAGAAGGCCCGTGAGCTCAACATCGCGGCTGCAGATGCTCGTCGTGACGCTGAGACCGCCTCACAGCAAGCAGAGCTCGCCTCCGCCGATAATGAAGAAGCTCAGGAAAATGCCGGGGAAGCCGCTGCGGACATGTATCGCAACGGTGGCTTGAGTACTGAAGAATTCATGTTGGGCGATGAAGACGCACTGCGTGCCGAGCAGAATGGTCAGCAGGTCGCCGAGGGGCTCACTGGTCAAGCAGGCAATAGCCAATACCAAGACGATGCGCAGAACGCTGTTGCGGACAACGAAGATGACCGCGCACAAGCTGCCAAGGACGCCGCCGAGCAAGCGGAAGCTGAAGCTGAAGCCGAGCAGCAACGCCTGGCCGAGGAAGAAGCCCAGCGCGAGCGCGAAGAGCAAGAAGCTCAGCAGCAGCGCATGGCTGTCGCCGCAGCACTCGAAGAGACCAACTCCGAAGAAACTGTTGAAGACCTCGATGATGAGGTTCGTAGCGAGCGCTTCGAAGAGAACGCCGGTGTCTCCACCGCCTCGAATCAAACATCTCCAACCGATACGTCATCGGTATCTGAAGCTCCGGTAACTCCAACACCGTCAGAGACAGCCACCGAGGAAGAAACAGAGTCCGCGTCGCCATCCGAGACGGCTACCCCGTCTCCAACGCCGACCGAGACTTCGACTCCTACGCCGTCGTCAACCCCTAGCTCGACGCCAACGCAGTCCTCGACCCCGGCGTCAACCCCTAGCTCGACGCCAACGCAGTCCTCGACCCCGTCGTCGACACCGAGTGCTACGCCAACGCAGACAGCTACGCCAACACCGACTCCGACTCGTACGGCAACCCCGACTCCAACGCCTACACCTACCCCAACGCAGACCACGCCTCCCCCATCATCGGGTGGCAACATGTCTGCTGCGGTCAACTGGGCGGTCAACAAGACCAACGAGGCCGGCACCTCGTATGTATGGGGCGGTAACGGGCCGAAAGGCTATGACTGCTCGGGCTTCACCGTGGCAGCATTCGCCCAGTCCGGAAAGTCCCTGCCACGCCAGTCGAGCGCCCAGTTCGGTGCTGCGAAGCAATACGTGTCACTGGACAACTTGCAAGCCGGTGACCTTGTGTTCTGGTCGAATAATGGCTCCGGTTCGGGTGTCTACCACGTGGCGATTTACATTGGCAACGGCCAGATCGCGCACGCTCGAAACCCATCGACCGGTATTTCGATCACGAGCTTGCACTACTCGCCATACAACATGATGAGTGTTGGCGGCCGGTACTGATCACAGATTCCTCCGGGGGTTCGGAGTCCGGGGAAGTTCTCCGGACCCTTGGAGGCCAAAACTAAATACGGCATAAATTTGGGGTGGAAGACCAAGTGGTCTTCCACCCCGAATTTTTTGTCCGGTGACGCTGTGCAGCGACGCGCCCGTGGTGTTATTCGGTGGGCTCCTGATCGATCATCGGACCGTATTCAGCACGATCCTCAAGCCGTGGATCATCGGCGTATGGCACGATCATCACGGGGCCGCGAGCGTGTGAGGCAATACCCTGAGACGTTGAACCAAGCAGTGCGCCGGTGAAACCGCCCAGGCCGCGTGTGCCGACGACCGTGAGCCGCGCGGATTCGGATTCGGCGACCACCGCGTCCACGGGCACACCGTCGATGACCTCGGATTCGATTTCCAATTTCGGGAAGTGGTCTTGGAGCCATGCAACACCAGCGTTGATCTTGTCGCGCAGTTCATCAAACATCGCCCGCTCGTCGACGGTCGACGGTAGCCATTCGACGGCCGAGGAGACCGGCGCCATGGCGGTAATGACGCGCAGACGGCAGGTCGGGACACGGCGTAGGGCTTCTTCAGCGGCACGCAGCATGGCCACCCGGCCCTGTTCGGAGCCATCCGAGGCGACCACGACCGGTGCATTGGTGCCTGCGCGGGAGGCTTCAGCACCGCGGGGTACGAGCACGACCGGGCACTGGGCACGGGCTGGTAAGCCGCGTGAGACCGAGCCGACGAGGAGTCCGAGGAATCCACCCCGACCACGGGGGCCTGCCGCGAGCAGTTCGGCGTCATAGGAATAGTCGACCAGCACGCTGGCGGGATCGCCCATTTCCACCGCGGTGCGAATTTCGACATCGGTTTCGCCAAGTTCGGCTGTGGTTGCTTCTAGAATTTGGCGGCAGGATTGTGCCAGCGCGGAGTCTTCGTGGCCACCTGTTGCGGCATCCACGGCCACGGACGGGAAGATCGGCAGCGTATAGGCCGAGACCAGGGTCAGCGGCTCGTTGATGCGTGCCGCTTCTCGAAGCGCCCAGACGGCTGCGGCGAGCGAGCGTTTCGAACCGTCCACACCAACGACAACGCCGTGTTTTTTGTGCGGGGTGTTTTCTGGCAGCTGTTCGTCTGCGTTCACCTTATTGACTGGGTCGTGAAATTGCGCGGTCATGGCAGATCCCTCCTGGCGGTCGGTTCACATCCGTAGATCGGTTGCGAAGGTCCTGAATCCAGTCTACCGCGCAAGTGGGCTGCGTGGCGGTGTCTCTAGACCGGATCGGTCAGCAATAATGGCGTGGTGGATGGAGCGGTTCCGGCGATGAAGTTTGTGGCCGCCGCATTGTATTTTGCTTGGACAGGCAGTGGTTCCGAACGCAGTGCGGTCTCGAAGCCGCCCATGCCGCCGAGCTGTTCTGCGGCCAGTTCGGTCTGGGTGCCGATCATGACGATGTTGCCGCGGCGTCGTCCCTTGAACATGGTCGCATCCGAAATCACTGTGACGTGTTCGAAGGCGTGGGCGAGCGCGGCCGCTTCGGCTCGTGCCGGTTGTAGATTCGGTGGACCACCGTAGTTGATCACGTAGGCGCCGTGGTGACCGACGGCTTGCGCCGCGGTTTCGGCGGCTTCGATACCGGTCAAGTGTCCGGGTGTGATGTGGTTGCCCTGTGCAATGTTGACGAAGACGTCACGAATGATGACGTCCCAGCTGTCGGGCCGCGTCTCGGACAGCACTTGGCCTGCCTCACCGACCCGCATTTTGACGATTGGCGACCGAGGTAGACCGAAGTTTTCGCGCGCCAGTTCGGTGAGCTTGGCGTCGTATTCGACGGTGGTGTGGCGGGAATGGGGGTATCGGTCGACACCCCATCGGGCTAGGGTCGCTCCCCCACCGCCCAGGTGCATGAACCGCAATCGGGCCTCACGCGGGTACCGGAAACCCAGGGCAATCGCGATCCAGCGCATGTATTCAAACCCCAGCCGCTGAGGTTCATCCGGGATGAGTTGCGAGGACTGCACCCCGTTGACCAGCAGCAGATAGGCTCCCGGTGTAAATGGGTCGGGTTGGATCTCGGCGGTGCCCGAATCGATCTCGTAGATGCCCGGCTCGATGTTGAGTGCCGATTGTTTTTGGTTGCGCCGTTGTTTACTCATCGTCGTACCATCGCCTGTCTTGGCACGCCGCGCCAGGGTTCATCTGGTGGATTCACCGGTTCACCGAGGGATTCGAATCCGGCGTGTTGTAAGTGTGCTTCGACCGCCGGGGCGTCCCCGGAGAGCCACGTGATCGCCGACTGGTCGGACACCGCCACGTTGAGCAGTTTCTGGCCGATGCCGGTCGCCTCTGCGGCGTCGGAGAGGTAAAAGAAGCGGATCTCTTGGAGGTCAGCCAGCCCGTAGAGCTCGGCAAATTCTTGGGTCTGGTCGCTGAGTTTTGCTGTCGCGTGGATGACGCCGACGAGTCGGCCGCGCAGGTCTTCCGCCAGCCAGATGGTGTCGCCGCGCTTGATGCGGGATTGCCAGAACGTCACCTGCTCATCGATCGTGGCTTCGGCCTTGTCGAAAAAGTCGGCATCCTTGAGACCGGCGTACATGTCGCGCCAGATGCGATGCTTGAATTCCACAACGGCTTTCGCATCGGCCATCGCGGCGTCACGTATATAAAATTCCGCACCGGTTTCGGTGGTTTGGGTGCGCTGAAACGGCCAGATCATGCGTCGTCATCCAGCAGCTGGTTGACGCGGGTAATTTTGCTGTCGAGCTGGTCGGTTTTCGCGTCCCGGATGTCGGCCTTCATCGTGATCGAGATGCGTGCACCGTATGGGCTGACGGCCTCAACACAGGACTTAAGCACCGCCATGACCTCGTCCCAGTCACCCTCGATTTCGGTGAACATGGACGACAGGCGGTGCGGGAGGCCGGATTCGCGTACGACTTTAACCGCGGCGGCAACGGCACGCGCCACCGAACCTGTTGCGGCATCCTCGGTGGAATTGGCGGCAGCGTCGGCACCGAGTTCGCCGACGCCGGAGACTGAGATAGAGAAAGCTAAGATCATGCTTCCCATCGTAAACATGAATAGGCGTCGTCACGAGTATTGGCAAATGCTAAGGTCCGCACTTCACCCATCCAAAATCTGCACCCGAGGCGACGTAGCTGGTACCTGGTTACCCAGAGACTGGCGACAAACATTTGTCTAGCGCCTGGCGTATTGGTCTAAATCTTCATTTTCCCTGGCGGCTTGACTGGCTTCATTGAGCTCTTCACCATGAATAGGCGCCCAATTCAGGACCCAGCCCGCAGAAAAAGCGACTCGAGCCCAAAAAGTTCTTTGCGTGCGCCCATTTCCCTCACGAAAAGGATGAATGTAGTTCAGTAGATCATAGAATTTTGCAAGTCGATCCACGAAGGCGTCTCGTTGTAGTCCCTTGAGAAAATCTTGTTCAGCAAGATCATTCATGAGATTGCTTATCCCAAGCGGAATACTGATATATGGCGCGAAATGATCTCCATCCCCTAAGCGCATATCTATGACGCGAAATTCTCCGGCCCAATCGTATACATCTTGAAATAGATGTCGGTGCAGTCCTCGAAGTTCCTGCGCATCACGTGTAGGCGCTACGAGGCTGTGATCGTTCAGTTGCACGACTCGGGCGTGAAAGAGATCAGCTTCCGCTTTGCTGAGCTCTTCATACGTGTTAGCCCCGACCAAATTCCTGAGAACAGGATAATCGGGGCTCATCAAATATGGGTCGTGAGCGGCGTTATTCGAGACCATATCTTGAACGAGTAATCTTTACGAGCTCATCAGCTGAGATTTCCCCCGCGATATATTGATCTGCATTCGCTTTGTATTCAGAGCTAGCCGTTAATCCCTCTAGATAAACACTATGGTCGGCTTCTTCCACCCACTGTGCCCTTAATGCTGGTGTAGACATATTAACTCCTAGTAGTCTCTGCTCAAGTATACCTTCACCCGGTTGTTAAATCCTGTAAATAACACCGCTTTCTCACATAACTGATCGAGCAGGCTTTCTCACATCAAGTACGAATACTTCACATTATTTACTGCTTGAAGTTACGAAATCGTGATAACCTGATGAGCTGCGAGCCATAGAATTGTGTCCTCGTATCGACGAGTTTCCCATCGTAAACATGTTCGCAGCTGCACGACTATAGTGAGGGGCGGCGCATTCATCGATTGGCATGGAGGGAAACCACGTTGGCCCAAGGCATTTACATCACCACAACCACGGTCCGAGCCGGCAAAACTCTGGTGTCGATGGGGTTGGTCGATGCGCTCAACCGGCGCACCGGCAAGGTCGGGTACTTCCGTCCGATTGTGCCCGGCGATGACGTCGAGGCCGACCCGATGGTGCAGTTGATGCGCGAAAACTACGGGATGAGTGTCGATGCGGCCGCTGGAGGTGTGACCGATGCGTATGCCCGTTCCATGGTGACGTCCGGTCGTCAGGATGACCTGTACGCCAAGCTCGTGGTGGCCTATGAACACGTTGCTGCCAGCGTTGATGCCGTGCTCATCGAAGGCACCGACCTGTTGAATGGCGATTCCGGGTTCGGCCTGGAGATGGATACCGATCTCGCACTGCACTTCAACGCCCCCGTCTTGGCGGTCGTCTCGGCTCAGGGGCTGACTGCCGCCGAAGCCTCGGACGCCGTCGAACTCACGCGCTCCAATCTGCGCGATGCCGGTTCCGAATTGCTGAGCATCGTGGTCAACCGCGCCGATCCTGCGCTCGTCGACGAGGTGGCGGCCACCATCAAACCGGGTACGCATCAGCGCAAGGTCTACATCATCCCCGAGCTCGAAGAGCTGCGCTACCCGACCGTCGGTGAGGTCGCAACCACGTTGAACCTGGATTTGGTGGCCGGTTCCGAGCAGTTGGACCGCGATGTCTCCGAGGTCAAAGCCGTATCCATGGAAGGCGGCAACTTCCTGCAGGTGCTCAACGACGGCGCCCTGGTAATCGTCTCGGGCGACCGCTCCGATGCTATTTTGGCGACGCTGGCCGCGGCGCGAACCGCCGATTTCCCGGTGCCCGCCGGCATGATTTTGACCAACGGCATGATTTTGACCAACGGCATCGAGCCCAACCCCATGATCCAGCGCCTCTACGCCGATGCCCCGTTCCCGGTGTTCGTTTCTTTTGCCGATACGTTTACGATGGCCCGCCGGGTCGCCGGGGTGCCCTCGAGTCTGTCGGCGGCGCAACCGCGCAAGACCGCCGCCGTCCTGGGCGCTTGGAATCAGCACGTCGATGAAGACGAACTGCTGGGCCGCATCGAATTGGCCCGCCCGTCGGCGATGACGCCGGTGCGCTTTTTGCATCAGCTCACGGCCCGTGCCTCGACCGATCGCAAACGCATTGTGCTGCCCGAAGGCGAAGACTCCCGCATCCTTCGTGCCGCTGAGATTCTGCGTCGTCGTGGGGTCTGTGACCTGACCATCCTCGGTGACGTCGACACAATTTCCGAGACCGCAGCCAAGCACGGCCTGGATTTGGCGGGGATCGACTTGATCAATCCGTTGGAGTCGCCCGACCGGGAGCGCTATGCCCAGGCCTACGCCGAGGCCCGCGCGCATCGCGGTGTTGAGATTGATTTTGCCCGCGAGGCGATGCTCGATGGCGCCTACTTCGGCACGATGATGGTCCAGCAGGGCGATGTCGACGGCATGGTTTCGGGTGCTGCGCACACTACCGCGCACACGATTCGGCCGGCCTTGGAGTTCGTGAAAACCAAACCGGGCACCAAGATTGTGTCGTCGGTATTTTTCATGCTCCTACCTGACCGTGCGCTGGTCTATGGCGACTGTGCCGTCAACACCAATCCCGATGCCGAGCAGCTAGCCGACATCGCGGTGGCGTCGGCTGAAACTGCCAAGCAGTTTGGTGTGGAACCGCGGGTTGCGATGTTGTCCTATTCGACCGGTGATTCCGGTGCGGGTGCTGAAGTCGACAAGGTGCGCGAAGCCACCGGCCTGGTTCAATCCGCGGCACCGCAGCTCAAAGTCGACGGGCCGCTGCAGTACGATGCCGCCGTCTCGGCCTCGGTTGCCGCGTCGAAGATGCCGCAGTCCCAGGTCGCGGGGAACGCCAGTGTGTTCATCTTCCCTGACCTCAACACGGGCAACAACACCTACAAAGCCGTCCAGCAGTCCGCAGGTGCCGTGGCGGTTGGGCCAGTGCTGCAGGGCCTGAACAAACCGGTCAATGACCTCTCGCGTGGCACGACGGTCGATGACATCGTCAACACGGTGGCCATTACCGCCATCCAGGCGCAGTCCAACTAACACCCACGCTGGGTGACGGAAGAGGTACTCGATGCTCATTTTGGTGATCAACTCTGGTTCGTCGTCGTTGAAGTATCAGCTGCGCGAGCTCAACGTCGACGGCACCGACACCGCCGATCCGATTCAGGCCTCCGGGCTCATCGAACGCATCGGTGTGCGCGGTTCTGGGGTGCCAAATCACACGCAAGCCTTGGACGAGGTAGCCAAAGAACTCGACGAAATTCTCGATGGTCGCACGATCGATGCTGCCGGGCATCGCGTGGTGCATGGCGGCGAACGGTTCAAGGCCCCGGCCCTGGTAGATCCCGAAGTGATTCGCGCCGTGGATCTGTTGGCTCCGTTGGCGCCACTGCATAATCCACCGGCCACCGAGGGACTGCGTGCGATCCGGGACAAGTGGCCCGATATGCCGCAGGTCGTCATTTTTGATACGTCGTTCCACCAGACGATGCCGCCCGAGGCATGGCAGTATGCGATTCCGGATCGGTGGTATGTCGATCACGGTATTCGTCGCTACGGTTTTCACGGGACCAGCCATGATCTGGTGACGGGCAAGACGGCCGCGTTGCTCGGTGTGACGCGCGAGGACTTCAACGGCATGGTCTTGCATTTGGGCAATGGTGCCTCGGCGACGGCGATTCGGAGTGGTCGGTCGGTGGATACGTCGATGGGTTATACACCGTTGGCTGGCCTGGTGATGGGCACGCGTTCGGGTGATATTGATCCGTCGATTGTCACACAGTTGATTACGACGCATGGGTACAGCGCCGAAGAGGTTGATCGGGTGCTGAATCACGAGTCTGGGCTGCTTGGGATGACGGGGCACGCTGATATGCGTCAGGTGCTCGAGGCTGCTGATGCTGGGGATCGGTCTTCTAAGCTAGCGTTGGATGCCGCCACCTATCGTTTGGCCAAATACATTGGCTCTTATCACGTGGCGGTTGGTGGTGCCCAGGCGATCGCGTTTACCGCTGGCATTGGCGAGAATTCTGCTCCGTTTCGCGCTAGGGTGCTGGACCGCCTCGAAGTACTGGGCGTGCAATACGATGCCGAGCTCAATACGGTTCGTTCGAATGAGCCCCGAATAATTTCAACTAGAGACTCCGCGATTGCCGTGGCTGTTGTGCCGACCGATGAGGAAATGGCGATCGCTCAGGAGACGTTCCGGGTAGTAGATTCTTCGGGCGCTTGGAACCATGGGACCAACGCCTGGACTTGATTGACCAGACCGAATCACCCAGCCTGCATGGCAGCTGGTTAGGCTGCGATGCGCATGGTGATTTCGGGTTCTTGGGTGTTGATGCGGCAGGCTGCAGTGTCTGGTCTGGGTGTGATGTCTGGCGGCCCGTCGTCGGGGTCATCGGGTGGTCCGTGTTCTTCGGGTGGGTCACCGGTGTCGGGTGGCTCGGCTGTGCTGATGGGTGGGGTGGTCGTGGTGTATTGGTGACCGGTTGGGGTAACCACGGTCAGCTGCTCAGGGTTGCCGTCGTGGCGCCACCCGGCGCCTTCTTTGGTCTGGTTACAGGCCGCGCAGAGCCCGCTGGCATTATCCCAACTGGTGGGCCCGCCGTTGTTGACGGGGGTGATGTGGTCAATCTGCTGAATCGGTGCGTCACAATACGGGGTCCTGCAGACGCCGTCTCGCAGGGTGACCATACGCTTCAATCCTTCGGGGAACGCGCGGCGACGCGACTCCATCCCTACCAGTTGGTGGTTTTCGGGTCTGGTGAATACCCTGCGCAGAAAGACCTCTGCATTCGGGTCAGCAACCCAATCCCTTGCGGTCTTAGCCGGGATCGGGCCGTGGCCGGTCAACCATGCTGGGGCCTGCCCCTCACCAAATAACGCGGCATCAGTCATCACCAGCTGCACTTCAGCGGCCACCGCAGGTGCCGTGGTCTGGCCGGTAGCACGCTCGATGAGCAGATCGGCCATGAGCTGATCACGACTCCGCCGTGGACCCGACGGGTTGGCAGGATCCACAGTGTCACCATCCGCAACCCGACTAGTCGCTGCCTTGTGTAAACAGGCCAGCACGCCCACGGCTTGAGGCATCGGCACCAACGCCGAAATATAAGCCATCCCACCGGGGGCGGGACGCACTGACACCCGACGCTGCGACCGAGACCGCTCCTGTCGATCCCGGGCGGTGACCTGGTCCAGCTTCTGAGCCTCACCGCGCACCATGTTGCCTAACGTCCGGGGCCCCACCCCTTCTAGCCGGTGGGCTATCCGCTCAT
>JABXHI010000004.1 GCA_013393415.1 Micrococcaceae bacterium
CTGAATCCAGCACCCGGATGATTAACCACGCGTCACTGTTACTGGATGGTCATCCGGGTGTTACCCGGTCGTCAGACCGCTGTTTCCCGAAGCCCAGACAGCTGTTACTAAATACACGCTCAGAACAGTATGCCTGCTCTTCGTCTTCAGTCACGTTGCCGGGAGCATTGAGTCTTGTGAAGCCCATAGTTCATCCAATCCGTTGTCTGTTCTGGGGTTACATTCCCAGTGTCCGGCACAATGGCGCGCCAAAGCCCCCGAAAGAGCATGTCTTCCGGGGGCTAGCTCACCTCAGAGTTTTAGGAGTTCTGGGTGTTGTTTCGGCGCTGGTTTGCATAGACCGCACCTGCACCGGCTAGTGCCAGCAACATGCCGGCAGCGAGCATGGCGGTGTTGTCTGCACCGGTGTCAGCTAATGCTGGAGCATCTGCCTGGGCAGCTGTCTCATCATCGGTGTTCTCATCTTCGGTGACAATGCTGTCATCGGTGAGGTCTTCTTCTGCAACGAAGCCGTCATCCTGATTGTCCTCGAAGAATGCTTCGTAGGAGCTTGTGACATCGTCGGTCACATCGGCGTCGAAGATGACTTCTTCTACGAGGTCTTCATCAGTGTCCTGGCCGATGTCGGTGGTTTCGATGGTGTCGAGTCCGAATCCGACCATTTGCAGCGTTGGGGTGACGCCTTCGACGGTGTCATCGGTTCCATCGGTGAGGTCGATTTCAACATCAATAGTGTTGTCGTCTTCGATCTCATCAGCTGGATCTTCCTCGACCTCTGGGGTTTCGGTTTTGTCTGGCTCGTCGGTTTCAGGATCAGTGACCTCTGGATCAGTGGTCTCGTCTTCACCGTCGTTACCATCACCTGGTTCTTCGGTATCTTCACCGTCACCAGGAGTTTCTGGCTCTTCTGGCTGCTCAGGTTCGGTGACCTCTGGATCAGTGGTCTCGTCTTCACCGTCGTTACCATCGCCTGGTTCTTCGGTATCTTCACCGTCACCAGGAGTTTCAGGCTCTTCGGGCTGCTCAGGTTCGGTGACCTCTGGATCAGTAGTCTCGCCTTCACCATCGTTACCATCACCTGGTTCTTCGGTATCTTCGTCTTCACCAGGGGTCTCAGGCTCTTCGGGCTGCTCAGGTTCGGTGACCTCTGGATCAGTAGTCTCGCCTTCACCATCGTTACCATCACCTGGTTCTTCGGTATCTTCACCGTCACCAGGAGTTTCTGGCTCTTCTGGTTCTTCAGGCTGCTCTGGTTCTTCAGGTTCTTCTGGCTGCTCTGGTTCTTCTGGTTCTTCAACCTCGGGCACATCTTCAACCAGGCAATCCCGGCCAAAGCGGTGGGTGTTCCACAGGCTCATGAATGGATCGCCATCGGAAACTACCGAGACCGACAGGTGGTGGGTGTATCCGGCGTTGAGGATATTTGCACGGTGACCTGGTGAGTTCATGTAAGAATTCAGAGCGCGGTCAACCATGGTTGGAACATCGTTGACCCAAGACGTCGTCATGCCCGAGGACAGGACGTTCTCGCCGCCACCAGAGAAGCAGCCACCAGCAATTATTTGATCGCTCAGATCATCTGGGTGACTGATCTGACCAGCGTCAGCCATCTGGTTGGACCAATCCAAGGCGTTTTCTTCAAGGTCAGGAGCCTGGATCAGTGCGTCGAGGCCGTTTTCGATACGAATCTGGTTGACAGCATTCATGAACAGGCTGTCAAACTCTTGCCACTGCACAGGGTTGGTTGAGCCTTTGACTGTATCCGAGAAATTCTCGTCGGCAGATGCGGACAGGACTTCAAGGCGTGGCTCTTGGCCATCCCACGTTTCGTCCTGCTGATCGGCTTCCGCAGCGTCGTCTTGGGTGTCTTCTTCGACTACGTTAGTCTCGGATGCTCCGGTGATGTCAGCCTCTTCAGCATCAGTTTCGTCGTTTTGCTCGGTGTCAGCTTCTACGACTTCGTCAACTTCTTCTTCGGCTGGCTGGGGTGCAGGCTTCTGAGACTCAACCTTTTCTTCGGCAACGTCCGCAACGGGTGCCTCTTCAGCAACAGGCGCTTCTTCGACCGGGGCTGGGGCAGGTTCCGGTGTAGGTGCTGGAGCTTCTTCAACGACCGGTGCTGGAGTTTCAACAACTGGTTCTGGCTGTGGAGCTGGTGCGGGAGCCTCTTCTACAGCAGGTGCAGGAGCTTGCTCAACCACTGGCTCTGGTGCAGGCGGTTCAACGGGCGCCGTTGCGGGAGCCTCTTCGACCACTGGGGCTGGAGCCTCAACGACTGGTTCTTCGACTGGTTCCGGTTCAGGTGCTGGAGCCTCTTGGGCAACTGGCTCTTCGACAGCGGGTTCGAGGGCTTCTTCAGCGACAGGTTCAGAGGCAGCAGCTTCTTCGGTGATTGCCTTTTCAGCGACTTCTTCAACCGCATCAATCTGCTGTTCGACGCCCTGTTCAGCTGGCTCGACTGGAGTCTGCTCTTCAGTGGCGAAAGCCGTGCCAACGGTCAGTGGGAGCGACATGGCAGCAAGGACTG
The DNA here is from genome assembly GCA_013393415.1 of Micrococcaceae bacterium. Classification (GTDB taxonomy): domain Bacteria; phylum Actinomycetota; class Actinomycetes; order Actinomycetales; family Micrococcaceae; genus Yaniella; species Yaniella flava. The sequence continues at coordinate 2,528 of JABXHI010000004.1, forward strand.
CTGCCGACAACACCTTAGAGGTGCGGTTGCGATTCTGTTTCTTCATTTTTCCTAAAACTTCCGGTGAGGTGTAAAACTGTTTTAACTCTGGCGCGTGCCAGGAGGTAGTTTCACTGTGTCCGGCACACATTGTTTCGTCAGAGTCTCACCACAACAGGTTGCTGTGGTGTTCTAGCTCTTACTGTGTCCGGCGTCCGAGAAGTTCATGAATTATGGATTGTCAGGACACATGTGACGCCACCCTGTTAGGGTCAAAACATGAGCATTGCTGCACTTTCACTCCCTAACCAGGAAGACATCAAAGGGTCCGAATACTATATCGCTGGACATACAGCGAACCTGAAAGACAGAGCCCAAGACTTTGCCGAAAATATCGGGTTGGTTCGTGGTCCAGACTTTGAGATTTTTCAGCCGGAGACCAGCGGTGAGTTGGTCGAGTCATTGGACGATGTTCGTCAACGCAGCGTGGTTTATCTCGACATCCACGGCGATAAAGGATTTGTTGAAATTCCGGTTTCGGACAGTGATCGTGAATTCCGAGATAATGTCCACCCTATTAACCTTGGACTCAGAAAATCAGCAGTTGAATTTGCTGTTGCTGGCGTGTGTTTTCAAGACTCTGCCATGTGGGAGTATGCCGTGCCGCCGGGCTGTGTTGTGATCGGCTATGAAGGCAAGCTCGACCACACCCACTATCGTCACTTATTTGAGCGATTCACCGATCTGCGACAACTCCTCAAAGATGAGCGCGCACCCCAGCCTCACGAAATGCGGGAGTGGCTTGACCATATCTTGGACTGGTTCGAGCTGCACCTGCACCCTAGTACGAAGAAGCGGACCAAAAGCTCCGACTGGTTCATAACCGTCGGCAAGGATTGACAGCGATTCATCTGGCTAGAGTTGAAATGGCTCAAACTTTCGAGTTTTACGGTCTAAAGGGTTAATGAACTCACTGATCAGCAAGCCAGGAAACAGCCTCTCTACGATCTGATAGGAGCTCAGTTCTTCTTTAGGTGGCTGTGCTCCGATCAGATGCTTTTTAGCCGGCACCATCAGCCCGAACGATGCCGCTGCACCAGTAACAACGATCAGCGTCCAGAAGATAGTTGGGTGATGCAGTGCGAAGCCGGCATACGGCACGGTGGACCCAAAGATTGGCGCATCGGTAACCACCGTTTGCACGACCTGGGCTGATGCGATCATCTCGTCGTCGGCCCCGGTGAGTTCTGGCACGATCTGCACCATATCAGGTTGACCATAGTAGTCATCATGAATTTCATGCACCGTTGCATAGGTCAGCTCATCGCTGTGATCCGGAAAATACCCGATGGTGGTATTGGCGGCTGGGAGACCATCAGCTGGCGTGGTGATCACTGCATCTGCGGTGGAGCCGTATTCGGCTAGCGGCTCCTGGGCGATGCTTTCCAGCTGGCACTGGGACGTGACGAACCACACTGAGACCGCCGCAACCCCGACCAATGCCAACATCATCAAACCCGAGAGCATCTTGATGGCGAGAGCCCCGCTGAATTTCAACCATTTCACTGCTCAAAGGTCTTGTCGAAGAAGTTGAACAGCTTTTCTTTGAGTTCGGGGTTTTTGGCATACGGTGCGTAGTCGTTGCCCTGGAAATTCTCGGGATTCACCAGCCGGTTGTTCACCCCAAGACGCTCGTGCGCATACATCTCAAAACCTCGGGCAAACTGCTCAGTGGGAGTATTCAAATACCCGCGGCGCTTCGGATCGGACTCTTGTAAAGCGCTGGAGTAGGAGTTAGATATGGACCGGAACTCATCGGTCAACGAAGCGTTACCCTTGTCAGTCAAATCATAGAAATGAGCCATCTCGTGGACATACGCCTCGGAGGTGCGGACATCGACGGCCACCGTGTTGTGCGACGGACTGTAGATACCTTTGGCCCGGTGCTTGCCGAGGTAACGGACACGTAGATCGGGCTGTCGGCCTGATGGGACGGGTGGCAGCTTGTCCGAGACTTCTTTGATGGCGTTTTCAAAGTCGGCTGCCTCAGCTGGGTCTACGTCGTTGTCGTACTCGATCTTGGAGAATGATCCTCCGTTGGCGGCCACGACTTTGGAGTTTTCCATCATGTCTTGGCGGGTCTGGTCCGGGTTTTTCTTGTCATCGAAGGCGGTAGCGATAGAACCACGCTGATCTTTGACATATTTTTGCTGCGCTTTGAAGTTGCGTCCAGCCAGCTGCTTGTCTTCTACCGCAATCAGCGCATCGATGGCTGCGGATTTGGCTTGGGCTTCGTGGTCTAGATGTAGCTGCATCCGGCGACCAGTGACCTCGTTTTTCAGTCGGGTGTACTGCTTGCCAGTGCGGGGGTCGGTGGCAAAGACCTCCATCTGCTCTTCGCCGTCGTTGGGGTAATCACCCTTGTTCACGAAGCGGATGCCTGTGGCAGGTGCCATCGCTTGTGCGGCCAGAATGTTGTCCCCGGTGAGATTTTCGATCCGTTTGGCGCCCACTACCGAGCGAAGGTCAGTGTGGGTGATTTGCTGGTCTGCTCGGATGCCGTCACGTGCACTGTGCAGCGTTGTGGCACTCATCTTGTTGTTGCCGGCATCAGACACCAGCATCAGTCGTTCAACGTCCTCGCCATCCTCGTTCGTATCGCTGAGCGTGACAAGCCAACCACGATTGGCGTTTTTGGCATAGGAATACATCAGCTGCGGATCGTCAACGCGCTTGACGTTCGTGGCGCCGGGGAGGTCCTGGAGCAGTTCTTCGGCCTGATCATCGTCGAGCTTATTGTCTGCCGGGGCGGAAACGGCATGACACAGTCTGCCGGAAATCAGTCGGTGGTCAACATATTTAGCCAGATACCGTCCATCTCGGAGTTCTCCAGCAGCATCACGGAGCTCTTCAAGGTCATCGCACTTGTAGTAGGACATCACGCTGTCCACAGGTCTGCCACGCAGATCGGCGTTAAAGAAGCGGGTAGGAACACCATCGAAGTCGGCGTTGAACTGTTCTTCTATCGCCTCGAAGTCGGCCAAAAACGAGTATTTGATGCTCTGGTCGTCATCGGCAACATCATCTTCAACTGGATTGGCCACCAGCAGTGTGGTTTCCGCTTCGGAGTGTTCTTTTTCCTGGTACTTGCCGCGCTTATCGCGGTTTATGTTCTGTCGGCGCTGCGCATCTGTCATCTGAGCTGTCATGCACAGCTAGTGTCCGGGCGGGTTGTAGCCTCACTCGCCCCACGCTGCTCTAGCACGCAGTCGGTTGATGATGTAGGCGGCGATGCCCATGCCGGCAACCGAGATCATGGTGATGCCGGTCCACAGCGGCCACATAGAGGTTGGGGTGGTTGCGTTGCCGGAACTGATGTTGATTGGTTCGACCCGGTCGGGGTTGTCAAAAGCGCTATATTTGGTGGGTTCAGGAGTAGGAGTGGTGGTTACCGGAGGGGCTGCGACAGCCTCTTGGGTTTCGAGTTCTTCCACTTCTACAGGCGGTTCTTCTACCTCGGGTTGCTCAGGCTCCGGGGTTGGCTCGCTGGTACCTTCAAGCTCGGGTTCCTTTTCATCAGGTGCGCACTCCACGTCGGCAACTGTTCGTACAGATGCTGAACCATCTGCTGCCAAGTCATCGCCTTTTGCTTCAGGAGTTTCACTGGTCAACGGGGTCATTGAGGTATCGGATTGCACGAGTCCGTAGTTCGAGGTGGCAGTGGAACCAATGGTGCATATGCCGTCATCGTCTTGCGTGACATCATCTTCAGTGATGACGTACTCGAACTGCATCCGCGCCACGTACTCGGGAAACTTCACATCATCCAGCACATCGGGATCAATTTGGTCTGTGAAACCCTGTGGGATCAGTGCCCAGCGGAACCCGCTGTCTTGGAACACATCGGAGGTGTTGATGGCGTCTGCAACAAACTCAAAGTGCTCTTCTTGCGCATTGAAGTGCACCTGGGTGTCGGCGTTGAACGCTTCCTCATCGAATATCGTGGCTCCCAGTTCATCGGTGGTCTCGTAGTTGGACTCCATTGGCAGCGGTGGGATATTGCCCAACTTCTTCAAGGCATCACCCTGTAAAACTTTGCGTACTGCATCCAAATCTTCAACTGTCTGTGGGTCTGGCTGGATGGTTTTGCTGTCGATGGAGAAGTCCTCGTCGCCAAAGATCATGGGGTCTTCGATGGTGAGTTCTTGCGTTGGATCGGCTACAGTGCCGCCGCCATAGAAGTTCCAGTAGGAAGTGTCGCCGGGATCGCCAAGCGTGCCGTTTTCGTTTGTGTCTTCGATACGGTCAAGCTCTTTCCAAAACACGGTGGCACTTTGCTCAGAATGGTCATCTTGGTCTGTTGCTGCGGCGTGATCAGCGGTCAGCATGGATGCCCCACCGATGAACGCGGTCAGTGCACAGGTGGCAGCGAGACGTTGCACGCTGCGGCCCACGTTGCGTGGTTGTCTGCGTGTATTCAATGCTGCCTCCCTTCAGATGTGGCACTGTGTCTCTACAGTGTCCGGCTCTACAGGAGCACCAGTATCATGCTGATGCGCGGTCCATTTCTTTGCGCTGTGCCACATCCGATGCACGAGTTGAGGCCATCCGCAAGAAGCTTTGTGGAATGCGAATCTCCACCGGCACGGCACGTCCGTGAATATCTACATCAATCGCCACGGTCCCTCGGACCACTCCCCCGGTTTGGGGATCACGTAATGCGCGCAGAGAGTTGTAGTTCGGCGAACTTTCATCGTCATCCAACGTTCCAGCTGCGGTGATGCGACCAATGCGCTCCGGTGTTGGTTCCAGTCCAAAGATTTCACATGCTGCCCTGGCTTCATCCACACTCTTCAAGTGCAAGATGACACCGCGGGTCACGCTGTCGTTCAGATTGGCGTTGGTGATGTCGGTGACGCGCTGAGTGTAGAGGTTCACGTCCGTACCCTGGGAGCGTGCCAGACGACCCAGTTTGATCAGCTCCTCTGGGTTCGAGGACAGGAATACCCACGCTTCGTCGAGTCGGATGATGCCGTTACGACCGGTCAGTGCCATCGAAGAACCCTGCACAATGTTGCGGATCAGTGCGGTGGTAATGCGCTGGTTGATGGACTTTGGCGGCTGTCCTGGTGCTGGTAGGTCAAGCTCTTGTTGGCCGGCCATGATCAGTGTCGTGCCGTCGTGAACACGAAGACCAACAGTGTCATCATCGGAACCGACCAGGGCTTGGAACAGTGGGGAGGACTGAGACATCATCTCGATGCGTTCCACCAGGCTGGGTTCGATAACTGCATCGGCTACTGCGCGGCGTAGAGCGGTCAGCGTTGAGGTGTGGCCCTTTTCGGCACCGTAACGCAGAGCGTATTGCAGTAGCGGCTCAGCCTGGGACATCTCGATGGTTGAGCCATATGGGTTGAGTTCGGCCAGGTTGGAGATCGCCATTTCGATACCCACCTCGATAGTCGAGGCGTATTTGATCGGGTCGAAAATGCCGTTTTCCTCAGCCAGTCGGTCAAGACCAAAGACGCGCCCGTTATCCATGGATTCCACGGTCGGGGTGAGGTCCGAGTCACGCTTAGGGTCAATGATGACCTGTGGGTAACCCAGCTTGTCGGCCTGAAACGCTTCCCACTGCATCAACATCGTGTTGTGGTTCGGCACATAGCCAGCCATCAGGTAGGTAGAGTCAACGGAGTCCACGGTGATGCAACGCATCGGCTCAGACTCTGCTGGCTCGATGGACTCGATGTAGAGCCACTGGTTTGTACCGCGCACCGTCTCGGGCAGTCGCTGAGCTTTGCGGGGCAGCCAGAACACAGGTTGGTCGGTGGTGAAGTGGATACGATGGCGATCCTTCGTCTGCACGTAGACACCATCGGCGTCCCGGTAGCCTGCTGTGTTGACGTTCAGCGAAGCTTTGATGCCCAAAGAGCGAATGAGGTCGAGTGCATCTTCGGCCAGTCGCTGGTGAGACAGGGAGAGCTCACAGCTGCCAGTCTTGTCAATCGAGCCGTCGGAATCCATGAGGCCACGCAACAGCTCGAACCTTTGCTCCACGGAGGCAGTGGCGTAGTTGGTCGGAATATGCTTATCCCCCACCGCGCCAGTCTTATTCAGGTCAAGGCCCCAGTTGGTGACATAGTGAACACACCAGTTCTCTGGGTGAGTCTCCTTATTCATCGAGCCGCGGCGGATGTCGTAACCGACAGATTCAATGCGATCAAGAATTTCAAATTCAGGACTCACCAGAGAGCCGAATCCATCGGTTGCCCCGTCGCCGAGCCAGACGCCGAAAACATACGGGTCCATTGGAAGATCGCGGTGCGTACCTTGGACTGGCTGGGTGAGCTTGATGGCGAACTGCGACCCTGCATTGTCCGCTTTGAGGCCGCGACCTAGCATTTCGCCGACCGATAAGACCTGCTCATCGTCATCCGAGGTGCGCAGCAGCGTATTTTGAGCAATTTGCTCTAGTCGGATGGATAGACCGAGTAGCGCCTTGCGGTGCTGGTAGAGGTATTTTGCTCCGCCAAACTGCGACATGCGGTCATGGTTTTCGACTTCGACTGTCTCAGTGGTGAATGGCACCTTGTATTTCTTGGCGACCAGACCAAGGTCCGACCGTACCGATGACACCTCGCGGGTCATACCGGCATCAACCATCATCTTGGCAATGCGGCGAATATGCGCCCGTCCACCGAACGGCGCGACTTTCTGAGCAGCCTCAATCGCATCGGTCTTGAACGGGTGGCCACGGTGCTTCACTGGGACATCGTGCAGTAGTCCAAGCATTTCTTCGGCTTTGTAGTAGCGCGGCTTTGGAGCCTTCCCGCCGTCGTGCCAGGCATCATGGTTTTGTGCAACTTCTGTGACGCTGTCGGCGATGAATCGGGCACCTAGCGGTGAGCCTGCTGCAACCAGGCCATCACGCAGCTCACGTGAAGAGATCAGCTGATCGGAGTGACTTTCGGCCAGCTTCTCGACAGCATCTTTCCACTGCTGGTTTTTAGCCTCGTGCTTGGTGATCGGCAGCGTCCAGTCCTCGATGCATCGCTCTAGGAGTTGACGAACGTCGTAGACCTTCGTCTCGTGCTCGGCGGTGAATCCCTTGGCCAGCTTTGGCTGTGATGCTGCTTTGGCGACAGGCTCGATATCCACCATGCGTAGTGCTGAGCGAACCGTCTGTGCGTTTGAGAAGGTTGACTCGTCCACAATTGGTGCAACCTTCTGAGCTAACGTCTGTGCGTCCACCTGCTGCTCATCAGTGTGTTGCACGGCAAGTTCACGCAATGCCTCAACCTGATCCATCAGGCGCTTCCGACGGGCGATGCCGCTCTGGTGTTTCTTGGCAGCACGGTAGTTTCTTGCGCGGAAGTCAGACACCACGAACTGGTGGTTCGAGTCCACCGTGAGTACCTGACCATCCGAGAGGCGCAATTTGTAGGCGTCAATGGTTTTGGCGGCATGATCGAAGATTTCCAGCACATGGCAGGGCTTACCGTCACGCCCGTAGACGATATCTCCGACCTTCAGATCACCCATAAGTACATTCCCACTAGGGGTTTTGATGATTTCTCTCAGAGAGGAGGCTTTGCCAGAGCCACTGGACCCACAGTTGATGCTCACCGGCGGGGCATCTTCCTCGTTGTATGCCTCCTGTGGGTTGGTGTAGACCGGCGTCCCGTCCCGCTCAGCGAAGCCGCGAAGGATACCGTGGCGGTCCCCTGACCGTGAGGCGTCTTGGATGCCCGATGCAGCGATATTCTGGATCGGCATATCGTGGATATTGGGGTTGGCTTTGACCGTGGAGGCGATCATCATCTCAACCCAGGACTTATCTTGCCGGTGCTCCATGGGGCGGATTTCGGCAGCCGTCTCGATGGCACCAAAGTCTCGTATTTTGCCGTCCATGGCTACCAGTACCGAGGATTCCACCAACGTCGGTGAACCGTGGCCACCGGCATAGACATCTTCAATCTGCTGGAGTCGTGAAACCTTTTCCTCTTGCTCACCACGACTCATGCGACCATGTTGTTGCTGCTCAGCGCGGTCATTGAGGTAGTTTCGGCGGTTGCGGCGAATCTCGGCACGAGTCATCTGCTGTGGCTCTAGCGACCCGCGAATCGAGGTGGCTAACGCACCGGCATCCATCAATGGAATCAGCCAGTTTGCCCTCGGGTCATCTGGGCGAATGAATTCAAGCTCAATGTCAGCCACGGACCCAAACGACACCATCGATTGGCCTGCTCGTGTGCCCATGCCGCGGGTGAGATCATCTGGCCACTCTTCACAGTCCACGCCGTCTTCTTCAAGTCGTGCAATAGAGCGCACGGTGCGCGAATCTCGGATAATGTGCATGTGCTCGGGGTGGGCCAGGGTTGGCACGTCGGGGTTACTGCCAGGGTTCCACCAGGAGTCGGCAGCAGCAATATCTGCCGGTGATGGCTGGTTAAGGCCAGCGCGTGCAAAGATACGGTTGAGCCGCTCCAGATCGTGGTCATAGTCAGATAGTGGTGTCCCGCCCTCAACCAAGGTGTAGGTGAAGGAGTCCACCAGGTGCTTCAGTCCACCGGAGGTCATGGAACCAGCTAGTTCAACGCCCAGCAGCAGCACGGACTCTCGGGTGATCTCCCCATGCATCACCGAGTTCAGATAGCGGTTGAGATTTTGCTGGCCGTGGCGCATCTGTCGGGGCGCATCAATGTCGGCCTCCCAGACTTTTGGCACGCTGGTGCGCAGCAGATGGATGCGTCGGTAGGAGTTCTTTGATGCACTGCGACGCTTGATCGCTGAACGTGGGGTGAGCTTGGCAATATCGCTCAGCGCATCGTAGAGCGGCATGTAAGCAGACAGCAGGCGGGAAGTGTCACGCGCATCAGCAACTGGGACCAGAGGCACTTTGGCGTAGAGCCAGATGGAGTGCTCATCGGAGACCGAGGTGATCATCCCATTACCCATCACCTGACGCTTCATGGTGGGCATGATGCCCATGGAGTCAAGATCAAAGTCTTCTGAATGTTGCTTATTGCTCACGTTTTACTCCTCCGTCTCCGCTTTCAATTCGCGGTACTCAATGCCGTTTGAGAATTCGGCTAAATCATCGGATGATCCAACAGGACCCCAAGACACCACCTGTGGGGTGGCGGTATCTGCGCCGAACAGCAGCACGTCGTAGGAGAATTCGGCCACGTGCTCTTCAGCTTCGGCAGCCTCTTCATCGGAAGACTCTTCGTCTGAGGAGTTGACCAATCCGGCAATGCCGTTACTTGCATCTGGCCAGGTCACAGTGATGGTGACTCGGGCGAGGAGGTGGTCGAATTGCTCTTGTTCTTCGTTGAAGGTTGCCTCGTCTGCTACTGCCATGGAGTTGACCGATACAGAGGTGTTTGCAGCCTTTGGCATCGGCATATAGGCGGTGTTGTCACTACCATCACCCACCGCTTGCTTTAGCCGGACTGGGTCTGCTGAGAAGTAGCTTTCAGACCAGTTTTGTACCGCTGATTCGATATCGGTGGTATTTCCACTGACCGAGGCGCGTCCGGGGAATGTGTCGCCACCGGCGATAGTGGTGTCAGAGGACACTGGCGCTTGGCTGGTCACAGAAACTGGGGCGGTCACCCATGCCCCATCAGTGTCTGAAAAAGCGACCTCAACAGAGGCCGTGTAGAGTGCGCCAGTCTCGGAGACTAGCGATAGGTAGTGCGTTTCGTGGGAGACCGCTTCGGCTAGTGCTTCATCAAAATCTTCTGGCTGGTTGTCGGAGCTTTCCAGCGCAAGCTTCCCGTTGGAAGTGGACTCAACATAATCCCAGCCTGACAGACTGACCCCTGGCAGTGGTGCAGGGTCCTGGTTGAGATAGCTGGTGACTTCTTGGACGGCCATGGCCTTGTGGGGGCTGTGGGTGGCGGTGGTGTCGATATCCACAGGCTCTTGGTTGCCGACGGTATTGCCGACGTGAATGAAGTTGACCAGCGCCGAGACCGGGAACAAAAACAGCAGCACCGCATACATGTAGACCCGTAGCCATTTCGACCGCTTTTGACGCTTACGGTACAGCTCAGCGGTGTCGGTGGGCTCTTCCACGAGGTCACGCTGAAAGAACTCATCGGCGATGTCGGCACCCTTGCCCTTGGTGCCAGTCAGGTCGGGGCGACCATCGCTTTGGCCTTTCGAGCGTTTTCCGCGGCGCTTCTTTTCGTTGCCCTTTTCAGGAGCAGGGCGGCTTGGTAAACCATCCTGCTCCTGAATCATGGCATTGAGGTCGAAATCATTCACTGGTATTCCCTGTGGATCTAGTTCAACAAATCAAGCAGCTGGTCAAGCTCTTGTGGAAGATCGTCCAGTACGCGAACGAACTCGGCGGCGGTCTTGGTGTCGTTACCCGGTGTCTGGCGCGAGACCAGGTCCAGGGCGTGCAAGAAGCGCCAGGCTGGAGTGGTGGTCTTCTTGGCGTCCCAGGTGGAGACCAAGACCATCCGGTCCAGAGCATCTTCGGTGTCTCGAAGCTCGATCAACGATGAGACGACGCCGACGGTGTCTTTATCGACCGTGGCGATAGCTGCTGCAATGGCATCCACCTCGTTCTCCAGCGTGAAGAGCGTTGCGGCAAGCTTGCGGGTTGCACTGTCTGCTGCTTCGACATCGCGGACAACCTCGATGACTTCGTTGGCAATTTTTAGCGTGGTGCGTTGCGGTGTGCGTGCCCGACGCCGTGGCTTAGAAACTTGTTGTTTCGCCGGGGTCTTCTCGGCAGACTGACTTGGAGAAGTGGCGTAGTCTGTTGCTGGCTTGGCATCGTTCTGCACGGTGGCAGGCTTCTGCGGTGTTGGCGTCCCGGTGTTTTGCTGTCCGCCAAAGTTGGGTTTTGGGGCGGTTGACTGGTTGCCAAAAGCGTTGGACTTTCGGGTGTCAGTGCTCATGGGTTGGTGCTCCTAGGTGGTTTGAATCCTTCTACCTGGGCATCATGCAGGGCTTTTGTTTTGCAGTCTTCCCCAACCGTTCTGACAGCGTTTTGGGCTGACCATGACAAAGCCACAGGGTGCCCAAGAACGTCTCACAACACTCTCAGACAGCCTGTGGCTGGTTTCAGCGTCAATCCCCCACTCAGTGCCTTCAAGCGCCTATGAAGACGTTCTGTCGCCTCTGCGGGGCGCTGGAGGGGTTAGCGTCGGCGTCCTGCGGTCTGGGCTTTGCCGATGGATTCGACGTGATCCAACAGATCATCTTCGAGTTCCTGGTCGGAGAATTCTGAATCGTCGCCTGGTCCAAGGTTCTTCACATGACCCAGCGAACGGTATTTCTTCTCACCCTTGGCTTCGACGAGCTTGTAGACCAGCACGTTGTTGCCCATGAGGTCATCTTCAATGATTTCCATCAGCAGATCGACTGAAGCGTCAGAGTCCACGCGGTTGGTGTTGATGTATTCGAGCTTGGGGCCATCTTTGTCTTTGGATTCCAGCTGGATGACGTAGCGCTGTGAGCTTTCATGGAATTCAAAGCCGCGGATGATGGCAGCAAACGGTGTGGCGTCCTCGGAGAGCAGGTCGTTGACCGTGTCGCGGAACTTCCAGTCGCGAGCCATGGTTGCCACCTCACGGATGTTCATCAACATCTGAGCATTCCAGTCGGCATGGTCATTGGGTCCGCTCATGGAGGCTGCGGCAGCGATGATGGATGCTTCGACAGCGCCTGGTTCAAAGTATTCGCGTTTGGTGCGGGTCTGGTTGGACATTGTGATGGTTCCTTGTCGTGGGGTTGGTGTTATTCGTCGGAGACTGCTGGGGGCATAAGCTGATCGAACAGATCGAGCACGGTGCCAGTGGCAAAGCCGAGTTCGGTAGCAAGCTCATCGAGCCATGCCGTGACTTCGCCTTCGTCATCAAAGTCGCACTGGACGTTGTGGATGTGTGTATCTGCGACATGGCTTAGTCGGGTGAATGCGCCGTTTTGTGGGGTGGAGTCGATTCCAGTCCAGGAGTTGACCCCGGCGGTGATGACTTCGGCCACATCGGTCAGAGTCAAGGCTGTCAAGTTGCGTTGGCGGTCACGGTCAAAGTCTGGGTGGGCACTTCGGATCGCTTCATCGATGCGGCTGTAGAGCCGGAACATCGAGTTTGCAGCCCAGCTGTTGGGATTGAGTTCATCGGTGTCGGTCAGCAGCTCCCAGGGTTGCAGCTCTTCGATGAGTGGTCGGGTTTTCATGGTGTCCTTCTGCGGGGTCGATGTGTCAGTCTCGCCGGTGGGTTTCTCCGGCGTAGTTTCACTGTGTCCGGCATCGAGGTCTTCGTCCTGATCGTCAACGACTTCGTCATCTTCCTCTTCGGCTGGAATGAATTCGATCCCGGCATCGATAGCTTTTGGCGACGGCCCAAAGCCTGCATCTTGGGCAGTTGCGCAGATGTTAGCTAGGGGGCACCAGCCGCACAGGGGGCCTGCTTTGGTCGGGAACGCGGATTCTTCGATGGCGGTGTTGTGAATATCCCAGGCGTCAACAAGGTCATCTTTGGTTTCTTCCAGCATCTCGTCTGAGACATCAACTTCGACCTCATGCTGGGCTGCGGTGTAGAGCAAGTATGCGCCCACAGGTCGGATACCTGTCTGGGCTTCTTTGAGCAACGTGTAGGTGCGCATGGCTCGCTCATAGCCACCGATGTACTGGTCGCCCTTCCACTTTCCCGTCTTGTAGTCCATCACCAGGAGATCATCATTTTCGACTAGGTCAGTGCGGTCAACGGTTCCGGTCACCGGTACACCGGCGATGGTTTCTTCGATCTTTTCCTCAACGCGGTCCACGTCGATGGTCTTGGGGTCTTCAAGATCAAAGACTCCGCCGGCCAAGTGATTGAGCTTCTGTGTCAGCAAAGCTGTCTTGGCGGCATCGCCGGGAAATGTCTTGGCAACGACCTTGGAGATTTCCTCTGCTAACGCAACACCGTCACGCTGCTTGCGAGGCAGTTCGTAAAAGCTTTCCAGCGCCTCGTGTGCAAGCCCTCCAGCTCCGGCTGGGCTGAACGGTGAGTCGTCGAAGGGGATCATTTTCCCAAACGCCCACGATGCAGCACAGTTGTCCAGCAGGCTTGATGCGGTGGAGGGACTGAGCTTGAAACGTTGAATCTTGGAGGTCACCAGATCGCGGTCCGTCACGTGCATTTTGTCGTCGCGGAACTCGACGAATTGTGCCATCGCCAAAGCGTCATCTTCATAGCTACTGGGAGCATCGGATGGTGGCGTTTCTGTGGTGCTGTCATCAACAGATGCAGTCGGTTGAACAGCTTCAGTTTTTAGATCAGGTGCGGTGCCGTTGACGGGAGCTGGAATAGCGTCAGCGGGTGCACCTTCGGACGCCTTGTACCCGACGATTAGATCGTCGAACAGGCTGTGGGTTTTCAGAGGGGTTTGCGTCATGCACTACCAGTGTCCGGCGCAAGACTTGAGTGTGGTTGACATACCCCCTGGGGGTATTAATTTTGCTGGTTAACAGTATGTATGTGTTAAGAAACTCTTTCACATACACATACATACAGTTCTGCTGTTTTCATGCCCCACATTCCTCTGACCATGTTATTTCGCCTATAACCATGCTCTGTGCACTCTCAACCATCCTTTGTGTATATCTGTCCATGCTCCATACACCCCTACTTCGGCTCTATTGCAACGATGTATGCACATCTGACCATGAAGACCATGCTATTTGTAACCCTGTTTCCTACCTGTATCAACCTTCTTCACATGCTCCCTGTTTTCTGACCTCGTGTATGTGCTAATTATTTGTCTTAATTAGGACATACTTTTTCCTCCTTCTTTTTCTCTTCTCTTTAATTCCCTATACACATGGTTCCGCAAAAACCATGGTTTCATGGTCAAGATCGCCTACATCGTTGCAATAGAAGGCATCCGCTCTGACCATGCTGCAAATATTTTCATGCCCATGACCATGCTTTTCATGGTCGAGGTCAAAAAATCGTCCAAAAACTCCAAATTTGACCGAAAAGTAGTGTGACGGTCGTCACTGGTGTTTGGTTCGATATGTCCTAATTATGGGCGAATTTGCAGAACTGACTTGACAGCATGTGCTACGCTTACTGATGAAATATAAATTATTCACACATCTAAAGTAAGCGTAGCAACCCAATAATTAGGACATACGCTTTCGGACTGCTCAAAACACCGATTTTCTCACTTCTGTCACGTCGCACGCTCTAACATCGTTGCTGGTTTTTGACAATAAACGCGATTTTCCCTGTTTTTCGCCCTCCGGCGCCGGACACTGTCAGGGTATGGAACAGTCAAAAAATAACGCGAAAAGCAATTCACCAGCACCTGACAAAGCATCTTCACGGCGTGCAAAACCGAAAAATGTGCCATCAGAAGGCTCGAATCCTGCGAAAAACACTACCTCTGAAGCACCATTATGGGCGGTAGACGACTACGGTCCAGACATGACAGGTGCTGCTGCGGAGAAGTTATTCGACTCGGCAGTGGCTCCAATCGTTGCTGCATCACGAGGATATTGGCGAGCAGAAACCGATGAAGAATACCACGAGTGGGCCACCTATGTTGGTCTGAAAAAGACCCATAAAATGTACCGCTCAGTCCGAGATGGAGTCGTTGGCACCGACGACAACGGACACCCTCTTGATGGGCTGGTCATGCCCTGGTATTCGGTCAAGTACACCGACCTTTTACGAAATGATAAATCCACTGAAGGGTTCGAGCCAGAATGGCAGTTGCGCCCTGCTGAACCAGTTGACCTGGGACAGGGAAAGAAGATGAAATATATCTTCGCAAAAAACGCCTCCATGCCACTGGATATCCACCCTGCAACTCCCACCCAGTGGCTGACTAAAGCCCCGGTGATTCTGTTTGCCGAAGGTCTGCTCAAAGGCGACTCAGCGATGACTGCGCATCTGATAGCCCACGGTGCAGACATGGACCTGCTGACCGACACCTCTGACGATGCGCTTGACCGTCTCATGGACTTCATGGAAGACCTACCGGTGGACTCCCAGGTGCTCATCTTGCGCTCAGCATCAGCTACAACCTTCCACTCTGACCCAGTCTCACTGGGCCAACTCAACCTGACTGGTCGAGTTGCATGGATGGGCTTTGATGCAGATATTGAAACCAACCCTATGGTCTGGGATCAAGCTCGAAAGTTCCACAATCACCTCGTCAACAATCAGAAGGTGCGCGAGGTCAAACTGCTCTCCCCCACCGCTGACGATGGCGGGAAAGACGGCATCGACGACTTTCTATCTCACCGTGGTACCTGGGATACTCTGATCGACCCTGACGGCGGTCACTTGCGAAGGAAGCTCCCTGAACGTCCACGGATTTCAGACCACAACCAGAAGCCAGGTAGCTGGCGGATCACTGAAGACTTCGCTGACACCGAGGAACTGAAAGTCCTCACCGATGAGCATGGACTGCAAGCAGGCTTTGAATGGGTGCCAGCTGAAGTTTCTCTAGGTGGTCAGGTTGTCTACATTGAAGACCGCCGTGAACCCACCGGCCAAGAGCTGATGACTGGCCAAGCACTAGACCCAATCGAAGCAGGGTCAGCCGATGCTTATGTTGGCATTGAGGTTTCGTACCGGGTTGATGACCACGAGCCGATCACGCATCTGGTTGAAGGACCAATCACCATTCTTCGCAAACTCCCCGCGGAATGGGATCAGTTTGATGCACACATCCCCCACGGCCTTTCTATGCACCCCCACTGGCCGCCACGTGGTCAAAAGGGTGAGAAGTGGCTGGAAGCTGTAAAGCGCGCTTCGAGCAACACTGAGACTTACATCGAGTGGACCAAGATGGGCTGGGTGCCAGTAGAGGGTGATATGCCAGCATTTGTAGTCGGCGATACAGTCACCGCCTGGTCACACGAATCCGCAGCATCAGTACGGCCCGGCATCACCACAGATGACCTGCACAACCTTTCAAGCTTTGGCATCGGGGGTCGTCCTGATCACCAGGTCATCCATCCAGCAGACGACTTGGAAGGCTGGCGTGCCCAGGCGGTCGAGGACTTCAATGAGGTTCGGAAACTGTACCTAGACAATGAGCCGTGGACTGACCTGGGTGTTGCTGGCATTGTCCTGCTGTCTGCTTTACGTCCAGTGGTCCCCGTCTTTGAACCAGTGGCCAACCCCAGGTCCACGTTGTTCATCCACGGTCCCGCCGGCGGTGGCAAGTCGATGACGGCAAAGCACATCATGGCATTCTGGGCTGCTAATGGCTCAGACTTCACCTCGGCACTGCCAGGCTCAGCAGAGGACACCAGAGCCGCTATGGAGCACGCCGTGTCCATCACACCGATCTGGACCATTGATGATCTCGCCCCAAGCCCTTCTCGACGCGCTGCGGAGGCCCAGGAGACTGCGATCACCGATATTATCCGCTCCACATTCAACGCTTCCCCAAAGATGCGTATGACTCGGGAGATGGGGGTTCGCAAAGCGGCCAAACCAGCAGCTCAGTTGATCATCACCGCCGAAAACGAACTCTCTGTCCCATCGGCAGCACAGCGGTCGATTACTCTGCGAATCGGTCGCGGGTCGCTGAGTCCATCACCGGCTGTCACCAACGCTATCTTCAACGCTTCGGCAACAGGCTTACAGGCTCGGGTGACCCAGCACGCCGTCCTGGGTTTATATGACAGCTTGGGTCCGATGGGGTGGCAAAGAATCACTAAACTCTTCACAGAGTATTACGCCCAAGAGCAAGAGCTGATTCAGCAAATGCTGATTACGCGAAGCCTGCCAAAGTCCAAGGTTCAGCGACTGTCCGAGGTGATCTCAGATATCACTATTGTCATCCCATATCTGGAGACTCTGGAACAGGGTCTTGGTTTTGGGGTCGAATGGGGACAGTACCTGTTTGAAGACAGGGCCGGTCGTTGGGGTAATGGAAAACTGCTGCGAGAAGCCATCGTGGACTACATGGTCTCCAATTATCAAGAGCAGCAAGACACAACACCGGGCAAGTCAATCATCACTGCGATCCGACTTGCGCTGGATATGAACCAGGCGCACATCGAATCTGCCGAGGACCCTTCGCGCCCTCCGTATGTCACCGACACTGCGGTGAGTGGACTGACCGATGGTCACATCAACTCTCAACTGGGATGGCTCATCGATGCTGAAGGTAATGCACGCCCCCAGGGGCCAACGATTGGCCGACTCGTGCGATCATCCAAGTATGGTGACGTTGTATTGCTGGACGCTCACGCAGCGTTCACTGTAGCCTCCCGCCACCATGATTCCATCATCATGCCAGGCATGAAACAGGGTGCTGCGATGAGTAGCATCTGGGAAGAAGGCCTGGCACCAGAAGCGCTGCATAGTCTTCGTGGTGATGCAGGAAACTCTAGGAACTCAGTTCGCATTCGAACTGATGCAAACGCACGCTTCTCAGGTGTTCCAGTCGATGTCCGAACACTGCTGGAGCTGGAATAATAAGACCTATCTGCTCACAATGTTGACTGTTCCACGCTGCCTGTTGTGAGCAGGTAAAAACCACAAGGCCGGTGCAACGAGATGTTATGTTGCGCCGGCCTTGTGGCGTTCACTGGGGGTCTTGTGATGAGCTCACACTGAATCGATCCCGTAATGCTCTCGAAGTACCACGATGGACAGTCGTCGGATTGCTTCAACTGCCTCGCGAGCCTCAGCTAGGTTGCGGTAGTTCCCGGCCAGCTTGATCGCCTTGTAGATACCGTGCTCTGTTCGTGCTCCAGCCTGGGACTCATCCAGCCAGACTCCAGCCGCTATGCCCAGTTGTTGGTCCTTTTGCCCAGCGTAGTCCACCACGGTATCGCGAAACTCCTGAGATTCTAGGGGCATCAACACAAAGTCTGGCTCGTCATGGTACTCGACGTATGAATGCTCGTGCTCCATCGGTGGTGGAGTGTTCTCATGGAATCCAAAGTGCATCCCGTCAATCGTCCTGCCTTGGCGCCGTGCGTCTTTGCGGACCGATGCTCGGGCATTCCACTCAGCGACCACTTCTGCACGTGTGGGCATCCGATGTAGGTCTTGGGCCATTTCGGATTCGAGGTTGTCGAGCTCTCGGGCGTTGCGGTACATGGATCGCACACCGCGGACACCTTTGGTCTCATCTCGCTCAAATTCATCCCGGACATTATTTCGAATCTGAAGCCTTAGCACAGCACGCAACGACACGACCTTGGCGGCTTTGTCCGGGTTATCACAGTAATACTCCAACAACTGCCAGGCAGCCATGCGGGTTATTTGTATGATGTCATCTTCTTTATGGCGTGCCAGTCCACGTCCAAAGGCAGTTTGCGCTCCGGCGGCCACCTGTTTCACCCATGGGTCAAATACGACAAGCCACTGCTCGATGGCTTCACGTTGCAGTGTTGCATCCAATGTACAAATATCGATGGCAGCTTGCTGAGGGTCAGTGTGATCAAACAGTTCGGTCATCATTTTCAGTTGTATGCCTTTCCATACGTGAACGGGAAGCCGTCATGAAAAGCGACTTTCCGTGTATCGTGCACGGCGTCGAGGAGGGCTTCAAAACGTCGGCCAGATGCCCACTGGGAAACGACCCAGCCGACAGTAATCCGCTTGGGAGTCTGGCGAATGTGGGGATACAGGGTTTTGAACGCATCATTGACGATGGTCCGGGCTTTGTCGTATCCAATGTGAGGGTCACACGAGATGATTTGCACCAGAGATTGGTTTCTCAGCTGAGGGTCCTGGGCGGCAGCACGAAGGTAGTCCGTCCAAGGGGTGCGACCCTCCATGATAGCTACTCGTAGTGCGGTGCGCTTACGTTCAGCTTCAGCTTTGCCGGCCATCAGGTGGGCGTTGGAGCCAGGTTGAGCTAAAGCCATATCTGACCGCCTTGTGACATGCGGATGTTCTCTAGTTCATTGCCGTCCATGGCCTCTGCTGCGCTGGGCACCGGGTTCAGTGCGGTGACTACAGATGACCGGTGGTGTCGCACGTCGGTCATTCCGTGGTCCAACATCAGCTGCGGTAGCGTCTCTGGGTCTTTGCACTTCAGTTGCAATGCAGCATTGCGAATCTTTGTTCCACGTCCATCGGAAAGATCGCCAATGGAATCATAGATGAGACGCTGTGCCGCCTGGTGAACTTTTGTCACCATATGTCGTTGCGGGTCAACGTTGTCGAAGACCTCTTGATCGTGTATCTGTGACTCCAAAGCTCGCATCAGCGATTGGTCTGGGTTGTGAATAGCCGTAGAGGCTAGGTGCTCTATATCCTGTGACGACACCCAGCGGTCAGACCACATGCCGATGGTTGCATATATCTCTGATCGCATGTTGTGGTGCGCTAGTTCTAACGCTGAGATGAGCTGACGTTCCATATCTAGCAAGATGTTCCACAGGGCTTCATGGCCCTTTTTTAGGACGCTGTTATGTGCAGCCTTGGTGGAGATTACCGTCGGCGAATCAACAATGAGTCCACCGTTGCCCATGACCTGTGTCCCCACAGAGCCAACGCTTTGTGCAGATATTTGCCACGACAGATTTTCCACGAACCCTCCCGGTCCAACAGCTTGTGCTTGCACCTGATGTGGCCCACCCCCTAAGAGCACTTGCTGCTCGTGTAGATATTGGAGTCGTACCGGCATCAAATAGCGCTCTTGGCCATCGGCGAGTTCAGATGAGTGTTCGGGTTGAGACTTTTTCCCCACCGCATCTCCAAGATCAGCCCAACCAAACATTGGCGAGATCATCATCGGAACGGTGTCAAGGTCTTTGACTAGGCGCTGTGCACGCACGGCAGACAGTTGACGGCAGTAAGAGGCCAGGTGTGGGTTGGCCACCCATTGTGAAATGGTCACTGTTACCCACGTCCAAACAGTCGCGAGAACAAGCTGGGTTTCTTTTCCGCAACTTCTTTCTCATCGGGCGCTAGGGTGTCGGTATCGAATTGCTGATCGAACTTTTCGTACCCGGTTGCCCGGAATAATGCACGGTAGACCACTTGGTCAATTTGCCGGTTGTTGAGATCGGGTTCCCCAGCGATCATCCTCGACCACACCTGCTGGTCGTTGTTGATGATGCCCACATAGACGCCGATGCGTCCGTGAATCATTTTCTGCAACTTCTCATCAATTCGACGGGTCGCTGCTCGAAGCGGAGTCACGTTGTTCATCGCCACTAAGATACGACGACGGTCAATATCCTGCTGGACCATCACTGCAATGCGGTCCACGAGGTCTTCAAGTGCAGAAGTGGAGTCATCTGCCAGACCTAAGAAGAATGCTCCGTTGTCTCGGACCTCTGGGATGATAACGCTACCGGTGAGTTTGAATTCGTCGGTGGTCTTCATGATCTGACTATCAAATATCACCATGTCGAAGCGTTCGCGCACATCGGCGATGACCTGAATGTAGTGCTGGGCTGTGACACTGTTGACATCGAGGTCATCGGAGCCTGGGGCTAGAACGACCGAGAGTTTATCGGGCACCGGGGTGGCGTTGTCTGGACGGAGTTCATCAATGACATCGGAGGTGATGACGACTTCTTCCAGCGAGGCGTCACCCAAGGCGAAGTCAGAGATGGTTGGCACCTTGTAGCCGCGGGTATCCATCTTCAAGAATTTCGGGACGTTCGCCTGTCCGAGGTCACCATCAATCAGTACCGTGCGGTAGCCGTGAGCTGCGGAGGTGATGGCCAGCTGTCGGGCAAACGTTGTCTTGCCGATGCCACCTTTGGCTCCGGAAACAAAAATCATGGGTGCTTGACGAGTTCTGACACGAGCCTTGCGGATACCACGCTGACCATATTCGACTGGTCGCTTTTGAACCGGCTGTTGTGGCTGCTGCGGCTGAGCAGGTGGCGGTGTCGGAGACTGAGTTCGACGATTTGGTCGGCGAGGTGGCTGCGATACGGGTGATGCAGGTGGCTGGAACTGATCTGCTGATGGCCGCTGAGCAGGACGCGGTACAACGGGTGGGGGTGGTTCAGGGTTCAGACCGTTTGCATAGACATCATCTTCTTGCGGTTCGCCACGATAGTCCACTGGTTGGTCTGGCATCGGGGGCTGAGCATGAGGGTCGTATGCTGGCTGGGCTGTAACAGGCTCAGTCGGTTGATGCTGTTCTCGCTGCTGAGCTAGTCGTTGACGGTGAGCTGCGGTGGCATCCCAGACATCATCAACTGGCTCTTGCGTACTGGTGTCCCCAGGTGCTGAGTATTGCTGTTGAGGTGAATCTTGGGCTGATTGGCCATCGAAGGCAGGTAGGTCTGGCAATGCTGGAACCGGTGCCTGCTCTTGCTCGATTTCAGTCTCTTGGTCATCCTCTGGCCACGAGACTTCCGCCCACTGCTGGTCCACAGGTGCAAGGGCTGCTTCCTCTGCAAGTTCGGACAAAGTGAACGGCATGGGTACAGCCATGATGTTGTCGTGGATGATGTGTTCAGCATTCTCATTGGCGGACAGCACCGAGACATCGGGGCCACCATCCATCGAGGCAACGGCGGTAATCCATTTGTCTAGCCCCTGGGTGTTGGAGTCGGCGACCACAATAGGAAACGACCCTGACGAGAACGCACCCTGGATAGCTGCGACTGCATCGGCCACCGTGTCACCGGTGACCACTTCATATCCGGCATCGGTCAACACTGGCACTAGGTCTGGGACTTCTATGATCCCAACGCGACGATCTTCAATGTTTTGGCTCATACTATGTATTACCCACCGCCACGATGAAACGTCTTCCCGGTCAAATACGAGCCACGTGTTGAAACAGCCCTGGAGCCGCTGATTGGTACAGGATACCGAGTGCCGAGCTTCGTCCCAGATGCAGTAGTGGGGTTGGCCTCGTGTTCAGATATAGCATTAGCTTCTTTCACCTCCACGGTGACATTGCCACACATTGAACCACGTACTGAAAACAGTGTGCGCTGTGCAAAATCACTGCCTGTCCCCAACGTTGACCTCACCATACGATGTCAACGTTGCGGTGACATCGTTTTGAAAAAGGCTTGAGCAGCAGACACGACCTGTCCCGACGATTAGACGCATCGTTGATCAATGTTGCCCCGGTGTTGTCATTGCATAGAGCAATTGGGATTGAACAGTGACCAGGTGGCCCAGTGGACGGCCTAATCAAGATGCCGCCAACCCTCGTATTGTCACCTCGCCTAGGCAAGCTGACCCCTGCCAGCCAGGACATCTGCCGAGCTGACCTGGTGCGAATCTATGGACAGGTAAGGTTACGTTGAAATATAAACTGTAGCGCGGTGGTGACATTTCACATTCGCCGACACTTCGCGGATTGTGCCCGAAGACTGTTCATCTGAACCCGAAATCGTGGTTTGATAGGTTCAGCCAGTTACTGACGGATTTTCTGGAGCATTGGAGCATAAAACACATGGGGAACCCTGACCACACAGCGGTCACACTGCATCATTACTTTCACAGTCTTGTGGAACCACTTTTGTCGCCAGAAGTTTCCCTACAGCGGCACCAACACATCATTGATGTCCTAACTGATGCATCGACCTCAACTATCGGATTGCGTCGGATGAGCGGTCTGATTATGACGTTGATTGCATCGCTTGATCCAGAAGACCCACACCGCAACCTTGATCTCGCCGACCCAACCGACTTCACATCGCAGCTGACCATCCGTGTGTCAGGCAATAGCCGACCGTTTGATACCGCGACCATGATTGGCGATGTGCACAACCTGGACGCCACCGATCCGGCTGAACGACTAGAGTTCGAAGCTATAGCCGATGTCAGCGTCGAGTCACTGGCCACATATCTTTTCCTCTGCACTATTTCGCCAGTGCAAGCACAGCAGTGGATCGCCGATGACCACCAGGAGGCCAGACAGACGGAAGCAGTCTTTGTCACTCAAGCCTTGCGATATGTGCTGCACCGGCGCCGAGTATTTGTCGGCAACGATGATCCGGGTACATTGATCGCGATGTATGAATGGCAGTCAGCAGATGTCAGCGCGTCGGGCATGACCGAGGCGATAGCAAACGGTCACGAGATCGCAGAAGAAATCAGCGTCGGCGACAACGTGTACCGCGCCAGGCGCATCAGCGACTGAACATTTCCACCAGCCATGCTGGTGACGGTCCGGCGATAGCCGCAAACTTTCCCGCTTCACGGTGACGGGGCCATAGTTAAGATGCTCGCCGCTCCCTGGCGGGATCGGCTCGCCATCATCTGCCCAAGTAGATAGTTGGTTGTAACATTCTTTGGCCCAACCGACCTGCTATCTATCCCCATGATCTTGACTCCCCTATTACCTGTGCGACATTGGACCCCGCGCTACGCGCGGTGTCGCTGGCTTGTCTTAGGAGAGGTGAGCTCTTTGCATGTGGCTTCTGCTTGTAGGGCGCTATGCGCCCGGTGCCTTCTACGGTCAGTCCGTCTTCGGCAGTTTCAGCATTCCATCCGTTAGACCATCGCACTACGTGCAATGACTTTCCCTGAAGTTGCCCAACCATTTTCTGTCGCCAGTCGCTTGGTTTCATAAGCACTATGTGCTTGTCCGTCGTCGGGTCAGCGTGGCGGTCAGTTGTGCGCGCTGTTGCATTGTCTTATCTCGGTTCTTCTTGGGTAGGTGTGATGATATCTTTCTGTTCACCTGCCTGCACGCCTCGTGTCCCGTTTCATTTTCCGCTGCGACCAGCCACTTCTAGCTTCGCAGTTGCTGTCATTGTGTCTCGGCCACTGTTGTCGTGGATGCGACGCTGCGTTACACGTTGTGCTGAACATGGTGGTGGACATGTTGCGCTACGCGCAATGGCCGCTGACTTGCTGGGCATTTGGACAGTTGAGCATTTGATGAATTCCATAATGCACTACGTGCAACTCTGTTGCCCACCACACTGGGAAGTGATCGCCCTGCACTCCACCCAGTCGCCGGCCCGATCACCGAATTGTTCACCAGTGCAACCAACACTTATGTCACCCGGACACTGACAGTCTGAACCCAAGATTGATCCCGCACACCGTGACGTAGTGCCGAGAAGTTGAACGCTACGCAGCACTCAAAGCCATCAGCTATGCACCACAGGTGCACCCAGTACAACCAGCAGATCATTGCAACTCTGTACGACAAACTCGCAGCTCATCGTGCCGTAGGCGCGAACAGTCCAACCACGCACCCAACCTGCCAACAAGCCCAGCCCCACCACGTAGTGGTCGAACCGATGCATCCGCATATGGGGCACACCAAACCGGACATGACGCGCAAACAGATGACACGATGAAACGCAACGACACACAGATAGGCACACGCACCGCGTAGCGGGGCCGGTGACAATAGAAGTCGTTGCACATCGTCGTCAGATGGGCGGCATGGACGGTGCAGGTGTGAACCGCGGATCAACGGTGAGTCAGCACACCCGAGCGTGTCTGCAATATGAGATGACGGGACCACGAAGTGACAAGGCGCGTCTCATAGTGTGGACATCCGAGGGTTGCTTGTAGGGCTGGGCGGAGGATTCGTAGAATACACCGGGTAACTGGAAGGAATTTTCGCATTTTTGACCCGCGTGGATTCGGGACTTCCCGTAAAAACGGTCATTTTTGACCCCCGGACACTCTCTGGGCATGAATCAAGCTGCCTTTTACACCTTTCAGCGCGCGACCGGGGTGCGTCCAAACCCCCAGGAATTTGCCACCAGAGCTAATGCTGCGATCAATGGTGCAGCCAGTTCTGGCCCGACTTCGTTGATAATGCACCGAACAGCTGGGGCTTATACGACCTACTTTGCGGTCAGCGACTCTGCGGCCAAATCGAAGAAGGGTTTGGAACTCGCTCAGGCCTATGGTGCCCGAGCAAAAGAAGTCGATGAGCTGCCAGAAGATGTCATCAATGCCCCGCACATTGTGAAGCTAGTCTTCCGTTCTGCCGAGCATGGAATTGACACTCAGTATGGTGCTGATCCTGCTGAGATGGCGCGCGGTTTATCCCAGGCAATGCCAGATGATTCGTGGGTTGGGTTCTCAGTTCGTCGGGTCAAACGCTTTGAAGCAAAGCGCAACCGAAAATATGTTGACCACCGGATGGGAGCAAATCTCAGACACCTGTCCAAAACGAAGGCAGCGGTGGTGTTCAGTGTCTATGTTGGTGCTCAGTCGCGTTCTGAAGCGATCAGTTTGGCGCGTGATGTGCCCGAGATGATGACGGGCTTTGATGTTGCAACACGTGCAGTCTCTGTCACCCACATCAACAAGAGATCAGCAGCAGTTTTCGGCTCAGGTGTGGCCGCCGGCGCATTGACTATGGTGGCCAATGCAACCTTCGGCAATCTCCCAGAACCACTGCTTCGCATCGGGTGGATTATCACCGGTGCACTGCTCCTTGTCGGCGTGCTGGGGCTGATCTTTGGTGCACCGAAACGCAAAATGTACAGTCACTTGCGGCGCGGGTTTTTACCAGAACCCAAGAGGTCACCGTCCGTAGTTCGCAGTCCACGCAAAGAGCGGACCAAGTGGGTTCGGGATTCTGATGGTGACCAGCGGGAAAAGGTGTATAAGGAATTCTCCGGTGACTATCCGTTGAGAAAAGACGCCTTCTTATTTGAACCAACGGTCTTTGCTCCAGCCGGTAACCCGCACGGCTCAACGCTGGCCGGGGCGATCACCGCATCGGATCGTGAAGTCACGCCGGAACTAGCCCAGGCAAACGGTCCGATCATCGGCAAGACAGTTCACGGTGCGCCAGTACCGATTCCTGCATCGTCACTGCGGTTTTCTACCATGATTTTTGGCGAGCCAGGCTCCGGAAAGTCCGTCACCTTGCAAGGCTTGTGGAGCTGGCTGTGTAAAGAACGAGTCAATCCTTCCGGCCTTCGACACCACCCAGGTGCCGATTCCACGCTGATTGCTTTCGAGACCAAGGGCGGTGGCGTTGAGGGGTATCTTTCACATTCGGCTTTGCATAATGACAAGGCAATACTGGTCGATGCTCTGGACTATCGGACTCCGGCTATTGACCCGTTTGATTTTGGTGATCTGCCGATGCGCGAGCAGTCCGAACGTATGGTGTCTGCACTTCAGTACGCTTTCGAGGATGGTGCCATCATGGGTCGGTCTGCCGAGTCGTTGCGCGCCGTCTACCCTGCTGCACTTGCTGCCGAGCATTACCAGATCGCATACGAAGATTGGATGGGCGATGAAGAAACTCACCGGATGTTTGCCAGCGAACACATCACCGTCCACGACTACGCTCACGGTCTGTTGATGGGTAAGACTCCTGAAGCCTTCGATGCAATCATGGCAACGTTGTCCACCCTTGCCGACCGGTATAAGCGTGACGGCGATCTGGAAGCCTACGATGAGATCATTGAAGCAGTCGATGACATGTCACCGTTGATGCAGATGACACCATCAGCTCGCCGGTCATTCACTGAAGCACCTCGAAACAAAATTGATGTGCTGCGTCGGATGAACTACTACATGCGACCTGACCGACCAACCACCAATTTTGAAACGGTGCTGCGCAAGCACCACGCTGTAGTGATCAACGTCGGATCATCCGGTGATGACCGAGTCATCGACGATGAACAATCCAAACTGTTGTCGGGACTTCTGGTGTATAACTTGCGCTCAGCAATCCAACGGGTATGCATGAATTGGGAAGACCAGGGACGCTCCGTATCGGTGCTGTGCGATGAGTTCTCGATGCTGGCTGGCTCCAATGATGATGTGATGATGTGGATGCGAGACCAGGGCCGCGCCTACGGTCTACGGATGCACTTTGCGACACAGTTCCCAGCCCAGCTATCACATAATATGCGCGAGAATGTTTTCGGATATCACACAGTTGCCACCTACACCATGGGGTCCAATACTCCATCCGAGGTGGTGGCAAAAGAACTCTCCGATGATGTGACGGGTGAAGAAATCCGCAACCTCGCAAAGTACCACCTGCTGATGGTGACCAACGTTGAAGATGAAATCCAGCCGCCGGTCACCGTGGAAGTGCACAACTTCAATGAGGATGTGATGCTGTGAGTCAGTCATCAACCGGATTTCACCTACCCGATCTCGATACCGTCACCGAAGATGAGACAACCGATCTCCCCGACTTCGACCCGGACACCGGCGAGATATTGGATGATGCAGGCGTTGAGTTACCAGATTTTGGTGCACCAGAAACCCAGGACCACCAACCGGCTCTGCCCGACTTTCCATCCCCAGCTCCAACAGCGCTACCCAGCTTTAACGATACAGCTGATCCAACGCATACAAGGGACACCAGTGACGCCACGCAGGGTGCCCCAACCATCGAACAGATAGGCTTCCGCAATGCCGATGATTCTGCTGTACCCACCACCGGTTACCAGGCACGATTCGACCCACGAGTCGCAGACCTTCCCGACACTCGACCCCAACTTGGCGAGCAGGCGTTGAAGAACCACGGCGCGCATACCCATCGTGCTGATCCGTTTTATGACCGACTGTGGCAGTTCGGTTCACAGGCGGCTTGGGCATCGTATGAGGGTGTCGTCAAACACCAGAAGGACGGTACGACGTTGATGCTGCCATCCGGTGTGATGAAACGGGATAAGGCTATCGAGATGGTTAAATATGGTGACTACCGTTCACAGCGGATCGCTATTTTGTCAGCCCTAGATTCCTGGGGCACGGTGACTGCTGAGCAAATGGTGGCTTTGACCGGTTACCGCAACGTATTGCATCCCGATCACGATGTGACCATGTCACTGTTCTCGTCATCGCTGGTAGATATTGGCAGACTGCAAAACTCTATGTTGGCCGTCAAAGAGGACCCCCGCTCCACAGTCTTTCGACAGCGCGCACCACGCGGACGGATACGTTCAATTGCCAAACGTGCATGGACTTCAGCCGAGTATTTGCAGGTCGATGCCGGGGTGAACTTTGCACCGTCGTTGGGCTTCATGGACCGCCACAACATCATGGCGACCGAATTCTCCCTACGATGCGCCGAGTCACACCCTGATGTCAACATGATCTTGGGTGAGAAGTGGTCTTCTGGTGATTCGCTGCTACCGCATACCCGTCGAAAGATTGGTTTTCACCGCACCTCGGAACAGCACCCGGTCCGCGGTGATTCCACCATCATCATGCGTAACGGGCTGCGTGTTGTCATCGAGATGACTTCTGGCCACTCCGCCAGCATTTACAAAAAGCTCAACCGTTGGGCACAGTTTTTGACCCGTCATTCACTAGCCGAGTCAGGTGTGGTTGTGCTGTTTGTGATGGCATCATCCAAATACTCTGATGGTCGAGATTATGAGACATCGGTATCGACGTTTCGGTCGTGGATGAAGTATGTTCTGCGTAAATTCCCGTCACGTGGACAGGACTCTGCTGCCGCTCGGATGGGCCTTGCACGATGGACCGATATGTTTCCGGCGAAGCACGAACTGAGCGAAGACTTTTACTCTCTATCCGCCGAATACCACGACGTAGGCTGGGACAAGAAGCCCATTGATGCTTTCGACTTCCAGTTCAACGACCCCGATGTCGCATCGGCTCCGATTGCGATGGCACCGGTCCTGGCTGCAACACCGCACTGGTGGCGCCGGGGCGATCAGACCCCGATGATCGGTCTACCCTCAATACGAGCCAACGAAGCACCGCTGACCGATGAAGATGAGCACCTAACCACCACCGGAGCAGTTGATGAGGTCAATCCCCCGTCGCGTCTTCGAGCTGTTGGGGCGCGACGCAAGTTCAACTCCGCCGACGATGTGACCGGCCCCGAGGTGGTCGATGAGACCGATGATCAGGCAGCACACGATGGAAGAACGAAAGCAGACGATGATGAGCAGTAACGACCCTTCGCCAGACGACCGTTTAGAAAATATGTTGGCACGCTACGGTGTCAAACCAAATGGCACTTCTCCGACTCCGGTGCCAGCTGAAGATCAGCTATCTCAAGATGTCCAACCATTGTCTCGGCGGGAAATAAAAAACCGGCAGAGCATAGATCGCAACGAAGATATGGAAGACCAGAGTTTCTGGAATCGTGCGAAACGGTATGCTCTGCCGGCGGTCTTAGTGCTCGGTGTGTTGCTGAGCTTGTTCACCAACCTGTTTTAGGCCATTTGGGCTACCTGTTCGGCGTTGACTTCGGCTCGTTCTTCTAACCAGTCCAAAGCGTCATCGAGGTGGTCCATGTCGTGGCCGTAGACATCTACAGCTTCGAGGTACATCTTCCGGGTGGCGGCGTTGTAGCTGATCGGTGAGCCAGGACGTAGGCGCGGGTCCAGTACGGCCACCATCCCGCGATCATTTGCCGAGTTACCGGCAATAAACGTCCTGCCATTTCGACGAGCAACAACACTACCAAGCTCAGTGTTGACACACCACGTTTTTCCAATGCCGTGCTCGGCAATATCTTTTCGAGTGGTATTAACAGATCCGCGAGCTGCAAAGCGCACCTCCCACTGGGTTTCACTGCGATTCACGATATTGCTGCGGTAACCAACCAGAGCGCATATCTCTTGAAATCGGTCGGCGTTAAGTTTTGTACCAGTGTAGAAGGTTCCAGATTTACCTTCCCTGAACCAACTGTACGTTCCGTCTCCCAACATGAGTCCGCGAAATAGCGCGAGGAGATTTGGTCTAGACGCGGTGTTGATAATCCACCGGGGGATAACTTTCTTTGCATCAAGCCAATTCCAAACATCTCGGTATGCAGAATATTGAACGGATCGGTGCGACTTCACTTCAGATTTTCTACGGCGCTGCCCAAGGACCAGGAGGTCTCGGATTCGAGATGAGTCATGTCCGTTTATTACCCACGTAATGATGTCGCCATTTCGGGTGTATTCCTTGCCCCCACGAATCGACATCTTTGTACCGTTCTTCTCCTGAACGTATCGGTTGAACTTGATATCCGTCCGACCCAGGAGTTCGTCAATTTCGTCAACCACTGCCTGTTTTGCGGTGCTTTGAGACAGTGCGATGCTGTTCTTATACTTTGAGATATATCCATCACTTATGACCAGTCCAAGGAGTGTGAACCAGTCTCTTGGAAGTTTCGACTGACCTCTTGAAACTCGACCAGCTAGCGGGAGCTGGAATCTGTGTGGAAGGCTGTCGAATCTTGTTTTCATATAGTCAGGTGATTTGCTGACGTAGTATTCTTTACTGCCGTCAGCGCGAGTATTTATCGGTCGGATTTCCTGAGGTTGGACGAACATGGTGTGGTCGGGAGTTGCCACGATGTCAGCTACCCTATTTTTGAAACGAAGCAATGGCTCTGGCTCATCGTTGACCTTGATCGCTTTGACTTGATGCTGTTCGATTGACGGCGCACCATTAGAGGTGGCAGTCCTGGTTCCCCGAGCTTTCAGCATCTGTGGAGGAATGCCGTAAACTGTGTCACCAACCTTAATTTCGTTATATGACTTCCATCCATCTGTTGTAAGTATCTCTGTTTCAAGGTCGAAGCATCTAATAAGTCGGCCAGCAGCCTGTTCTAGCAGTACAGCAGCATCTTGAACATAAATCCGGGTGTCTGCTGCCCACCTGTTCACACCAGCTTCGATCAGTGCAGCGCACCGGGCTTTGTCCACCGGGTTCATCGGTGCACGAGCTGGGCGATCAATGACAACCAGCGTATTGGTGACACCGGATGCATCAACACCAGTCATCAGCGACCTGGTGCCCACAATGACCGATGACACGTCGTTCTTCCAGTCCTCGATAGCCTGGGCGCGTCCGCGGCGGTCCCACTGTGTGTAGACGTTGAACGGCAGGTGTGGATCATCTTCGATAGCTTGTGCATAAGCTTTGGCCGCTGTTGAGGTGGCGCAAATGACCATGGCAGCGCCACGGTTTGCAAAGATCAGTTCCAACATATGTTCTTTGGCCCAGTCGTGGTGCAGCTTGGTGTCCATACGCAGTTTGCCCCACCGATCATTGGCGATCACATCGAGGTCTTCATCTTCTGGGTAGGGAATGTAGATCGCTGACTGATCATAGGCTTCGGCAAATGGTGTTTCCACATCGACGACATCACAGCGCAGCCCGGCTTCATACGGGAAGTCATCGGATAGGGTGGCCGAGACGGCAACGACCGTGGACCGCACCCGCTCGGGGTTGGCATCCACATCGGTGATGTCCTGGTCATCTTCCAATGATTGCAGTGCTTCTTCAAGTTGTTGCTGTGCCTTATCTGAGTCTTCGATACGGTGGGCCATGGGGTCGCGGGTCCACAAGCGGTGGAACAGGTTTGATGAAACATCAATCGGTGATGCTGCAAAACTTGCCACGACACCGCCAGATGGCATGGACTGTCGGATCGCCCAGCGAGCCGTGTCACGAATCGTGGTGGAGACCAGATCAATGTCGTCAATTAAGGATTCAATCGAGGACACATGACGCATCCGAATGTCCTGTGACAGCATTCCGTCGTCTTTGACCGCTTCTTTCAGTGATGCCAAGCGAACACCCAGGGCATCCAGTTCAGCGAACTCTTCATCTTCTTCGATCCAGACTTCTTCATCGGTCTTGGCGTCGCCAAGGTAGGTGTTGATCGCCTGGGTGACAAAGGGCAACAGTTCTTTGACCTGGGCACCGGCAGTCTTGACCATGGGCGAGGGCTGGGCGTCGGGATCATCAGAGTCAATGATGCGGTTGAGTGCTCGGGTGATGCGGGGCTCGGAGATTTCCACAGCCCCATTGGATCGCACGACCGAGGGCAGGGCGTGGGCTTCGTCAATGATGATGTGATCGAACGCGCCAAGAGTTTTGGAGTCCACGAGCACCGGAATGTTTTTGGTGGCTTGAATGGCGACCAACGTGTGGTTGGTAACGACAATGTCTGCTGCGGCTGCGGCCATTCGTGCCTGGTGACCTGCACAGGCGTTGTATGGGTCTTCGTCGTTGGAGCATTGGCCTGATGGCACGGAGACCAAGGACCATTCACGATCCATTGGTACAGGGCATTCGTCACGTTGACCGTTGATGGCATCTGTTGAGTGCATCAGCGCCCAGGTGAGCAGATCGACCAGGGTGCCGACCGTAGACTGGATGCCTGAGATTTTCATCGGGGCGGCTTTGCCTAGCGCGTCTTTGACCTTGGTCAGACGGGTGAACAGGTCTTCGTTCGATGATTGGCCGGCCTGTCGGAGGACACGCTGAGCAGTTTCGGTAGCAGCTTCACCACACACGTAGTTGCTGAATCCTTTGAGTACTGCCACCTGGGGTTCACGACCGTAGATCGCTTCGGTCGCCTTCGCGACAGCCGGAGCGTCTTTGGTGATGATCTGGCGCTGCAAGGCCAGGCCCTCGGTAGTGATCAGCGTACGCTGACGGTGCTCCACTGCTGCGCGGAAGGCGGGGGTAAGGTAGGCAATCGATTTACCAGTGCCAGTTGGTGCCTGCGCTGCCAGGTGCTTTCCTTCAGCTGCAAAAGCTCTTTCGATCCAGCGGGATAGGGTTGCTTGCGGTGCACGCGGCTTGGCATCGGGTAGGCCGGTGGTCTCGATGACCGCCTGGGTTAATAAGTCTTGTTGAGTTACATTCTGATCTTCCATACCAATACCGTGTCCGGCATAGGTCAGCGCTGCGTGGTGCCGCCAGAGCACCCCGCACCACGAGCACAGTAGTTGATACCCAGCGGGTTATCCTGGGACGGTGGCTCATCATCGGCGTATGGCGAGACGCTGTTGACCTCCAGATTGTCCGCGAGGTTGTCATCGCACTCTGGGCACCAATCGCACACGTATATCTGCTGGTCAAGCTGGTCTTCAGGAATCTGGGATAGGGTTTCAAGGAGTTCTCGGATCGTCATAGCTCAACCGTGTCCGGCAGCATGAAAACCGCATGAGCATCATGTTCGAAAAGTGCCCGGACACTACCTGTGCATGACACCATCAACTACACTTGCAAACCGTCCGTCCATCGCACCGTTGAACACACCGCTGCCCGGCTATCAGTCCATTGAAACATTCGGCTCAGGAGCTGGCCACCACCGCGCCATCTGCGATGACAACCTCAACGTCCTCACCGAGCTACACAAGACCGGTGAGGTCTTTGACTTCATCTTCATCGACCCGCCGTATAACACCGGGCGCAGCCGAGACGCTTACCAGAACCGTTTTGACAGTCAACAGTGGCAAGCTGACCTGTTAGAGCGTCTACGGGCGTCCCAGCGCGTTCTAAGCCTTTCTGGAGCGATGGCGTTGACCATTGATTCCCGTTCACTGTCAGATGCGCTGGCTGTCGTGGAGCAGTTCATCACCAGGCGCTCTGGCTGGTGGTATCAGCTGATCACGATGACGACCAACCCCTCGGGTTCTGCCATGAAAGGGTTTCGCCGATCTCACGAATTCATCATCTGCATCCACCCGGCCTCCGGTGGACCACAGCCAACGAAACTGGGCGACCATTGGGGGCACACCTCCGACAAGAAGGTGGCTGGCACAGTGCAGTGGAACCGTTTATTGAAATCTGGCATCGGCCACACCGCACAGTCTTCCCCTGGTTGCTTCTATCCGATCTATATCGACCGCGCCACCGGAACGGTAGTGGGGATTGGTGAACCGGTGTCCCCTGAGAGCTATGAGAAGTTCAATGACCCAGACAGGGGTATTGCCACCTGCTGGCCAATCCGAAAAGACGGGACACTAGGACGGTGGCGTGTAGCAGCCGGCACTGCCCGAGAGCTCCTAGAGCGCGGCTTTGTCACTACCGGTCGGCTGGTGCGCGGTGATGAGCACAAGACGGCGATCAAGTACCTGACCTCTGGCATTGTGGACAAGATCGACCGCGGCGAATTCCAGGTCACTGATTACGATGAGACGACCGGCGCTGCCATCGTGGAGAGTGACCAAGACCCTTCGGTGTTGCCAACTACGGTATGGACTGTCCCTTCCCACAATTACTCTGTGTATGGCTCCTGGTTGCTGCGTAAATTGGTGCCACAGTGTGCGTTCTCCCACCCCAAGTCGATCTATGCGATGGAAGACCTTCTGCGTTTCTATGCTGCCAACCCCGATGCCAGGATTCTTGATCTCTATGCCGGCTCGGGCACGATTGCCCATGCGACCATGCTGTTGAACTCGACCGATGGCGGTTCGCGCGACACAACGTCCATCACGCTCAACGAGGTAGCAAAGCAAGGTCATGTGCCAGGTAACAAGTCCGGGGTCTTCCATGGTGTGCTGGTACCCCGTCTGGCCGCTGCATCATCTGGCACCACTAAGGCGAAGAAGCCCGTAGCGGGTGACTATGAGTTTCCGCTACGGGGTGCGATGGCTGATGGGTTAGCCGGGTCGGTTGAGGTGTTGGTGCCGGTTGATTCGGCATCGTGAAAATATTTGTACTGATCAGTTCCACTGGCTTCCCAAAACGAAAGGTTGATATCATCACATGAAGCGTAAGCACATTATCCTGGCCGCTCTCACCACGGCAGCTCTGACTCTCACCAGCTGTGGCGAACCCTCTGCCACTCAGCAGACCTGTGACCAGATTGCTGACCTCTACGAGTCGGTGGGCAATCAGTGGCTTCCCGAGATCACAACTGGTATCAAAGACCGTGACGCGGCACAGCACGCCGAGCGTGTCGCTGACGAGTGGTCTAATATTGCTCAGAGCTCAGACGACACTGAACTACAGCAGCTAATGGGGCAACTTCAGCCGGTGCTAGATGTCTACCGTTACTACGCTGACCAGCCGATGGGTGATCACCCGAAAGACGATGCTGAAATCCAGCAAAAGTGGTCTGAGACTAGTGAAGCTATTGGTGACCAGTGTTTATAGGTCAAGCTTCAGACGGTCAGCTCGATAAGTCCAATGATCCGGTCTGCCGATGACCGACGAGGTAGCACATCGTTGATATTTGGCTCATCTACTGTTTGGAACCACTGTTGAGCGTCTTCAAGTGTTTTACCGCTTTGAATCTGCCGATCAATCAGTCTGCGTTGCACTGTCTGGAGCTCAGCGTCCAAAAACCATGTGTGGTCACACTGTGCTGCCACACCGGTCCATGCCCCGCCGTTGAACAGATAGTTGCCCTCGGTGATAATCACCTGAGTCTCCGGCGTGATGCGGATAGACCCTGCTATTAGCTCACCAAGCTCACGTGAAAAGTCTGGTGCATACACATTGTCGTCACGATCTTGCCTAAGACGTTGCAGAAGATGCTTATAGCCGTGCACATCAAAGGTCTCTGGAGCGCCTTTACGCTCAGATAGCCCTTGAATGCTCAGCTGCCGATTTGATAGATGAAACCCGTCCATCGGCACGTGCACAGCGAAGTCGAGTCTGATCATTTTGTTAAGTTCATGGGCAAAAAGTGCGGCAAAGGTCGTCTTCCCCGCAGCTGGAACGCCGGCGATGCCAACGATGGTCCGGGTTGGCTGTGGGGTGTGGTTCTGAAGGAAATCTATGGCGATGTCTTGCAGCTGTCTCACACCTACCTAGTGTCCGGCACAGTTCACGTGCATCACTGGTGTCCCCAGAATAGGCTAATGTCAGCAGCATGAAAACAAAACGCCTTGTCACAACAACTTTCATCTCACTGCTCGGCATCACAGGCCTTACCGGTTGCGGAGGATCAGATACCGCTGCGGAAACCTGTCAAAAGATCGAATCGATCCAAGACGAGCACGGTGACAACATCTTCCCCAGAGTGAGCGGTGCCAGCATTCGAGGTGGCGAGGCCGCTGAAGAACTCGATGCCGTGTATTCGGATTGGCAAGAGGTTGGCAATGCCGCATCGGATGAGGAGCTTTCCTCAGCGATGTCTGACATGGAATTGGTCTTTGACGATTACCAAGAGTACATCTCCGCCTATCTTGCCGAGGACGCCGATGAAGGCAACTCTCCTGACGGTAAGAAAGACAACCGTGAGATCGCCCAGTCATCAGGTGCGATCATCGACGGGGTCTGCGACGAGGCCTAGACCGCAACACCGCACAGCGCGCCGTCCACAGCCTTACTGATCGTCTGGGACAGTGGCGGCGGTACACAGTTGCCTAATCTGCCGGTATTGGGCTGCCACAGGCCCGTGTAGCGCCATGACGGATGGAACACCGGTCAACGCTGCGGCTTCCTCCACGCTGATCCTGCGGACAGTCCGGGGCACATCGTCAGAGGTTGCCGGCACTCCACCGGATTTCAGGTGGGCAAAGTAGTCATCGTGCCATGAGGTGTCCCGGTCACCGTCTATGAATGCCTGATCCACGAATGGTCCCCGTCCGCCATCCATATTGGCTGTCAGAGTGCGCGATGGTCGTTGCATATCCAGCGGTCGGCCTGGTCCATTGACGAAGATGCCCTGGTACGGGTTCCGTGCACGACCGGTGATCGGACGTTTTGAAGGAATCACTCGGCAGCCGTAGTGGGTGTCATTTCCAGGGGTGCCAAACTGTGGCAGATTGGCAAAGACTTCGGCCACCGTCATGTGCTGACCATCAGACGCTGGCATCTCAATAGCTTCGCCGTCCAATGTGCCGATGATAATCGCCCGTTTCCGGTGCTGCGGTGTGCCATAATCTGCTGCATCAACAATGTGAGTTGCCACGGTATATCCTGCTGTTTCTGCACGAGCAATGAACGTCTCGTAGACCTCTGAGAACCGCGCACCGGTGGCAAGTGTCGAGACATTTTCCATCACGAAGGCGCGGGGTTTTACCGCTGCCACAACATCCATGAAGACATGCACGTGGGCAGAACGAGGGTCATTTGGGTCTTGTGCACCAGCTCGGGAGAATCCTTGGCAGGGTGGACCACCGGCAATGACATCAACCTGTGGAAAGCCCAGGGTGCCGTTTTCCACATCTGCTTGCAGTTCTAGAACATCGCTGTAATGCTGCGGTGCTTCGTCCTGGAAGTGGGTCAGCCAGTTGTGGTGCGTAGCGGCAGCGTGCTTATCCGCTTCGGCAGTAGCCAAGGTCCTGTAGCCATGTTGGGCAAAGCCATAATCAAGCCCTCCTAGGCCGGAGTACAGGGAGATCATCGTCTTGGGGGATTCAGTATGCGGGGTCATACTTTATCCGTGTCCGGCGATGTACCTCCGATAATCATCGCTTCCCGAATCGTTGTCAGGTATCTCGATGTGCACCGTGTGGTTGACCGTGGGGTCATCAGATGACTGGCTGATCAGTCGGGCATCCTCAACAAAGGTACCGTCATCAAGTCGCAGTGCAATGGTGACGCTCTCGTACTTCCCTTCGCGGGGTTCTTTGGTTAGAGCACTGACAAAGTCGTCATGGTCCACTGCATAGTGGCCATCAGAGCTGTCTCGAAGTTGAGTCGTGTCACCGTAGGTTGAAGCGATCTGCTCATCGACTGATCGAATTGCTTCATCGTTGCGATCCGGAATGTTTCCCGCATCGTGCTTCAGCTGTTCGTCAGAGAGTTTGACGTACTCATGGGCACCAAATAATCCCACTGCCGCCAGCATGATAGAGAGGATGAGGGTCGGCATCAGTTGGTAGCTGAGCTGGTATTTTGCGGGAACATAAGAGCCATGTTTCATGAGCGATCTTCTCCGTGCTTCAAATCCCTCTTGCCGAATCAGCCAAATAGCTTCGCCGACCGTAGATATTCTGGCTCCGCTCAGCAACCTTTTGTGGTTAGGGTCTAGTGTCAGGGCGTTGTCAAAAAGTTCCTGAGCGTGTTTGTCTGGCAGCTCTGTGCGATCCTCTTGGCGATCCAATGCTTTGAGCAACAGGCGGTCACTGCGTTGAATAGCTCTGTTTCTACGGATGATCCAACGCTGACTGAAATGTAGAAATGCCAGTGCTGTTGCTATCAATACCACGAAGGCGACCAGCCAACCCAACAATGTCGCCGAGCCAGTGCTGGGAACCTGTTGTGGCTCGATATAGAGTTCAGGGATTTCGATCATGTCCCAGCAGTGTCCGGCACCCCAAGATTCAGGGCAGCAAAATGCCCACACCAGCCGGCAGGTAACTCTTGTCTGTCGTAAGAAAAATGAAGGAAACG
Source organism: Micrococcaceae bacterium (assembly GCA_013393415.1). Lineage (GTDB taxonomy): Bacteria > Actinomycetota > Actinomycetes > Actinomycetales > Micrococcaceae > Yaniella > Yaniella flava. The sequence goes on from JABXHI010000004.1 coordinate 40,429, forward strand.
TCCAACAGGGTCATGGAGCCCTTGCCAAGTTTAGCCTTGATCCACCGATGAGTTGGGTGTGGTTACGGCGTTTTAACGTGGAGGTGCGTCTTTGACGTGGGAAAATAGTGAGTGTTGAGACCACTATTCCAAGTCAGAAAGACGCACCTCTGAGATGCTAT
>JABXHI010000040.1 GCA_013393415.1 Micrococcaceae bacterium
ATATGCAATGGTCTTCGCCATATACTGCACGGTCCTTTCGGGACGAGTAGATTCCACACCTGCACCAAAGTGCCCGCGACGGCAAACCAGTGCACCTAACCGGGTGGCGGTACAAAGATTTCATCTTATGGTGAGGTAAGCTCTCCGAACCGACTTTGGCAGTCGCGTCCAGAGAGTGCTAACACTAGTTTTAGCACTCGGGGCACTTGAGTGCAAGTGGCTAAAGAATTGTTAGTTCTCTGTTAAGACAACGAGCACCCCGTCGACTGACGGCTCATATACTGCTGTAGCACCAAGTTCTTCAGCGACAGCAATGGCCGTTGCCTCGTTCGTAGAGAAATACACGGTGGTTGTGGACGGTATCGAACCGGTCCAGTTGTCCGCCACGGGCACGTTAAATCCGGCGCCGCCCAATTCTTGGGCCACCGAAGACGCATACCCTTGAATTGTCGACGCGTTGTAGACACCGATTGGCTCCTCGTAATCAACCTCGTCAGCAGTCTCGGGCTCCTCAGTTTCCTCGACATCGGGTTGGGCCGTCTCTTCCGCCTCGTCAGGCTGATCCAGGTCAACGGTTTCGGGCGCCTCAGTTGGTTCTGGTTCTTCGATGGCCTCGGGCTCATTGGTTTCGTCGACGTCCTGTGGCTCATCTTCAACCTGCTCGCTAGCAGTTTCCTCCGAGGCCGAACCCGCTTGATTCAGCGGGTCGCTCGGTTGCAACCAGAGGAAAGAGCCGACCCCGATGGCCAGGGCGACACCACCGGCAATGATGATGGCGTTGAGCTGCCCGGCCCCTTTGGGCGCGGCGAATTCTTTACGATGAGCTCCCTGTTGCGTTGAATACGGTTCAACGTCGTCAAAGCGATCCCGTGGGTACTGCTGCTCTTCAGTGGAGTTGTGGCTCACTATGCAACACCTTCTGTCCGCTGCACGGTGGAACGTGAGTTGAGTAAACGATCAATCAGCATGGGGTTATAAGCATAGGCGCGTTCGGTAGTGATCAGACGAGCAAGCTTTTGATAATACCGCGTTGGTGTCAGACCAAAAGTATCGGAAATATCCCGATCTTTTGCTCCAGCATAGTGCCAAGAACGTTTCTCGAACTCCAGCATGTGCTGTTCAGTTGCAGTCAGCGCTGCCATGCATCCCCTTTCAGGTCCAATCATCGACCACCAGTCTAAACTACCCCACGGGCAGCTATTGGTTAGGCTAACCCCATGACCTTTTCTGCTTGGCCTGACATTGACGCTTCCTGGTACCCCGTTCTGGCACCAGTCGAGGAGCAGCTGCACCAGCTGATGCGCCAGATACAAGCGCGCAGAGCTGACGGCGAGCGCATTGAGCCCCCGCCCGAACAGGTATTGCGCGTGTTTCGCATGCCGCTGCCTGCGGTCAAAGTACTCGTCGTTGGTCAAGACCCCTATCCAACTCCGGGCCACGCGGTGGGCTTGAGTTTTGCGCTAGCACCGGATGTGCGACCCATCGCAAGGTCTCTGACGAATATTTTCACCGAACGCCAGGATGATCTGGGTATCCCACCCGCGGCATCCGGGGATTTGAGCGCGTGGGAAGCCCAGGGTGTGTTCTTACTCAATCGGGTCCTGACGGTCACGGCTCACGCGGCCGGCTCCCACCGCAAGCTTGGTTGGGAGGCAGTGACAGAGGCCGTGGTGCAAGCGTTGGCGGTCCGTAGCACTCCCCTGGCGGTCATTTTGTGGGGTGCCCAGGCCAGATCGTTGGCACCGATGTTCACGGCCTCCAACACATTGGTGATTGAATCTCCACATCCCTCACCGCTTTCGGCCAGGCGAGGCTTCTTTGGTTCCAAACCGTTTTCACGCACCAACGCGTTCCTGACGGGCCTGGGGATGGAGCCCATTGATTGGGCCACAGAAACACCGTCGTCGACGACCCAACAGCCCAACTTGTTTGACTAAGCACGTCCGATGCGACGACGCTCGTTGGCTTTCAAACCGGCGGTCAGTGGCCGCGCCAAGGAGTCACCCAGAACCAGCCCGGTCGTCATCGCGAGAATGATGATCGTGGCCTGGAGCAGCACGGAAACGCCGTCGGACATCATATCGACGTTGTAGCCCATCTGGTACATTGCCCGGAAAATCATCAGCCCCGGCAGTAAGAAAATACTGGCCGGTACCGCAACCACCAGCTGAGGTGCACGCAAACTCAACGCTACGATCCTCGCGAAAAAGCCCAGGACGACTGCTGCTGCGGCCGGCGCAAGACTCGGGCCGAACCCGATTTCGATCGCCCCAATGTAGACCAAGTACCCGATGACGGATACCACGGCGGTTGGCAAAATAAGTCGCAACCGCGTCTGCCCGGCAATCGCGTTGCCCATGGCAGCCACCGCGACGAATATCGCGACCAACCAATACGGATACTGGTAGTTCGGGAGCTGTGTAATATCGATTTCGGGCGCGCCCAACATGGCTAAGACCACGATGCCGACGACGATGCCAGCGACCAAGCCGACATACGTCAGCATCGACGAGACGATCCGGCCCGCCGAGGTAATGGGAAAACCGTTGATACCGTCTTGGACCGCCGAGACGACCCGCAGGCTTGGCACCAGCAGAATCAACGACGCTGCGATCATCAAAGCCGGATCTCGGAAAATATCCAACCAATACAGACCGAACGCCAGAGCGGTTGCCATGACACCACCGGCCATAGTGGCAAAGACATCGGGCGCGCGCCAACGACCCATGACATAGACGGTAGCCATACTCAACGCTGAGGCCCCCAAGCTCAGCAGCGCTGAAAACCACGAGCCGCCGATAAACAGCACGAATGCGGTAGCCCAAACACCGTTCGCGACGAACGTCACCCAGGCAGGAAACGTCTTCTTGCGATGCCGGATAGCAGCCAACTGTGCTTGCGCGTCATCTCGTGCAACCTCGCCTGCAGCAATGCCAGATACCAGTTCGTGCAGATCTGCCAATCCAGCAAAGTCCGAGCCCCAAGAACGGACCACCCGTTGATATGAGGCAGGCGGATCACCTGCCGGTGCAAAGTTCAACGAAATAGACTGGTTGGTAATGTCCACTTCGACGTCATACACGCCGTAGGCCTGGGTGACCACGATGATGGACGTCTCGACTTCCAAGGCGCCGGCGCCAAATCGGAACATGGTTTCGCCCAGCTTCAGAGCTAACAACATGATGTTGTGGGCATCTTTTGCCTCGGCGACCGCCTTGTAGCGTTCCCCCGTCAGCTGGTACGGAGAGTCGTGCAGCCGGTCAACGAGACGAATCGCTTGGGTTGGCAGGGCTTCGGCCTGCGGGGCATAATCTTCCGCGTAACTTGTCCGACCGGCGTTTTTCTCCGCTTGCTTTTGCTTCTGACGGTCGCCCAGAAACGCTTGACGCCAGGTGGTAAGCGCCGGAAACTTGCGCGTATCTGGATCAGTCTTTTCCTGGACGTACGCCGCTTCTTCTTCCTCGTTGGGAAGATCACGCAGCGGAGGCACGGTTTCGGGTTCGTCACCGCTGGCTAGGACCGAGGTCGCGACGGGCTCTTGTGGTGTTGTTTCGGGTTCGGTGACCTGTGGGGCAACCTGCCGGGCCTCAACATCGGGGTTTGGCAGGGTTACGGCTGGGCGAACCACCGGCATAATGCCAGCATCGGGCGGCGGTTCGGTTCCCTCTTCTTCGGATGTTTCAGCTGTGACATCATCGGTTGGTGGTAATGCTGTTGTGTCATCAACTGTATTTTCGCCGCGTTGTTCGTTCGACAACCTTGCCCTCCCTTCCAAGCAAAAAACCCGGGCCACACCTCCCGGGAAATAGTGGATCCTACTGGACTCGAACCAGCGACCTCTCGCGTGTGAAGCGAACGCTCTAACCAGCTGAGCTAAGGATCCGATAACGGAAATACTGTATCAGAATCCCACACTTTTCCAGGTACGACAAACCCCTCCGGTCACAGCAGAAAACACTGCCTAAGACCGGAGGGAAACACTGGACAAACGGCTGGTTTCGTCAGCCGACATTATCCAATGCGTAATCGATTTGTTCGGTACTGAATCCCGAGAATTCCAAGTAGTTTCGTGTCTCTTCTTCAGAGGAATCGTCGAATGTCCGTTGGTATGACTCCAGCGTTTTGACTGCTTGTTCGTTGTAATCAATGTCGGCATTACTAACTGCGTCATCGATTTGCGTTGATTCGAATCCAGAGTATTCCAGCGATTCTCGCAAACCAGACTCGGAATAGCCGCCGTATTCGCTGTCAGTCAGTTGTTCGACCATGCCCGCAGCCTGGTCCTCCCAGTTGACCTCAAGATCCTGCAGGGCCGAGTCGATCTCGCCATCTGAGTAACCTTCACTTTCCAACAGGGTGCGCAGGCTGTCCGGACCATAATAAGAATATCCAGCGTCAATTCGTTCCTGGGCCGATTGCAATGCGCCACTACCGTTATCCTCCGCGCCGCCTTCGTCTTGGCCACCGCTATTGCCTTCTTCAATCGGCGCTGGTTCCGGCTCTTCTTCTGGCTCGCTCGGTTCGGTGGGCTCGACCGGTGCTGTCGGCGTTGGCGCCGGGGTATCACCGTTGTCGTCTCCTTCGTCACCCGATGGCCACAGCACGATAATGATCGCGATAATTCCTGCGATGATGAGCCCAAGAATGGCCCAGAACCACCAGCGTTTAAACAGTGGTTTCGACGGTGGCCCCCCGCCAGGCATCTGAGCTCCCTGTGGCCATGCTTGCGGATGCTGTGGATCGAAATACTGCTGGTTCGGGTCATAGTAGTGGCCCGTTTGCCCCTGCCATGAAGGATTCGCTTGACCCTGCCACGGCTGGTCGCTGGGCGTTTGCCACGATGCCTGGGCGCCAGAGGGCCAAGAAGGCTCACCTTGTGTTTGCCATGGCTGATCGCTTTGACCTTGCCACCCGTAGAATCCCTGATCTTGGGCCCCAGGGTTCTGTCCAGGACTGGCCCACTGCGGGTCATGCCACTGGTTTTGCGGAGGCATCGCTTCAGTCGGCTGTTCTTCGTTCGATACAGGCTGCCCAGGCCAACCGTTTGACTCAGGTTGATGCCCTCCCCATCGGTTGTCGTGAGGGTATTGATCGCTTGCCATATGTCTCCTCCACAGCGTCAAACGGGCTCTTCCGGTTTAAGGGTGGGGTGAGGGTTTAAGACACGCCGGGGGTGAAGGTGGTGGAAGGTGTCGGGGTCTTCCGAAAATATTGGTAGCGACCAAGCAAACCAAATATTTCAGAGAAAGAC
>JABXHI010000041.1 GCA_013393415.1 Micrococcaceae bacterium
TAACGGTCTGATCGAACTGCACCGCCGGGTGGCCCGCGGCTTCCGAAACCCCCACAACTACCGACTCAGAATGTTGCTGATCGCAGGCGGCCTAGACCACCAACCCCACCCTTAAACCGGAAGAGCCCTCAATCGCCGTACCAAGGCGGAAAAATTCGGTGCGGCTATTCGAGCTTTGGACAATCATGATGATCCACAATCCGCATCCGGGGAAAGTCGTGATCGGCGGATCCGCCAGATGCTGTTGCGCCGCAAGAACCGCTTCGAGATGATGCGCAACGTGCTCACCGACGCCAAACTCACCAGTTTTGTGATTGTACTGATTCCAGAACGGGTGCCGGTACTGGAAACCGTTGAACTGTATGCAGACCTACGCGAAACCGGCGTCGACGTCGGAGGTTTTGTGGTCAACCGTCTGTCACCTACCGACGCGGGCGACTTTCTCGCCTCGCGGCGAGTCCAAGAAGATCACCACGTGCAGTCCTTGCGCGCAGAGCTGCCCAGGGTACCCATCGACACGGTACCGTTGCTCGCAACCGATCTGGTCGGTCGCGACGCACTGCGCCAGTTAGCACAACAGCTCAGCTAGGACACCGCAAGACACAGAAGACTACACCCGTCCTTAGGTGCGTCATTGACTATAGTGTGTGTTGCACAGTATCGTGTTGCATATGGCTGAAGCTTTTGAAACCCACCTGCAGGAACTCCGGCGCGGTACTGTCGTGCTGGCATGTTTGCAGTTGTTGCGCACCCCGGGGTATGGCTACGGGCTGCTCGAGGATCTGCAGCGCACCGGGTTCGATACCGAAGCGAACACGCTCTACCCACTGTTGCGTCGTTTGGAGAAGCAAGGGCATTTGACCAGCCATTGGAATACTGATGAATCGCGTCCGCGAAAGTTTTACCAGACTTCGCGCGACGGGCTCCAGCTCGCCGAGGCTATGCGCACCGAATGGACAAAGCTCACCGACGCAATCGACTCCTTGCCTGAAGATCCCCTCACCGATGAGAAGAACTGACATGACTACTCCACTTCCTGAACGTTATATCGCAGCAACCGTCAAAGATCTCCCGACAGAATTGCAGGCTGAAGTCCGGCCAGAACTCGAGGCGTCGATTGCAGACGCCATCGACGCACGCATGGCCCAAGGTGAAGATCGTGCAACAGCTGAACGCGAGGTGCTCACCGACCTCGGGGACCCCGCGGTGCTCGCCGCGGGATACACCGAGCGACCATTACAGTTGATTGGTCCACGGGTATATCTGCAGTGGTGGCATCTGTTGAAGCTGCTGCTGTTCATCGTGCCGGCAACAGTCTTCGTGGTGGCCGCCGTCGCGCAGGTGCTCGCAGGCAGTTCCTTTGGCGATGTGCTCGGTGCAGCTATACCGGCCACCATTACGGCCACGCTACACGTGTGTTTCTGGGTGACCCTGGTCTTTGCCATCATCGAGCGTTCGGGGACTGATACCGGCATCACCTGGGACGTCGACCAGCTCCCGGAACCGCGAGAAGAACACCCGGGAGGCTCTGATTTGATCGCCTCGCTCGTGTTCCTTGGCCTCGTGCTGGTTGCCTTGATCTGGGATCAAATCCCCGGTTTTATTCGCATCAATGAAGAAGCCGTTCCTATCCTGAACCCTGATCTATGGCCCTGGGCAATGCTCGGACTGTTGGCGCTGGTCGGCCTCGAAATCGGCTTTGCGGTCGTCCTCTACGTGCGTCGGGGGTGGAGCACCACGCTGGCGATCGTTAACACTGCGTTGAGTGTGCTCTTCTTCAGCTGGGTCATCAGTCTATTGGCACCCGGAGAACTGTTCAGTGAGCAACTCCTAGGCCTTGCGGTGAATAATGGGCTCAACGACGATACGCTCTACACGCTTGCCGTCGTCTTTGGCTTTGGTATCGCCATCATCTGTCTCTGGGACACCATTGACGGTTGGATCAAAACCCACCGGGCCAAGGTTTCACACACTGCCCAACAGCAGCCAACCCCCGCCGACTAAACACGCCATGGTGATGAGCCAAAAGAGCCCAATCCAGATGCCACTCGACAGATGGGTGAGCCCCGCGAGCTGATCGGCGTCGCTTCTGCCGCGACTCCGCTTGCAGCGTCGACTGCGTTGCAACTCCACGACGGCACGCGGCGCCACGAACAATAGGGACCAGGCCAGGATATATGCCGCGATCGACAAGATCTCTGGTGTGGCAGTCCAGGACAATGCTGCGACGCCCACACCGGTAACGAGCACAACCCACAGCCCGTAGAGATTTCGTATCAGCAGCAACATCAGGGCACACAACACGACCAGTGCCCACAGCGTACCGGCAGCATAGCCATGGCTCACCAGCCATGCGCTGGCCAAGCCCACGATCGCCGGTGCGGGATAGCCTGCCATGAGGGTGGCGATCATCCCCGGGCCGCGGGGTTTGCCGCGGGACACCGTCAAACCCGAGGTGTCGGAGTGCAAACGGATACCGCTCAGGCGCCGACCAACAAAGACCGCGACTAGGGCGTGGCCTGCTTCATGCAAGAGGGTGGCCAGGTGTCGAACCACTCGGTATCCAAGCGGCGACCAGGTCAACAACAGCGCGGCAAGACCGGCGACCAACACCCAGATATCGGGCAGCGGTGGTTGCACACCGGTTGCACGTTCCCATAATTCGTCAAACACCTGACCACTTATAGCAGAACCGGCTGAAAAGTGGGCGTGAGTTTTTCGGCCGTGTAGTGAATGTGCGTCACCTCGGCAGTTTGCTCAGCTTGTACCTCTAGTCTGTACCGAGCAATCTTTCATCTGGACGCATCGCGAGCTGCATTGTCGTGTCGTGATGCCCTCACATCGAAGGGAAATACCTTCCATGACCGAACCTGATCTGGTGCTCACCATCGCTGGTCTGGCAATTATCGGTGCCACCGTTGGTTTGCTTATCTGGGGCAAAGTCTCACCCGTTGTCGCTATGGCACTGGTGCCCACCGTGGGTGCCCTTGTGTTAGGTTACGGCTTCGAGGAGCTCCAGACGTTCTTTAGCTCTGGTATGGACCAGGTGATGAGCGTGGTGGTGATGTTTATCTTCGCCATCATATTCTTCGGGATATTATCTGATGCTGGACTCTTTGATCCGGTCATTCGAAGGCTCATTCTGTTGACGCGGGGCCGGGTCCTACTGGTCGCGATTGGCACCGTGCTCATCGGTGCTCTGGCACACCTCGACGGTGCGGGCGCAACCACCTTCCTGCTTACTATTCCCGCGTTGCTTCCGCTGTATCAAGCCCTGAATATGAGTAAATATCTCCTCTTGCTGCTGGTGAGCTTGTCGGCCTCGATCATGAACATGGTGCCCTGGGGTGGGCCGTTGATCCGGGCCGCTTCGGTGATCGGTGAAGAACCCGGGGAAATGTACCAGCAACTCGTCCCGCTACAGGGTGCCGGTTTGCTCATGTTGTTGGCCCTCGCTGTGCTGTTGGGGCTGCGTGAAATCCGTCGGATCAACGCCAAGGTCGGAGCCGGTCTCGTGACCTCGACAGGCAATGTGGACGTCTCGCAGATCGCCGATGACTTTACTGCCCGCCAGAAGGAAGAGCGCAAAGACTTAGAAGGCAAAATCAACGCCAATAAGGTCATCTACTGGTTGAACATCGTGGTGGTCATTGCCGTGCTCGCCACGATGCTCGCCGGTTGGCTGGAGCCAGCCCTGAGCTTTGTGCTGGGTGTCGCCGTGCTGTTGCCGATGAACTTCAACTCGGCAAAATTACAGATGGACCGTATGAAAGCTCATGCACCAAACGCACTCATGATGGCCTCGGTCATCATTGCAGCCGCGGTGTTCCTCGGTGTGCTCAATGAATCCGGCATGTTAGAAAACGTGGCGCTTGCGATGCTGCAGATCATTCCAGAATCTGTCGGCCAATACCTACACCTCATTGTTGGGTTCTTCGGTGTGCCACTGGATATGTTGACATCGACCGATGCCTACTACTTCTCCGTGCTGCCACTGGTGGAAGCCACGGCTGGTGAGTTTGGGGTTGCTGCGTCGTCCACCGCTTTCGCGCTTGTCATTGGTAACGTGATCGGTACCTTCGTGAGCCCATTTGCGCCCGCCGTCTGGTTAGCCATGGGCCTGGCCGAAGCCGACATCGGTAAACACATCCGCTACTCGTTCGTCATCATGTGGGGCTTCAGTGTCGCGCTGCTGCTGGTGGCAGTCTTGATGGGGATCGTCCAGGTATAACAGAAAGAACAGCACGTGACATCACTGACCTGGGTTGAACAGAATGCTAGCTTAGGCGTGGCAGAAGACCTGGCGTATTCGACCACCCTGCTGCGCGCGGTGCAGCACGGTGTGCTGAGCGGGCCCATCGTGCGGATCTACCGTCCGGAGCCCACGGTGTCATTCGGTCAGCAAGACACCCGTATGGACGGCTACGATAAGGCTGTTCAACACAGCACCCAGCACGGTTTTGCCCCGATGGTTCGCAAAGTTGGCGGTCGAGCCGCAGCGTATCATCCTGGTTCGCTGGTCATCGACCATATCCAGCCCGAAGAAGACGCGATGTTTGGGTTTCGGCAGCGGTTCGAATATTTCGGTGAACTGTTCACCAGCACATTGCAGCACTTGGGCGTGAACGCAGCAGTCGGCGAAATCCCCGGCGAATACTGCGCCGGAGAATATTCGGTGCACGCGGTGTTGGACGACAATCATCGCATCAAAATCGCCGGGAGCGCACAACGCGTCGTGAAGGGCGCATGGTTGTTCTCCACGAGTCTAGTGGTTGAAAACGGCCAGGCCGTTCGCGATGTGCTGACCGATGTGTATTCGGCACTCGGGCTCGACTTTGATTCACGGACGGCAGGTGCAGCCGAGGACGCCGCAGCCGGGGTGACCGTCCCCGATGTAATCGACGAACTGCTGGCCCAGTACCAACGCGAATTTCTTAACGGCGGGCACACCGGAAAAGACTTCTACCGTCTCGAGGGTTTGAGTTGGCAAGACCTGCTGAGGACTGTCCCGTCCGAGCCAGACAAGGCGTGACAATCTACCCTGTTTATGCTCTAGCATGGAGCCATGCTGACCCCCGTGCTGCTTCTGTTGCTTGGCATTGTTGTGATCCTGGTGATCATCGCAGCCAACGGCTACTTTGTCGCCCAAGAATTCGCGTATATGTCTGTGGACCGGGCACAGCTCACCGCGCAAGCAGACGAGGGCGATGCATCAGCTAAGCAGGCGTTAAAAGTCACCCGCCGGACCTCATTTATGCTCTCTGGGGCCCAACTGGGAATCACGGTGACCGGCCTGCTGGTCGGTTATGTCGCCGAACCGCTGGTCGGTCAGAGCCTGGGGACATTGCTCGGCGGCGTCGGTGTGCCACCAGCCGTCAGCATTTCGATCGGTACGGTGGTGGCTCTCGGGCTCTCAACCGTGGTCCAGATGATCTTCGGGGAGCTCTACCCAAAGAACCTGGCCATCGCCAACCCCGGACCCCTGGCGCGGGGGCTAGCCAGATCCACAAATATTTACCTAGGCATCTTCGGATGGCTCATCACCATCTTCGATCATGCCGCCAACGGCTTGCTCCGGCTTTTGCGCATCCAACCCGTCGAAGACCTCGATAGTAGCGCCAACGCCAGCGACCTCCAACACATCGTGTCTGACTCTCGGGAATCCGGACATTTGGAAGACCACCTGTCGCTGATGCTGGATCGCATTATCGACTTCCCACAGCGCGACGTGGAGCACGCGATGGTGCCGTGGGCCAAGACCGACACCGTCGATTCGGATACGACCATCGGCGAGGTCCGCGCCAGAATGGCAGTGGCACACACACGGTATGCGGTACTGGGCGAAGATGATGAACCCATCGGAGTGGTACACCTGCTCGATGTACTGGGCTCATCGTCGACACCGGATGAACCGGTCGTCACCATCATGCGAGACCCGGTCATTGTGCCCATGGTCATGATGTTGCCCCAAGCCCTAGAGCGGCTCTTGGAAGCCGAAGAGGAATTTGCCTGCGTCATCGATGAATACGGTGGTTTGGCAGGAATTCTGACGATCGAAGATCTCGCCGAAGAAGTCGCCGGTGAACTCACAGACGAACACGACGTCGAGATCCCCACAACAATCGAACCCCAGGGGAGCCAAACATGGAAAGTTGCCGGCGATCTACCAATCGATGAGGTAGAACGTGAGATTGGCCAGCGTCTGCCCCGTGGTGACTACGAAACGGTTGCCGGCATGCTCATCGCCTACCTGCAAGATCTGCCAAAAGTTGACCAATCTATTCGGATGGAACTACCGCAGATGCCTTCGGATCTCATTCGTGATGAACCCTTGGCCCGATACCTTCATGTCAGCGTGCTAGGCCTGGATAAACGAGTGCCCACACTGGTTGAAATGTCGCTGGAGTCCGTCAGTGATGACGCTACGTCGCAGGAGGAGGTCCAGAAATGACGAATCCGTGGATCGTTTTGCTCGTCACGATCGCCATCATTGGCCTCAGCGCGTTCTTCGTGATCATTGAGTTCGCCCTGCTAGGCGCGCGCTCTCACCGACTGGAAGATAAAGCCGTCACGAGTAAGTCTGCCCGAGCTGCACTGCGGGGCATCAACGAACTGACCATGATGCTAGCCGGGGCACAACTGGGCATCACCGCGTGTACCTTTGCTCTGGGGGCGATTACCAAACCGGCAGTCGATGCTTGGCTCTCGGTACCTTTGCAGGCCACTGGGTTGCCAGGTTGGCTGACAGGCGGTGCATCGTTTGTGCTGTCGCTGCTGATCGTCACCTTCTTGCACCTGGTCGTCGGTGAGATGGCCCCTAAATCCTGGGCCATCGCCCACCCCGAGCGCGCGGCACTCACCATCGGTTTGCCAGCACGTGGCTTTGTCAAAGTGTTTGCTCCACTATTACGCTGGATCAACTCGATTGCCAACCGTCTCGTGGCAGCCTCCGGTGTTGAACCCGTAGACCGGGCCGCAGTGGGTGGCCGAGACGCCGCAACCATCCGCCGACTCGTCGAACACTCAGCCAACGTCGGAGCATTGGAAGACAAGGTCGGCGCCCCGATCTCTGGCGCGCTCGAACTGGAAACACTGCAGGTGGAAGATCTCATCGCCCCTGACAATCCGCCCGCACAAGTCACCGCGGGCCAGACCGTCGCTGACCTGCAACACGCTGCACGCCGATCAGGGCACATGCGTATTCTCGTCAATAACGGCGACGACGCACCGGGGGTGATCCACGTTCGTGACACACTACTGGAACCCGCAGAACGTACCGTTGATGCGCTTGGTCGCGCGGCCTTCGTCGTGCCCGTAGGAACTCCAGTCCACGAAGCCATGGCGCAGATGCGCCGGTCAAGCGAGCAGCTTGCCGTCGTGGTCGATGACGCAGGCCACTTCCGCGGTATTATCACGTTCAACGATGCCGTGCGCCGCTTATTGCCACGTGACGAAGCAACCGCGGGCTAAATCCACCCCTGCTCCCAGGCATATTGCGAAGCCTCGGCGCGAGTATTGACTCCGAGTTTTTGCATAGCCGTCGAGAGGTAATTTCGCACGGTGCCGTGTGCCAGGCTCAAGTGTTCGGCGATGTGCGCGACCGATGCGGCATCACGACCGGCGCGCAGTACATCCAGCTCACGGTCGGTCAAAGGACATTGCGTCGCGGATAATGCGGTGGCAGCAATATCTGGATCCACATAGCGCCGTCCGGTCATTACCTCGCGGAGCACATCGGCTAGCCGTTCCACCGGGGTCGATTTCGGGACGAAACCCGATACCTTTTCGGCCAATGCTCGGCGCAACACTCCGGGGCGTGCATGCCGGGTACAGATCACAACTTTGGTTGCGACCGTTCGAGAAATTTCTCTGGCGGCTTCCACACCGTCGAGTCCGGGCATCTCCAAATCTAAGACGCACACATCAGGGTTGAGCTGTTGTGCAGCCTCCACCGCGGCACGACCATCTTCCACTCCGGGGAGTACCTCAATATCGTCCTCCATGCCCAACAGTGTTTCCATAGCGGTGCGGATCATCGTCTCGTCATCGGCGATTAGAACGCGGATCATCAGGTGGCATCCTCAACAACGTGTGGGAGTATCGCGTGCAGTGTAAACATATTCTGCTCCTGATCAGTGTGCAACGCGCCTCCAGCTTGTTCAAAGCGTGTGCGTAACCCATCGAGCCCGGTGCCCTGGGTATGTTCAGTCGGCTCGGATGGCCTGGCTGCGCCATCGTTGCGAATCTTCAGATGCAGAGCGTCATCGGTGGTGAGCTCAATGGTCACGTGGTGGGCCTGAGCGTGCCGCAGAATATTCGTCGTGGCCTCACGGACCAGAAGCCCAGCAATCTATTCGACTCCTTGATGCGGCTGTCTACCGCGGGCTCATCAGCATGCACTGTGGTCGTCACGCCGGCCGCTTCCAGTACGTCTTTGGCATTTTCCAGTTCGTCGCTCAATGAGACGACGCGGAGATCTCGGACGAGTTGGCGGGTTTCCAACTGTGCCTGCTCTGCCACAGACCGAACCTCACGAATTGCATCTTGTGCAGCCTGCTGGTGCTGGGCTGTGTCAGAAGCCAAGAATCGATCGGCCAGTTCGGCCTTCAACGCGATGACTTGGAGATGGTGACCTTGAATATCGTGCAGGTCAGAGGCGAACCGTAACCGTTCTCTGGCAACCGCGAGTTGACCGCTAACAGTCCGTGCTTCATCGAGTCGGACGATCAGGCGCCAGAACCAGGCAGAAAACACGAAGGTCGACGGGGTCAGCACGACGTAGAAGACGAGACTGATCAAAAATTGGGCGTTGAAGAAGGCGGCTGTACCGGGGTTCAACACACCGTGCAATATGAGCAGCAGGACCCCAATGGCCAGTACCAGGAGTCGTTGGCGAGATCTCAGCAGTGCCAGCATGATGCTGAGCATCATCCACAATGGTATTGCGCCGTAGAGCGTGGCGCCCGGGATAAACACCGTCACGACCCAGCACAGCGCCGGTACCGCGAGCAGGGCTGCGGTGACGCGAAATGCTGGCCAACCGAAACCATAGTGGTCTCGAAGCAACCAGGAAGCGTATACACATGGGACAGCACTGCTGATATACAGCCCAAGCACCACCACGGACTGCCAGGTGGGACCATCAAGTGATGAAATTAATGCCACAGAAGCTACGGAGGCAATACCCAACAGGAACACGGACATGCCCGCAACGCTGAGAAACGTATACCACCACGTAATGTTTATATCACGGCCTGCTGGATTCGGCTGTTCTGCAGCAGCAGAGCTCACCGGCATCTGGCCGGTCGGGCGCAATTTCGACGATGAGGTACTCACACCATCAGTGTAGAACCATGACAACTGTCATGATAGCGACTGGTGATTGTCATCAGAAGACATGACTGAACCTCACTACTGCGATCACGCAATCCACGGAACACTAGAAGGTATGAACTTACTCGAATCACTTCAAGGTTTTGTCCTCGGCCTGCCAGAAGCTATCCAATTTCTCGGTGTCGCGCTGGCTGCCATGGTACCGTTTGTCGAAAACTACGGTGCCGTGGTGATTGGGTCCATTGCCGGTATCCCGATTTGGGCTGCCGTCGTGATGGCAATCATCGGCAACGTCGCCATTGTCGCGCTCATTACCCTGATCTCCGGGAGCACCCGTGACGCGGTCATTGCCCGAAAAGCCGGTGCAGAGACTCAGGAGCCGGCAGCTGAAAATAGCCGCCGCGAGTGCGTGCGCCGACTATTCGATCGCTACGGTATTCCCGGTGTCACGCTGTTCGGCATGCTCTTTGTCCCCACGCATTTCATCGCGGTCGCACTCGTGTCTTTTGGGAGCTCCCGAACCGGTGTCATCGTGTGGCATGCCATCGCCATCACTCTGTACGCGGTTGTCACGGGTGCCTTGATGGCAGGGCTGTTCAGTCTGACCGGTGCCTGAGGTGTTGATCAGTGCTCTGTCGGCGTCGTCGAAGATGCATTGCCGTCGTCGGTCAGGAGAGGCTCCACGGAATTTGTTGGAGCTAACAGCCCGCGCACCGCGGTGAGCACCAGCATGACCAGCACTACGAACAGGATGAGTTCGGCCGCGATATAAAAGTAGTGGGTCGTGGAGCCGCCGTCGGAAGTGCCACCCAGTACGGCGTCGGTGTGTGAGGCCAACAGTGGACGAATGACGACGGTTTTGACAACCAGCACGGCAAGAGCGATGGCACTGTAGCGCTGGATTTTGGCAAAGTAGGGCAGCGCTTGGAATCGATGGTTTCGCCGCAGCGTGATCAGCGCGACCAATAACGCGATGCCCAAAAGCACTTCGACGATGTTCATAGCGAAGAAGACGCGACGGCCGATGCCGAGCCCCAGCGGAATGGTGATGCCGGGTGCCGTGAATTTCAACGGGGCTTCGATACCGGAGATGCCGATGATCAGCCCCATCCAGAGTGCTGGAATTAGCAGCATCATCGCGCGTGCCCATCGAGGAGCGTGGGCGGTTCTGGTGATCATGATCGGTTCTCCTTCCGAAGTGTGCGGCGGTACAGGGCGATGGTGACCGCTCCACACAGTAGGTAGGACAAGCCTACGAACAGCCAGCCTGCCATAAATGAATGCGTCATATCCTGAAGCAACCCCATAATGAGCGGTCCCAGCGCGAAACCGGTGTACATGCCCATCGAGTTTAGTCCGGAGGCCGCACCGATCTTATGTGCGGGCACCACCCGAAGGAGACCTGCGTTGATCACGACATTGGCGCCGAACACGGTGATGCCGTGAAGTGCGGCACCTGTCCACACGAGTGCGGGCTGTTGCCAAAGCGCTGCCCCGAGAAACGCCAATACACCAAGCAGCGCGCCACCGCTGATAAGCATGAGTAAGCGGGATGGTTCGGCACCGGCCTGCATCCGGCGACTCCACGCAATGCGTGAGACCACACCGATAATGCCGGACGCCGCAGCGGCCGCGCCGCCGAGGACCAACGAAAAATCGAGCTCCTGGACGGCAAACAATGGCAGATACACGTTGGTTGCCTGCATGCCCATGCCGGATAACATCGCAATTGCCGCAAAGAAGTAGACCACGGTGGGCAATGATTCTTTGGACTCAACCGTCGAAATTTTGCCGGTGTCTACCGTGACCTCGGCTGGTTCCGGCTCCGGTGCAGCTTCGTGTCGCCGAGCCAACTGGGCTGACGATGGCACATATTTCAGGGAAACCAGCCACAGCAGGATGCACACGAGCGCCCCACCCAGTGCTGCTCCGGTCCATCCCAGCGCGAGTGCGACCGCGGGGAAGAACAGCCCGGAAAATAATTGGGAGGCTTGAACACCGGATTGCTTGACACCGATCCAGCCGGTCCGTTTTTCAAGTGGCACGGCACGCATGATGACCCGGTTGGTGGTCGGATTCGAGATCGACTGCGCCGGGCCAGCCAGTACCGCGGCCACAAGCAGCAACCAATAACTCTCAGCAAACGCGGCAACGGCCAGTGCGAGGGCGGTGCCGAGAAAGATCAACACCATTTGACGTCGAACACTGATTTTATCGGCCAGATTGCCCAACCAAATACTGGAGACGGCGGCCGCAGCAAAGACGACGGTGACAATAAAACCAATCTGGCCTGCGGTGATGCCCAGCTGTTCGATAATGAGCGCGGACGACACTGAAACGCCGTAATTGAACAGTGGCCCCGCGCCCATCGCGCACAACAAAATGATCAGCAGTCCGGTCGAAGCTGAAGCGGCAGGAATTTTCGGTGAGGTCACATCCTTTAGGGTAACCGTTTTTGCTCAGGAAATACCCGCGTTGATGGTCTATGTTAGAAACCATGAAAGGAGGCGCCTGTGATGACATCCCACCGCAAGCTCAGCGCCACTGCAGGTCGGAGCGTTGGCGCGGTCATCGTTGGACTACTCCTGGCGAGCTGTTCGTCGAACGAGGCCGAACACGATCCGGGGCCACCGGAAGCACCACCCAACCTGGAGGCTGTGGCCGCCGAAGCCCATAGTGAGTCGACCGAAGACGTGCCTATCGCGCAGCTGGCTGATTCAACATGGGTAGAGGCAACTGCCACGGAGTACGCCATCCCGCAGCGTGCCATGTCCGCTTACGCCGGCGCGGCCTTGCGGATCGCAGAAACGCGCCCCGAATGTCAGCTTGGTTGGAACACCCTGGCGGGCATTGGCTCCGTCGAGACCTCGCACGCAAGTATTGATGACAGTGGCCTGGATGGTGCCGGAGTTGCTGAACCTGCAATTACCGGCCCGGTGCTGGACGGCAGTGAAGGCATCGCGGAAGTCGCCGACACCGACCAAGGGGAAATCGACAACGACGAGCAGTGGGACCGAGCCGTGGTGCCCATGCAATTTTTGCCCGAGACGTGGGAAACCTATGCGGTCGATGGCAATCTCGACGGGCAGCTCGATCCACAACAGATCGATGATGCAGTGTTAACCGCGGGCGTGTACCTGTGTGAGAGTGCCGGGGACTTGACCGATGACGATGAATGGGTTCAGGCCATTACCACCTACAACCAGTCGATGGAATATGCCCGTAACGTCGCCGATGCCGCACCACAGCGGGCACTCACGGGCAGTACCGCAGAATAGTGGCGCTACAATACAGTGAGTCTGGCACCGACGCTAGACCTGAATGCGAGGAGGCGCGGGTGCGCGACGAGATGCCGAAACCAGCGAGCGTAGTACAGCGTTGGCTGGTTTTTCTGCTCGGTGTGTTCGTCATGTCCATCGGCATCGCACTAAGCGTGCACGGGCAACTTGGCACCGCTCCCATCTCGACCTTCCCTGCTGTCATGGACGCGGCGACCCCATTTTCACTCGGCACGTTTACAGCGCTGATGAACCTCACCTTCGTGCTACTGCAGATACTGATTCTTCGACGTCGGTTTCGGCTGTTCCAACTGGTACAGATCCCCATAGCATTCGTCTTCGGCGCGGTCATCGACTTTTCGTTACTCTTGACCAGGTGGGCCCAGACTGATCAGTATCTTCTACAATGGGTCGTCACCATTCTCGGCGCGCTGATCCTTGGCATCGGTGTCTACATTCAGATTCAACCCAAGCTGTTATACCTGCCCGGTGAGGGCATCACCATGGCGCTCACCCAGGTCACCTCGATTCGGTTTGGTACCATGAAACAGCTCGTCGATTGGTCGATCGTGCTCATAGCGATCGCCGTTTCCGTGCTCTTGATGCAGCGACTCGAAGGTGTTCGAGAAGGTACCGTGTTTGCCGCATTTGCTGTCGGGGGAGTCGTCAAGACGATTGAGTCCATCCGGCAACGTCGACAAAGTTCTCGCCCCCATGGCGTCTAATCTGCATCACGCGATGCATGTGTTACATCAGACAGGTCAGGTCTACCTGCCGGGAGCACCCGTCGTCTGGACGGACACTGCGAAGAACTTTCTACTGGCCAGTGTGATATTTGCCAGTCTGATTGGTGTCCTTGGCCTGGGCGGCTTCGTATTCGCCGTCATCACAGCGGTTGTTGCTGGTTCGCTTGCATTGTTTCTGGTTTTTGGGATCTTTTCGCTGTTCCCAGTCGTGTTCGCCGTACTGGTATGGCTAAACTACCTTCGCCTGCAACGCCACCACCCGTCAGGCTCCGAATTTCAGCCGGTCATTATTGACGCACGTGGGCTGACCATGCGTGGGGTTGGCCCCATCGCCTGGGACGATTTCTTGCCGCCGCGCTACAAGATAGTCAGCGGTGAAATGCGCGGAAGCCAAACGCGAGCGGTCTTGCCCCTGACAGCTTCAGGAGTGTCCAACCTGAACTCGCGGCTACCCAGCGACGTGCGGAACCGCTTATCGCCACCGGGCGGGTTGTTGGGACGACGCCCCAACAACCGGTATATGTACGTTCCAGGTGTGGACGGATTGACGCCACGAGAAATGATGGATCTACTGACCGCGGCGTACCGCGTATACGGTAAGCCGCGGGCATGAGACCAGGCTTGACGGCTAGCCCTTCCCGTCCTTATCACTGAGGTCAATGCCCTCAACGGAATCCACGAGGAGCAATTCGTCCTTTGGGCCTTTCGTATAGAAGAAGGCCTTATAGACTGCCTGCTGCCTGACCAGCTCAATATTGGGTACTTTATAGATCCGGAACTTATATCGCAGCCATTTCATGACGACCTTCTGCGCAGCTGCGGTGGCCGCTTCATGGCTCATCAGTTGCGGTATGAGGGCATCGTCACTAATTTCTATGGGGCGAGATTTCGGAAACATATTGGAACGCGCAGCTTCACCCCGCACGAGGTCCACGGTGATCGCCGAATAGACGATCCGAGGTTTCATGAAGAGTCGTTGGATCTCAATTTTGAAATACAACACCAGATTCGGATAACAGACGATGTTCTGGGCCTCGAGCTTATATGGCGTTTCAATGAGCCGGATGACACTGGTCGTGCCGGGATCATTATCCAAGGGACGCCTTGCCTGAAACGCGGGTGAACGGGCTCGCGGTCGTGATCTTGCGTTCTAATAAGTCGCGGACGATGTGCTTATCAGATTTCATGCGCAGATCATCGGCCGACATGTTCCTCACGTACTCGTGTTCGGATTCGAGGAATGACGGGGTGCCGACGGCGTTCTTTTCGTTATAGGTAGACCACATTTCTTGGAATTCCTCGTCGTCGGGTGATTTGGTCAGCAGGCTGACAATCACGATCGTTGCCAACGCGGCGATAAATGCTGGCCCGCCTTCGTAAATATCGATGGGCGGCCAAAAGTACCAAAGGATGGTGACGACTGGTCCCACGATCATTCCGGAAATCGCGCCCCATTTGGTGACGCCTTTCCAATACAGTGCAAGGATCACCGGCGGACCGAAGCATGTAGCCAGTCCTGCCCATGCGAACACGGCGAGCCAGAAGACAGAGTCGAATGGGTTGATCGCGATCACGACGCCAATAGCTCCGATGACGACAGTAGAAATCTGTGATACCAGAATGGTCTTTTTCTGACTGAGTCGACCTTTATAGAAGATTTTGTTCCAGAGATCTTCGGCGAGCGATGAAGACGTGATGAGCAGCATCGAGTCAATTGAGGACATGAGTGCTGAAAGTGCCGCGGCGATGATGATGCCACCAAGCCACCAGGGGAGTAGCTCTATAGCCATCGTCGGGAAAATCTCCTCTGGGTTGTCAATACCCGGGAAGAGCGTTAATCCGGCCAGCCCAATGAAGACCGCGCCGTAGTAGGCAATCATCATCCAAATAATGCCAATAAGCGCAATCTTTTTGACATCACGCGTTGTCCGAAGTGCCATATAGCGAACTAGGACGTGCGGTGCGCCATTGAAACCGATGCCGATAAACAAGTAGCTCACGATTGCTATCACACCGGCAAAGGTGAGGGTTGGGTTACCAAAGAACGGCTGGAGAAAATCAGAGCCCATCGTGTCCGTGATTGAGCGGCCCATCTCATTGAAACCACCAATGTTCATGATGCCGACGATTGGCAACACAATAAAGGCGGCTGCCATGAGCACACCTTGAATAAAGTCTGTAATGGTCACAGCAAAGAATCCGCCGACAACCGTGTAGAGGGTCGTCACAATACCGCCGACGATAACGCCGGTGCTGAAGTTCATGTCGAGTACGACTTCAAACAGCACACCGAATGCCACGAACTGGGCGCAAATATATACGGTCTGAAACACGGTCATCATAATGATGGACACCACACGCATGACATTTGTGTGGTCTTGATACCGTGTGGACAAATAGTCAACGATTGTGAGCGACTTCAGCAGCTTGGAGAGCCGCCGGAGAGGTTTAGCAAAAAATACCCAGTTAAAGATGGAGAAAACACTCGATACCGCATTCCACGCGGCGCTCATACCAGTTGAGTATGCTTCGCCGGGGAGTCCGGCGGTCATGAATCCGCTGCTTTCGGACGCCTTCTCACTCATGGACATCACCCAGGGACCTACGCGATTTCCGCCAAGAAAGTAGTCCGAGGATCCTTGGTTGCTAGCCTTCGCCGACCAGATGCCTATTCCTAGCATCATGAGTAAGTACAGGATCAGAATGATGAGTATGCCGGTTGTGTACTCCACGTCAGTCCCTCGATTCGATTTCTTGCTTGAGCAATTCGTCTTCGAGCCGTTCTTTCTTGACCTCTCTGACGTAGAACAGCACAACAGCAGTGATCATTAGAATCGGTGGAACAATCATTATGAGCCACCCGAATAGGGGAAAGCTATCCACGACGTCCTCCTAAGGTATGAAAAAAGACCGCCAACACCATACTCCTTGGCCGTTCCTTCGTAGTGAACTAGAACATAGCTCTCACGTTAGCTCATAGAGTACGGTACGGGCTACCACGAATATATCTGTATACGGCTATGACATGTCTAGGGTAGCCTGACCGTGTTCGACTGAACTTTCATATAGTCGTGTTGCGTTTGACGAATATTGACCGAAGACTTCGCGGCATTCGGAGTCATCAACTTACCGCTACATACCAAAGAGTTGGCTGTGTTTGATCACCTGCCAAGTGTTCGTCGTATGGTCTAATGTTGTATATGTCGCCGACCTTGAACCAAGCCATGACTACATTGCACCAGACCGGTAGGGTGAGCCTCCGAGGTGACGCTTCAACCTGGTCATCTGTTACACGGATCCTGATCATCGCGCTGTGCGTCCTGGTGGGCGTCATGTCCGTTGGTGGCACTACGGTCATAATCTTCGTGAGTGTTACGGATCCGAGCATTGGGCCGGTGCCGCTTTTCGCGCTCATCCCGGGTCTCCTGGCAATGGGTGGCATGATGACTTGGCTAGTATCCGTTGCGCGGAAGCGAAGTCGCTACAGCGCTACCGAAACAGATCCTGTCATCCTCGACCCGAATGGTCTAACGATGCGCGGTGTGGGCCCCATTCCGTGGAGGGATTTTGGTCCGGCACAGCACAAAATGGTGCAAGCTGAACATGATGGGGGCTTTGTTCGACGGGCCGTCATGGAACTGAGCCCATCCGGGCTCTATAACGTCAATGAGCGCACTCCGTTTGAAATACGTGAGAAGCTCTCTCCCGCGGTGGGCCCCTTCTGGAACCGACACCACCGCTACATATATATCCCCGGTGTCGAGGGCTTGAAAACGAAAGAAGTCATGCAGCTCATCAATGCCGGCCACCGCTTATTCAGCGGCGCTCGCTTCTAGGTATGGTGACTTGAGCCCATCGCAGAGGGGCCATGTGGCCTATACGTGTTGCAGGTCACGTATCCTGGGGTGAACTCATCACTTACTCGCGGAGACCCACGTCATGACAGAAAAAGCTACCCGGACGAAATCGAAACGTACTCGACTGCTGAAATTCTTTTTGGGGACGCTTTCCGCCCTGGTCGTGGTGGCTCTGGCAGTTGGTGGTTTCGTCACGTGGTCGGTGTTTCGAGCATTTCCAGACACCGAGGGGGTACTTGAAGTAGCTGGCCTCGAGCAGTCCGTCACAGTGCAACGCGATGAGCCGGGGGATCCCAACGGTTACCGCTGAGACGTCGCATGACCTCTTTATGGCCCAGGGATTCGTTCATGCCCAAGACCGTTTTTGGGAAATGGATTTCCGTCGCCACATGACCGCAGGACGACTATCGGAACTCTTTGGTGCCTCGCAACTCGACACCGCCGAACGATCTCCGTTGATGAGGGCGGACTCATAATCGACTATCCCTGCCTCGTCAAGCGCGTGTATCGGTAGCTCACCACCCAAACGCCGACGGTGACCACTTGGTCCGCGCCCGGCATTGAGCCGGTCGTCACCAACTGGAACTATAGGAAGTATGACGTTTGGGATTGACTCAGCGACCACACATCCCGTGGAGGCGCCCACTCCGTGGCGGCGTGGGCGCAAAGCGCTGATGTATGTCGCCGTGTTGGCTGGGGTTGCGGCGATAATTTTCGTCGTCCTGTGGTTCATGCAACGCTCGATGATCTACTTTCCCGACACCTCTGAGGTGCCGCCCGCCGAAGATGCATTGCTCGGTGGCGAAGATATCGTCTTGCACACCTCGGATGGATACGAACTCGAGGCGTGGTTTGCGCCGCCAGCACCGGAAGCCGACGATCGACAGACGGCCGTGCTCATGGGACCCGGAAATGCGGGGAACAGGGAAAACAGAGCCGGCATCGCCCAGCACTTTCAAGAACAAGGCTTTGCCATGCTGCTGCTGGAACATCGTGGGTACAGCACCAATCCTGGTTCCCCGACCGAAGAAGGTCTGATCCGTGACGGTTTTGCTGCCGTGGACGCCCTCGAGGCTCAGGGGTACCAACCCGACCAAACCATTTATTTCGGCGAGTCCATCGGGAGCGGAGTGGTCGCGGCACTCATCGCGGAAAGACCGCCAGCAGTGGTCGTGTTGCGCTCGCCGTTCACCGAACTAGCTGACGTGGGCCGTCACCACTATCCTTGGCTACCGGTGCGAACCGTGCTATGCGACAACTTCCCGGTGATTGACCAGGTACGTGAAACCGAAGTTCCCGTGACCGTCATCAGAGCCGCAGAGGATTCCGTGATCCCCGCACAACTGAGTGCTCAAGTGGCTCAGGCAGCGCCGAATCTCGTCGAAGAACACATCATCGACCAAGCAGACCATAACGACCCGGTCATGTTTGGACCAGACATTGCTGAAGCAGTGACCCGAGCCGCCGACGCCGCTCAAGACTGAGGCATGCGGATAACGTTGATGCCAAAAACCTTGGTGCTTCACCCCGTCAGCGGCTATTTTCCAGGGACGGTAGATACGATGAGAGCATGCTTGATCCGCTCGCAATGTTCTCCGGAGCCACACCCGATGACGTCTCGTACGGCTGGCTAGGCGATCTGCTGCTGACTGTCATGGAGGCTCTCGGGCCGGTCGGCCTGGGGCTGATGGTGTTCGTGGAAAACATTTTTCCACCGATCCCGTCCGAATTATTCCTTGCGCTCGCAGGTTTTAGCGCAGCCAGTGGCGCCTTTACCCCGGCCGAAGGCATTCTATGGGCGACTATCGGCTCGGTGACCGGTGCGCTCGTCCTCTATGGTCTAGGGGCGTGGCTCGGGCGGCGTCGATTGTATAAGATCGCCTACGCCATGCCCTTGGTAGACATCGACGACGTGGAGCGTACCGAGCGATGGTTCATCAGGTTCGGATATTGGACGGTCTTCCTGGGCAGGATGATCCCGATCTTCCGCTCTCTGATTTCTATTCCTGCCGGGATTGAGCGGATGCATCTCTGGCTGTTCACCCTGTTTACGGCGCTAGGATCGGCGATTTGGAACACCTTGTTCATCATGGGTGGGTATCTGCTGGGCTCAAATTTCCACATCATCTCGGATTATGCCGATGTGTTCTCCAATGTGGTGCTCGGCACTGTCGTCGTGGTGTTGGTGGTATGGATCATTCTTCGTGTCATGCGGAATCGACGTCGCGCACGCGATCCGAGCTACGAGCCGGAGACTCCTGAAGAGGCTGCGGCGAGGATAGATGACCTCGTGAGGCGGGGCCCTTCAGATCAAGGAGATAAGTGATCATACAATTCGCGTGGGGCTGCCGTCTCATTGATCGACGCCGGCGGTCCACGAAATCCTAGGGCACCCTGTATTGGATATGTGTGACACCGTTGCCCTCGACCACACGATGCTGCTGCAGCTCGAGACGGTCATCGAATTGCTCGAAGAGTCTCCGTCCCCGCTGCAATATGTGTGGCACAAGGTGAACTTGTAGCTCCTCCAGCACCTCGTGGATCAGCGCCTGTTGGATAGCGCCACCGCCGTGTAATCCCACATCGCGACCTTGTGCTGCAGCATGGGCTCGGTCGAGCGCGGTTTCGAACCCTTCGGTGACGAAGTGAAACGTTGTCCCTTCACGCACGTCATCTGACCGTGGTCGATTCGTCAGAACAAAGATGGGCACTTCAAACGGCGGGTGCGGTCCCCAAACAGCCTGGGCATGTTCGTAGCTGTCACGGCCCATGATCATCGCGCCGAGTCGTTCGAATTCGTCGCGGAGGAGCTCGTGAGTCGTCAGTTGTTGTCTGTCGGCTACATCGTGACGAAACCAGCTATGCAGAACCGAACCTGCTTCACCCATGGGTGCATTCTGGCTCGGATTCGCTCCAACATAGTAGCCGTCCAATGAGACACTGATACTTGCATAGACCGTCACGGGGTCGCCTCCGGGGTGGTGTTATCCGTGCTGAACGGATCCCGGCTATATTCGATGAGATACTCTTGGACCCACCCACCAATAAACTCAACGTCTGTGTCGGGTGGCTCGGCCTGAGCGCGGAAGGCATCGAGATCTTCCTGGGTATTCCACAGCTCAAACATATTCATTCGAGCGGGATCGGCGGTATCGACGCTGATCGAGAAATCCAGGCAACCCGTTGCTTGTCGTGCTGTCTTGATAAAATCTGTAAAGGCATGGACATACTCGTCGCGGTCGGGAGGATCGACTTCGAGGTATCCGGCAATAATAATCATGACGGCACTTCCTTAGACTTCTTGGTGCGAGTCTTTACCGTCCTGGACGGCTGCAGTTTGCGTGATTTGGAGTTCTTCGGGACGCATTTCGACGTCGAAAACTCCGTTTTCGGTCACGGTCCCGTGCTGAACATTCATCCTGTAGGACGGGCCGGGTTCATCAAAGAGACTGAAACCGTCAGCGACGGTGACCGGGGCAATGAGAAAACGGTAGACATCAACGAGGCCAGCCTTATGCAGGGCTCGAGCAAGTTGAATGCTGCCGTGAACCTGCAATTCTTTTGCACTGTCGACAGTCTTTAACTCGGTTACGGCATCGAGGAAATTGTTGTCCAACACGTTGGTCGTATCGGCCCATTCGTTGCCGACCGGCGATGATGTGACGACGTGCTTCTGTGCGGTATTGAGGATCCGGGCGACATCGTTCTGGGGATCGGTGACCTGGGGCCAGTATCCGGCGAAGACATCGTAGGTGGTTCGGCCCAAGAACAGCGCGCCGCATTGTTCAAACCACCGGTTGACTGCGGTGCTGCAGCTGTCATCCCAGACCGTGAAGAGCCAGCCGCCATCGTTGAAGCTGTTACGGGTATCTTCGTCTGGGCCTCCGGGTGCCTGGCTTACCCCGTTGAGGGTCATAAAGAGGTTGATGCTGAGTTTCATGGTGGTAGTCCTTCCATATTTAGGAGGTGTCGGTAACTGTTTCAAAATCATCCAAGGGGACGTGAAAAGCGCGGCTAAACGTCGCCAAGGCACCATCTGGGCCGGTTACTTCGGCTGCGCCAGAAGCAATCGCCTCCGACGCTGACATGTGGCCCGCCAACAACAATCTGAGTTGGGGGCCGGCCAGAATGGTCACATCGGCGGTGAAATCAGGCGCACCGGCACCAACTTCGATTTGCCCGCCGTGTGCACGAGCCCAGGCGATAGCAGGTCCTGCATGCAGTTCGTAGGTTGTCAGCGATGTGAGCACGTCGGGCTGGTAACCGCTGCGAAGAGCAGCGGCGAGTGAGGCACTGGTGATTACATCATCTGGCTCTGGAGTGCTCATGCGTTGAGCACCCCATCGTCCGAGAGCATCGAGGACGGGCCCGAGTTGCTTGCCATAGGCGGTCAGTCCGTAGACCACACCGGCTTGCGTGGGTCCAGCGATTTGGCGTTGTGCAATGCCGGCGGTTTCGAGTTCGCGCAAACGGGTAGTCAGCACGCTGGTCGGAATCCCCGGTAGCCCATCGTGGAGTTCTTTGAACCGTCGAGGGGAGATGCTCAGATCTCGCACCAACAGCAGTGCCCAACGTTCTCCAAGCACTGATGCTGCTTTCGCTAACCCACAAAATTGACCGTAATCTTTGCTCATAACTTCATTTTATGAAGTGTACTTTGAAATAACAATCAAAAATGTCAAGGAGCATCGTGCTCGGGTTGAGGGCCACAGCGTGGTGTAGAAAGATGCTGCGGCCCGCGAATCGGCCTGACTAGGGGAGTCGTAGGATGCTCTTCGGGGTACTTGTGCGTCGCAAAATGCTGCCGGTACCGTGAAGTTTATGGGCCGGATTGTTTACGAAACAGCAACAAGCTTTGATGGTTATATTGCTGATGTACAAAATTCTTCGAGGCCGAGGCGCTTGGTGAGCTGATCTTCACCATGGCTCCGGTAGCGCTTGGGCAGGGTGCCCCACTGCTCTCAATGCGAATAGACTCAGACCAGCTGACGTTGACGTCGGCTCAACAGGTGGGGCAGTTTGCTCGCCTCACCTACACCATCTCGTATCCCAAATAGCAGGAAAGCCTGAGGAACTCGATTCATGCGTCTCAAGTTGGATCTGCACGACATCTACAACAAGAGTAAAGACTTAGACCGGGCGCTGCATGACATTATCGATGAAGCTGAAGAAACCCGCGCGAAGAAAGTCGAGATCATTCCCGGCAAGGGGAGCGGGGCGCTGAAGAAGCGTGTGCTGCGTTTTCTTGACCGCAAGGACATCAAAGCACGCTATCACCGAGTGGAAAAGGACAGTAAGAACTCAGGGCGACTCTACGTGCACTTCAAGCACTGACTGTCCGCTTCGTCAACGGGCACCGCTAGTGAATGATTCGGTTGTGACGAACGCAAAAGACGCTCTCTGGGTAGTGGGGTCCAGGTGAACTTGTGATCAAGGTCTTGGTTTGATTGAGTGGCTCGACGGGGTGGCCTCGCCTGATCCGAGGGGATAGTCGCGAATCGTTCAAGCCAGAGACGATGAATTGATAACGCTGAGACAACAGGTTTATAACGAAATGATAACAGTCATTGAGGTGGTCTTGCCTTCCCGTCGAGCTCCTGAAAACCGCGACTCATTGCGGTCAGATCGCAGAAAGCGTGTGTCGAATTTCGTTGAAATGAGCAGTATGGGGCAGGTTTTCAGGTTGCTATTGACGATCAGTTCGCTATTCTGGAGACCATGCCATATTCCGAAACCAAGAATGATCATTCCGGTTACGTAATTGATTGCCGACCGCCGAAGCTGTCAGACGGTGCAGCTATGTGGAGGTTGACTCGTGACACCGGGGTCCTGGACTTGAACTCTTCGTACCAGTATTTACTCTGGTGCCGCGATTTCTCCTCGACGAGCGTGGTCGCTGTATCTCAAGATGAGCAGTTGCTCGGTTTCATCACCGGCTTCATGCGTCCTGACGATCCAGAGACCTTAATGATCTGGCAGGTAGGCGTCGACGAGGCAGCGCGCGGACATGGACTAGCCAGCCGCATGCTGGACTACCTGGTCGATACCACTTCAGCTCAAAACCTCGAAACGACCGTCACCGATGATAACGCCGCGTCGATTCGGCTGTTTGCTTCACTGGCAGACCGGCACGACGCGGTACACGACATCACCCCGTTGTTCACTCCGGAGATGTACCCGGACGGACACGACACCGAATACTTGCACCGTATCGGTCCATTAGTGCCAAACACCGGGCAGGACTCCACTGAACAACGTCACCTTGCCGTTGTGCGCTAACGCGCCAACGACTCAATAAACTTCTGCGCGCCGCTGTGCTGCAAGTCTGCTGTGCTGCGCGCAGGCCCTATTTTCCAACATCACTGGCACGCTGACGCCCAAGTCAGAGCAGACACCATGATTGACGACGACCTGGGAAAGGATCCTCATGGACACCGAAATTTTTAACACCACCGAATCTGAAGTACGTAGCTATTCACGTGGCTGGCCAACCGTATTCACGAAAGCCTCCGGCTCGGTCATGACCGATGAGCAGGGCAAAGACTACGTCGACTTCTTCGCCGGCGCTGGCGCCCTGAACTACGGCCATAACAACCCAGAACTGCGTTCCGAGTTGGTCGAGTACCTGACCTCAGATGCCCTGGTGCACTCGCTGGACATGATGACCCCATCCAAACGTGAGTTCCTGCAGACCTTCAAGGATGTGATCCTGGAACCACGCGGCCTGGACTACAAAGTCATGTTCCCCGGGCCAACAGGTACCAACACCGTTGAAGCCGCACTGAAACTTGCTCGTAAAGTGACTGGTCGTCAGCACATTCTGTCCTTCACCAACGCTTTCCACGGCATGACCCTTGGTTCACTGTCTGTCACAGGTAACTCGATGAAGCGCAAGGGCGCGGGCATGACGTTGACCAACAGCTCGAAGATCCCATACGACGACTACTTCGATGGTGAAACCCCCGACTTCCTGTGGCTCGAGCGCGTGCTGGAAGACTCCGGCTCCGGTGTCGATAAACCCGCCGCCATCATTGTTGAAACCGTTCAGGGTGAAGGCGGGCTCAATGCGGCACGCGCCGAATGGTTGCAAGAACTGCGCAACCTGACGGCTCGTCATGACATCCTACTCATCGTCGATGACGTCCAGGCAGGTTGTGGGCGTACCGGTAGCTTCTTCAGCTTCGAAGAAGCCGGCATTACTCCAGACATCGTGTGTGTCTCGAAATCCATCTCCGGTTATGGTCTGCCAATGGCATTGACCCTGTTCAAGCCAGAACTTGACGTCTGGGCACCGGGCGAACACAACGGCACGTTCCGCGGCAGCAACCCGGGCTTTGTGACCGCAACCGCAGCACTGCGTCGCTACTGGGCCGATGATTCGTTCCAGAAGGGTCATCTCACTCAGGTGATCGATACGGTGCAAGATGCACTGACCAAGATTGCCATCGAAGTTGAAGGCACCTCAGTCAAAGGCCGTGGACTGTTGACCGGGCTGTACTTCTCGGATTTCGACGCTGCCGGTAAAATTGCGAAGAAGGCATTCGAAAAGGGCCTGCTGGTAGAAACGTCCGGTCCAGAAGATGAAGTCCTGAAGTTGATGCCAGCTATGACCATCGAGCTCGACGTACTAGAGCGCGGCCTGAAGATTCTGGCCGACTGCGTCAGCGAAGTCACTGGACAGGACATCACCCTGGTACTGGGTGAAACCGTCAACGCCTAAGCGAGAGGAACACTTTTTATGATCGTTTCCCAACTGGAAGATCTCAACGACACCGAGCGTGACGTCAAATCCGAAACCTGGCGCTCTCGTCGCATTGTGCTGGCCCGCGAAGGCGTTGGCTTTTCGATGCACGACACCGTCATCTACGCCGGTACAACGTCGACGTTCCACTATGAGAACCACATCGAAGCTGTGTACTGTGTCCAGGGTGAAGGCACCCTGACCAACGAAGAAACCGGTGAAGTGCACCAGCTTCGCGATGGTACCTTGTACCTGCTGGATGGTCACGAGAAGCACACCGTGCGTGCGACCACCGAGCTGCGCATGGCATGTGTGTTCAACCCGCCGGTCACCGGCCGTGAAACGCACAACGAAGCCGGTGTCTACCCGCTGGTGACAGAGGAAGCTGCCGACCGCAAGGTGCCAACCGGCGCTCGCGTTGGCGAAGAATCAAAGATTGCCAGCCAGGCTGATGTCTCTGTGAAATCCTAAGCAAAGACAAATACACATGACGGCGGGTGTCGCACCACAGGGTGCGGCACCCGCCGTCATTGTGACACGTATGATGCCCAGGTCATCTGCACGTGTGTAGCGATGACATCGGCTGAAAAGTCTTTAATGATGCGTGTAACTTTCCTGCTGTATCGAACGACTCACAGGCACCACAGCTATATCAATCGCGGAGACTAACCATTGGGGGAGACAAATGACCACCAGTAAACCCACCATCTTGTACAGAACCCTGGGCCTGGCACTGCTGAGTTCCTTCGCGCTGAGCTCGTGTGCCCCGGAAGAAAGAGCAGGCTTCCGTGACGAAGAAGCCGCCTCGCAGGAAACCGAAGCGGTCGATCAGGATGATGAAGACACCTATTCTGGCGACTCCCTGGTCGCCGAAGTTGATGACCCCGTCGAATTTCAACAATGTCTCGACGCCGAAAATATCGACGGCGCCACCGTTGAATGGCTAGACGACGTCGTCATCCCTGAAGAGGAGCTGGAAGGACTCTCAGCCGACACAGTTGAAGTCGATGGCCAAACAGTAGAAGTGCCTGGTGCTCCAGCTATCGTCATACCAGAGCGAGTCGGCCAAGGTGGATGTCTGATTGAATACCCTGCACCCGGCGGTTGCCTACCGGCAGTGGAAATCTCGGGTTCGTTCATCCCCGGATACCGCATCCCCGAACGCACGGTGCCGGCCGTTGAACTCCCCGATGGGACAGTATTGCATGAGCTCGTCCAAGAGGAAATCATCTCGCCAGCTGTCGAACAAGAGGGTGAATACCAGGAACAGGTCTGCCAAACTGAACCCGATGACGCGGAAGAAGGCGACCACATTGCGCACGTGTATCGTCCACATATTCACCGGCCCCACATCTACGCTTCCCGTAGCCACAACAGCCGCGAGAATCGTCTCGGAGTGACCACGGAAAGCGGTGACCGCGTCCCATCAACGCGGCTACCCAGCTACCGAGTCGACAGTATGCGAGTGGATTCAGCCCGCGTCGATAGCGACCGTTTGGATTCATATCGTGTGGAAGGAACGGAGCACACGGAATACTCCGAACACGATGAGACCACCTCGTACACCACTGAAGGTGACGTGCTCTTCGATAGTGATCAGCACGCGCTCCGCTCTGAGGCCGAGACCGAACTCCAGGCTATTGCCGACGACATTGGAGAACGCGACGAGAGCTACACTATCCGGGTAGAAGGCCACACGGATGATCTGCCGTCCCAAGAATATGCCGACAACGCGGAGCTATCCGAACAGCGCGCAGAAGCTGTCGTCGAATGGTTGCGAGACAACACCACCGTGTCATCCGGGGACGTAACAGCGGAAGGCATGGGTGAGGACCATCCCCGGGCGGATAACAACTCCGAGGAGGGTCGTCAACAAAACCGTCGGGTCGTCATCACCGTTATCCCGAAGGATTACGAACCCGAAATTGACTACGAAGTCGATGGTTCAGATGCCGATGCCCAGTAGGTGTCCCTTGGGTTTCCGCCGATACCGCAGCTCGTTACCTGCTTGAGCTTATATTTTGGACTACGTCAGCTTGTGGTTGATTACTGTGTCCAGTCGTGGCCCTTCATGCCATGCTGTCCTGCGTAGGCAGCGCGCTGGGGCTGACGCCACCCCGTCAGAAGCTGCTCATCAAGGGAAAACACTTCCACACCGAGGGGGCTGCAGACGCTGAGCGTATCGCCAGCGTCAGGGCCGAACATCGGCACCGAGAGGTCGCCGCCAGGACACGTTGATAGTGCGACGAGCAGATCGAGCTCGGCGAAGAATTCAAAATAGTCTCCGTGTTGAGCCGGGGAGGTCTTCATAAAATACTCGTCGGCGGCATTGAGGCCGGTGCACTGGAAAACATTCAGTACATCGTGCACGTCGAACTCCGTGAGGGCGTACGGGGCGACCGCGCGTGTCAGGTTTGAGTGACAATGAAAATCGAAGTCTTCGTCCTCCAACATCCGATTCACATACGGATCGCAGCGGGTGCCGAGTAGATCGTGGACTCTTCCACCTTCGGCATCCTGACCGTAGTCGCGCAGCGAATCACCGGTGATGGTGACCATCGGTCGAAGAAATGGCAGAGTTGACCACAGCCGGTCGAACTCCGTCACATGAGCAGCCTGTAACTGGCGGGTTCTGGCAGCCCACATGCGTTCTCTGGGGTCGTGCAGGTTCCAAAAATTCATGTCGGCCACTTGTGCGCCCTCGATGGTCGTCACACGGCACACATGTCCGGCTGGTACAACCCAGGCACGGCCTGAGCGGATGGGGACGGTCAGCTGTTCGACAAGGTGTTGCTGGTTACCCGCGCGGTCTCGAATCGCTGTATAGAAGGCCCGATCCACATCAAGTGGCCCACCAGGGGCTGACTGATACGCTGCGTCGGTCATGTTCATGGTGAAGTTTCTGACCTCATTTCATTAGGCGTTGGCGAGGATATCCTCAACAGCAGCAAAATCTCGAACCTCTGACAGCCCGAGATCTTCTGCCATGGCATCGTAGACACCACGATGGGTAATCTGTCCGGCGTGTGCATTGAGCCCCGCGGCCAAGCCAGCATCGGCCGCCAATGCGACTTCCCAACCTTTGGAAGCAACCCGCTGGATGTAGGGTAGCGTCGCATTGGTCAGTGCGGCGGTGGAGGTTTGTGGCACGCCGCCGGGCATGTTGGAGACGCAATAGTAGATCTTGTCGCCCACCAAATACGTGGGATTCTGGTGCGTGGTTGGCCGTGAATTCTCGAAGCAGCCGCCCTGATCGATGGCAATGTCGACGAGTACCGAGCCGGGACGCATCTTCTCGACCATCTGTGCCGTCACAAGTTTCGGCGCAGCCGCGCCGGGAATGAGCACAGAACCAATCACCAGGTCGGCGTCGGCTACAGCTTCCGAAATATTCATGGTGTTGGACGCGAGGGTGTCAAGGCGGCCCTGGTGAATCTGGTCGAGCTCGGCCAGGCGTTCTAAGTTCAGATCGATGACCCTGACGTTGGCTCCCATGCCCGCCGCAATGACACCGGCTGCTTCACCGGCCACGCCACCGCCGATGACCACCACGTTGGCGCGACGGGTGCCGGGCACACCACCCATGAGCACGCCGGATCCACCGGTTGCCTGGGTCAGATGGTATGCACCTGCGACCGGAGCCAGACGCCCGGCGACCTGACTCATCGGCGCGAGCAACGGGAGGGCTCGACCGCGGGTGACGGTCTCATAGGCCAGGGCCGTGACCTTGGAATCCAGAATAGCTTTGGTGCACTCGGCTGATGCCGCAAGGTGGAGGTAGGCAAACAGCAGCTGGCCCTCACGCATGCGGGTGAGTTCTTCGTCGACGGGCTCTTTGACTTTCAGCACCATCTCGGCGCGCTCCCACACCTGGGCGGCGTCATCCACGAGCTCGGCGCCTGCCGCACGGTAGTCGTCATCCGAAATACCCGAGCCAATGCCGGCCCCGGCCTGGACCACAACCGTGTGGCCTGCTGTCACCAGTTCGTGGACTCCACCATTGGTGAGCGCGACGCGATTTTCATTATTCATAATCTCTGTGGGAACGCCAATCAACATGAGACTAGAGTACTCCCTTTGCGCGACGGCCGACCACACGTATCGCGATGGTGCGCACCATCGCGACAAAGGTGATGCCCCACGCGATGACCGCCACCCACATCCATCCGGAGCCAACGGCTTCGACAATCGGGAGGTCGTTGACGCGCCCCAGGTAAATGCCTGCCACCGAGTACATGCCCAATGGAAACACAATGCTCCACAGGCCGGGCTCGTAGACGAGTGGTACCTTGCGGAAGACGTGGCGCCATATACCGATGCCGAACAGTGCAGGGATCATCCAGGTCGCGAAACACCAGAACAACACGGCCATGCCGGCCACGAGCCCGCGGGTTGCATCGACCATCGGTGAGGAAGCCATTTCTGCAATGCGGGCTGCGGCCACCACCGTGATGGCAAGTGCTCCCATCGACACCCAATAGGGTGGGTTGAATTCCTTGGGATCCAACGGATACGTCATCATCCGCAGTGCCACGAACACGGCGACCGCAACGTACAGCACCACACCCAGTGACCAGGCAAATACCGCCGTCATCGCCAGGGCATCGCGTGCGCCAGCTAGGTGTGGTTCTAATGTAGCCGCCAGAACCGCAACGGACTGGGCGCCGACCACCCACACGAACCACGAACCGTTGGCCCACTTGATGAGCGGTCGTGTGGCTTTGCCAAGGACGGCGAACACCGGGACCACATACCCCAGTATGAGCCAGGCGACCGCTGCGATGATCAACAGGATGACGGCGATGGTCCACCAGCCGGAGAGGGCCAGTCGCGAGCCGAGCACACCGGTCCCGGCGACGAAGGTGAAAAAGCCGAAAGAATGTTGGATGTCGTGGAAGTCGGCCGCCATGGCGGTTCGATGTGCGACGAGCCGCCAGAGGTTCAACCCGACTAAGATCACGTAGGCAATCGTCGCGACAATGAGCAATACGATCGACGCGATGAAATATTCGAGCAGGTGCAGACTGATCGACACGATCCCACTGCCCATCACCAGCGCAAAGTAGGCGGGTGTCAGATCACGCGGACTCCACCACGGCTTCGATACTCGTGCTGTGGGCGAATGGTGGGGTGTTTGCTCCTGGATGGGTTGCACGGTGCTTCTTTCACAAGGTTGATAAAGGCTCTCTCAACACCATAAAGCCCTTTTCCGCTGCAGCAAGCCAGCATGCTCGCCAAATCGAAATCTTGTTCAGAGGTATCTGTTATCAGTGAGGTCGAAGGACGAGTACCAGCTTTACCACCGTCGAGTAGCGACAGCGACAGTAGCGTAGCGACCAAGCCGAGTCGTGTACGCCGAGCTGAATTAGGCCGAATCATGATAGTTCACTATCTACATCCGGCTGATGTTTCCGGGCACGAACCGACATTACGATGACCCCGACAGTAATGAGCATCGCAGCGACGACGATGATCCAAAGCTGGAGGCTCAAGCCTGTGCTCGCGAGTCCATCTTCGGAATCTGCCTCCGTCGGGACCGGGCTCACGTCGGGTTTCTCTGGATCTGGTGTCACCGAGAGTTGCTCATCTTCGCCGGTTGCTATGAACTGGAATGCTGCGGTCGTTTCTTGAATCGAATCAGGCGGTGGATCCGCAAGTGTCGCCGTGACTAATACTCGTCGGGTCTCTTCTGACGACATTGTGCCGAGTGAGTATTCATCGTTTTCTGCAGCTAAGTGTGAGGTATCGATTTGCTGCGGCACGACGGAGTCTTCTGCACACTCAGTTATCTCTGTGCGGTGCGGAGAACAGAGAATGATTTCAGTGGTCAGTGCACCGGGCTGCTCGGCAAGCTGGCCTGTTGCGGTCAACTCAAGTTCCACCTCGCCCGGTTCGGGTGCATCTACCCAGACATCGACGACCCAGGTAGCCGAATCACCGGGTGCCATATTCGTCATTTTCTCGGTGTCGCCACTGGACCGTAACCGCAGGTAGTCTCCGTAAATATCCGTTGTAGTCGTTTGACTGGCCAACAGTGGAGCGGCGAGTGCGAGCATTACAGGAAGTGCGATGGTCTGGGCACTGTGCGCGCCACGTTGCCGTTTCGGCGCTTCGTTTGCGCGGGGCCAGAATGCCCATACAACCAGGGCGCTGGCTCCGATGGTTAGGCCTCCGAGCACGAGGGGATTTTGAAACCACTGGATGACGGGTGCAACACCGGGCACCGAAAAGAGGACTCGCCGTACCGTCTGGGCGGTGTAGGGTGCTGGATCGGGGGTTTCGTTTGCGTCCCCTCGCATCGTGAAGGTGACTGCGCCAGAATCTGAATCGGTATTGGAAATCTCTGTCACTCGGTGGGTGACGGGCAAGATATCCTCGCCGCGGTCGACCGTGACGATGTCTCCTTCCGCAATGTCCGTTGCAGGAATTTCGCGAACGAAGGCAATGGAACCGGCAGAGATCGTCGGTTCCATTGACCCGGTGCGGAACATCATGATCGAGACATTCATGGTGAGTGCCACGACCACAAGGACCATGCAAATGGCTCCACCAATTGCTAACACCGAGAGCAGCAAGTCTCCAAGGCGAGCGCGGAGAGATTTAGTCGGGGACAATGGATTCCGCATTCCAGGTCCAGACATGCTCGGCCGACTGACCTTGGGCTTCGTTGGAGGCGTCAGCGGCCAGTTGCACATCGAAGCAGTATGCCACCACATCCGCGGCACCTGAAGTCACGGTGTGTGTACCGTTTGATTCAGCACTGCTGTCCATGGGGACTTCTGGGCCAGTGGCTGAGTCGAAGACGTAATCGGCTCCTGCAGTGAAGGTCTCTTCACCACACGTAAAGTTCTCGGCTTCAGTCGGTGTCAGCACGCTGGCTGTCGCCCGATAGCTTAGTTCTGGGGCTAGGATCCCGGTGGTCCCCTCGCCAGTAATGGTGAGCGCCCCATCAACTGTGGTATCCGGTGTAGTACGAATCAGTACAGGAGCATAGACGGACTGACCCGGATACATGCCGGTCGCATTAAAGAGCATGGTGTTGGTGCTCTGCCAACCCCCATCATTGATATTTGCTTCGATGGCGAACTCGCCCGCGTGGAACTCGCCTGTGGCATTCTCCTGATCAGTCCAGGCAGCAAATGTTGCCGTTGCCCCGACACCCAGCACCAGGCCCCCGGCCAGAAGCGCTTTAGCCTGCCGACGGCGACGATATGCCATGAAGGCACGACGCCGCCGTCGCTGGGCGCGTCTTGGGGGCAGGCGCTGATTGCGTGTCGCTGCGTCTTCCTGATCAGGCATCGTGAGGAGAAACCGGCTTATTCTACGGAGGTACCGGTGAACTGCCAGGTGGCATTCGTGGTGGTGTCTTCAGTCAAACCATCATCGGCTGTGACTTGGAAGCACAACGTCAGTGGCGCACCAGCTTCACCCTCGGCCCCGGCTGTGAGCTGCATGCTTGCAGGGTCACCAGTGGCATCTAATGCAGTACCTGCGGAAACAATAGGTGTTCCGGTGGCTTCGGCGGTGCACTCATCGGCTGAGGATACTTCAGTGATGCCGTAGGTGAGGTTTGCATAGTTCTCATTCTCAGTCGCAGAGTTGGCAGCAGTGAGCTCGACTTCTGCATCATAGGTGGTGTCTGCGTCCAGCTGCATAAAGAATGGTGCGGCTACAGTGTCGCCTGGGCTCATATTCTCTGAGACAGGTAAGTCGAAGACGAGCGTCGCTGCCTCCCCTTCCGCTTCGTGATCGTCGAATGTCGTGCCGTCAACACTGGACTGGATATTGAAGGTACCGGTTCCGAAAATGCCTTCTGCCCATTCTTGGTCGGTCCATGCGGCCAGGGTCACTGCGGCGCCGACACCGAGGACAAGTCCACCGGCGAGTAGAGCTTTGACTTTGCGAGAAGTGTTGTTCTGGGGTTCAGTAGCGGTCTGCGACATGTGATGGTCTCCTGTAGCGTGAGTCGTGAGGTGTCGACTTCTCGACACATAAGGATTGCGGGCAATAAATACCTGCTAGACGCCCACAGTCTAAGCCAGAACCCAACCCGATAGCTAGACAAAAATACTTGATACTTTAAGGCTCAAGGGATCTTTGAAGCTATACGCTGGGTGGGTTCTGGCGTGGATACTGCTGTTATCTAGACCAAGCAGTTATTCTCTCAGCCGACTCTGTTACTGGCCGTTCGGATTCTCTCCCGCACGAAGAGTCGCATTCCCGGCAGAGACCTGGATGCCGATGCGATGGTCAGAAGCCGAGCTGGTTTGTAGCCCATTATCGAGATTTCCGGCTGAGATGTCGGAATCTACCGCATAGGCCACATCCGGCAGGGTCAGATCTAGCCGCCCAGCGCTGACTTCTGCATCCACGGCCGCGGGGGCACTACCGGTCAGCTCGGTTTCCAATCGTCCGGCAGAGACCTCGAGTTCAGCGGTTTCCACGTCGGCTAGCTGCACATTGGCGCTGCCGGCATTCAGCTGGGCATCGAGTGCGCGGGCGGAGCCGTTGATGATCGCTTCGCCGGCACCGAGTTCAAACGCGAGCTGATCAAAGTCACCGGTGGCGTTCAACCGTCCTGCCGAGAGGTCAAGGTCTGCGCTCAGGTTGCCGTCATTGAGCTCTTCCGGTAACAGTAGCGTCACCTGGGTGCCATTGTTGCTGCAGTTGAAAATGCACCAGTTGGTCCAAAGGTTTGGTGCCTCAACGGTGAGCTCAGTGCCTTGCCGGGTGAGATTCCACCGATCGGCGCTGAGCCCATTTGTCTCGAGGGTGGCCTCGTCGACATCGCTGAATTCGACATAGAATCGTGAGGCGCCGGCATCGACGGTCAAGGAGGTGACTCCGGTGGCATCGGCGGTCGTGGTGGCCGCGCCACGGTTGAGGCCGATGGCTGAGCTGAAGATGGTGGTCAACATGACCACCAGCAGGGTCAGCCCGCCGATGACGGCGAGAAGGACCATGATGGGTTTGGTCGCCGTCGGCCGTTTCGGCTCAGGTGGTGGCAGGACACGAGTGTCAGGTTCGTTCGAGGTGATGTTAGTGCTCATGAGTCTTCCTGTCTGGGCTGTGAGCCGGCCTGGGTACCATTTCCCTGGTTCTCAATGTGCGCCAGGGCGGCCAATACTCGTCGGTTGCCGATGCCGTCTGCTTCCAATTCAAGTTTCTGAAAAATCGCGGTAATGTGCTTTTCCACGCTGGCTGCCGAGAGGTGCAATAGCTCTGCGATGGCTTGGTTCGATTTTCCTTCGGCCACGGCTGCCAGCACCGTGCGTTCGCGGTCGGTGAGGCGCTGCATGCGGTCGTCGTGATTGTTTCGGGTCAACAGCTGTGCCACCACTTCCGGATCTAAGATGGTGCCGCCGGAGCGAATTTGCTCCAATGACGCGACGAAGTCGGTTACATCTGCCACCCTGTCTTTGAGCAGGTATCCCAGCGCGGTGGTGTGCGTAGAGATCAGCTCGGAGGCATAACGTTCCTCCACATACTGCGACAACACCAGCAGCGGGAGTTCGGGGTAACGATGTCGTATGTGTAAGGCTGCCCGAATGCCCTCGTCGGTATAGGTGGGCGGCAGGCGCACATCGAGGATGGCCAGGTCCGGCATATCCGTTTCTAATGTGGCCAACAGCTTGCTGGTATCGGGTAGTGCAGCTGAGACCTCGTGACCCGAATGCTCTAGCAATCGGACGAGTCCTTCGCGCAATAGGACGGAGTCTTCACAGATTAGGATGCGCATGGCACGCTCACCTCCAGGGCCGTGGGGCCACCTGCTGGACTGTCGACTCGGATGGTGCCGCCGGCAGCGACCACCCGGTTGGTGATGCCGTCCAGGCCGCCACCGGGCAGGACTTTTGCTCCGCCGGCGCCATTATCTTCAACGCGGGCCCACAAATATGGCCGTCCTGGTTCTTCTTCGCGCTGCCTTACGGTCACGCGTGCTTCGGAGGCTCGCGAGTGTTTTGCCGCGTTCGTCAGGCCTTCGGCAATCGCAAAGTAGATGGCTGCTTCGGAGGTCCGGTCATAACGGCCCGGCAGACGAACATCCAGATTGACCGGTATGTGGGAACGCCCGGCGACTGCTGAGAGCGCCGCGTCGAGTCCGCGATCATCTAACACCGAAGCATAAATACCGCGGGTGAGCTGACGCAGCTCGGTAATGGCCGATTTGGTTGAGGTATGGGCCTCATCCACGAGTGCTTTGGCCTGTTCGGGATGGTCGTCGATCTGTTGTTTCGCAAGTCCCAACGTCATGCCGACCGACACCAGCCGCGGTTGGACGCCGTCGTGCAGGTCGCGTTCGATGCGGGTCCGTTCGACTTCTGCGGCGCGCATCGCGCCTTCGCGTTGCACGGTCGTGGTGCGCACCTGTTCGTTCAGGTGCGATTCGCGCGCAGTGGCACCGATGATGGCAGTTGAGATGGTCCGGTGCAGGAACATCAAGCCCACGACGATGCCGGCGCAGATGAGTGCCAGCACGAGCATCCAGGGTGCTTGAGAACTCGAAATTTGGATGCCAAACGGAATGGCGACCGACTCTGCATCCGTCAGCGGACTGAAGGAGACGATAATGAAGTGCAGCATGCCCTGCAACGCGCCAAGCATGGCCGCCCCGAGAATGCTTGCCAGCAGGAAGTTCCCGAGTGCCGCCCACATACGACCGTTGGTCAGGTTGCTCCACAACGATTTGAGATATCCCACGAAACCGGGCTGAACTCGTGGACGCCACGTCAACGAGTGAGCCGGGACGTGATAGAGGTGTGCGATGCGTTCGATTTCGAACCAGGCCAGCCCGAAGAGTGCATAGAGTACACCCAGCAGGACGAGCAATCCGATACCGAGTAAGAAGATCATGCCGAAACCGGCGCTAATGGCCGCGGATATCAATGCGACGGTGATCATGCCGAGGGTGCCCATGACCGTGAGATGCAAGAGCGTGAGGCCCAGCCGTAAGGGTGGGCGGGGCGTCTTGTTGACCGCCTGGGGAGCTGTTGTTGATGTCATGCTTTAACAGTATGGTTCCGCACCACAAAGCAACACCGAGAAACCCGGACACTTTGATTATGGAAAACCCGAATGTCGTATTCTGGTTCCTATGACGACTGCTGCTGAACCCTTTGAACCTGCCGCGCCAACGCTTGAGTACTTCGGCACGTTATACATTGAAGTCGCGGCACCGGTTGAGGTGGGACGCACGCACGCCGGTCAACGCCGAGTTATTCCCATTACCGGTGGCACACTCCATGGGCCTGACGTCTCGGGCACCATTCTGGATGCGGGCGCGGATTTTCAGGTGATTCGCAGCGCGACGGAATCGGATCTCGACGCCCGCTACGTGATCGAACTCGACGATGGGGCACGTATTTTCGTCACCAACGTTGCCTACCGAACCGGTGCGGCCGAAGATATTAGCGCGCTGGCACAGGGGAAAGAGGTCCCTGCGGAGCGTATCTACTTTCGGTGTGCGCCGCGTTTTGAAGTGGCCGATACCGACAAGACGGCATGGCAATGGTTGGAATCCACCGTGGTGATTGGTTCCGGGCGACGCGAACCTGCTGCGGTCATCATCGACCTGTGGATCGTGCGCTAACGCGTGAGCCGTGGCGGCCAGCTCAGCAGCCGCTCGAGTGGGCCGATGCCGAGTTTGCGCCACCACAGATGGGCTGCAACGACAAAGAACGCCGACATCGCCGTGCTGATCAGATAGCCCTGGAACAAGGTTTCGGGCCCGGGCCGTACAAGGAATGCCAACACGAACAAGTGTGCCACGTAGATGGTCAACGAGAGGCGTCCGGCGGAGACCAGCCAGCTCAGGCGGTGGCTTACCCAGTGTTCGGCGCGTAAGAAGATGCCGATGAGCAACACCGCGCTGCCGCATCCGGCAATCAACCACAACGGCATCATCGAATGCGCTTCGCCCGAGATCAGCTGATCCCAGCCGTATCCGGTGGGTTGTCCGTTGATGGCAACCAGCACCAATGAGAGACCGGATGCCAGCAGCATACTGACCCCACCCCAGACGATGAGCCGCATCTGCGTCGCATGCTCCGCGAGTTTGAGCCGACCCAGCACCATGCCAAAAAGAAACGGCGCCAACCAGATCAGCACCGGATACGCACCGGTCAACAAGGTCGAATGCACCATCGTCCACAACGGGTCTGCCAGTGAGGGCGCCAGGAAATCAAACGTCGTCGAGGTCTGTTGTTGCAGGAACAACCAGATCAGCGGACCAGACACCAAACTGATGGTGGCCAGTGTCGTCACCAGCCACGTCGGCGCTCGCAGTAGCGGTAGTCCACAGAAAAAGAGTATGCCGTAATAGGTGAGGATGACGCTGACATCATGGCTCAACATCTGCAGGGCCAGCCCACTGAAGATCAGCAACACGGCACGCCACAGGATGGTTTGCCAGGGGAGGGGCACACCGGTTTCGCGTGAGCGTTTCGTCATTAAAGACATCCCGATCCCGGCAAGAATCATAAAGAGCAGTGAGGCTCGGCCGGCGGGGATGTCGTAAATGACCACGGCTAGCTCGGTGTCGCCGGTGTCCTTGCGTGGACCAACGTTGACGGCGAGCATCCCAATGATCGCGATGGCACGGGCAGCATCCAGGCCGCGGAGGCGTCGGGGCTTACCGGCACTGCGATCTGGGGAATCAGCAACCGAGGTGTGGGGCATAGAGGGCATCTGGTTTTCGTGTGGACGTCATCAGGTCTCGCATTCTAGGCGCGCTATCTTCAAACATACTGGATAAACTGCTGACAACCCCGTGACCAGGCCGAACACGCCGGAATCAATCCTTCCTCGAAACCTGCGCGTGTTACTGTGGCCGAAACCATACTGTTTTGTGGAAGGACCCTGCGAATGTCGAGGACCCTATCGAGCATGCCGTTTCGTCTCAAGACGGTGGTCTCTTTGAGCTCACTGGCAGCGCTGATGACGGTGAGCGGTTGTGGCGCCGAACCGGAAGAGCCGACGCCATCGCCGTCGCCCACCCCGGAATCCACACCCGCCCCATCGGAGACGGAATCTGAAACGACACCGGCAACGCCCGAGGCTTCCGCCGAGTTGAGCCAGCAGGGCGTGGCGGCAGCGCATCCGGACGCGGCGGATGCAGGGGTCGAGATTTTAGAATCAGGTGGCAATGCGGTTGACGCGGCCATCGCGACATCGTTTGCCATTAGCGTCGTGGAACCCTACGCCTCAGGCATCGGTGGCGGCGGGTCAACCGTGCTCGCTGGGCCCGGGATGGAACCGGTCGGGTATGACTATCGTGAAATGGTGGCCGTGGACGGTTCGATTCCAGCTTCCGGCACGGGCGTGCCCGGCATGGTGGATGGCATGGCCACCCTGCACGAGCAGTATGGCAGCATGGAATGGGCAGAATTGCTGCAACCGGCCATCGAATTGGCCGATGAGGGTTTTGAAGTCACTGAGTTGCTTGCCCAACGCATTGTTAGTGATTACGGGCCAGCCTCGACTGCCGGACTGAATCATTTTCACACCGGGCCAGATCGTCCGTTGCAGCAGGGTGACACGCTGGTGCAACAAGAACTAGCGGACACGCTGCGGACGCTGGCACAAGATGGTCCCGAAGCGATGTACACCGGGTCTATTGCCGAGCAGCTGACCCAGGTTGACGGGTTGGATGCCGAAACTCTGGCCAACTATGAGACCGAGGATGCCCAACCGGTCAGTGGCAGTTTTGGTGACTACGAATTCGTCTCTGCGGCACCGCCGCTACCCGGTGCTGCGATAGTGCAGCAGTTACAGATTGCTGAATCCTTGGGCGCTGCAGATGCGGAACCGGGCTCAGTAGAATATATCGACCATCTGTCGAATGCGTGGCAAACCGCAAACCAGAGTGTCAGTGATCATATTGGTGACCCGGATTTTGTGGACGTTCCCGTCGATGAACTCACGGATGCGGAATCCAATG
Source organism: Micrococcaceae bacterium (assembly GCA_013393415.1). GTDB lineage: Bacteria > Actinomycetota > Actinomycetes > Actinomycetales > Micrococcaceae > Yaniella > Yaniella flava. Next base: position 38,895 of record JABXHI010000041.1, read on the forward strand.
CGAATATTGCTGAACCCGCCGCAGCGATCGAACCAGAGGATGACACCGGTGACCGCGCTGAAATTGAGGCCGGGAACACGACGCATTTGACCGTGGTCGATTCCGACGGGCTGACGGTGTCGATGACCAACACGCTGACCAGTTTTTGGGGCAGTAGCGACTCCGAATATGTTGGTGGGTTTTTCCTCAACGATCAGCTGTCACGGTTTGAGGCCATTGATACTGACTCGAATCAGCCCGAAGCCGGCCGCAAATCGGTGAGCTGGTCTGCACCATCGTTGGTGTTGGATGACGAAGGCCGCGTGGTCATGGGTATTGGTACACCGGGTGGTCACCAGATTCCAAATATCCTCAACTCCGTGCTGGTGCCTTGGGGCTTACAGGACGCGTCATTGCAGGAAGCCATCGATGCGCCCCGCCACAGTCTGCAGGATGGAGTATTGGCGTTGGAAGGTGAACCGAGCCAAGAAGTCGCTGATCTGATCGGTCAGCGCGGTTGGGAAGCCCAAGTGACGACTCGTGCCGATGCGGTCTTCGGGTCCGTCCAGGCCTTAGAAATTGACTACGACGATGGCTCGGTGACCGGTGCGGTGGATTCCCGTCGTGACGCCGATATGGAGATTATCGACGCGGGTACTGACGAAGAATAACTTCGAGTGTGCTGGGATCCAGTATGCATGAGAAAGTGGCCGATCCACATTGGATCGGCCACTTTCTTATCGGTATGTTCTTTTGCGGTTAGACGGTGCTGAAACCTGCGGCTTCGATGCGGTATTCTGCACCGACATCGAAGAGCGTGTCCCAGAGGTATTGGCCTGCTGAGCGTTCACAGTGCAGCAGGTAGCTGCGTGTGCCGGCGATATCGTTGCGTGCAATATCTGTGACGACACCGGCTACTGTGCTGCGTAGTGCGGAACCGTCAGGCACGATGTCGTCGGAGAGCTCCAACGAGCAAACCTTATTGAGCAGTTCAGCTGCCTCGGCGCCGGTGAGTCGGAACAGTGCACGACCGTGGGTGAGATCGACCACCGTGGTGAGTTCTTCGGTCTCATCGGCCATCTGCTGCAGTTCCTCCAGTGCGGTGTGCTGCGAGCCAGGTTCAGACAGGACGTGCCATTGGCCCGGTCCAGAACCGATGACCAGTGTGCCCTGTTCGCCTTGGTGGGTGCGGCCGAACCCGGTCTGTAACTTCTCCGCTGTTGAACCATGCGCGGCTCCGCGGACTTCAATCTTTGCCATGGCCGACTTATCTTGCAGTGTCATGGCCGCTGAACTCGGCTCAGCTCCGACCTCCCAGCCAGCGATTGTCGTGGTCGCTGTGCCAAGACGCACGGGGCCACGAGCGATCGGCTTGGCGAAGGTCGTCAGCGGTTGTGGCACCGTGTCGTTTTCTAAGCGGGTGCCTTCCGCATCGACGGCCGACATTTCTGGCATGACCTCAGCTTGGATGATCGAACCATCGACCTGGCGAATGTCGAGCATGGTGCCCGGCTCAGACAGCAAATGGTCCACCTGGGCCAAGCAGATCGATCGATTCAGCGTCGGTGAATGACGGCTCGAGGTGATGCGGCCGGCAATGGTGCCATCAGGATGCATGATCTGGGTGGCTTCGACCGGCACGATGGTCGGATCGACCGGCTGGACGGCCACGAAGCGGGGCCCGGCCTGTTTCTGTTGCTGCCACAGCAGTTCGGGTTTCCCAACGAAGTCCTCTTTATCCAGCTTGACCGCCCAGTCGAGACCGGCACTGTAGGCCTGGGTGAGACCGTCGGTGTCCTGGCCTACAATCATGTGACCGGTCTCCAGACGCAACACACGCTGTGCCTCAATACCAAATGGACCAACGCCCAGGTCTTTGCCGACTTCAAGGAGGGTCTCCCAGACGTGCAGACCGTATGCGGCTGGCACGTGAATCTCATAGGAAAGTTCGCCGGTAAAGCCAATGCGCCACAGAATACAGTCATCCACGCCCGCGACTGTGCCGGTACGCACCTGCATGTACTTGAACGCATCCGCGGACAGATCCACGCCTTCGGTAAGCCGCGACAACAGGGTGCGGGCATGTGGCCCCGCGATGTTGATGCTCGTGTAGGCGGTGGTAACCGGAGTGGCATTGACTTCCCATTCTGGGTAGTGAATCTGCAACCATTCTTCGATCCAGTCCCACACGCGACCTGCACCACCGGTCGTGGTGGTCAGCAGGTAGTGGTCTTCTGCCAGGTGGGCGGTGACCCCGTCGTCCATCACGACGCCATCTTCGGAGACCATTGCACCGTAGCGCACCTTGCCGATATCCAATTTGGACCACTTATTGATGTAGAGCAGGTTGAGCAGTTTCGGCACATCCGGGCCGCGCAGGTCAATCTTGCCCAGCGGGGTCACGTCGATGATGCCGACGGTTTCGCGGACGCGGCGCACTTCAGCTTCGGGATCGCCGTAGTGTTCTGGACGAATCCACTGGCCCGCCACCAGCGGAGTGGCTCCGTGGGCCTCGTGCCACGACTGGATCGATGAGTAGCGCACCGGATCATAGTTGCGCCCAGCCAGCGCGCCGAGGGCGACCGGTGAGTACATCGGACGCCACGTGGTCGTGCCGGTTTCGGCGATAGTTTTGCCGGTTGCTTCGGCGACAACGGCAATGAAGTTCACCAACTCCAGCTTGCCCTGCAACGGCCCCATGGTGACCGTCGTAAAGCGCTTGACGAGCTCTGCCGAGTCATAGCCCTCATTGACCGCGGAGACGAGATCTTTGGAGGTGATATCTTCCGAGTAATCCACGTACCCGTGCGTGGACGATCGGAAGAGTTCGGGGTGCTCGGGCACCGGCAGCGGTTCGATTTCGGGCAGGTCGGCTTGAGCCACCGCGTCGAGTTGGCCCGGCACCGTTGGGGTCGAAGCAATCACACGACCGCGTTCGGTCAGCGCATGTGCTGCCGCACGCTCACCGACGGAGGCACCGTGGTCGCGCAGTTGCTGAACGTCTCCATCGCCGGCAATCCCACCGGCTGCATAGACGCCCTCGTCGGTACCACCGGGCAAAAAGCGTGCGGCGCGTGGTTCATAGTAGGGCCGATCGCCGGACATGTTGAGCAGCGACGTCGGTGCAGTCCAGCCGACCGCGGTGACCAACAGGTCAGCGTCGACGCGTTGCCCCGAGGATAGTTCGACTGATTGCAGACGGCCACGGCCGCGAGCCCGCACGACGGTATCGCCCTTGCGCGCATCCACGACGGCCGCAACATCCACACCGGCCCGGCGCAGATCGTCAACGGCTGCATCGCCTTCGGGGTTCGCGGTTAACACGACAGCGCGGTCACCGGGGCGAATCGCATAGAGGTTGATGAGTCGGCGTGCTGCCGTCGAGAGCATCACGCCGGGCAGGTCATTGCCCTCAAAGACATATGGACGCTCAATGAGACCGGCGGCCACGACAAGGCTGCGAGCGCGGGTCTTGAGAATGCGTTCGGCCATGCCTGGTTTTGGTGAGCGCTGCACGACGGGGAGCCAGTTGTCGTCATAGCTTGCCGCCACGGTCGAGTTGGTGAGCACCCGAATATTCGGGTTGCTTTCCACCTCGGACGCGAGTTGACGTGCCAATACGCCGTCGGCCCAGCGTAGGTGACCGCCTAGCTCGTGTTCTTCTTCCACAAGCATCACTGACGCGCCGGTTGCTGCGGCGGAGAGCGCAGCTGACATGCCGGCGGGTCCACCACCTGCGACCACGACATCGGCGTGGGCGTAGCGTTTCTCGTAAATTTCGGCGGGTTCTTCTTCGGATACCACACCGCCGTGTACGAATCCGCGTAGTACCTTCTGGTAGAGCGGACGCAGGAAGTCTGGCTTCATGAAGGTCTTATAGTAGAAGCCCGGCGCAAAGAATCGGCTGCCCAGCTGGTTAATGGAGCGGATATCGTATTTCAGCGAGGGCCAGGTGTTTTGGGAGCTGGCGTTGATGCCTTCGGTGATCTGTCGGTGTGCACCGCGCACGTTGGGTTCGTCATCGATCTGCATGATGGTGCCCGGATCGTGCATCGAGGCGGTTAGGACGCTGCGGGGGATGTGCAGTTTCATACTGCGAGAGAAGATGCGCTCGCCAGCCGCATACAGTGCTGACACCACGGTGTCGCCCTCGAATCCGGTGTAGGTTTCGCCGTTCCAGGTGAAGGTAACGGGTTGGGACCGGTCGATTACCTCGTGGTTCTGGGTGGGCAGACGCCGAGGTTGAGCATTGTGTTCAGAGGGGGTCATCGAGGGTCTCCTTCGGAACGGAGGGCTTTATTGGCGTAGGTATCGCGGTGCAGGGTGAGGTATTGGCGACATCCCGCGGAATGAAACCACCGTTCTTCGGCGATACCCCAGGTGTTGTCGCGGAAGTACAGGTATTCGCGCCATGCTTTGGGATCGGCGGTCGCGACATCGGGACGCGGCGCTTTTTCGCCGAGCTGTCGAAATTCGGTGGCGTTGCGTAGCCCGCACCACGGGCAGTTAATTTGCATCATAACGTTGCTCCTTTTCGTGATTCGGGTTAGTGGCCAACCGCGGCGGCGCCCTTTTCGCCGACCAACCGGCCGGACGAGAAGCGGTCGAGACCGAAGCCTTTGATGATCTCTGGACGTTTTTGCGTGGCAATGTTTTCTGCCATGGCTTCACCGGCAACTGGACCGGCTTTGAAACCGTAGGTTCCCCAGCCGACATCAACGTAGAAGCCGTCAACCTCGGTTTCGCCCATAATGGGGGAGTAGTCGGGCGTCATATCGCATAGGCCTCCCCAGTGGCGCAGTAGGCGCATCTTCGACAGGGACGGCATCAAGCTCAGCACGTTGGTTGCGAGTCCTTCGACGAATTCCAAGGTGCCGCGCATCGAATATGAGGTGAACGGGTCGACGCTGGCGCCGAATACTAGTTCGCCGCGGTCGGTTTGGCTGACATAGACGTGCAATGTGCCGGAGACGACCACGGTGCCTAAGAATGGTTTGACCGGTTCGGTCACTGCGGCCTGCAGTGGGGAGGTGGTCACCGGCATACGGATGCCAGCCATATCGGAGATCAGCGAGGACCAACCGGCCGTAGCGTTCAGCGCCGTTTCGGTCGCGATATTGCCCTGTGAGGTTTTCACACCGGTGACTTTGCCGCCTTCGACATCGATACCGGTCACTTCGGTGTGCTGAATAATATGGACGCCCATCTCGTGTGCGGCGCGAGCATAACCCCAGACCACCGCATCGTGACGGATCGTACCGCCGGGTGGGTGGTACAGCGCCCCGAGCACCGGATACCGGGTGCTTTTCGACGTATCGATATACGGCACGAGTTCTTTGACCGCGTCGGCATCGATGACTTCCGAATTCACGCCCTGCACCTTGTTGACCTCGGCGCGCCAGCGCATCGTCCGCATGCCGCCGTCATCGTGCGCCAATGATAGGTGACCCATTTGAGCGAACATCAGGTTGAAATTCAATTCGCTTGAGAGCTCTTCGTAGAGTTTCAACGAGCGATCGTAGAACTTCACGCCATCCGGGGTGAGATAGTTCGACCGCAGGATCGACGTATTACGGCCCGAACCGCCACCTCCGATGTAGCCCTTGTCGATCACCGCGATGTTGGTGATGCCATGGTTCTTGGCCAAATAGTATGCGGTGGCGAGCCCGTGGAGGCCACCACCGATGATCACCACATCGTAGCTACTCTTCATATCAGGCTGAGACCAAACCTCTGGCCAGCCTTCCTGGGACAACCCCTTGGAGAAGAGTTGGAACGCGGAATAGCGCGAACGTTGTTTGCCGGGCGTTGGATTATTCATCACGCGTATCAAGTCCTTTGTATACGAGAATGCTCGTACATATCGACGGTGTCGTATCGGGTATTTTGGACATCCCTGGTGACTGCGGAAAAGCCAGGTGAATGTCGCGCTAGCCAATCTTGAGTTGTGACCTTCACTACAGCTGACCCTAGGTTGCCACCGCGCGATATTCCTAGTCAAGGCTAGGGTCGCGTCAGGTGAGTTGCCTTTTAATAACCGTGATATAAGCTGCATTGCAGCATGCTTCGAGGTCAGAGCGGTCTCACGTTTGGGCGCGCGCTGCTCCCGAGCAACGGATCGTTTTAGAATAGGAAATGATGGGTTTGAAACCGGGAATGCTCGAGGCTCTTATCCGTGCACGGAACACCATAATGCTGCTCCCCACCGCTCGAGTTTCAAGAACCTTCCCCATGCTGTTGATGGCCAGTGCGCTGGCTCTGAGCTTCACGAGTTGCGCTGCGAACACCGACGAGAGGGAATACTTGGATGCCCAGCAAGCTGAAGCTCGCAGTCTTGAACTGCTCGAAGAGCTTTCCGCCCAGGTGCCGACGGATGCAGTCGATACCAATGACCCGCTACCAGGACCGGGCGACGAGTCGCACAGTCCGAAGATCTGCGAAGGCGTAGACGGTGGAAATGCTGGGACACCAATGTACTATCCGGGTGAAATATCCATCCGCCTGATCGAAGATGCCGACGCTTCAGCCGTAGCCGAGAATATGATTGAGCAGTTGCAGGCCGATCACGCTTGGCGGACAAGCCAGAACCTGGCCGTGACCGAAGAAGATGACAACGCTCAGCGGGGACTGGTCACGGATGATGGCTATATGATTGCGATTCGGGCCCACGAGCACACCGACGGTCATGATGCACTCAATATTGCGGTGTGGAGCCCCTGCTACTCTGCCGATGACGGGCAGGGCGCCGATATTGGCGACTGAATTTTTCTGTTGTGAACACATGAAGAGAGGGCCGCGTGAGGGTCACTAAAAAAGTGGTGTTATGGACCGCTGGCATTTTGCTGGTTCCGGCGCTGGCGATCATCGGATGGTCGTATGCAGCGTTGAGCGATGACGGTCGTGACACCGCATCGGTCCTCCGAGTAATCGATGGAGACACTATAGACGTGGACTTGGACGGCGAGGAAACGCGGGTGCGATTGCTGAATATAGATACTCCGGAAACAAAACATCCCGATGAAGCCGTGCAATGTCTTGGGTCAGAGGCAAGCGATTTTCTAGAAGAACTTTTACCGACTGGTACTGAAGTGCAATTGGAGTATGACGTTGAGCGTGAAGATCATTATGGGCGGACACTTGCCGGAGTATTTCACGAGGATTCTTTGGTCAATTCGCAGATAGCCACGCAGGGACTGGGTGTGGCCGTGGTGTACGAACCAAACCGGAAATTCTATGACCAGGTCAAAGCTGCTGAACACAATGCAAGAAATCATCAGGCTGGCCTCTTCGACCCAGAAGTCGATTGTGCTTTGCCACAACAGTTGACGAACTTGCAAGACAATATTGACCAGGCTCCAGAGGACCTGCCGTCGGATGTAGCCGGTGTTGAAGAATCGCTTGAGACGTTAGCCCCTCTGCAAGCTCAGGTCGATGAGTACCTTTCCCTCCTTGCCGAGCTCAGTGACAATGATGGACCGCGTTTTTTAGCCTTGGTATACGCAGATCGTCTCGACGATTTTGAGAACCAGTTAGCTTCTCACCAATCGGCTCTCCAGGAGCGAGAAACAGCGCTGACGGAGCACAAAACGGAACTCGAGGCCGAGGCGGAACGTAAGCGCGAGGAAGAAGAACGGCAACGAGCCGAAGAGGAACGGCAGGAAGCCGCAGCGGAGGCGGAGCGTCAACGGCAGCAAGAAGCTGCAGAAGAGCAACAACAGCAGCAGGAAGCCGAGCGGCAGCGTCGTCAACAAGTTGAACCCGACCGAGGCCAAACACCAGACGTGCAAGAGCAACGAAGTGAAACCTCTGGTTCCTCCGGCTCGTCGGGTTCCTCGAGCGGGTCATCCAGCAATTCTCGATCATCAAACGATTCGTCAGGTGGTTCAGGTTCCTCAGGAACGTCTGGCAGTGGGGCGCCGTCCGGGTATGGCACTGACGCGGATTATCCTGGCTATACAGGGCCCCGTTGCTACGCGCCAGGTGGACAGTACTGGCGGCCGTGTTAACGTCGATGGCTCAGCAGAGCTGTTCATCAACCATTCCAAATTATGTCTGAGTCAATACGATAGAAGCGTCAGGCTGATCGCCATCACGAGAGGTACCGATGACTGCTGCATTGCCCGAACTTGAGCCACAACTGATCGAATCCATGCACCAGCTCTATCGTGAACTGCATGCAGCACCCGAGTTGTCGATGCAGGAGCACGCCACCGCACATCGCCTGGAGGCATTCCTGGACGAACTCGACATCGAACACTTCCGTTGTGGTGGTACTGGTGTCGTGGGGATCTTGCGCAATGGTGACGGACCGACCGTGGCCTTCCGGGCCGATACTGACGGCCTCCCGGTTGCGGAAGACACCGGCCTCGAGTACGCTTCGACGGCTCGCGGACAACTCGACGACGGTACCGAGGTTCCGCTGATGCATGCTTGCGGGCACGATACTCACATGGCAACAGCCATGACCGCGATCCGCGTGCTGGTTGCCAACCCTGATGCCTGGGCAGGCACCCTGGTGATCATCTTTCAACCCGGAGAAGAAACTGCGGCCGGTGCCCAGGCCATGATTGAAGACGGGCTCTGGGAGAAGGCCCCGAAACCAGAGGTGGTCTACGGTCAACACGTCATGCCGAACCTGACCGGCACGATCAATTATTCGATCGGTGATGCAATGTCCATGGCGGACTCCTGGAAGGTCACCCTCTATGGTCGGGGATCGCACGGTTCACAGCCACAAGACTCGACGGACCCTATTGTCTTGGGTGCGCACATCATTACCCGCATTCAAGGCGTCGTGTCTCGAGAGATTGATCCGCGGGATGCCGCAGTGGTGACCGTGGGAACCTTTCACGCCGGTTTGAAAGAAAACATCATCCCGGCCACCGCAGAATTCACCCTCAACGTGCGCAATCTGGATGCCAGTACCCGGCAGGTTGTGTTGGCAGCATTGCGGCGCATTATTCAAGGCGAGGCCATGACTTCTGGAGCGCCCGAACCAAAGATCGAGGAACTTTCGACCTTTCCCCGGAACTACAATGACCCAACCGAAGCCACCGCAGCCATGAGCGCGTTGAAGAACGAACTGGGTGAGAAAGCGGTCATCGAAACCGAGCCCCTCATGGGCTCTGAAGATTTTGGTGCGCTCGCTGCAGCCATCGAGGTACCAAGCGTCTTCTGGATGTTCGGCGGGCATCCCCAAAAGCGCTTGGATTCCGGTCGAGTGCCAGTCAACCACTCGCCGTTCTTTGCTCCGGTAATGGAGCCGACACTGTCGACCGGGCTGCGCGCAGCACTTGCCGTTCTGCTGTCGAAATTAGGGCGATCGTAACTGGATATTACTGGGCCCAGAACGTCGTAGAACCCCTCTTGAACTCCATGCAACGGGTAATGATGTCTCTGAGTAGGTCGTAGTTCACGTCTTGGTTCCAACGAATCTGGAACTTCATTTTCGTGTGCCCGTACCCGGTCTCTTTGATGCGGCCGAGGTATTCGGACAAGACCTGTATTTCTGGAGCCACGGTGAAGTAGTTTTTGGCTGCACTGAACGCGATGATGAACGTACCGTTATGCGTCAGCATGGGCTGATTCCATTTGATCTCCAATTTCAGGTCCGGGAACTCACGCTGAGCCCACTCGATGACGTGCTGTAGTTTGGCGCGATGATCTTCGTTGGGAACCGTCTCTAAAAATTCTTGCAGCGTATCCATGACACCAGCCTCCATATTGTGGTCATTTCCAATTGATGAATTGATCAATCGTTTGGAGTCGCGTAAGTTGTGTGAATATCATTACGTGATAACCAACACGATTCACACCGTATTGGGCACAGAAGAACGACTCCATGAACAACACTACGGCTCGTCGACGCCGCTTGGCACTCATCGGTTCAACCGCTGCAGCAGCAATGCTCGCACTCACCGCGTGTGGCGGAGATAACTCAGGTGATAGTGGTGCTGACGGTGAGCTGACTCCCGTCGAAGTCGGCGTTATTCCGATCGGCGATGTCGCCTCGATCTACGTTGGTCAGCAAGAGGGTATCTTTGAAGAACATGGCATCGATCTGACACTTACCCAAGCCCAAGGCGGTGTAGCGATTGTGCCAAGAGTGCAATCGGGCGATCTAGACTTCGGTTGTTCTAACGTCACCAGCTTGGTGATGGCCCGTTCCCAGGGGCTCCCGGTCCAGATTGTCGCTACCGGCCCGCAGACCACTGGTAGCCCGGATGAAGACTTTGCTGCTGTGATGGTCGACCCAGACTCAGGCATCGAGTCCATCACGGATCTCGAGGGCCAAACGTTTGCCGTCAACACCCTCAATAATATATTCGATTCCGTGATTTCCTCAGGCCTCGAAGATGAAGGTGGCGACGCCGATCAGGTTGAATTCGTCGAGATGGCTTTCCCGGATATGGTCGCCCAGTTAGAAGCCGGCAATGTCGATGCGATTTCTGCGGTTGACCCATTCGCAGTTATGGGTGATGAGGCTGGCCTTGAGCGGATTTACGGACCGTTCTCTGAGCCGGTCGAAGATCTCTCGATCGGCGGTTATTTCACGAATGAACAAATGCTTGCTGAAGACCCAGAACTCGTCGAGAACTTTACGGCTGCAATGAAAGCATCGCAGCAGTACGCAGAAGATAACCCGGATGTTGTGCGGGAAGTGATTACTGAATACACCGAATCTGACCCGGAGATCATCGAGCAAACGGCACTGCCCCGGTTCCCGCAGGAGCACCATCGCGAGTCCTTGCAGCAGATTATCGGCATTTCGGTAGACACGGGTCTGATCGACGAGCCCGTTGAGTTGGACGAACTCATTGTTGAAGGTGCCTAAAATGGGCTGTTAGGTCGTCGGCTATGAGCTGTTGCTAGCAAAACATAGGCGACGAGTAACCTGAGCTGCCAGCTCGGCTGGACTCTCAGGTAGTGGTAGAGCCTTGTTGATCCATAAGCTCGCAAGTCCATGCACAATGGAGAATGCTGCGTATGCATCAATTCGAAGTTCTGCTTCGTGGGCGGCAGACTGCTGTGTGGCAGTGGTGAGGGCGTTCGTGAGTGCATCCCATGTTGCATTGCGCGCGTCGTTGAGTCGAGAATCAGTATCATCCAGGAGTCGTGGCTGCCACATGACCGTATAAAGGCCTGGATGTTCTAGCGCCCAACTGACGTATTCGACGCCCATGGCGTAGATATCCGATGGGTGTTTCGTGATCGCTGCCAGAAGCTGTTCGAGGCCTCGGGTAGATAGGGCAGAAAGCAGGCCTTGCCGTGTGGCGAAGTGATGTACCGGCGCTGAGTGACTCACGCCAGTTTTCCGTGCTAATGCTCGCAAGGTAATTGCTTCGGCGTTTGCTTCCTCCGCCATAAGTTCAGCTTCGTCTAATAGTGCGCAGCGCAAGTTGCCGTGGTGATAATCGCTCATGCCGTCAGCCTATCTAGACAGTGCAAGATGTCACACTAGAATGATGTAGACGCTGTCTAGATTGGGTTGCCATGATACTCCTTCTTCCTCTTATTCTCACGTCACTGACCGTGCGCGCAGTCGGTAAACGGCTAAGCGCTCGCGGGTATAAATTTGCGGCTGCCTGGGATGACTGGCCTGCTGCGCTCGCTGCGGGTATGTCCGTGGTGTTCATCTGCACCGCTGTGACGCATTTCGTCGAACCTCAAAGGAGTGGGCTGATCGCAACGGTCCCCGGCTTGATTCCTGAACCGGGACTCGCCGTGACCGCTACCGGGGTTATAGAGTTCGTGCTCGCGGCAGGGTTGCTCGTGCCGCGCACGAGACGCCTATCCGCGTTGGCTGCCATCGTGTTGTTGATTGCTCTGTTTCCCGCAAATGTTGTAGCTGCATCGGGCGTCGAACATGCTGCGGCTCCTTCAACTGCGCTTTTACCACGAACAATTCTTCAGTTGATCTTTATCGTTTGCGTGGCCACACCGTTATTTTCGCGAGGATTCTTTGTGAGAAGCGGTCCCTCCCATATTGGAGCTTCAGAGGCCTGACGGGTTGGCAACAAAACTCTCTGGGGTCTCATCGAGCCACGCTTCAACGGCTGTCTGGTTTTCCTTGTCGACCCTGATGTGCGCGAGCTCGAAGAGCTGAGGGCAGACTTTGAGCCCGCTTATGAAATCGGTCGAACGTCAATGATTTCACACGAGCCGTTGAATTGCGTAGCGTGGAGACAGTTATGCCTGTGCAACAGCAGGTCCCCCGACCGGAAGTAATTTGAGGTATTGAGATGACACAGGACGCATTCCCCGAGCAGACTGACCTAGTAGAGAAGTTGATCGCCGCAACCGCGGGCGACACGAGCAATGAACAAGTTGTCGACGTCATCAATGCCTTCTTGAATTCCCAGGTGGTCTTCCCATCCGTGGATAAAGCCGGCGAAGATGGTTCCGTGAGCCCACTGATGCTGCAAGACAACGACGGCAATCCGGTGATGCCGCTCTTCACATCCCCAGAAGGCATCCCAGAAGATTTTACCGAGGCTGCCCCACACGCCAGTGTGGTTCCAGGCTCTGCGATCATCCAGTCGATTACCGATGCTGGTCTCGTGATCGATTTCGGTGCCGACCACCAGTTCGGTCTGTCGCAGGAACAAGTCGAAGCGGTTCGCAACGAGATCGTTTCACAGATGAGCGACGGGCAAGAGTAAAGACTTTTCTCGACGTTGTTGAGACATAGAAAAGGTGCCTCGGGGATTCCCTGAGGCACCTTTTCTGTGTCTGCACAATTATTAGATGTGGGTCTCGATCTCTGCGTCACGCCGGAGTTCTTCGAGGTGCGCGCTGACCACTTCGTTTTCTTTCTGCATGGTGGCCTGCTCCTCTAACTGAGGTTTCAGCTCCTCAAAATCAGGCACTTCTTGCTCTTGGCCTTCTTCGGCCTGCTCATTCATGGCTTCGATTTGTTCGACCTGTGTGTCGTACATTTCTTGGAGCTCATCATCAGATGGCTCCTCAGCATCGAGGGTGTCCACGACCTGTTGCATCTTCACTTCCTTCTGGACGTCCTCACGAACCTGTTCCTCGTCCAGACCCTGTTCCTCGAACTGGGCTACGAGGTCATCGGAAGATTCCATGCCGTTTTCTTCGGCCATGGTGGACAGGTATTCATCAACGTCTTCGTCAGAAGCGCTAAAGCCCTGCTCGTCGGCCTCAGACACCAACAGCTCACTGTTGATCATCATGTCTAACGCCTGCTCTTTGATCTGCGCTTCATCTGGCTGTTCACCGGTCATCTGCGCCTGCATTGCCAGCTGCTGATACTGTGCCTCGTAGTTTTGCGAGAACGTGTCGCCAGAGATTTCTTCGCCATTGACCTCGGCTACCACGTCCGGAATATCTTCAAGGTTTGGTTCAGGCATGCCTTCCTGACCCTGCTGACCTTGTTGTTCCGACTGTGCTGCATCATCGCCTCCGGCATTTTCTTCGCCGTCAGCACCGCATGCCGCCAGGCTGAATGCTGCCGCGACTGCCGCGATGCTCAGGAGCAACTTCTTTGGCATAGGGGATACTTCCTTTGTCGTTCGAAAATCTGAGTATGCACGACGCTAACAAAGGATGCTGAGTGCGCTGTCCAGTGTCTTGCCAGCGCGCACCCAGTGACGATGGCCTCATGCAATTGAACTTCACTGAGCGGTCACACAGCGTTCACCCGAGAAGGGGCATTGTGTTCACAGAATCCTCTTACGGTGGACGCATCGTCCAAAACGTTTACCCCGACAGGAATCTGTGTGAGACCGAGTATCATTTTTGATTTTGACGGGACCCTGGCCATCGGCCACGGTCCGGTGCTTGCGTACGCGCGGTTTGTAGCTGACGCTGCGGGCCCGCAATTTGTTGAGCGAGTCGAATCCGAACTCGCCAATTACGACGCCGGCGCCACCGAGTATCGCGATGGATACAACATCGTCGCATCGCTCGCAGAGGCCGACGGGGTAGACGACCAGACGATGGCGGCTGCCTATATTCGCAGCCGTGAAGAACTCGGCACGCGCAGCGCCCCGGTCAGGTCCATGCCCGGACTCGACGATTTTCTATCCCGCATCGGTCAACATGCACGACTCGTGCTGGCGACCAACGCCCCCCAGGAAGGCGTTGGGCGGGTACTCGAAAACTGGGGCGTACAAGACAGCTTCGACGAACTACACTTCAGGGTCGGCAAACCCGCCGGGCTGAAGGCCATCGTTGAAGTCGAGCTAGCCGAGGGACCTGTCCTTGCTGTGGGGGACATCGTTGAATACGACCTTGCACCGGCATTAGCACTCGGTGCCGATACGGCGCTTGTCGGTGCCACCGCAGCGACCTCCACCGCGCAAGTCACAATGCGTGATGCTTCACTGGAAAACCTCGTATCAGCCATCCACACATGGGCTGTCCAAGCGGCAGCCCCCGCCTCTTCTGCACTTCCCACAACTTCCGAAAGGTCATCCCATCATGCGTAAATCTCCTCTTGTCACGCTCAGCACACTCGCCATCGGTGCACTCGCACTGTCTGGCTGCGGCAGCGAGTCCAATGCCGATACCAGCGGTGCCGAGGGCGAATGGCCAGAATCCATCACCCTATCCCTAGTCCCCTCGACCGAAGGTGAAGACCTCGCTGAAGCACTCGACCCATTAACTGGGTATTTGTCGGAGAACCTTGGCATTGACGTCGAAGGAGTTGTGGCGACCGACTACGCCGCCACAGTCGAAGCACTAGGAGCCGACCAGGCCCAGGTCGCCATCACCGACGCAGGATCCCTCTACAACGCCATCGAACAGCATGATGCCGAACTCATTCTGCGCGACGTCCGCTTTGGCGCGACCTCCTACGCAGCGGTTGGCTACACCAATAACCCCGACAAATACTGCGAAGATGAACCAGTCATGGCCACCTATGATGCTGCCGGAACCGAAATGGCATACTGCAACGGCATCGAAGCAGCAGGCGAGTCTGCGACCGGCGACGGTCCGGCTGGCACCGATGCCCTGGCAAACATCGACGCGGGTACCGAGGTTGCACTACAGGCTGCAACCTCTCCTGCCGGATACCAATACCCCATCGTGGCCATGCAAGACGCTGGTGTCGATACCGATAATGACATCGTCGAGGTTCCCGTCGATGGCAACAACAATGCGGTGCTGGCCGTGCATAACGGTGACGCAGAAGTCAGCTTTGGGTACTGGGACGCCCGCGACTCGATCGTCGAAGAAGCTCCAGAAGCCGCCGAGGACGTGGTCGCATTTTCCTACACCGAGATGATTCCAAATGGTGGCGTAGCAGTCACCAACACACTGCCCGATGATCTCGTGGCCGAGTTGACGACGCTGATGGATGAGTACGCCGAATCCTCGGATGAAGCAGCCGATGTGATGTATGACCTCGTCGGACTGTCCGACTGGACGGCTGAAACCGGTGACGAAGAAATCGCACGCTACGGCGAGATCCTCGAAATGTTTGCCAACTAACCTGCGGATTGATGGAGACTGCTCATGCACACCGACACACGCACACAACACACTGATGACGGTACTTCGGCCACCTCCTGGCAGGTCGACCTCGATGCGGTCTCTGTGACCTACCCGAACGGCACACGAGCGTTGTCCGATGTGTCACTGCGGATCGAACCCGGCGAGATGGTCTCCATCATCGGCCTGTCTGGATCAGGAAAATCCACCTTGATCCGCACCATCAACGGGCTCGTGGAGGCCACCGAGGGCAAGGTCACCGTAGGTCCGCATCAGATCAATACGCTCAGCGGGCGCACACTTCGCGATGCCCGGTGCCAGATCGGCATGATCTTCCAGGGATTCAATCTGGCAGAACGTACCGATGTGTTTCATAACGTGCTGGTCGGACGGTTCGCCCACCTGCCCTGGTGGCGCACGCTGCTGGATCTCCCCACTCAACATGATCGCGATATTGTGCTGCGTTCACTCGATTCCGTGGGCATCTTGGATAAGATGTGGGCCCGTGGCGGGGCACTGTCCGGTGGGCAGAAGCAACGCGTTGCAATCGCTCGCGCACTATCGCAAGAACCAAGTTTGATGCTCGCTGACGAACCGGTCGCCAGTCTTGACCCACCGACCGCACATTCGGTCATGGGTGATCTGCTGCGCATCAACAAGGAGCAGGGGCTCACGGTGCTGGTCAACCTGCACCTGATGGACTTGGCCAAGCAGTACACCACCAGACTCATCGGGCTGCGCAACGGGCAACTCGTCTACGACGGCCCGATTCATGATGCTACCGATGCCCACTTCGAGCAGATTTACGGCCGCCCCATCCAATCGCGCGATGTACTGGGAGATGGCGTATGACCACGGTGACGCCTCCCTCCCCGACACACCAAAATGTGCGCGACCGGGTGCCACGAAAACCGCGCAACGTCGGACGCAATGTGCTGGTGGTCTTGGGGTTCGTGGTGTTTACCATTGCCACCACCGTCCCGTCGATCGGCGGTATTGACGTTGATATCGCCTCGATCGTGCAGAATTGGCGCAACGGCTACGACAAACTGTTGCAAATGCTGCAGCCAAACTTCGAGTTTCTGAGCCGCACCTGGCGGCCGATGCTCGAAACCCTACAGATGGCGCTGGTCGGTGCCGTCGCCTCGGCACTTGTCTCGATACCGCTGACGCTCTGGGCCGCCAAACCCACCAACCCGAAATCTTTGGCTCGCGGTCTCACGCGCACGATCATCAACATCATCCGCTCGGTGCCTGATCTCGTGTACGCGACCGTGTTGGTAGCGATGGTCGGGGTGGGCGCGTTGCCCGGTGTCCTGACACTGTTCCTGTTCAACATCGGCATCGTGGTCAAGCTCGTCTCCGAAGCGATCGACTCCGCCGATCACTCGTATATGGAAGCTGGTCGTGCTGCCGGAGGCACCCAGTTCCAGATCAACCGGGTGACGGCGCTACCGCAGAGCTGGCCGCTGTTTGCCAACCAGTGGCTGTACACGCTCGAGTTGAACGTCCGGATCTCTGCCATTCTCGGCATCGTCGGGGCAGGCGGCATTGGCCGGCTGCTGGACGAGCGTCGATCCTTCTACGCCTACTCCGATGTCTCCGTCGTGATTCTCCAGATTCTCGTCGTGGTGATCGCCATCGAGCTGCTGTCCAACGTGGTACGAAAGAGGCTTGTGTAATGACGCTGCTGACACCAACCTCCCGGCGCGAGGGCCAACACGTCACCACCACGCCGACGCCCCCAACGCGGCCGTCAAAATTGTGGTCCACGCTCATCGCGATCGTGGTTGCCCTTGTCATCCTGGTGGCCACCGGCACGCTCGACATCCAGTGGCGCGATCTGCCAGAAATGCCCGGTCAGATCTGGCATTACCTACAACTGATGTTCACGTCCCCGGACTGGGATCGACTGCCGCGTGCACTTTTTGAAATGTGGCGTTCTATCTCGATGGCGTGGATCGGCGCCATCCTGTGTGTGGTGGTGTCGATCCCCCTGGGGATGTTGGCCGCCGACGGTGTCGGGCCCGCTTGGTTGCGCACCACGCTGCGCGTCATCTTTGCGGTCATCCGCGCGTTTCCAGAAGTCATCATCGCCATCATCTTGCTCACCGTGACCGGGCTGACGCCATTTACCGGTGCACTCGCCCTGGCCATTTCAGGGATCGGGCAACAGAGTAAGTGGACCTACGAGACGATCGAATCGTTGCCAACCGGCTCCACCGAGGCCGTGCGTGCCGCGGGAGGCAACGTGGCCGAAGTGACCCGCTGGGCACTGTGGCCCGCCGCCGCACCATCCATTATTTCGTTTGCGCTGTATCGCTTCGAAATCAACATTCGTACCTCTGCTGTGCTCGGCCTGATCGGGGCGGGCGGCATTGGCAGTATGCTGGCCAACTATACGAATTACCGCGAATGGGAAACCGTCGGTGTGCTGCTGATCGTCGTCGTGGTCATCACGATGATTGTCGATACGATTTCTGGCGCGATTCGTCGCCGCATTATGGAAGGGAGCCGTGCTCGTGTCGTGGCAACAGACCTCTGATACCCCACCGAGCGCGCGGATGGCGTCGCTTGCTCCCTCGCTCCAGCCCAACCAGCGACGCGTCATTGAAGCCATTATGGCGGATCGAGCCGCCACCGTTGAGTACACGGCGCAAGTCCTGGCAGAACAGGTCGGGGTGGGACGCACCACCGTGATCCGCACCGCCCAGTCGCTGGGCTACGACGGGTTTCCTCAGTTGCGGGTGGCCCTCGTACAAGAACTCGCACTGGAGCAGAATGCGTCGCCGCCTGCCGATCATGCAACCTCTTCAAAGCTCGGTGAACTGCGTGCCGGGGTGACGAATTTTGGCGTCGGGCTGGCAGGTGCAACATCGGCGCTCACCGAAGAGGCACTGCGGGAGTGTATTCGCCTCTTCGACGAGGCTGACCGTGTGCTGGTCATTGCTCATGGCTTGTCGAGTCCATTGGGACTTGACCTCGTGCAGCGGCTGAACTCCATGGGCCGGTCGGCAGACATACAATACGACACGGTCTCTGAGCAGATTATCGCACACCAGCTGGGGCCGAAATCGGTGTGCTTCGGTTACTCAGGGTCGGGTGCAAATAAAGCGACCCTCGATGCGATGCGAGCGGCCAAGCTGGGCGGTGCAAACGTCGTGGCCATGACGTCGTTTGCGGGCTCGGCTTTGGCCGAGATTGCCGACGTGACGTTGGTGGTACCGCCCACGAGTGATTCGTTTCAGGATGAACTCATCCGTACTTCGCGGGCGACGTTGATGCTGATCACCGAACAGCTCGTGGATATCTTGATTGCGTATCGGGGTGCCAACGGGCGTGAAGCGCTGTTGACATCACTGTCGATGCTGGGGGATGCCCTGCAGGAGTAGTGTCGGCCCCTGGGTTACTGTCTTGCAAATCCCATCGCGTACGGTACCCCCGCTGCTTTGCCCTGGGCGGCGAGCATCTCGGGGATGAAGTCCTTGGGTGCTGGATGATCCGGCAGATCTGCCAAGTACTCGCGGTGTGCACTCAGAGAAGCCACGGCTTGCTCAACGGCGTTTTGAGAAATCTCAACGTAGTGTGTGGGCTCGGTGCCGGTCAACAGCAGTGTATCGGTCTCCCAGGCGGTGAGCCCCTCATGGAACTGTTCGGTGTACAGCCACTGGTTCCCGGCATCCCGTGCGGCATCGATGGTAGCCAATCCCACGGCGCGGTGATCAGCATGATCCAGCCCCCAGGGGACACGGACCTCTCCTGCACCGCTGATAATCACATCGGGCTGGAATGCCCGAATCACGTAGGCAATGGCCTTGCGCAGCTCGATGCCATATTCAACCTGGCCATCGGGAAAATCGAGAATCTGCAGGTGATCTACTCCGACGATGTCGCAGGCTTCGCGTTGTTCAGCAGCACGGAGCTTGCGCGCTTCAATCGGCGGGCGTTGCATACCGGCTTCGCCCGCCGTGACTAACAGGTAGCCAACCTCAATATCTTGCTCGGTCCACATCGAGACCGCCGCAGACGTGCCATATTCAGCATCGTCTGGGTGGGCGACCACTACCAGGACCCGTTGGAAAGAGCTGTTGTCGAGCGGTTTGAGGGCAGCGGTTGCGGATTCAGAATAATCGACCATGTGCCCACCCTACGGGGTTTAGCCCACTTTCATCTCGCCGAGTTCGTCCCAGTGCTCACCGTCAATGAGCATATTGCGGACCTTTGGCGTCTCTTGCAGCAGTTGCGGCAGATCTTCTTGTGCTTTGCGGAAGTGCTCTGACGTCACGTGCGCTTCAGCGGCATCGTCCTTGAATGCTTCCAGCAGGACATATTCATTGGGGTCTTCTACACTTCGTGACCAGTCGAACCAGAGGTTACCTGGTTCGGCGCGCGAGGCTTCAGTAAAGTCTCGGGTGTGCTCGGGCCACTGGTCGGCGTATTCTGGTTTGACCTTGAATTTTGCGGCGATGAATATCATCGGTTGCCTCACTCTCTAGAAAAATGTGTTGCTGGGCCGGGCCAGTTGCGAACCCGCCTTCTATCTAAGGTTCGCAGGGTGCGGGGACAGGCGCAAACACTGACTTCACATTTCTGCCTGGATTCTCAACAGTGCCGCGCGGGATTGTCCAACAAGTGCGTTTGCCGCGCGGCTCGGGCAGCGGTTCTGACAACCTATCGTTTTCGCTCTGCGAAGCCGTCGATGGGTTTGGAAGACGTCGAGTTATGTTCATGCTCGGCTGTTCCCAGCTGGCTTGTGTAGCCGGTGTGGGGCGCAACCATGCCTTATGGGTGGTTGAGGCTGAGGCGATAGAAGTGCCTGGCTGTGGTTTCGTGATGCCGCATCTTGCGCAGATCTAAGGCCACGAGTAGGTGAATCGCGAGGGTTTTGGCAAGCGTCGTTTTTCGCTATTATCGAACACGCGGCTGACGGCGGTGTAAATTTTTTGCGCGAAGTCACTTTTTCTACACCAGTTATGCCCGAACCATTCAAGCAACGTTTCCGCCAGGTATATTTCGTCGATATCTGCCATATCGCCATCACTTTTAGGGCGTGCCCGACCGGAGGTCAGTGCTCACTGGCAAATGGTGATTATGGTGGTCGAAAACCCATTACGAGATCCGCCGGATAGGGCGTCGTCGCTACCAACAGCAACTTAAGAGGCTGAGTGAATCTGCAGGTTTTTGGGGCTGTAGTGATGGAGTTTTGGCTAAACCTAGACGTGCAATCGGGTCAGCGCTATTATTGTGACGCAAGTAACACTCCAAGTCAACCATTCTTGCACCCAAAATGATCGTTCCGAGTCTCGTAACACGAAAGGTGCGTCATGTCCACAGCTAATTTGCGCTCTATGGGCGCATGATTTCGCGGTTGACACCGTCTCAAGCGGCTGGAAAAGTTACCTGTCATCACTGAGTCAACCTCAGATACTTATGTCAGAAAGAAGTTCGTTGTTCCCTATGAGCAAAGAACGACCACTGAGTCCAACATCACTGAAGGAGCAGTCCGTGGCACAACCCCAGTCTGTAGAAGATGTCAAAAAACTAATCAAAGAGCACGACATTGAATTTATCTTTGCCTCGTTCACCGAGGTGCAAGGCAAATCAAGTGCCAAACTGGTCCCTGCAAGCCAGGTCGATGCACTCTTTACCGAGGGAGTCGGGTTCGCGGGCTTTGCTGCGGGACACATTGGCCAGGGCCCACAGAGCCCGGACGTTGAGATTATTCCTGACCCGAAGACGTTCCGAATCGTCCCTTGGAAGAAGGGCCTGGCGCACGTTATTGGCAACGTGACCGTTGAAGGCGAACCATGGGAATACTGCCCACGCACCATCCTGCAGAACCAGATGGAAAAGGCGAAAGAGCAGGGCTACGTGTTCAAGCTGGGGTTCGAAGCTGAATTCATGCTCGTTGACTATGACGACGACGGCACGCTAAAGGTCGCCGACAAATACGACAACTGGGGTCGCCCTTGCTACGATGTCAAGGCTTTGACTCGTCAGTACGAACTCATGACCAGCATTTCGAAATACGTGACCGAGCTCGGCTGGGACAACTACGCAGTCGACCACGAAGACGGCAACGGCCAGTTCGAAATCAACGTCACGTTCGCGGATGCACTCGAAACAGCTGACCGTGCGATCTTCTTCCGTTACATGGTGGACTCATTGGCTGAGCAGTACGGCATGATCGCGACCTTCATGCCGAAACCATTCACCGATAACACCGGTAATGGCTTCCACTACACCATGAGCCTGTGGGATAGTGAAACTGACGAAAACCTGTTCTTGGACGAAAACGATCCACGTGGCCTGGATCTGTCAGAACTGGGCTACCAGTTCTCCGCCGGCATCCTGGATCACGCACGCGGCTACATGGCTATGGTTGCACCAACCGTCAACTCGTATAAGCGATTGAAAGCCGGTACTGAACTCATCCGTACCTGGGTGCCAGTTGCCATCACCTACGGTGGCAATAACCGTACACAGATGCTGCGTATTGCACGCCCCGGTGCTATTGAAGACCGCACACCAGACTTCGCAGGCAGCCCATATCTTGGCTTCACTGCAGCCCTTGCCGCTGGCCTGGACGGTGTGAACCGCAAGCTGGATCCGGGCGAACCAAATGACATGGACCTCTACATTGCACCGCAGAAAGAAATCCAGCGTCGCAAGATTCAGATGCTGCCGCACTCCCTGATGGAATCAGTGCACTACCTCTGTGATGACGACGTGCTGCGCGAAGCATTCGGTGAAGTGCCGGTTGATGGCCCATACGGCGAACCGTCGGATGACACCGAATCATTTGTGGATTACTACGCACGTATCAAACGCGCCGAGTACCACGAGGTCACCGATGAGGTCACCACACACGAAATCGCCCGCTACCTGCGTTTCCCATAAATCAGATAGTCACGGACGGAAATAGGGAGAAGTGACATCATGAATACAGTTTCTCAAGTACTCACAAATGTACAGGCCTCCGTGTCGGAGATCAGCGACCAAAGTGCGGAGCTCTTTCAGTTCCATCGTGGTCAAGACGTCGTCTTTATGCTCATGCTCGTAGCATTCTTGATGATGTTTATCAGACGCTACGAGTGGGGAGTGGCATTGGCGACACTGTTGGTTTTTGCCACAGTGTTTCCGCTCTACATCTTTGCGCAACAAGTCTTCTTCGATGCTGAGATGGGCGTGGGGCTGGTCATTGGCGCGGCCTTTGCCGCGATAACCCTGGTTATCGCCATCGGGGTGTTCTTGGGTCACATCTCCACTATTTCCTACCTGATTGTCGGGATCCTATTCGTCCCGTCATACATGATCATCGAGTGGTTTCTTTTCGAAGCGCTCCAAGGCACTTTGGATGCCGGCGGTTCCATCCTGGTGCATATGTTCGCCGCATACTGGGGCTGGGGTGTCATTCTTGGTTTGCGTAATAAGGCGGTCAACGACGAGCCAGCCGACACAAGCGTGCACTCCGTGTCATTTGTCTGGTTAGCATCGATGTTGCTCATGGTCCTGTGGCCGTCATTTGTCACAGCACTGGTCGAGCCTGAATACATCATCCTAGGACTTTCGAACACCTACTTAGCTATGGTCGGTTCGATCCTGACAACCTACGTGTTGCTCTGGGCCTTGAAGCGGACTATTGATCCGTTGGTGTTCACCTACGCCATCCTGGCCGGTGGCGTCGCAATCGGTGCCAGCGTCGATCTCGTGACTACATGGCAGGCCTGGTTGATCGGTTTAGTCGCCGGTGCAGTTTCGACGCTCTCGTTCGTATTCCTTGACGAATGGCTAAGAGCAAAAACGGGAGTCTGGGACACCATGGGTGTGCATAACCTCCACGGTGTACCGGGGATTCTCGGCGGTCTGATGCCGATTGCCTTCGGGCATGCCGGAGGAACACAGGCTATTGCGGTAGTAGGCACGATTGTGATTGCCCTGGTCCTCGGGTTTATCGTCGGTCTTATCCTGAAGGTTATGCCGAAACCGACTAAGATGCTTGATGATGTCGAGGCGTTCCCCGCCGAAGAGATGCGGGCTACCGATCCTGCCTAAGGCAGACGAACTTAGAGTAGCTCTACAATTTATAACCACTTAGAACAAAACATTAGGAGGTCTATCCATGTGTGGAATCGCTGGAATCCACCTGCGTGATGAGTCACTCTATCCGCAGTTAGGTTCACTCCTGCATGAGATGGTCGAAGGAATCGTCGTACGCGGGCCAGACTCTGCTGGCGTCGCGCTTTACGGTGACCGTGAGCGTTTGCCCGAGAACTATTCATCCGTATCCATGCTGAGCGCACCGGAAGATATCGTCGAACGCGTCCGAGCCAAACTGCCCGACGCTGATGTCAGCGGCGAAGAAATGGCCGAGACGAGCTACATTCGCGCAAAGGTTGCTAGCAAAGAGCTCGTCAAAGTCATCCGCGAAGTCGCACCCGAAGCCCGCCAAATTGGCACCGGCGATGACATGGTCGTTTATAAAGGTGTTGGCCATCCGATGGATCTCGCCGAAGAATTCCGTCTCGGGGAGACCACCGGTTGGCAGGGCGTCATCCATACGCGTCTTGCAACGGAGTCCGCTGTGGATGCTGAAGGCGCACACCCATACTCCGTAGGCACCGGACTGTCCCTGGTACACAACGGATCATTCTCCAACCACTCGACCATCCGCCGCGAACTGCAGGATGCTGGCGTGGAGTTTAACTCTCAGAATGACACTGAGGTTGCTGCCCAGTACATTTCCTACCGTATGGAAGAAAAAGGCGAGGATCTAGATACCGCGATCCGCGCGCTCAGTGAGACCTTCGACGGCTTCTACACCCTGCTTGTGACCACCCAAGATGGCTTCGCCGTTGCCCGTGACGAATTCGCGTGCAAGCCTGCCATCGTTGCCGAGCACCCAAACTGGGTAGCTATGGCTTCGGAGTTCCAGGCCATGGCCCATCTGCCAGGCATTGAAGATGCAGAAATTTTCGAACCAGAGCCAGGGAAGGTCTACACATGGAATCGCTAACAGACACCACAGTAGAAGTTGACCTGAACGAAAAATCTGTTCGAGACCTCAACGCAGCACTGCACGCACCAACCGCGAAGAGCTACAAAGTCACCAACCCACGGGGTGTGCACTCGGTAGCCGTAGGCGTCAAAGACGATATCGACGTCGTGATCGACGGAGATGTAGGGTACTACTGCGCGGGCATGCACCAAAACGGCAACATCACCGTCACCGGTATGGCAGGTCCTGGCGTTGCCGAAAACATGATGTCGGGCAAGGTCCATATCAACGGTCACGCCTCCCAATCAGCAGCAGCTACCGCCCACGGCGGACTGCTCGTGGTTGACGGCAACGCGTCAACGCGTTGTGGCATCTCGCTCAAAGGTGGCGACATTGTCGTCAAAGGCAATATCGGCGGTCTCAGCGCATTCATGGCCCAGGCCGGCCGTATGGTCGTGTGTGGCGATGCCGGTGAAGCACTGGGCGACTCGATTTTTGAAGCTCGCCTGTACGTACGCGGTAGCGTCGCATCCCTCGGCGCCGACTGCATCGCCAAAGAAATGCGCGACGAACACCGGCAAGAGCTGGTACAGCTGTTGAAAGATGCGGGCATGGAAGACGAAGCCAACGATGCTGACTACGTCGACTCCTTTACCCGCTACGGCTCTGCGCGTACCCTGTACCACTTCAATTCTGGAGAGTAAATGAGAAGTCCTGAAGATCGTGGACTCCGCGAGTCCGCCATTTTTAACAAAGCGTCCATCGCTGCCATCCAGCATGCTGCCGACACGGGCGTGTACGACATCCGCGGTTGGGGCGCCAAGCGCGACGTGCCACACTTTGACGACTTGCTGTTCCTGGGGTCTGCCATCTCGCGGTACCCCATGGAAGGCTATCGCGAACGCTGTGATACCGACGTCACCATGGGTGCTGACACTGCATCACAACCCATGGAACTCGACATTCCGATTACGATTGCCGGTATGAGCTTCGGCGCGCTGTCTGCCCAGGCAAAGGAAGCCCTGGGCCGCGGCGCATCCGCCATGGGAACCTCAACAACCACCGGTGACGGCGGTATGACCGACGAAGAGCGTCATCATTCCTCCAAGCTGGTCTACCAGCTGCTGCCATCGCGCTACGGCATGAACCCAGATCACCTGCGCCAAGCAGACGCGATCGAGGTTGTTGTCAGCCAGGGTGCAAAACCAGGCGGAAGCGGTATGCTGCTGGGCCAAAAGATTTCCGAGCGTGTTGCCGAGATGCGCACCCTGCCACAGGGCATCGACCAGCGCAGCGCATGCCGTCACCCAGACTGGACCGGACCAGACGACCTGACACTGAAGATCGAAGAACTTCGCGAAATCACCGACTGGAAAGTCCCAATCCACGTCAAAGTGGCTGCCTCACGTCCCTACTACGACACGAAGCTGGCCGTTGCCGCCGGCGCTGACGTCGTCGTGGTTGACGGCATGCAGGGCGGTACCGCTGCGACCCAGGAAGTGTTCATCGAACACGTTGGCATTCCGACCCTTGCTGCCATCCGACCAGCCGTCGAAGCACTCAAGGAAATGGGCGTCCACCGCAAAGTGAAGCTCATCATCTCCGGTGGTATTCGCACCGGCGCGGACGTCGCCAAGGCTCTGGCACTGGGCGCAGATACCGTCGCCATCGGCACTGCGGCCCTCATCGCGCTGGGTGACAATGACCCACGCTGGGCCGAGGAGTACGAGCAAATCGGTTCGGCTGCCGGCTACTACGACGACTTCCACGAAGGTCGCGACCCTGCCGGAATTACCACGCAGGACCCCGAACTCTCCAAGCGCCTGGATCCGGTAGCAGCAGGTAAACGCCTCGCGAACTACCTGCAGGTGCTGACTCTGGAAGCCCAGACCATCGCGCGTGCCTGCGGGAAATCACACGTGACGCACCTCGAGCCAGAAGACCTCGTCGCACTCACCATTGAGTCGTCTGCGATGACCGGTCTGCCACTGGCCGGAACCAACTGGGTCCCGGGACAAGACGGTGGGCTGTAACTCCTGACATAGTGCAGAGAGACAGCGCCGAGAGATAGCAACGCTGATGCCGTCCGAGGGAATCACCTCGGGCGGCATCACTGCATTTGAAGACGTTTTGGTGTCGCCTAGGTGCCACAGAACGTCTGGTAATTCAACGCAAACGCCATCGAAGCTGGCTGTTCAAACCGCTCAAGGGCCGCCCTGCGCGTGTAGGGATCCGTCACGGCAGCCGCCAAGGTATTGAACGTTTCGTAGTTCCCATCGGTCACAGCATCCTCGATCGCATCCTCCACGAGATGATTGCGCGGAATATAGACCGGGTTATGCTTCGCGACCGCCTCTACATCAGGACGCATATCTAACCAACGCCGATACCAAGCTGATAACTCTAACGAGATGTCGGCGGGAATCTCACCCGACTCCGCGATCCGTGCAAGTCCTGCAAAGAACGACGTGAAATCCGTGTCCGTAGCCCGCAGCTGTTCTAATACTTCGGTGCCCAGACTGGCGCCATCCTCGACATCGGAAATACCCAGACGGCGCACAAAGCCTGTAGCCCATGCCTCGGAGTAGATCGAGCGAAAGCACACCACGGTTTCCGTTGCGGCAGTGACCGCCTCATCTTGAGTCAAGAGTTGTTCATCACCCGGCTGCATGATGACGGGTAACAGTGCCTCGGCGAAGCGAGACAGATTCCATTCGGCGATGACCGGCTGATTCCCGTAGGCATACCGTCCCGCGAAATCGATCGACGAAAACACCGCATTGGGATCGAAAGCATCGAGAAAGGCCACCGGACCGAAGTCAATCGAATGCCCCGCGATCGTCATATTATCGGTGTTCATCACCCCGTGGATCAGGCCCGCGTGCATCCACGATGCCAACAGCTGCGCCTGACGGGCCACCACGTGCTCTAACAGGGCGAGTGCAGGGTTCTCGGCCTCAACATGCGGATAATGACGCGTCAGACTGTAATTCGTCACCCGTTGGAGCAACTCCAAGTCCTTTTTGGCGCGGACATATTGAAACGTCCCGACGCGAATGTGGGACGGGCCCGTACGGACGAGGACCGCAGCGGGCTGTTCGGCCTCCCGCAAGATGGTGTTGCCGGTGGTGATCACGGCCAGCGCGCGGGAGGTTGAAATGCCCAGCGCATACACGGCCTCGGAGATCAGATACTCGCGCAGCATAGGGCCCAGTGCCGCGTACCCGTCAGAGCCAGGACGAGAAAAAGGTGTGGGACCGCTGCCCTTCAGATGGATGTCGATCAGCTGGTCATCGACGGTCAGTTCCCCGGTGAGCACGGCACGACCATCGCCGAGTAACGGAACGTAGCCACCGAATTGGTGGCCGGCATACGCCTGGGCGAAGGGCTCGGTGGAATCGGGCAGCGTGTGGCCCAACAGAAAGTCGATGCCCTCGCCCGTGGTGAGCCATGCGGGATCGAGGCCGATCTCGATGGCGAGTTCGTGGTTGAGTAGCACCAGCTGAGGGTCGGGTGTCGGAGCAGGTGTGGCGTGCCGGACGAGCTCAGGGAACGCATCGGCATACTGTGAGGTGAGATGTGGGAGGCTCATAACCGCTCCTTAAAGTTTGGTTGCCTCACACAATAGTCACCTCAAGCGGCCGCGGATAGGGGATGAGTCACGGGTGAACACAAAACGGCCCGTGCGGTTAGTGGCCCTGGAAGGCTTCGGCCAACCACCACGAGCCGCCATCGTTGGCGATCTTCGCGTCGATGACCAGGGGAGCGGTGGGTGAGGAGTCCAGCCATTGGGTGACGTAGTTCAGGTCCGCGACGTCTTTGACGGTGATGGCCTCGGCGCCAAAACCACGTGCGATGGAGGCGATGTCAGTGTCCGGGAAGACGACGGTGTCCAAATCGTGGTCATCGCCGAAGTGATGAATCTCTGCACTGTAGGCCGCATCGTTGTACACCAGGACGACCAAAGGGATGCGGTGGCGTACCGCGGTTTCTAATTCGTGGATGGCCATCAAAAATCCTCCATCGCCGGTTCCGAGCACGGGCAACCGGTCGGGTTGAGCAAAAGCCGAACCCAGGGTGGTGTAGAGCCCCAGCCCGATGGATTGGAAGGCCTGGGTGAAACAGAAGCCAAATTCGTCGGGGACATCCAAATACTGGGACGGGTAGCCCATAAAATTCCCCGAATCGATGGCGACGACGCGCTCGTCCGGCAGGAGCTCGTTGAGTCGCTTCGTGACCTCGCGCGGGTCCACAAGTTGACCGGCAACCCCGATATCTGGGGTCTCGGTTTGGTCCCAGCGGGCGCCGGTGGCAATACGCTCTCGAATGTTGTCGGTGCGGTACCGCTGCGGTTGGTCCTTGCTCATCCACGCCATAGCATCGATTGCGGTCGCGGCAGCATCAGCCACCACGCCGAGATCCACGGGGCGGTGCGCGCCGATGGCCGCATCGTGGGTATCGATCTGGACGACTGTGGTGTCCGTGCCGATGAGCTTGCCGCCACGCATCGTCCACATATTCAACGCGCTGCCGAAGGCCACGATGAGATCGGCGTTGGTAATCAACTCGGCGGTCAACGGCGACGAGAAGCCACCCGAGATACCGAGGTTGAACGCGTCGTCATTGAACAGCCCCTTGGCCACGGCACTGGTGGCCACCAGTGCGCCGGACTGTTGCGCCAGCGCGGTGATTTCAGCTTTCGCACCGCGACCTCCCCGACCGGCAAGAAACACGGGGCTTTCGGCGGCCTCCAACAACTCGACAAGTTGGGTCAGCGACCGTTGGTCGGGGCGCTGCGCGGGGGCGACTTCGACGGCCAGTTCCGCGATGCTGCCGACGGCTGGGGCATCTTGCACGTCCAAAGGGAGATTGAGTACGACGGTGGAACGCTCCCGCAGGGCAGTGCGGTAGGCGCGTAGGGTATCGGCGACCGCAGTTTCGGGGGTGTGCACGCGGTGTGCATTGGCGCCCAGACTGGTCGCAAACCCGTCTTGGTCCATCGCGAAGTTTGAATGTACGGCACCGCGGGAGGCCTCTGCGGCGAGCACCAGCACCGGACTATCGGATTTGGCGGCCTCACCAATACCGGTGGCCGCATTGGTCAGCCCGCATCCCTGGTGGAGCGAGACGGCGGCAACCTTGCCCGACATGCGAGCATATGCGTCGGCCATCGTGGCGGCCCCACCTTCGTGTCGGGTGGCAGTGAAGGGCACACCGGCATCACGCAGGGCGTTGGTCAAATGAAAATTGCCGGAACCCACCACACCGAAGCTGTGGCCAACGCCAAGCTGTCCCAGTAGGGCACCGATTTGTTGGGCAACGGTGGTCATGCCCCCTCCACCAGTGCGAACACGCGGCACGGTGAGGCGGTCCCGCCAACAATCGGCAACGGCGACACGATAATGACCGCCCCGCGCGTTGGCAGTTTCGCCAGGTTCTGCAGCGAGGTGATGCCGTATTTATCGTTACCCAGCAGGTGATAGTGCATGGGAAAGGGTGGATCGAGTTCGGCGGCGTTGCCCTGGTCAATGCCCACAGTTTCCACGCCGATTCCCGAGATCGTCGTTTCCTCGGCCAACCAGCGCGAGCACTCGGCCGAGAACCCTGGCGTGTGGGAACCCGTTGCATCGGCGTTCAAAAATGCTGCTTGATCGTGGGCGTATTGATCCCACCCCGTCCGAAACAGCAGCCAGCCGTTTTCGGGTAGGGGACCGTGTTCGGCAACCCAAGCTTGGATGTGTTCGACCTCGATCAGAAAATCGGGATCCTGGGCTGACTCGGTACTGAAATCTAGCACGACGGCGGGCCCAACCAAACGCTCCGGTTCGATCTGGGCCACATCTTTGCCATCTCGGCCGGAAATCCAGTGGATGGGTGCATCGATGTGCGTGCCGACGTGCTCACCCTGGGAGAAGTTATTATGTGCCCACATCGGACCGGCCTCGTCGAACCGTGCAACGTTTTGCAGGCTGAAATCATCCAGATTCGAAAACGGTTCGGGCAGGCGCAGGGTCGGCGTCGACGCTGACAACGTATTGGTTAGGTCAACGATGTTGACTGCCTGATCGGCAAGCCCGGCGGCCAATTGCGTCAGGGTGGTGGTCGCTGGTGGTGTCGTCATAGCGGCTCCTGGTGTGAATAAGTGAAGTGGTGCTGTACTTAATATAGTGGAGTGCCGGCTGTCTGAGGCGTGAGTAACAGAAATAACACGGCTGCTGTGGTGGACGGCGGTGCGATTCTCACGCAGGAAGCGCCTCGGTATGCAGCGTGTTTTCTCCTACGAACGTTTCAATTTTACCTTCGTGTACTTATTGTTCATGCGCTAGACAAGTGGCCTGGTTACGCTCAGCAATGTGGCGGTGTGATAGCACCGCCGACTCACTTGCACGCTCTCCCTTGGAAAGGAACTCATTCATGCCCACAGATTTTGAAGGGCGGCCTGTCACCTTACGGATTCCTCGAAGATTCCGTACTGGTATGGCCGCGACCATCGTGGCGGCCGTTGCTGCAGCCGGGCTAGTGTCGGCCCCTGTCAGCCACGCGGAACCGTCATCAGACATTACTGCATTCGATGCGGTGGATCAGTTCATTGGCACCGGATTTGACCACGACAACGGTGGTCGTGGTAACGATCATTACGGTAATACTTACCCGGGCGCCACGGTTCCCTTCGGGATGGTGCAATCCAGTCCGACTACGTATAAAACCGAAGATGGTGAGCAGTTCGGCGGTTACGAGTATTCCGCTGATCAGCTACGTGGTTTCGGAATGACGCGCTTGTCCGGAACAGGTTGCCGCTCCAACTATGGCGGATTCGATTTTCCGGTCATGCCGTACACCGGTGAGATGGGCGAGTCAGATGTGCTGCCTACCAACCCTGCCGAGTCGATCAGTGAGTACTTCCTCGATTTTAAGCATGAGGACGAAGCCGCCGAGCCCGGGTATTACTCCGTGGGCCTGGAAGACGGCGTCGATGTAGAGCTCACCAGCACCACCCGTACATCGGTGAGCCGGTATGCTTTCGACGACAACGCTACGCTGATGTTTGATGCGGCAGGTTCGAATAACGACGTTTCATATGCCGATATTGCGTTTGATCCGGAAACCGGTGAACTGAGCGGTAGCGTGACCGCAAATATCGTGTGCAATGGTGGGGACCCCTACACCGCGTATTTCTCTGCCACCTTCGATCAGCAGGTGGAGGCTTATGGCACCTGGGACGCTGTAGGCATGGAAACCGGTGACACGGTTGCCTCAACAGAATCCGCGCACGGCAGTGGTATGTGGCTGACCTTCGAAGACGGTGCGGATGTTACGTCCAAAACCGGACTGAGCTATGTTTCCGTGGAAGGTGCCCGCAATAATGCTTCCTCGGAGACGCAGGACGTGGACTTCGACGAAGTACGAGCACAAGCCCGAGGTACCTGGGAAGAAGCCCTAGGCACCGTCGACGCTCAGGGCGGCACCGAGGACGAACGGGTGAAACTCTACACTGCGCTGTATCACGCACTATTGCACCCGAACACTTTCCAAGATGCCGACGGTAGGTATCGTGGCTTTGACGACGAGGTCCACCAAATCGAAGATGGGCGAGACTTTTACGTCAACTTCTCCGGTTGGGATATGTACCGCGGTCAGGCCCAACTGCTGGCGATGCTCTTCCCTGAGCGAGGATCAGACATCAACCAGTCCATCGTGGCCATGGTAGAACAGTCCGGGCAGTGGACCAGCTGGCCGACCTACAACCGGGTCCAGACCAAAATGAGCGGCGACTCCCTCCAAACGATCGTCGCCAGCATCGATGATTTCGGCTCGACCGACTACAATCGTGAAGCTGCGCTGGAATCCATGGTGCAATCGCAATCGCTTCCGGCTACCGACTCCGCCCGCTCGGATGCCGCGATTTACGGAGTGTTGGGCTGGGTCCCGGCAGACCGGAATAACGCTGCGACCTCACGCACGCTTGAATACGCGACCAACGACTTCTCGATCGCGCAGCTGGCCCAACGTCTCGGCGACGAGGAAGCATATGACCTGTTCTCTCAACGAGGGCAAAACTGGAAGAACGTGTTCAACTTCGCCCGTGAACATATCGACGGTCGCGATAAGAACGGCTTCATCAATGCGCCGCTGAATACGCAAGGCAATCAGTTCGAACAGTCCACCGGCAAGCAGTACGGCTTCAATGTCACCCAGAACATGGACGCACTGATCGAAGCCCGCGGTGGTGTTGAAACGGCCACCGAAGAGCTCGATGCCGTGTTGGAGGATCTGGATGGGGGTGCCTTCAGTGAGACCGCTTACTTGGCCAACCAACCAAGTTTCATCCTGCCTTGGGTGTACAACTGGCTGCAGGATCCTGCCAAGACCACTGATACCTTGTACCGTGCCACAACTGAGCTGTTCGACACCACCCCGAGCGGACTCTATGGCAACGACGACTTGGGGTCGCTGAGCGCCTGGTACGTGTGGGCAAATATTGGCATGATGCCAGCCATCTGGGGCACCGCCGATATGGTCGTTTCCGCCCCAATGTTCGAGTCCATAACCATCTCATCCCAGGGTTCTGACCGGACGGTTGAGATCAACGCGCCCGGCGCCGGCTCGACCACCAAGTACGCGACGGGACTGTCCGTCAACGGCACCTCCCAGACCGCATCATGGCTGCCGGCTTCGTTCATGCAGAACGGCGGCGGCACCCTCGACTTCACGATGGACACTGAGCCAGGATCATGGGGCACCGGTGAAGACGACGTTCCACCCTCCTATGATCATGGCGAAAACGCCCGGAACTCCGTTGGCACCACCAATGACGGTGCAGTCAACATGGGCGGCCTTGACGGCGGTGGTACCGGGTTGTCCCGTCAGGATCTTGAAGCCGCCGGTGTCACCGGCGGGGCAGAAATCAGCATGGGTGAAACGGGCGTGACCTTTACCTGGCCGGATACCGCGCCGGGCGAAGCCGACCACTGGATTCCCAATGGTCAGGTGCTGGATTTTGAAGACACTCCTGCCTCTGGTATTTCGTTCATGGGCCTGGCCACAAATGGTCCCTCCCGTGGTACCGCAGAAGTGACCTACACCGATGGTACGACGCAGGACGTCGATGTGCGATTCAGTGACTGGGTTCCAGGCTCCATAGAGCCCGGCAACGTCCGATTGATTGAACTCACCCAGCGCAACACCCTCGATGGTGGCTCCGATTCTGCCGCACCGGTGGTATTCGGAACCTCAGTTGTCCCGCTGGATGAGGACAAGACCGTGAGCAGCGTGACCCTCCCAACCGAGGTGAGCCAGGGCATCATGCACATCTTCGATGTGGCCCTACGTCCGGTTACGACGCAAGACGAAGATCCGGAGAACCCCGAGGACCCTGCAACGCAGCTGCCGACCCGCCCGACTCCGCAGGCTCCAACCGAGCCCACAATCCCGGAGGCACCGGATCTGGAAGGCACTGAGCTGATCACCGAAGAGACGCAGTGGCGCTACTCTGACACCGGTGACGATCCAGCCGAAGGCCTTGATTCCAAGACGGCCTGGACAGCTGAAGACTTCGATGATTCCGAATGGAGTACTGGCAGTGATAGCTTCGGTGCCAAACGTGGCGAGATCGCTGACCTCGGTGGTGGCTATACCCCGGCCACCTTGGTAGACCAGTACAAGGAGGACACCACCGATAATAAGGAGGCGTTCTTCTTCCGCACTACCGTTGAGCTCGACGACGAGCTGCTAGAACGTGTCGAATCATTGAGCGGACGTCTTGCTTATGACGATGCCGCCCGGGTCTACGTGAATGGTGAACAGGTCGCGGGCTTTCGTGATGGTCGTATCGATGCGGCCGAAACCAACATGGTGTACGCCGGTGATAACGAATCCAACCCCTCGGTGGACACCTTCTCCGTCGACGCTGAGGTGTTGCGCTCCGGCACCAACACAATTGCCGTGCAAGTGCACAACACCAACGCAGGTAGCTCGGACATCTTCATGAAGCTTGAAGAACTCAGTGTCGTCGCCAGTGACGCACCGGCAGCGGTCTCTGATGTGGTGCTGACGGTAGGTGCTGATCAGACTGAACGGAACCTGACATTCTATACCGACCGAGAAGTGCCTGCACAGGTGCAGATAGCTCCGACCAGCGCAAGGACTTCTGAGGACTTCCCGGAAGCCGAAGCTAGCATCGTAGAGGCTGAAACCAACCAGGCGCCCGATCAACGATTCTCCAATAAAGCCACCCTGGAAGGGCTCGCTGAAGACACCTCGTACCTATACCGGGTGGGGAATGATGAGATGGGATGGTCACGCTCCTACGAGTTGTGGACCGGCACATACGACGAAACCTTCAGTTTCGTTTTCCTCTCGGATGCTCAGATCGGTGCCTCAGGAAACTGGGAAACCGACGGTGAACGCTGGGATACCGCATTGGGTACCATTGCGGATCTGGAACCGGACACTTCGCTGATTGTTTCTGGCGGTGATCAAGTGGAAAGCCACACCTCCGAAGACGAGTATGCGGCATTCCTGGAACCTGAACTGCTCAAGCAACTCCCGTGGGCGGTTGTGCCCGGCAACCATGACAATCAGTCGCAGGCATATGACGCCCACTTCAATATCCCCAACCGCTCAATCGAGCATGGCTATGAGGACGTTGAAGGACGTGCTGGTGGGAACTACTGGTACATCTACAACGATGTGCTGTACCTCAACCTGAACTCCAACGCTCGCAGCCCAGGCGAAGAAGACCACATCGAGTTTGTGCGCGAGGTAGTAGAAGAGCACGGTGATGACGTCAACTGGACGGTAGCCACCTGGCACCACTCGATCTACTCGGCAGCATTCCACTCCGTGGAGACCGATGTTATCGAGCGTCGCGAAGCATTAGCGCCGGTCATGAGCGAATTGGGCGTGGACTTGGTACTCTCAGGACACGACCACATTTACACCCGTAGCTACTTGATGGACGGTACCGAACCGGCCGGCGATCTGGAAGCTCAGCAGGAATCCGGGGTCACACTGACTCCCGAAGACGGGGAAGTGCTGTACTTGACGGCGAACTCCGCTTCGGGCAGTAAGTTCTACGGCATCGACGACAATTCCCCGGACGCTGCGGTCAAGGATCAATCCAATCAGCCGCAGTACACCGACATCGACGTCTCGCCTGAGGCACTTACTCTGAGCACCTATCAGACGTTCGATCGCACCATGATTGACCAAGTCACCATTACTCAGGACGCTACCGCGCCTGAACTGGAAGGTGTACACGAGGAAGTCGAGGTGGCCCAGGGCCAGCCATTCGAACCGTTGGAGGGCATTACTGCCACCGACGCGTCCGGTGGGGATCTGACCTCAGCCATCACCGTCGACGGCTCAGTAGACACCGCTACGCCAGGGACCTATGAATTGGTCTATACCGTCAAGGATGCCTCGGAGCTTGAAACCACAGCCACGACTCAGGTGACTGTGACCGCGGTACCACCGACCCTCGGTGGTGTCCCAGCAGAACGCACCGAAATCGCAGGGGTCGAATTCGACCCACTGGAAGGTGTTACTGCCACCGATGCCAACGGTCAAGATATAACCGACAGCATTACCGTGGAGGAAGGAGCAAGTCTCCTACGCATGGCGCTACCTGAAGCGGGCACCTATGTGCTGGTGTACTCCGTCACCGACGACTACGGCAGCACCGCAACCGCGCGCTCAACCGTAACCGTCACCTCACCTGAAGAACCGGGTGAAGGTGAAGAGCCAGGTGATGGTGAAACACCGGGTGAAGGTGAAGAACCAGGCGATGGTGAAACCCCGGGTGAAAGCGATGAACCAGGTGACGGTGAAACCCCGACCGAGGAACCAACCGAACCGACCCAAACCCCTACAGACACCGGATCGGGTGATCCAACGGAGAACGCCACGGACGAACCCGGCGCTACTTCGCACACCGAGTCCAGTGGTCCCAACGATGGGGAGGCGTCGGACGACAATGGTTCTTCCGGTGACCAGAACGATCTGGCCAATACCGGTGCCAACATGTGGTTGCCGTGGATATTGGGCATGGTGTTGATCGCACTGGGTGCCGTGTTAGTGATTCGTCACCAGAGGGTCAGCAAACACTAGGCACCTTGCTGTGAACCAGCAATAAACTCAGCCCCGCAACGGTGCTGAACCGGTGGCCCGTAGATTGATTAATCTACGGGCCACCGGTGGTTAAGACGTAATGTCAACATTTAGGACAAACACGAGTAGGACCCGCGCTAGGGGCTGAGCACCTGCAGCAGCTCGTCGACCTTCTGTGGGGTCGTTGCCCAAGAACACACCAGTCGAACAATCGGTCGTCCGGTCGCATCGTGTCCCCAGAGGTGGGCCACGTAGTGTTGGCGCAGCCGCGTTACGAGGTGTTCTGGTAGTGCGGCCAATACAGTGTTGGCATCCGGCGCCTGAACTTCAACGTCGGCGATGTCGGCCAGGCCTTGGGCGAGCTGTCGTGCCGCAGCATTGGCGGTGGTCGCATTGCGATGCCACAGCGAGGTGCCAAACATGGTGTTCAACTGTGCCGACAAAAAGCTGGTCTTCGACGACAACTGTGTGGTGTATTTGATGATCGGGGCCAGGGTATCTTCGGGCACTCGATTGGATAACACCACGACCGCATCGGCACCGAGGGCGCCATTTTTCGTGGCTCCCAGCGACAGAATGTCCACGCCCAGGGCGGTCGTCGCCCCGTGGAGATCCAGTTCGAGCGCGGCTGCGGCTTGTGCGAGTCTGGCGCCGTCCATGTGAATGGCCAGACCAGCTTCGTGGACGGCATTGCACAGTGCTGTCATCTCAGCAACCGTATAGACCGTCCCCATTTCTGTGACCTGTGAAATGGACACCGCGGTGGGCTGAGTCGACTGCGGATTGCCCAGATCAGACGCCAGGACCGCTTCGACGTCTGCGGGGTCGAGTTTGCCGTTGCGGTGCGGCTGGGGCTTCAAGCTGATGCCGGCGCGCACCGGGGCTGAGGACTCCGAGGTGTATACGTGGGCCGTATCGGCACAAATCACTGAGCTGTGCGGATGCGATACCGCCTGCAGCGCCACAATATTGGCACCGGTGCCATTGAAGACCGGAAACCCATACGCCCCGGTCCCAAAGACGGTATCGATCATCTGGTGGAAGTCCTCGGTGATCGGATCCCCACCGTAGGCGGCAGCGTCGGTGTTGGCATCGGCAAGCGCTGCCATGATTTCTGGATGCGCCCCGGCAATGTTATCGGAGGCGAAATGTGGATCGGTCCCGGGCACGGTGAATCGTTGCGGGGTGGTCATATTATTCGGCATGGTCCAACACTGCCATCGTGCACCGTGAAATGCACACCAGTTTCCC
Organism: Micrococcaceae bacterium; assembly: GCA_013393415.1. GTDB lineage: Bacteria > Actinomycetota > Actinomycetes > Actinomycetales > Micrococcaceae > Yaniella > Yaniella flava. The sequence goes on from JABXHI010000041.1 coordinate 76,690, forward strand.
GTCCTGATTATGCAAGCGGATATCCCAGACCTGGGATCGTCGGCCACGGGAAATCGGCGTCCCCCGGGCGGTAATGACATCACCGGACAAACCCGGGCGAATATGGTTGGCGTTAATTTCCTGACCGACCACGTACTGTTTCGTCGAATCAACGGTCATGGTCGCGGCAATCGAGCACACGGATTCGGCAAGAACGACCGAGACCCCGCCGTGAAGGATACCGGCTGGTTGCAGGACACGCTCATCGACGGTGACTTGAGCATCCAGGTAGTCTTCACCGATGTGGGTGAATTCGATCCCGAGCACTTCGCCGACGGTCCCGTCGTTGAGCTTCGCGATATCTTCTAACGTGGGCTGATCAAACCAAATGCTCATGCAGTGCTTCTTTCACGACCGGGTAGGTGCGTTGACAAGGTGTTCTTCAGCTTAGGATACCGAACCTCGTGTGGGTTTACACGAAGTTCATGTGGCATTTCTTGCGCAGGGATTTCCCTGGTGATTAGCCTGGCTCACATGGAACTTTCACGACGGAGATTATTTGTCCTGGGTGCCGCATCCGCCGCAACGGCAACAGCGGGCCTCGTCATGGCGCCCGGTGCCAACGCAGCAGACCTGGCGGCCGAGACCGCTGAGCAACCGCTGGGCCATGGCACCACCTATGACCAAACAGCCAAACAACAGAATCCGGCCAACCAGCTTGGTTGCCCCCTCGGAAAGGGGTTGTGATCCATGCAGCCGATCTGGAAGCACACCGAAAATTACACCGGCGGACGAGGTGGCACCGCCGTTGACCGCATTGTCATTCACTACATCGTCGGAACGCTGGCGGCCGCTGATGCCACCTTTGCGAATTCGTCGTCCGGGGTCAGTGCACACTATGGTATCGGGGAAGGGGCGCTGCATCAGTACGTCAGTGAAATGAATACCGCCTGGCACGCCGGGGATTTCCCGATGAACCAGCGCAGCATCGGCATCGAACACTCGGCTGATCCTGATCGTGCGCCATCTAGCTCGACGTACGACATCTCGATTGACCTGTGCACCCAAATTTGCCGGGACTATGATCTGGATCCGCAGACCCAGATCATCCCGCATCATTGGGTGGTGGCCACCGCCTGCCCCGGCACGGTCGATTTACAGCGAATCCGAGATGCAGTGGCCGCACGGTTGTAGCGGACCCTGCATCGGGAATTAGTAGCTGGTGGTTTCCGTTTCGGTACTGGTCCACTTGGCCGCAAGCTGCTCGGTCGCACGGGCCAACAGGGCAACATCGGCGCCAACATTGACGAAGTCAGCGCCGGCAGCCACATAGTCCGCGGCCTGATCCGGGTTGAACGCGTTAACGCCGGCGATCTTGCCCGCAGCTGTTGCCTTGGCGATCACGTCCTTGGCGGCCTTCACTACATCCGGGTGGTTCTGCTGCCCCAGGTATCCCATGGATGCCGACAGATCCGAAGGGCCAATAAAGATCCCGTCGATGCCCTCGATCGCGAGGATGTCATCGATGTGCTCAACCGCTTCGGCCGTCTCGATCTGAATGATCAACGTGATCGTGTCACGTGCCGTCGTCAGATACTCGGGATAGCGACCCCACGCACCGGAACGAGCCAGCGCCGAACCGATGCCTCGGGTGCCCTCCGATGGGTATGCGACCGCGGCGGCGGCTTTCGCTGCGTCTTCGGGGGTGAAGATCATCGGAATGATCAGCGACTGGGCGCCTAGATCGAGGAACTGTTTAATAATGCGCGAGTCATTTTCTGGTACACGAACGACCGGAATCGAGGAATAGCCTGCAATGACCCGCAACTGTGCTTGGACGGATTCCAGGCTCAAGGGGGAGTGTTCGGCGTCAATGAGCAAGTAGTCCATGTCGGCCCCGGCGGCGATTTCGGCCACGGTGGCATCACCGGAAGACAAGAACATGCCGGCTGCCGCACGGTTGCGGTCCTGCTGTGCTGCATCGGTAAATAGTGTTTTGAATGATGGGCGAGGTACTAAAGCCATACTGAAAATCCCTTTCTGGTGCTGGTGGTTAGTCGAACTGGACGCCGATGGTGCCGAGCGGACCGAAATCGGCAAAGACCGTATCGCCCTGATAGACCCACATGTAGCGCGTGAACGAACCGGCCAGGATCATTTCGCCGGCCTCCAGGTAGTCATCGTGTCCAGCCAAACGATTCGCAAGCCAGTGCACACCATTGGCCGGGTGGCCCAGGATGCCCGCAGAAAGACCGGTCTCCATGATTTCCTGGTTGCGCCACAGCGCACCGCCAACCCAGCGTAGATCGAGGTCGTCTGGTTTCATCGGGCTGCCACCCAGTACCATCGCACCCAGGGCAGCGTTATCCGAAATGGTGTCGACAATCGTGCGGCCTTCCATTTCGATGTGGGCGTCGAGAACTTCCAGCGCCGGCGTGACGTATTCGGTGGCACGCAGTACATCGAAGATGTTGACGTTTGGCCCACGCAGGTCATCCTTCAGCACGAAGGCGAGTTCTATTTCGATACGCGGATGGGTATATTGCTTCCATTCGAAAACGTGACCGGATTCGAAGACCTGGTCGTCAAAGATCACGCCGTAGTCTGGTTCGTCGATGCCGGTTGCATCTTGCATCGCCTTGGAGGTCAGCCCGATTTTGTGGCCAGCGTTGCGACGACCGGTTTCGATTTGGCGATCCGCCCAGATCTTCTGGATGGCGTAGGAATCTTCGATCACCATATCGGGATAGCGCTTGGTCAGCAGCGGGACCGGTTTGCGGTCAATGTTGGCCTGGTGTAGTTCGTCTGCAATTTTGACGTGTGTTTCGTGGTCTAACATCGGACTCCTTGAGTAGAAAAAGCCTGTCTCAATCGTATACGAAATGCCATTGACGTATTGTGAGTTTGTCGAAGTGCGCAATGACCGCTACCGACCGGTCACCGTGCGCACATTGCCATCCAACCGTTGTGTCCAGCCGCGTGCATCCAAATGTTCCAACAGCGGGATGAGTGTCCGTCGTGTGGTGCCCAGCGTCTGACGTGCCGCAGAGACGGTGAACGGTTGCTCCAACTGTACGATCTTGCGCATGGCCAAGGCCGGCGTCTTGGGACTCAGCACGATATTGTCGTCCAAGCGCAGGACACGTTGTTGTTGGGCTGCTGCGGCCAGTTCCTTATCACCCAGGCCCAGTGCTGCGAGCTCATCTGCGGTGGGCGCGGCGAATGGCTCCTGGACAAAACGCCGCTCGAGTTCAGCCACCTTGGATTCAGCCGCACCCAGGGTGGGTTGCAGGACCGGATCAGCAATCCGCCCGGCAGCCTGCTCGAGCTTGGCCTGTTTCACGACCAGGGGTAGCAAACTGCGCTCGGGTAGTGCCAGGACGTTGACCGCAGCCTGCTGGGTTATCCCGCCGGCGCTGGGGTCACGATCATAGTGTGCGGCTACGGTGTCGCGGAGTTGCTGGGCCCATGTCGCCAGCGCCTGCCGGTCGACATACCACCGGTCGTGGTCCAGCACGGTGTCCGGTAGGGGATCGGGCACCGGGATACCCATCGCGGTAACGGTCGTCTTGACCGCCGCACCACGACGCTGCACTTCGAGGCGCAAATGATCCTCAGGTCGTAGGTCGGCAAGAGTTTCGGCGCGGCGCTTCGCCGCCCCGCGCCGCCGCAGGGCCGGTGGGTCGACATCGACCACGGTCGCTCCACCGGCGATGAGATGCTGTCCGGTGCCGCGCAAAATAAATCGGTCCCCGATGTGTAACGGCAGGGCCCGGTCCAGGGTCAGCCGGGCGAAATCCGGTCCCAGTGGTCGACAGTGTGCATAGACGGTCGCAGTGCCAAGGTGGACCGAGAATTGTTGGGGTAATGCGGTGAAATCCACTTCGGGTGTGCCGGCTACATCCACGATATCGGTGGTGAACCATGCTGCCGGCGCGACCAACACATCGCCGCGGGCAACATCCTCGACCGCAATTCCACGTAAATTCACTGCGGCACGGGTGACCGGGCTGAGTTCCGTGGCGGAGCTGCCATGGCTTTGCAGGTTGCGGACCGTCACTTCCGTGGCGGACTCGCCGGCCAATTGGAGCTGGTCGTTGTAGCGCAGGGTGCCGGTCGCAAGGGTCCCGGTGACCACGGTGCCCGCCCCTTTGACGGCGAATGACCGGTCAACCCAAAATCGAATCGGCGCGGTGGTATCGGGAGTCGGCAGCGTGTCGAGCACTTCATCCAGTACGCCTCGGAGTTCATCCAATCCGGCCTGCTCCATAGCCGACGTTGCAACGATTGGCGCCTGTGCTAGTGCGGTATCAGCCAGTTCGTGTCGGATTTGGGCCGTGACCGCATCGATGCTCTCGGGCGCCAGATCGAGCCGCGAAATGACCACGATGCCGGTGCTGATCCCAAGCGCCTTGATCGCATCGCGGTGCTCGGAGGTCTGCGCTTGCCAGCCCTCATCGGCAGCAACCACCAGACAGACGATCGGGGCTGGGCCAAGACCGGCCAACATGTTGCCGACGAACCGTTCGTGACCTGGCACATCCACGAACGACACCGACCGGCCCGAGGGCAACGCCATTTCGGCAAAGCCGAGATCGATGGTCAAACCGCGCTCGCGTTCTTCGGCCCAGCGGTCAGTCTCGGTTCCGGTCAAAGCCTGTACCAAGGCAGATTTGCCGTGATCCACGTGTCCGGCGGTGGCGATCACAAACTGGTCTGTCAACGCTGCACCTCAACGATCTCGCTCAGACGCTGGATGATGACTTGGTCGTCGGCTGGCGGCACGCAGCGTAGATCAACCAGGCAGCGTCCATCGGCGACCCGGGGGAGGATCGCCGGGTTGCCGGTGCGAAGCGGCTCGGCGAAGTGTTCTTCCAAGCTCAGCGCCCATCCATGGATCGGGACACCGACACCTCCACCACCGCCGACTCGCCCTTCGTGGGGCACGACCTCGGCGTCGATGGCAGTCGCGATCCGTTGCGTGCGTTCGAGCAGTTCGCTGGCATCAGCGTGCAGTGCATCATGGACCGGTGTCGATGGGGCATTGAGTGTGGCTTCCAACGCGGCAAGCGCAAATTTATCGGCGCGAAATGCCCGAGCCAAGGGGTGTTTGGCCAATTGGGCGATTACGTCAGCCTTGCCCAGCAACAAACCGGCCTGGGGACCGCCTAAGAGTTTGTCCCCACTGGCGATCACGACATCTGCCCCGTCGGCCAACGCCTGCGAAATCGTCGGCTCGTCAGGCAAGACCGGGTCTGGTTCGAATAGCCCCGACCCCACATCTACGATCAACGGAACCTGATGTGCTGCCGCCAGGTTGGCCAGTGCTTTGGTGGGGACCGTTGCGTTAAACCCGCCGATCCAGTAATTCGACGGATGCACTTTCAGCAGGGCCCCGGTGTTGGCTCCGATGGCGTTGCGGTAGTCGTCGAGGTTGGTCCGATTGGTGGTGCCGACTTCGGTGAGCTGTACCCCCGTGGAAGTGATGAGGTCGGGGAGTCGAAATCCGGCACCAATTTCGACCAGTTCGCCACGACTGATCACCACCTCTGGCCGGGATTCTCCAACCGAAAGTGCCGTGGTGGCAAGCGATAAGGCCGCGGCGCCGTTGTTAACGATCAGCGCGTCTTCGGCATTGGGCGCCCTGGCCAACAGGGCGGTTTTTGCCCACGTGCCCCGCTTGGCGCGTTTGCCGTCGGCGAGGTCGAGTTCAAGGTCCACGTAACCGGCGGCAGCAGCCAGGGCCTCGCGGGCCGCAGCGGCTAGGGGAGCGCGCCCCAAGTTGGTGTGTATGATGACGCCGGTGGCATTGAGTGCCGGTGACAGTTCGGTGGTCTGTGCGGTCTGAACAGCCGCCACAACGCGTGGCGTCACGTCTGCTGGGGCAAGGTCTCCGCGACGTGCAGCAGCCTGCACGTCTGAAATAATACGACGGATCTTCGGTGACCCCAACCGGGTACCGGCTTCGACGACTTCGGACAGCGCCAGGAGCCGATCGGTGGACGGGATGGCTCGGCGCGGATCTGAACTCACCGGGGTCCTTTCGTTGCCAATCTGTGCGGTTGCCAAACGCTGTGGTTGCCAATCTGTGCGGTTACAAAACTCTGCGTCGCCAGTCATTGCGGTGGCATTATTGGCGGAGGCGGACGGGAATCGAACCCGCCAGACCAAGCTACTTGGTCTCGTCGGTTTTGAAGACCGCGGGGACCACCAGGAACCCTGACGCCTCCAAAAAACCAAACTATCACGTTTGCCACCGCCCAGCACTGTCGCACTGGCTCTATCGCAGCACAGCCCGCGTTCTTATACTGGGGGCATGTCTGAGATTTTAGAGCACACATCCGTTCCTCGTTTAACCACCACAGCCGCGGGTGGAGGCTGCGCCTGCAAAATCCCACCGGGTGAGCTCGAAGATGCCGTCGCCAACCTCGCCGGCCAGGAGTATGACCACGTCATCGTCGGTATTGATGACGGCGATGACGCAGCAGCGGTGCGCATTGACGGTGATACCGCGATCCTGTCGACGGCAGACTTCTTCACACCCGTGGTGGATTCGGCATATGACTGGGGTCGGATTGCCGCAGCCAATGCGATCAGTGATATCTATGCGATGGGTGGTAGTCCTATTGTGGCCATTAATCTCATGGGGTGGCCGCGCGGCGTGCTCCCGGCCGAGATGATGGCCGAGGTGCTGGCCGGTGGGCTGGCCGTTGGGAAAGAGGCCGGTTGCCCGGTGATTGGCGGGCATACGGTGGATGATCCCGAACCGAAATACGGGATGGCCGTGACCGGTATCGCCAGGCCAGATCAGTTGTTGCGCAACGACACCGCTGAGGCGGGATTGCCGCTGACGTTGACCAAACCGATCGGCCTGGGCCTGTTGAATAACCGGCATAAGGCGACCGGGGAAGTTTTCCAGGCAGCGATTGATACGATGACCGCCTTGAATAAGGCAGCGGCCGAACAAGCCGTGGCCGCCGGGTTGAAAACCGCCACGGATGTGACTGGTTTCGGTTTGTTAGGGCACTTATACAAGATGATGCGCGCGTCGAATACGGGTGCGGTCATCGACAAAGATGCGGTGCCACTGGTCGATGGTGCAGCTGAGGCGCTACGCGATGGCTATATTTCGGGCGGTACGCGACGCAATCTCGAGTGGGTTGCCGACGACGTTGAAACCGGCAATGGCATCACTGAAGAGGACCTGTTGTTGCTGGCCGATGCCCAAACCTCAGGTGGTTTGTTGGTGGTCGGTGAACTTCCGGGCCACCCGGTGGTTGGCTATACGACGGATCGTGCAGGGACCCTGGAGGTTCGTTAGCCCACGGTGGTGATCGAGTCGTCGACGATGCCTTGTTCTCGTCGTGCTTCCAGGCGTGCTTTTTGTGGTTCCACGACGTGACGGGGGTCTTTGGTCGAGTCGATGCCGGCTTCCAAAATGGCCGAGCGGGTCAACAATGATGCTGTGGCCAGTGCTGCTCCCGAGGCGATGGCCGCTATCCGATTTCGACTCAGCAGTGCGGCCCCGACCCCACCGGCGATGGTCAGACGTTTGGCCCAGCGCAGTTTCATGCCGGGGCGTCCCATTTTGAGTGGTTCGGCTTCCACCGGGTGCATGGGCTCGGTGAGTTTTTCGCTGAAGTACAGTTCAGATGCTGCACCGATGGTCGCAAGCACGCGGGCCGGGCGGGTTTGGGCTGTCGGCGTGGTAACTAGTGCCGCACCGGAGGAGGCCATCGCAGCCGATGACACAAACAGATACGACAGGTTATCTCGGGCCGCATTCCAGGTTGGCACCGCAGTGTCGGCCAGGAGCGCACCGGTGTAGGACGCCAGGGGCGCACCGATGAGCGCTGTGAGCACTCCCGCTGGTTTCTCGGCGCACTGCAACAACGAACGTAGCGGTCCGAGTGGGAGCTTCTGTCCCGTCATGTTGTCGACTTCGACGGCCGCAACGACGCCCGCGCCGGTGCCGAAGCTACCCAGTATCCAGGTACCGATGTTCATCGGCGACGATGGTTTGAAGGTGCGCATCATGTGCAAGAAGCGTTCGGGGCGTCCCAGGTCGAGGATGAGAAATCCGGTGCCCGCGATCGTGCTGCCAAGGGCGGTGAGCCTGGTGTTGCGACGCAGCTTGTCGAGCCCTGCCGCATCCGCTCCGAGGGCCAGCATGGCTGACCCGCCGGCCATGCCACCAAGAAACAGGTAGGCGGCGATTTTGTAGTCCCACGGTGGGGGTTTGACGATGGGTCGGCCGTAATAGGAGTCGCTGAATTCGACGTCTTCGACCATCGGTTCTTCACGGCCACCGTCGCCGCCACCGCGTCGCCGACCTTTAGCTGGCGGACGGTTGCGTTTCTTTTTGCGACGGGGCTCGTGTGCGGGCCGGTAGTCGTCGAAGTCGGAGACGGTCACTTTTTACGAGCTCCTACGAACGCGGTTGCAGCAGCAGCCAGCATTCCGGCGGCCGCGATGCCAACCTTTTTGTACATTGCCGGTAAGTCTTTGGTGGGCACCTGTGGATCTGGTGGCAGACCATAGACTTCGGGTTCGTCGAGCAGCAGGAACACTGAACCGATGCCGCCGACGCCGTCGTTGGGGTTGGCTCCGTAGAGGCGGGCTTCGGTGTTGCCTTGTGCGTGCATGGTGGTGACCCGTTCGATGGCGGAGTCGCGCATCTCCGACTGGTCACCGAATTTGATCGAGGTGGTCGGGCAGGTCTGAGCGCACGCTGGTTGCTGACCATCGACCAGCCGGTCGTAGCACAGCGTGCATTTATTGGCGGTGCCCTCGTGCTTCACGTCCATCGCGTAGCGAGAGTCAACACGGTCTGGTTTGGTGTGGATAGTTCCGGAATCGCGGCGCTCGATGACACCGAACGGGCAGCCGGCCACACACGTGCCACAGCCATTGCAAATATCATCTTGGACGACGACGGTGCCAAATTCGGTGCGGTACAGGGCGCCGGTTGGGCACACATCCAAACAGCCCGCATACGTGCAGTGCTTACAGACGTCGGAACTCATCAGCCACCGGAATTCCGGGGTATCTGGGTTCGGTGGATTATCGACTTTGTCTTTGATACGAACACCGGGGGAGCCGAAGGCTGGCATCCCAATGTTTTTCGAGGTGTCTTGTTCCTGCTTCTCGGGGGCACCGATCGACGGCATGCCAAGACTGACGAGTTTTTTCCCGGAGTCGCGGGCTTTTTCGATCTGCTCTTGGTCTTGTTCGATGAATGCGACGTGCCGCCACGTGTTGGCCCCGAGGCCACCGCTGTTGTCGTAGGAGGATTCGAGCAGCTCCAGGTTGCCGTCCATGGGCACTTCGTTCCACTCTTTGCACGCGACCTCGCAGGCCTTACACCCGATGCAAATGGAGGTGTCGGTGAAGAAGCCTTTGCGTTGCGTCCCCTGACCGTGGGCCTCTATGAGTTGGCCGGGTTTTTCCTTGAAGTCAAACAAGTTTGTCTCCTTCGTGGTGCTCAGGTTCAGACAACTTTGGTGGTTGGTCGATTTTCATCGTGTCAGGGTCGCGCTGATAGGTTACTTGACGCTGTCCGGTCATGGTGGTGATGCCAGCCCGGTCGCGGTACTCATCGACAAAATCTACCAGGGCTTCGCCACGTGGACGGCGTCCCGGTTGGATGTCGCAGGCCACCGCTTTGGCCGACTGGATAAAGACGTTGGGGTCCAGTGTCATACCCAGCAGGTCATTGGTGCTATCACCGGTGATGAGTGCTTCTTTGCCGACACCGAAGTGGTAGGGCAGCCCAATCTGATGGACCGTGTTGCCCCCGGCGCGCACCGCTTTCATGCGACCGGTGACCAGCACGCGAGCTTCGATTGCGCCACGCGGGGAGACAATCGTGGCCCACCCGTAGGGGTCCAAACCGATCTCTTCGGCCAACTCTTGGGATACTTCACAGAACATTTCTGGTTGCAGCTCGGAGAGGTAGGGCAAGAACCGGCTCATGCCGCCCGCGGTGTGGTGCTCGGTGAGACGGTAGGTGGTGAAGACGTGGGGGAACACTTCTGAACCTGGTGCCCCGGCAGCCGGTGCCAGTTCATTGCCTTCGGTGGTTATGAGCATTCGGGAGGGTGATTCTTGCTGGGGGTACAACCCATTGCGTACAGGCGACTCAGCAGGTTCGTAGTGGGTCGGTAGTGGCCCGTCTTTCATACCCATTGGGGCAAAGAGCCAGCCTTTGCCGTCGGATTGCATAATGAACGGGTCATCACCGGCAATAGCTGCCGGACCGTAGGTACCGGCCTGCATCTTGGACCAGGGAGCGAGATCGACGGGGAAGTCGGGCACGTCTGGACCAACCCACCGGCTTTCGTCCTCGTCCCACCAAATGAGTTTCTTACGTTCCGACCATGGTTTGCCATCCGGGTCAGCCGAGGCACGGTTATAGAGAATGCGGCGGTTCGCAGGCCAGGCCCACGCCCATTTTTGTGCCATCGCATCCTGTTTATCGCCGGGGACACGCAGTGCGGCACGGTTGACGCCATCGGCATAGACACCCGTGTATATCCAACAGCCGCCAGCGGTGGAACCATCGGCTTTCATCTGGTTGAACGTATCCAGCGGTTTTCCGGTATCGGGGCCGGAGGTGTGGAAGCCGTTGATCTCTCGCATCACGGCTTCAGCGTCTGGTTCACCGTGTTCATCCACCGGATAGTCCCAGGTCATATCCAACAGTGGGCGGTCTCGTGGGTCCGTTGAGTCTTTGAGTTTCTCTCGCAAGAGTTTGCCAAGCTCATGGAAGAACTCGAGTTCGGAGCGGGCATCACCGGGCGGGGTGACGGCTTGGTGACGCCACTGCACTAACCGCTGAGTTTGAGTGAACGTCCCAGCTTTTTCGGTGTGGTTGGCTGCGGGCATGAAGAAGACCTCGGTGTCGATGTCTTCGGTATTCAACTCACCACTTTGGATCTCGGGGCCGTCTCGCCACCAGGTGGCGGTTTCGATCTGTTGGAAGTCCCGCACGACCATCCATTTCAGATTCGCCATCCCCAAGCGTTGCATGCGTCCATTGGCCGAACCGACGGCCGGGTTTTGTCCCAGTACGAAGTAGCCGTCGACGCCCTTGTCAAACATACGCATCAGCGTTTGATAGGTGCCGTGGGCGCCGGTCAGTCTCGGCAGGTAGTGGTAGGCGTAGTCGTTTTCTTCGGTGGCCGCCTCACCGAACCATGCCTTCAACAAGGAAACCATATAGGCGTCCCCGTTTGACCAGAAGCCCTTCTGATTTTTGGGTACGGCTTTATCGAAGTAATCCTGCAGAGTGTCGTGCTTCCCAGCGACCGGGAAAGGCAGGTAGCCGGGCAAAAGGTTGAACAGCGTTGGTATATCGGTTGAGCCTTGAATCGTTGCGTGACCACGAAGCGCCATGATGCCGCCACCTGGACGACCCATGTTGCCCATCAATAACTGCAAGACTGCCGAGGTGCGAATAAACTGGGCGCCCATGGAATGCTGGGTCCACCCCAGCGCGTAAGCAACACAGGTTGTTTTATCTCGACCAGAGTTCTGGGCGTACGCATCGGCGAGGTATGAGAAATCTTCCTGGCTGATGCCACACATGTCCTCGACGGCTTCCGGGGTGTACCGCGAGTAGTGCCGCTTCAGAATCTGAAACACCGACCGCGGATGCTGCAGAGTCCGGTCCTTGGCGATTCCGTCCGGTTCGTTCGGGTCTTCCTCGTACTGCCAAGTGTCATTGTTATAGCCCAGCAGGTCTTCTTCGTAGCCCGAGAACAGTCCGTCGAGATCTTCTGGCCCCGCGAATCCTTCAGATATCACATGCGAGGCGTTGGTGTAGGGCACCACGTAGTCCTTGAACCACAAGTCGTTCTCGATCATGTGGTGGATCAGCGCGCCCAACAACACAATGTCTGAGCCAGCACGAATGGTGATGTGCTTATCGGCCACGGCCGAGGTGCGCGTGAAACGTGGGTCGACGTGAATGACTTTGGCGCCACGTTGTTTCGCCTCGGTGACCCACTGGAAGCCCACCGGGTGGCACTCGGCCATGTTTGAACCCTGAATAACAATCAGGTCTGCATTCGCCATATCTTGTAATGGCTGGGTGGCACCGCCACGCCCGAAGGAAGATCCTAAACTAGGAACTGTGGAGGAGTGTCAAATCCTGGCTTGGTTCTCGATCTGCACCGCACCGGCAGCCGAAAACAGTTTTTTGATCAGATAGTTCTCTTCGTTATCGATAGTCGCCCCACCCAGGGAGGCAATTCCCATCGTGCGATTGACGGGCGTTCCCTCGTCGTTAAAATCTTCCCAGTGGTTTTCGCGAGCTTCGAGAAAACGATCCGCAATCATCTCCATGGCGGTGTCGAGCTCGATCTCTTCCCAATCGGTGGCCTTGGGTCTGCGATACAGCACGGTCTTCTGACGTGACGGCGTATTGACGAGCTGCTCGGATGCTGCCCCCTTGGGGCACAACCTGCCGCGTGAAATGGGGGAGTCTGGGTCACCTTCAATATGGGTGACTTTGTTGTCTTTGGTATAAATCAGCTGCCCACAGCCCACTGCACAATATGGGCAGACACTCTGGACAACGTCGTCAGCATCCTCGGTGCGCGGTCGCATATTTTGATACTTGGGAGACTCCACAGTCGGGCCGCGTCCGAACTTATCTTTGGACATCGCCTGGCGTAAAACCGGCCACCCGAGGGCTGAAAACCGTGACATAGATCCCAGCATAACAGAGCAATACTTGCCTGAGGAAGGGCAACGTTTTACCTTCCAGAAGCAGATCCTCGTTGATGACTGAGCTGCATCGTATTGATACCGGAATGGTAAGTGTTGTCCGCCATCATTGAGGTTCGTGTCGTGGTGCGTGACAATGAGCGAGAGCTTATTTGCGCCACAGTCGGAAAGGACCATATGACAGACGAAGCCGAAGCGCTCGTATTGCGCGAAGATACCGATGGGGTCGCAATACTGAGCATAAACCGGCCTGACAAGTTCAATGCCATGAACAAGCACGTGATGTCACGACTCGATGAGCACCTCACCAATATTGAGGCTGATGAGACCGTGGACGTTGTGGTGTTGACCGGTTCGGGGGAGAAGGCCTTCGTCGCTGGTGCGGATATTCAAGAGCTATCGCAACGTCTGCCCTATGACGGCATGATTGCGGTCATGCAGCGGCTCTATGACAAGATCGCGTCCTTTCCGAAACCTACCATCGCGGCTGTCAACGGTATCGCGTTTGGCGGCGGTCATGAGCTGGCCCTGGCCTGCGACATCCGCATCGGCTCGACCAACGCGCTATTCGCACTACCGGAAACTGGGTTGGGCATCATCCCGGCAGCTGGTGGAACTCAACGATTGGCAAAGATTGTTGGTATCGGCGTGGCCACCGATGTCATTATGTCGGGTGCACGGCTCAAGGCAGCGCGAGCCTATGAACTAGGGTTACTCACCGAGCTCGTGGAACCAGAAGAACTCCTCGACGCAGCACAGAAGAAAGCACAACGCATCCGGTCAAAAGGACCTTTGGCGTTGAAACTTGTGAAACAAGTACTGCAACGAGGTTTTGATGTGGATCATGAAACCGGCATGCTGCTGGAGCGACTCGCGCAGTCCGTTGCTTATAGCAACGAGGAACGCGACGAAGGCACCGAGGCTTTCTCAGCGAAGCGCGATCCAGACTACGCCTCCGTGCATCACGAGCGCGTCACCCACAAAACCATCAAGCCCAGCTCGAAGACTAGGGGAGAACCGGATGGCTTATGAAACATAACATCAACAACATCACCGTGATCGGTGCCGGTGCCATGGGATCACAAATCGCCATGGTCGCCGCGCTCGCAGGTTTCTCGACCACCGTGGTCGACATTGAACAGGTTTCCTTGGATCGGGCGAAAGAACAGCTGTGGTCACGGGTTGACCGCGACGTTGAAAAAGGCCGTCGCACAGCCGAAGCGGTGCAGCAGGCCAAAGAGTTGCTCCAGTTTTCGACGGACCAGGATGCTGCGGTAGCCAACACCGATTTCGTGATCGAAGCAGCTGTTGAAAATCTTGCAATCAAACGTGACATCTTCGCTCAACTCGATAAGACTGCTCCGGCTCAGGCCATTCTGACCACGAACTCCTCGAATATTATGTCGTCGCAAATCGCAGATGCCACGAATCGACCGGACAAAGTTTGCAATATGCACTTCTTCAACCCAGCGTTGGTGATGCAAGGTGTTGAAGTAGTGCCACACGAGGGTACATCTCAAGAGACGAGAGATATCACCATCGCCGTCACTGACGCCTTCGGTAAAGATGTCATCGAACTGAAGCAAGAGATCCCAGGCTTCGTCGCCAACCGTCTGCTCGGGGCCCTTCGGTTAGAAGCATTGAAACTCTATGATGCGGGATTTCCCGAAAGTTACGTAGGGGCAGTGCACTTTTTCGGTGTCCCGAGGACGTTCGCTGCATAGCGAATTATGTTTGAGAGCTCGTAGCTAGTTGGTCATCTCGCTGTATCGTGTGAAGAGGATCTCGAGACGCTGTTCCTCGATAGTGAGCTTGCGGGGTGCTCCGAAAGCTTTATCTACTACACGATCTAAGGCATCGTGCGCTCGAACGAGTGCTGGATCCATTGCCAACGGGTTGTACTGATTAGCTAATGATCTTTCAGGATGAATTGCTCGAGCTTTCAAGACGGCTCGACCTGCTTTTGTAATAGCTTCCTGATCATCGTGACTAAACGCCGGAACGGGGAATGTATTCCATGTGACTTTTCCTGCAAAACGTAAACGTGACTCTAAGCGTCCACCTACAGTGCGCTGCCACGTGATAAACATGGATGAGCTGATAAGCGCGAATAAGAGGCCGTCAGGATCATCGGCTGTGAAATTGGCGTCCCCTGCTATTACTTCTGCGTCAAAATGTTGTGTGAGGAAGTATGGTCGATCTTCTTGGACGTGGCGCGGAATACAGACATATGGGGTTTCAGGTTGACGTATCTCACCAAACAGATGGGGCGTTGCAGCCAGTTTATTCGTGGCTGCACGCGTGGTTTTCAGCCGTGCAGCTTTGACCCATTCGATGCGTGATCTGACTAGAGAAGATTTTGCAAGATCAGCTGGGTCGAGATCTACCATCCAAAGACACCAACGCTTCTCGTCATGCAGAAGCTCTTGGGCACCTACAAAAGGTCGTACGTATTTCTTGGCGACGGGATCCGCCATGAACAGATCGTAGTCTTTTGGACTGATCTTGAACCCGCCTTTGCCATCATTGGCCATACTCCCGAAGTTCACTTTTGGCAGGTGCAATGAGATGGGCTTGCTTTGCGGCTTCACAAATACTCGAGGGCCGTTGACCAAGTACCCATTAATTTCGTTATCCACAGGTACCTCTACGCCATCGCTTCTTGGGGATTCGTAAGTCCATAGACGTGGGCGTGAACTAGCCTCTCGAGTCAATCCAACGATTACACAGTGCACTGAGGCTTTACCCGGCGCTTCGGAATCCCACGCGAAAGTTTGATGTGCGAGCTTTATCCTCCAACCCTTGTTGAATAGCGGCTTGAATAGCCCGATAGGTTGAACACCGTGAGAGATCGAGTTAGTGGCGACGAATGCCAGTTCGCCATCTTTACCTTCCAACAGGTTTGCAGCTCCGAAGAACCAGGCGGCTACGTAATCAAGATCGTTGACACTCACCTTCTCTGGGGCGACGTGCTTTAGGCCTTCTTTCTGGCTACCGTCCATGAGACGTGCTCCGATGAACGGAGGATTGCCAAAAACATAAGTCTTGCCTGTTCTAGTGGTATTCGAGCGTTGGAGTTTTTCGTTCCAGCTCATCTCTAATGCGTTGCTGTGGTGTATGTGAGCGGTTATTTCGATAGGTAGCCGGTCAGGTGCGTCACCAATGGCGTCGGCTAATTCGCGGTTCGCTTGATGATCAACTAGGAACATGGCTGTTTCTGCGATCTTTGCAGGCCACCAATTTATCTCGAATCCGTGGAACTGGTCGATCGTGAGTTTTTGATCCAGGCTCACATCGAGTGAACCCGTCCTCTGACCCTCTTTCTTGCGCAGTGCAGTAATGATGTTTGTCTCGATTGTCCGTAATTCGCGATAGGCGATGACGAGGAAGTTGCCACAGCCACAAGCGGGGTCGAGGAACGTCATCTCCGCTAACGAGTCGCGGAACTTGCGTAACTGCGTGGCGGAGGTTGATTTATTACGGATCAGCCGTGCGGCTTGTTCGCGTAATTCATCTAAGAACAGCGGCTCCAAAACTTTCAATATGTTCTTCTCGGAGGTGTAATGTTCTCCGTCGGTTCGCCGTGCTTCCTTTGACTTTACGAGCTGGAACATGGAACCGAAGACTGCGGGGGAGATGCGGGTCCAGTGGAAGCGGCACGCTGCGAGCAACGCTTCTCTCATTTCGTCATCAAAGAATTCTTGAGGTAGATGATCGGCGAAGACCGAGCCGTTGACGTAGGGGAATTTCGCCAGGGTTTCTGGCAGGCGTGACGGACGTCGATCTTCGGGTGTGTTCAGGGTCTGGAATAAACTGTTTAGCTGGGCACCTAGCGTTTCCGGACGTGTTTCGAAGAGCAAGTATCGATAGAAAAGATCTTCCTCCCACAGTCCAGCGTCATCACCGAAGAGTAGGAACAAGAGCCGCGTCATCCAAACCGAAGTGCGCTGGAGTCGCTCCTCTTCATCCTCAGGATTGATCGCGGCTTCGTCTCCAACAGGCTCGTCTATCTCGTCTCCGAGCATGGCGCGGAAGAGATCTGCCATGAGGTTGGAGGCGTGGATTGACGCTTCTTCCTCTTCCTTCTTTGTGACTTCTTCACGTCCGGCCAGGAACATGAGCTGGTCGATATAATCGGGTGCTTCTTCCACTCCGAAGCGTATGGTCCAGCCTTCATCACCGAGTCGGGTGAGCTGGATGTTGGCAAAGTCTGAAACTAGGACAAATTTCGGAAACTCGTGTTGTCCGATAGAGCCCCCGGAGAGGTAATCCAGTGCTTGTTTTTCTGCGAGGTCGAGATCTTTGCCAAGTGACTTGGCCTCACCGATGACGACGCCGGTCCAGAACAGATCAATGTATCCTGATCTTCCGGTAGTGGCGCGGTGAGCGTCGCGCTCGAAGAGATCGATTCGTTCTGGAATCACGCCGAAGCAGCGTAGTAAGTCTGACCAGAACTGCTGAGCATAAGATTTCTCAGTATGGCGGGTATCTTCTTCGCGCCAACGTTGCACTTGCTCACTCCAGAAATGGGCGAAGCTGCGCAACTCGGTAGTGACGGTCATACGGTCAGTGCTGGAATTTATTACTGAGCTCACATTACGGAGTCTAGCCAGGTCATCAAGCACCGGACTGACTAAGACAAGATTCGTAAAATATGTTCGCGCCTCGGCCAGAAGAACCGAGACGCGCTGGACGGGTAAGTTAGTTTGCGATTGCCTCTTCGTTGGCGATCTTTAGGTAGCGGTAGACAGTTGCTCTAGTCTTGCCGATCTTCTCTTCAATCTCTTTGACTGAATAGCCTTGATCATGCAGCTGCTTTGTCCAGCGAACGTCTTTATCTTGGGCGGTCACTTCACGGCGTCCACCTACGCGGCCATGCTTGCGTGCCGTCTCAAGTCCAGCTTTAGTGCGTTCAGACAACTGATCTCGCTCCAGCTTTGCGAACGCGGCCATGATGGTAATCATTGCTTCAGACATGGCGCGCTGCATGGCGGATCCGCTGACGTCCGTATGAATGCCGTCCTGGAGTGACTTGAAGCTGATCCCACGTTCGTGCAGCTGATCCAGGATCTCTAGGACGTGCCGGGTGTTACGGCCAAGTCGATCCAACTTCCACACGACGAGGGTGTCGCCTTCCCGCAAATAGGACAGGGCTTCGTCCAGTCCGTCACGTGTGGTTGCCGTGCCACTGACAGCGTGATCGGTAAAGATCTTGTCGCAACCAAACTCTTCTAGTGCTCGCTGCTGGGCTTCGGTGTTCTGCCTATCGGTACTGACTCGCTGGTATCCAACTGACGCCACGATGTTCTCCTAGTGCTGTCTCAATAAACGATGTCTTGCTGAGTATCAATATAAGACCCTTAGTTGAGATGCGTCAAGCCGCAAGAGCATGCTGGTCAGATTTCTTAGAGATGAGTCTTGAGAAACGTTCGTTTGATGAGACAGGTCCAGGTGAGACGAGATCCCCGGTGCAGGTGCGTCGACGGTGCTGGAGGGCGTGGACGCATCCGTGACCGTGTGCGGGACTGTGCTGCTCCCTGTGGCGCTGCTGGATCACTGGACGGCCTTGGCAAGTGGGACGGCTGCTGCTCGGCGCTGCTGTGGCCGTGTGCGCTCGCAGGTAGGCTGGAGGGGCTGGAGTCAGGACAGGCGCTACCGGGGCACGTGCGGGGCTAATCGTGACTTGGAGATCCCGGAGGGGCTGTGACGGGGCTGCATGATCCCCAGCCGGGAACGGTGGGGGGTGACCCCTGCTCGCTCTTATAGTGCTACCGCCTGTGTTGACTACGACGTTCGAGTACGGGTTTCAAAGCCCGTGAAAACGACAAGAGCAAGGATTAAACCAAGACAAAAGCGCTGTGGACTAGTCTGGATGCATGGAAAGCTATCAGCAGAGCCGTTATTCAGCAGAACTAGCGCAGGCCGTTGGATTCGTGATTGTCGAAGCGGCTGCAGCCGAAGATACCATCGCCGAGGTAGTCGTTCTGCGACAGGGAACTGTTGATAGTGAGCGACATTGGTGGAGGTCTGGAGAGGCGCTTGCGGCTGCACTAGAGTCAATCGGCGACTCCACCCTCGACCCAATCACCCAGGAACTAAGAAGACTCTATCCTGAACGTAACTATGTAGTGCATGGCCTGTGGCTTGAATGGCCTGAGGGGCCTATATCCAACATGGTGCGCAATAAATCCACATCCCGGCAACCTGTGCCGACGAGTTACACTGAGCGAACCTTTATGACGCTGAAGCGCCTATCTGAATTGGCTAACGATTTCCGCAAATTAGAAGAAGCGGCTAGTAGTGCCGTGTCCAGGGCTATGGGGCTAACCGAGCGAGACTGAGAGGCCTCGTCAGATCTAATCCAGGGCTTCTACTAGAGGGGGCAAGTCTTTCGGAAGATCATCTCTCTCCTAAGGAGACGCTTCAAATGATCCTTTACCCATCGCCATAGATAGCTACCGCGCTTTTGTACGGGTTCAGGACACTGTCAACCGACGGGAACGTCTAGGTCTTATCCGTTTGGGGCGGAGCATCGACCGGGCTTCTTCTTGTGTGAGGTTTAGATCGTCGATAGTGCGTTCACCCAGTCCGCGTTTGATCAATGCTTTACGTTGCTCGGGGTGAATTGCCGATGGCTTGGTGGCGTCCAATATTCGGGTCACGATCTCGACGGCTTCGGCTGGGGACAGTTCGGGTTCAGGTGGGCGGCTCCGAGCTTCCCACGACTTGGAGAAGTCGCAGTCAGGCGTGCGAAGAGGCAATCCGTTAGAGCGAGCGAACTCTTCCAGCTCTTGCGGGACAGTCTGAGTCTCGTCATCAGCAGACCAATTCTCTATGATTCCAGCACGGTCACTTCTTTTGCCCTGGAGCTCGTCGTTAATCCGCTGGGGTATGGCTTGAAGGTGAAGCGGGTTAACGCACAGGCGATTGGCACACCGATGATCAATGACGGCGCTGTATCCACCAGAAGAGAAGAACAGATGGAATCCTAAACGATGAGCCGACCAGGACCCTATCTTCTTTCTCCAGAAGCTCCCATAAGGTACACCACTAGATTTTGAATTGATAGTCTTGCCGGTCCAGTTCCAGCAACCAAACTCAGATTCCCAATCGGGGGTAAAGCCTTTGAGGTATCCTGCCAGGACCTGATCTCGTGTCGCCTGACTGATGGTTTCGGAAGACAAAGCAACGTGTTCATGACGTCGGCACCAGGGTTGCGGTTTGGTCCGGCCTTTAAACTCAGTAGCTTTCGACTGATCTTTCAGTACTCGACCGGTACACTTCGACTCTGAACACTCAACTGTGTATCGATTCCGAATACGAGCCCAGCAGGTGTTGCACAACCGCCCCTTGTAGACGTCTCGCACGCCGTTACGAGTGGCAGTATTAGTACAATTCATGTCTGGAGCAGTGCAGGTATCTCCGCTCATTAAGAACCTCCGGTGCCGGCTATCATACATAACAATATTCTGTCAACAGGCCGAGTGAAATTTCTATTCCCGTAGGCAATACAAGGGAAGTAACGGAATCTCAATCAGGCTTGTCACCGATCCAGTTCCCACTGGAGTGGCAGCGTTCCTAGGGTCCCGTCTGCGGGGGAGTCGTGGACAATTAGAACCAAGGATTATGGGCACACAAAGGGGTCTCTCAGACGTCCTGCAATGGCTTCCTTTCGGGTTCCTTCCAGTGGCCCCGCCACTCCGTACGACTGTCAGCCACGGTCGGGTCAATGCCAAGACCATCAAACCAACCGAAGCCCGATGACATAGCAAAGTAGTTCAAGTAACCCGCCCACGTTTCCGTGACCTGAACATCGCTATCTTCATCCTGACTATACAAATTGAGATACGACGGCGGCATACCACCATCAGAGATAGGCGTGAGAGGTAACTCTGCTACTTGTTCAGCACTCAGTGTCTGCCCATACTCTCCGATGCCACGCTCGTAGACGCTGACAGTGTCCGTGTCGAACGTACGAGACGACCCTTTGAAGTGTGGACGCAGGACGATATGAAAGCGTCGGCGTATCCATTCACGACGATCATCGATGTGCATACGTCGCCATTCCCGGAAGAGAGAGTCATTCTTCTTATAGTCCCGTAAGATCTGAGCCATGTCCCCAGAATCGTCATCGTATGAAGGGGTTTCCAATGCTTCGAGCTTCTCCAGTGTTACTGACTTCTCATCCTCGAGAGTCTCATTGATGATCCTCAAGTTATCAGCGTCGATCTCCCTCGCTCCAAACATCCGGCTCGCCTCCTTCTTACGTCGATCAAGATCCTCGAGTATCTGCCGTAACTCGTCGACTTGCTCCGTCACCTCTGGACGATCACCGTGTGCAATCCGGTCCTTGACGAGAGCACGATAGACAAACAGTTCAACGACCGTATCGACGTACTGCATATGTTTCGTGACATGTCCCGGACCTTTGACGACGCATCTGTAGTAGGCGTTGTATTTGCGCTCGCCGTTGGCCATCTCTCGGCCGTAGGAGTGAGCAGACCGCATGGGGGCGCCACAATGACATTGCACGATGTTGGAGAGAAGGTGTTTAGCCTTATTGGACTTTGATTTCCGACGTGCAGGATTACTTAGGAATCTTTCTACACGATCAACAAGACCCTTAGACATGATCGGGGGATTCTCAGTTACGATTTCTTCGTGCGTGTCAGTAATAGTCGTGACGGTTACGCCGTAGTTCCTTGTTCGAAGCAACATTTGCTTTAAGGTTGCGTACGTAATTTTGTTTCCGAGGGTAGAGAGTAGCGGTCCACCTTCCCTTGAGGGGTCGTTCCACTCTCTGATAATTGACCCCAATGATTTGCCGGCGAGGAGATCTTGAGCGGCTTGACGTAGTGCTTCTGCTT
The DNA here is from genome assembly GCA_013393415.1 of Micrococcaceae bacterium. Taxonomy (GTDB): domain Bacteria; phylum Actinomycetota; class Actinomycetes; order Actinomycetales; family Micrococcaceae; genus Yaniella; species Yaniella flava. The sequence continues at coordinate 98,268 of JABXHI010000041.1, forward strand.
CGCGTTGATTCACGACAAACTTCTTGTCCACTACATTCCAGCCGAATGGTCTGGCACCCCCGGCAGACTCGTTGGCTTTCGCTTTTTGACGGTGCCAGTTTCTTATGCGGTCACTTCGCACAGCAACTTCTTGCTCTGCCATCAGAGCGTTGAACCCGGCTGCGAGCAATCCATTGGGTGTTGTGAGATCAACATAACCCTGAGTGCCATCGCCCGTTGCATGGAAACCGACTCCACGATCCCCAGCGGTAGTTGGTGACGCGATCCGCACTAACTCCCAGAACTCAATATTGCGTCGTGCGAGTCGATCTTGCTTCCAATAGACAACAGCGTCGATTTCCCGCTTCTCAATCATCCGCTTCAATCGCTCAAACTCAGGCCGGGCCGACTTGCTATAAGCACTTCGGTCGTTGTCAACTAACGTGTCCACAAGATCCATCTCATGCTTTTCAACATAGTACTACAGTCGCTTTTATTTTTGGTGGTGTCGGCGGTTTAATCGGACAGTGCTGAAATGTCGTGTTAATTCTGTCGTATGAGTGAGAATATTGGTGTGGCAGAAATCCGTGAATGGGCCCAGGGCCTGGAAGAAATTCGTGAGCTGATTGGTGAGCAGTTCGCCCGAACTGAACCGCGCGATAATGCGATCGGCTACATCCAAGGACTCTTATCGGATGAGGAACGCAAGAACTCGTGGACGTTATCTGAGCGGGCCGGGCAGTCCAGACCGGATGGAATGCAACGGTTGCTATCGACCACGGATTGGGACCCGGATACTGTCCGAGATGCGCTGATGGGCTATGTGGCCCAACATCTGGGTGATCCGGCCGGGATCTTGGCGATTGATGAGACGGGGTTTTTGAAAAAGGGGACTGCCTCGGCTGGGGTGGCCCGACAGTATTCCGGCACCGCAGGTCGGGTCGAGAACTGTCAGATCGGGGTGTTTGTAACCTATGCCACCAAGCATGGCCGCACGTTTGTAGACCGGGAGCTCTATGTGCCCAAGGCGTGGATCCAGGACCCAGACCGGTGTACCAAGGCTGGGATCCCTAGTGAGCGGCAGGCGATGGCCACCAAACCACAGTTGGCTGCTGCGATGATTGAGCGAGTCTTAGATGCTGATGTGCCCGCGCAATGGGTCACCGGTGACACCGTATATGGTGCCAATCATGGCCTTCGTGAGCGATTGCAGGCTCGGCGCATGCATTATGTACTGGCCGTACCAAAAAACCACACCGTCACCATGCCCAGCTCGAGCACCCTGGGAGTCGAAGCTCGAGCAGATGAGGTCATTGCAACCCTGGATGCCCGGGCATGGCGGGAACGCACGGCCGGCCCCGGGACCAAAGGCGATCGACGATACGCTTGGGCTCGTGAGCGCCTCACCGGGCCAACCGATGACGGTGAGCATTGGTTACTGGCCCGCCGGTCACTGCAAGACCCTACCGATCTGGCCTATTACCTGTGCTACACACCGGCTAATACGACGTTGATCACTATGGCCCTGGTGGCCGGGGCCCGGTGGTCGATCGAGGAAACTTTTCAAACTTCCAAAGGCGAAACCGGGTTAGATCACTACCAGGTCCGCCAATACACTGGCTGGTATCGACACATCACCTTATCGATGTTCGCCCACGCGTTTCTCAGTGTCATCAGGGCTAAAAAGGGGGCCCAAATCCAGG
>JABXHI010000042.1 GCA_013393415.1 Micrococcaceae bacterium
CCGGGTTAGATCACTACCAGGTCCGCCAATACACTGGCTGGTATCGACACATCACCTTATCGATGTTCGCCCACGCGTTTCTCAGTGTCATCAGGGCTAAAAAGGGGGCCCAAATCCAGGCACCGGGACTCTGGTGAGACTGTCCCTGCCAGAGATCCGACGATTGATCGTCAAGGTCGTCTGGAGCCACACGCCTGACCCGGACCACGTCCTGCGAGCCTCATTATGGCGACGTCAACACCAATACCGGGCCCAGCAATATCACTACACAGCACGCGGCCACACTTTACAAACACGACTGTAGTACTAGTCAACTTATGTTAGAGGTGGGTTATGGCGAAAATAGGACGGCCTGGACTTCCGGAGACCCAACGCCGCCGAGTCTGGGAACTATGGAAACAAGGACATTCATTTACTGAGATTTCCGAAACGGTCGACAGACCACCGGGATCGGTATTTTCGATCCTGCGGCCTCGTGGTGGGATCTGGTTCCCAGAACCCACACCCCCGCCCACAGCGTTGAGACTCGCCGAGCGGGAAGAAATTTCCCGTGGGCTAGCAGCCGACAAATCACTTCGAACCATGGCAGCAGAACTGGGCAGAGCCCCTTCGACGATCAGTCGAGAAATCACCAAGAACAAAGGGACCAAGCAGTATCGAGCCATCGACGCTCATGACCGGGCAACCCGCAACCGTGCCCGCCCACAACGACTGAAACTCCAAAAGAATCCGGTGTTGACCAACTACGTGAGCTCACGGTTACAGCGGTATTGGTCCCCGGAACAAATCGCTGGCAGGTTGCGGTTGGACTACCCGATGAATACGCGGATGCACATCAGTCACGAGGCCATTTATCGCACCGTGTATCTGCACAAGGTCCGCAAGATACTGCCACATAATATTCATCGGTGTTTGCGTCGCAATCGGCCCATCCGCCACGGCAAACACTACTCCACCCGGGGCCAGTGGCGGTCGCAAATCAAAAATGCCCGGTCCATTCACGACCGGCCAGCTGAAGCCGAGGATCGCACGATACTAGGCCATTGGGAAGGCGATCTGATCATCGGCGGCACCAACTCTCAAATAGCCACCCTGGTAGATCGAGCCAGCCGGAAAGTGGATCTAGTGCAGTTAGCAGATCGCAGTGCACAGCATCTCACCACCGCACTGAGCCAGCGTAGAACCCAGCAACCAACAATAGAAGCCAAGACATTGACCTGGGATCGCGGCATGGAACTTGCGGACCATCAGACCATCACCCAAGCCACCGGTGTGGAGATCTTCTTCGCAGACCCGCTAAGCCCCTGGCAGCGCGGCACCAACGAAAACACCAACGGACTCATCCGCCAGTACCTACCCAAGAAAACCAACCTGAGCCGATATTCACAAACCGATCTAGACCACATCGCCCATGAACTCAACACCCGACCCCGCAAAGGCCTAGGCTACCGAACCCCACTCGAAGCCGAAGCCCACGGTGTTGCCTTGACGATTTGAATCCAAGCCCACTTTGACCACGAGCGCATCCCTGAGCGCGTCGTCCACGCCCGCGGTGCCGCCGCACACGGGGTGTTCGAATCCTATGGGGTGGCTGGCAACCTGACCCGTGCCCGGTTCTTAACCGAAGCGAAAACCACTCGGGTCTTCACCCGCTTCTCGACGGTCGTCGGTTCGCGCGGTTCCGCAGATGCTGTGCGAGATACTCGTGGATTTGCCACGAAGTTCTACACCGATGAGGGCACCTTCGACCTGGTCGGCAACAACATCCCCGTGTTCTTCATTCAGGATGGCATCAAGTTCCCAGACGTCGTGCACGCTGCCAAACCGCACCCGGATCGCGAAATTCCGCAAGCACAGTCGGCGCACGACACTTTTTGGGACTTCGTCTCCCTGCACACCGAAGCCCAGGCGCATGCGATGTGGCAAATGTCAGACCGTGGCATCCCACGTTCATTCCGTATGATGGAAGGCTTCGGAGTCAACACGTTCCGCATGATCAATGCCAATGATGAAACGGTCCTGGTTAAATTCCACTGGAAACCACGCCTCGGCGCACACTCTTTGACGTGGGAGGAAGCTCAAATGGTCAACGGCGTGGACCCGGATTTCCACCGTCGCGATCTGGCCGACGCCATCGAATCCGGTGCCTATCCACAGTGGGAACTCGGGGTCCAGGTCTTTCCGGACACCGAAGACGAAATGTTTCAGGGGATCGACCTCCTCGACCCCACCAAAATTGTGCCCGAGGAGTTGGCGGAAGTTCAACCGCTTGGCTTGCTGACCTTGAACGCTAACCCAAGCAATTACTTTGCCGAAACTGAACAGGTGGCCTTCCACCCCGGGCATCTGGGGCCCGGCATCGACGTCACCAACGATCCACTTTTGCAAGCCAGAATGTTCTCGTATATTGATACTCAACTGACGCGACTGGGCGGACCGAACTTCGCCCAAATTCCCATCAACCGGCCACATACCGAGACCAATGACATGCTCCGGGATGGCTTTCACCAGCACGGCGTTCAGGAAGGTGTTGCACCGTATAAACCCAATAGCCTGGACGGCGGGTGCCCATTCTTTGCCGGTGCAGACCGGCCCGGAAGCGAAGACGTGAAACAAGCGCTCATCGATATTCCACAACACATCGCCGAATCCCAGATGGTACGGCGTCATTCGCAGTCATTCGATGACCACTTCTCTCAGGCCACCATGTTCTACCGCAGCCTCAGTCCGGTCGAACAAGAACACACGGCCCAGGGCTACGCATTTGAACTCGGGAAATGCTACGAGACGACTATCAGACAGCGCCAAGTGAACCAGCTGGCCAAGATTGATGCCGATCTGGCGGCCCGAGTGGCAGGAGAGCTGGGGTTGGAAGTCGAAAGCTCTGCCGACACCGCCCCACGCGACGACATCATGACCAGTCCGGCCGTCTCACAGGTCGGTCAGACCTGGCCATTAGATGGGCGCATCATTGGCATCGCCATTGGGAACAACGCCGAGGCAGATGCTGACCGTATCAATCAGCTGCGCACCGTCATCAACGAGCACAAGATGGTCCCGCTGATTATTGCGCCGAATGCTGCCCCACTTTCGGACGGCACACCGGTACAACGCACCTATTTGACCGGTCGGTCCGTCGAGTATGATGCGGTTATTTTCGTTTCGGGGAGCGCAGAAACTCCACCGCAAGATCCAGAATCTCACGGCATCGACGCGAAACTTGGCGACCCGACCGGCAGGGGGAACGTTGATCCGAGACTCGTGCTGTTAGCTGCTGAAACATTCCGGCAGGCAAAAGCCGTGGCCTTCGACGACGCAAGCCCAGTGCCTACCGCCGCCGGTATCGACGCTCAAGCACCCGGGGTGTTCGTCGGGCAGCCTGCAGTGGTCGCAGATCAAGTTTTCGAAGCACTCCGCAGCCATCGAGTCTGGGAGCGCTTCAGCTAACGGTACGTAGCACGATGAAAGGATCCGCGATCATGCAGAAGAATCACGTAACCTCCCGTATTGTGGTCACCTCAGCGGTGACGATGCTGGCCGCCTTTGCCCTAGCCGGTTGTGGCGATGACTCCAATGGAAGCTCGCCGACCACGGTTGAACTCTCCAACAACATGGGTGATCCTCTCGGCCAGGTCGAGTTCGTCGAGGTCGACGGTGGCTTGGAATTCAACGCCGACGTCGAGAACTTAGACCCGGGCTTCTATGGTTTTCACGTTCATGAGATCGGCGAATGCGAACCAGAGAGCCAAGCACCGGATGACCCAAATAACACCGGGGACTTTCTGTCAGCTGGTAGCCACATCGCAGGGGAAGAAGACGCCAACCATCCCGAGCATGCGGGGGACCTCCCAACGCTGCTGGTCAAGGAGGACGGCACGGCTCAAATGTCTGTGGTGACGGATCGGCTTGGTGCGTCGCAATTAATGGATTTCGATGGTTCCGCTGTGATGATCCATGCGGATGCGGATAATTTCGCAAACGTGCCGGACCGCTACCTCGGTGACGAGACCGAACCGGATGAGGACACCCTTTCCACAGGTGACGCTGGCGACCGGCTTGCTTGCGGCGTGATCGAGGGCGTGGTGGAAGAGTGATCTCTTAGAGGACGGACTGTTCGGCGGGGCGTCGCGCCTGTCGGCCGTGAGTGAGCCAGTAGACCACAATACTGCCGATAAGGACTGCGGCCCCGACCGCATAGAGTCCGGCATAGCCTGCCAGTGGGATCATGAATCCTAGGGCCACGGGCCCAACGGCGATCCCGGCATCCAGCGATAAATAGTGCGTGGATGTTGCAATCGGGATCCGCTCCGGGGTGGTCCGGCTAATCCCCACGGCCTGCAAGCTTGGGACAGCACCGCCCTGCCCGATGCCGCCAAGCACAGCAGCGATCATGATCAGCCAGACGTTGGCCGACACAGCGATAAGTCCCAACGAGATGGCAAAAGCCAGCAGCGCCCAGGGGATCACTGAGTTCTCGCCACGTCGATCATGGAGCCGCCCGGCAAAGAGCCGGACGCCCAGCATGGCCAGTGCGAAAACGACGAAAAATGCGGATGCGGCGTCGGTCATCCCACGTCCGACAAGATATGGCGGCAGGTAGGTGGTGATCAGCGCGTACCCAATCGCGCTCATAAATGCCACAATGGCCACCGGAAGGACTCTCACATCGATCAGGTCTGAACCGCGCAGCCGCCAGCGCTCGTCGTAGTCTGCTTGACTCGGTGGGTGTTCTTGAATTCGCATGGGCAGTACGGCAAAGAACGAGACAACTGCACACAGTGCCGTGAAGTTGAAGACCCACTCATCCGAGGCCACTTCGCTGATGTTGACCGCGGCTAACGGTCCGATGGCCATGCCCAACGTCGCAGCCAGCGAATAATATCCTAGACCCTCGCTGCGTCGAGTCAACGGGATGATATCCAGGACCGCCGAGGTAACGGCTGTTGAAATGATCCCAAACGCTGTGCCCTGGATAATGCGGATGACGATCAGCAGGCTGAAATGATCGACCAACGGATACAGCAGTGAACTGATCGCGAAAATGGCCAGTGAAATAAGCAGGGTCCGTTTGCGGCCAATGAAGTCGAGGTACTTGCCAATGACTAGGCGGACGAGCCCCGCCCCGATGACGAAGGAACTGGCGGCAAACCCTGCTGCGGTGTCGTTCGCTTGGAAGCGTTCGGTGGCGTAGATGGCCATGAAGGTCATCAGCGAGATGAACACAATGTAGGCGCCCAACAACACGGTAAAGGCGAGAAAATAGTCGCGGGTAAACAGCGCAGGCTTCGTCGTCGCTGTCATTTAGGCGCACAACTCTTCGACATAACGCAGTGTCCACTTCATTCGACAATAGTTGGTTGATACAACGGTTTGAGGCCACGATACTACTCGTATGGCCCCACGACGAATCGGTCTCGAGAGGTTACTGGGACGGCGGGTAGGCGCGCGATCCGCCAGCGCGCCGACCGTGGGACAGCCAGTAGACCAGCAGGGCAACGAGCAGGATGCCCGAGCCGGCGAAGTACAGGCCTTGGTAGCCGGTCAGATGAATCATGAACCCGAGGGCGACGGGGCCGATAGCTAAGCCCGAGTCCAGCGCTAAGTAGTGAGTTGAGGTTGCGATGGGGACTCTGGCTGAGGTGGTGCGGCTGATGCCAACCGCTTGCAAGCTGGGGAGCGCTGCGCCGTGACCGAAGCCGCCCAAAACTGCGGCAATCATGAAGTGCCAAACACTCTCGGCAAACCCCAAGATCGCAAGTCCGAGCATCAGCGATACTAACGCGCTTGGAATGACCGTGTTTTCACCGTAGTGATCATGCAGTCGACCGGCGAATAATCTCACGGCCAACATGGCAAAAGCCCAAACCAGGAAGAAGAGCGAGGCGGTGCTGAGCATATCGAGCCCTACAAGGTAAGCGGGCAGATAGGTCATGACGACCGAAAATCCCAGCGAGGTCAGCAGACCAACGACGGCTACTGGAACGACTTTGCTATCCACCAGGTCGGAACCTCCGAGACGCCAGCGCCGGGTATATTCGTCCTGCGATGGGGTACGTTCCTGAACTCGCATCGGAATAACAGACACGAGGGCCACACCAGCACAGATGGTCGTGAAACCGAAGACCCAGATATCGGAGGCACGTTCACTGAGCTGAAGAGCCGCCAGGGGTCCCAGGGCGTTGGATACCGTGCCGGCAAGGGACAGGTAGCCGAGCCCTTCACTGAGTCGTCCCACTGGGATGAGAGTGACGACTATGGAGCTAATCGTTGTGGAGGCGACACCGAATGCGTCCCCGTGGAGAACGCGGATCAGTACTAAGAGAGCGTAGTAGTCGAGCAGTGGGTAGATCAGCGAGCACGCAATGAACACGGACAGGGTGATCAATAGTGTCCGTTTTCGACCGATGAAGTCGAGGTATTTGCCGATCAGCAGACGCGATAGCGCACCACCGATCACAAAGGAACTCGCGGCAAAACCCGCTGCGGTGTCATTGACGCTGAATCGTTGCATCGCGTAGAGCGCCATGAAGGACATGAGCGTGATGAATACCAGGCTGATTCCGAGCATGACCACGAACGCGCGGAAATAATCTGCCGTCCAGAGGGGCTGCTTGGATGCTGAAGACATTGCACCTATCTACACGTTGGAAAACACAACAACACTGTGGCGGGCAGCTTTTGTGCACGCAGGTGATTGAGTGTCGCCCAAGAACCGCATCATAAGGTTGCCCTGCTCCTGTTATAGCAGAGGGCGTCTAGCTAGCGGATTAGTAGTGGTATGTGTCAGTTGGTGCGGAGGTGTAATTATCTGATGTAGCGGGACGGCACCACTCGATGCCAAGCGCTTCTGCGAGTTCGATAATCCCATTGGAACGAGCCAGTCGTGGCAGGTCGGAACCATTGCGAATTTGACCGCCGGCCTGTTCGAATTCCTCGAGGAAGTCGTGGGCCCAGGTGAGCTCTTCTTGCGATGGGCTCAACCCTTCGTTGATGGTCGCGGTTTGTTCTGGCAGCAGGCAGAGCTTGCCGGTGAAGCCGAATTCCGAAGATACGGAGGCCGCTTCGGTCAGTACTTTGCCCGATGTTCCCTGGGTGGGGCCGGCGATAGGTGAAGGCAGCATGGCGGCTTTGGAAGCGATGGTGAATTGGCTGCGGGCATAGGCAAGGGCCATCGGTGAGCTGCCAAAACCGGTGTCGCGGCGGAAGTCGCCGATGCCAAAGGCTAGGCGGAACGTACCGCGAGCAGCAGCGATTGAGTTAATGCGCTGCAGTCCACGAGCGGTTTCCACCAGTGCAACAATCGGGACACCAGGTAGCCGGGCGGCCGTTTCGTTGACGTGGTCGGTGGATTCAGTCATGGCCAGCATGACGCCCAGTAGACCACCGTTGTGGTGGGGGCCGTCGAGCTCATGGGAGATGTATTTTGCGAGTCCGGTAACATCGTCTTCCCACCAGGGGCTGCCGTAACCATTGATGCGCACCCAGCCGGTGTTTCCTTCGGCGAACCAATCGGTCACATTTTTGCGGCCAATGTCTTTATCTTTGGGGGCTACCGCATCTTCAATGTCATAGACAACGACATCAGCGGCGGACTCGACGGCAGGAGAGAAGCGGTCTGGTTGAACAGCGTTGACTAGCAGCCATGTCCGGGTGAGGTCCGCTTGGACCTTCTGGCCCGGGGAGGGCGTGACGTGGGTAGTCATAATGGAACTGTTGGACACCAGGTCTCCTTACCGTATTGCACTCGGTGCACGGCAATACGCAAAACTGTTGATTTTCGCATGAATTAGCGGAAAGTACTCCACTCAAGGGTACCGGCCGGACCCAACGCGCACCAATGAATCTTGCTATGAGAGCAGCGCTTGTGACCAACGTGATAGTAGCTGAGCTTCGCGAGAAGCTCTTGCAGTGAATCTTACATGTTTGGTGGCACCGGAGTATCGTTGACCATCTAAACCAGGCATATGCAGTATCGGATATTTAGGAGCATTCTTGAGCGCGCAGACTCACCCAGGATTGAATCGGACAGATTATCAACTCGAGCAGGATTTCGTTGAGGATGCTCGCCCCGCAATTGGTGTGGTGGTCGCACTCTGGTCGCGGGAGATGAGTCAATCTGATGCGCAAACGATGCACGATTTGATCATGACCACTGTGGCAACCATCCGTGACGCTGGCGGCCGCCCGATCGTCATCGATGGCTCAGCGCAGACGCAACAGGCTGAAAATACCGCGTGGCACAAGGACGTCGATGCCTTTGTATATCTGGGTGGCGCCGATGTGCATCCGGGTTTCTTCACCGATGTCGAACTGTCTGAGCAGGTACCTGGTATCGATGCCCAGGCGGATCAGTTCGCTGTCGCTTCGTTGCGCCAGGCTGTAGCCGATGATGCTCCGGTATTGGGTATCTGCCGCGGTGCACAACTGCTCAACGTGGCGCTAGGCGGCAGTATTGTGCAGCATATCGACGGGCACCGCTCTGTGCTGGACAACGGAGACACTGGCTTCATCGATGAGAACGTCGATCTCGTTGCTGACTCCAAGATCGCTAAGATTCTGGGTCGAGCAACCGTTCGGGTTCGCAGCTCGCATCACCAAACGATAGACGAAGTAGGCGATGAGCTAGTGGTCACTGCCTACGCGCAGGACGACTCGATCGAAGCAGTCGAACTTCCGGAGAAAACGTGGGTTGTGGGGTTGCAGTGGCACCCCGAAGAAGCCCACGCAAACGCCGAGGACCGTCGAAAGATCTTCGAAGCGCTCATAGAGCAGACAAAATAGGCCCTCTCGCCGCACGATGTTATTTGTCAGTGCGGTAGTGGCTTAGCTTGTCCTCATCAATGTCAGCGCCGACGCCAGGGAGGTTGCGAACCGAAATACGGCCGTCGATGATCTCGATGGGATCGGTCAGCAAGTCGTCGGACATGTCCAAGAAGTTGGACAGTTCACCAGCGCGTGCCGAGGAAGCGCGGTGGGCTGCACCAAAGGTGACGGTGGCCAGTGACCCGACTTGGGTATCGATCTGGTTGCCCATGGTGACGTCGACGCCGAGACCGGTGCACAGTCCCAAAATTTCGGTGGCCTCTGTGAATCCGGACCGAGCGGTTTTGATGCAAATGGCGTTCGCACCACCGGAGAGGAGCTCCCGGGATGCGTCACCTGCGGTCGGAACAGATTCATCACCGACGATCGGGATGGGTGAGTGGTCGACCAGACGACGCCGGCTCATGGCTTCTTTTGCGTCACATGGTTCTTCGAGCATGGTGAGGCCCAGATCTGCGGTCTGACGCAAGACTTCCATGGCTTCGTTGGCGGTCCAACCGCGATTAGCGTCCAGATAGATTTCCACGTCGTCCCCAAGTCCCTCACGCAATACGCGACAGGCCTCAATATCGAGGGACAGCGGGCGCCGTCCGACCTTGAGTTTGAACGTGGTGATGCCGTATTGATCGCCGAAGCGCTGTGCTTCCTCGAGCAGTTCTTCGGCGGGTTTGAAGCCGAGCATGTGGCTAACGCGCATGGAGTCTGTGTAGCCGCCCAGCAATTCATGCACGGGGGTTTCCAAGGCTTTGCCCATGAGATCCCACAGCGCAATATCGACCGCACCCTTGGCCACCTGGTTGTGGATGGTCCGATGCATCATGGCGTGGACTTTTTCGCGGTCGAACGGATCCAGGCCGATCAGTTCTGGCCCGAAGACTTCTTCGATGATCACCTTGATCGACGCCTGCGTTTCGCCATAGGTATAGGGCCGCGGTGGTGCATCTGCGGTATCGGTAATGCCCGCGTCCGTGTGGATGCGAACAACGATGTGATCGGCGGTGGCGACTTCACCGGAGGCAAATTTCAGCGGATGCGTATAAGGAATCGCATGCGGAATTGCTTCGACGGCAGTGTTGCAACCACCGATTGAACCTACCTAGTGACCTGATCAGGGTATTGCTCTTTGAGTTCACGGTATGCCATGCGTTCAGCACTACGATCCAAGTAGAGCAGCTTCCAGTCCAGATTCAGCCGATTGGCTTGCTCGATCATCGGCAGTACCGCAGTGATGCCGATGCCACCTGCAATAAACCGGTAGTTTTGTGCCGGGGCGAAACGGAAATTATTGCGAGGCCCGCCAAAACTGACGGTGTCTCCCAACTTGATCTCATCGTGGAGCTCACGGGATCCACCAGCTCCGTTTTGTTCCCGTTGCACAGCTATGCGGTACTGGTGAGGCGCCCACCGGTCACCGCATAGGGAATACTGGCGGATGGTCCCACTAGGTAAGATCACATCAATGTGTGCACCGGGCGCCCAGTCGGGCAAACGGCGTTGGTCTTCACGTTCCAGGACAAATTCGGTGACACTCGTGGATCGATCCGAACGTCCTACCACTGTGAGTAGATCGCTAGTTGCGGCTTGATGCGCGGTCATCGGTCCTCCTGAAAAACGAACCCGAAATACTGAATGTGCATCATTGTGACACCGATCACCAGGCATGTAGAGTAATTTTTCCACTGATCGGAAATGAGGTGTTCGTATGCCAAAGCAGGTCCGAGACACACCGGTATCAGTACTGGGTCGGCATCTGCGGATTTTGGATGCCTTCGAGGCTGGCACCGCGTTTTTGTCACTATCGGAGATTGCAACGCGTAGCGGTTTACCTATGACCACCGCCCATCGTCTGGTTGGTGAGTTACAGGAGCAGCGCCTGCTGGAGCGTCTGCCCGACCGCTCTTATCAACTGGGGTTGCGGCTCTGGGAGTTGGCGGCCCGCACCCCGAGGGCTATGGGGTTGCGTGAGATCGCTGCGCCTATGGTCCAGTTGGTGCAAAACCAGGTTCGCCAACACACTCAGCTCGGAGTGGATGGCGGTCACGACGTGGTGTATCTCGACCGGCTGTCCCGACCTGATGCAGTTGTCAATGCAACGATTGTGGGTGGTCGGATCAGCCTTGGGGCTTCGGCGATTGGGCATGTGCTGCTGTCAGATAAGCCAGAGGCTTTTCTTGAACAACTTGTTGCGGCCGGAATTCAACAATACACGTCTCGTACACCGCAGACAGTGGATCGGTTGCTTGAGATAATCGATGGCGTTCGTCAGAACGGTTATGCGGTGGCCGATGGGTTCGTGCACTTGGATGCTAGGGGTATAGCCGCGCCGATCTATGGCCCAGAGGGGGAGGTTCTAGCTGGGTTGGGAGTGGTGGTCCCAGCACATGAGTCGGTCGATATGCGAACTGTTGATTTGTTGCGGCATGCCGCTCACGGGGTAAGTCAGCAGATGCGTGCCGCGTATATTGCACCACATCATCCGCGTGCGCTGCCCGGTGCGAAATTTCGCGCGCTCATCAATTCATCGCGGAGCTCCATGGAGTACTTCGGGATCCACGAGGGCCGGCAGGAGTCAAGGGACTAGCTACGTCAAATTAACCCGTGATTTCCAAAATAATTGATGACTTGAATCATTTTGTGTCGCGGGTTACGCTTATTCCACGTGGCGTACTTCACGTTTGTAGTTCAGCTGAAGTCGCGGCGCAAGACATTCTTAACTCACACACCTAGTGGAGCAACTCATGACAGAACGCGACCCCTCGAATGGGCCCGCGCCGCACGATGATGAGGCGGTGGAACGTCAGCGACAAGCCCGGGATTTGCATCGGCTTGAGACCGGTGGCGGTGAGGCGTTTCCGGCTGGCTATCGGGTAGCTGGATTGGATGAATCGACCCGTCCAGATCCCGGCGCTCCGGCGGTTTCTACCGCCCAGCGTGGCGCGACCGGCCGCAAGACCAGTACTGGTCCGGCCAGGGCGAGTCGACAAAAGCGACGCACCTGGACCAATCGAGCGCTCGGCGCACTGGGCATGCTGCTGTTCCTCGGGATCTGGGAGCTGCTGCCGCTGCTGGGGGTTGTTGATGCCCGGTTTTTGCCACCGGCCTCGGCTGCGATTGCCGGGTTGTTTGAGAACTTTGCGGATCCGGTGTTCTGGGTTGCGGTCTGGGATACTATCCGTGCCTGGTTTATCGGCATGGTCATCGCCGTCGTCTCGGCGGCCATCCTTGGGTTCATTATTGGCTCCTCGGCCTTTTTGCGGAAATTCACCAACTCGACCATTGAGTTTTTGCGTCCGGTGCCCTCGGTGGCGTTGATTCCGTTGGCGGTGCTGATTTTTGGTGTTGGCATTGAATCAGCGCTGCTGCTGATTGTCTACGCGTCGTTTTGGCAGGTGCTGATTCAGGTGCTCTACGGGGTTGCCGATGTCGATTCGGTGGCCATGGACACCGCCAAATCCTATGGGCTGGGCATGTTCAGTCGGGTTCGCTATGTTATTTTCCCGACCGCGTTGCCGTATTTGATGACGGGCATCCGACTGGCGGCAGCGGTGGCGCTGATTTTGGCGATTACCGCTCAGTTGATTATTGGCTCTCCAGGCCTTGGTGCAGAAATCGCTCGCGCCCAGTCCGGTGGCGCCTATGTGTCGATGTATGCGCTGGTGTTAGCCACCGGGCTGTTGGGCGTCATCATTAATATGGTCGTGCGTGCCGTGGAGCGTCGTATTTTGTCCTGGCACATCTCGGTCCGTTCGGAGGTCAACGCATGAGTTTCGTCAAAAACCTGGTGTTTATCCTTGGCCTGCCAGCGCTGCTGATTGCCGCCTGGATTGTGTGGTCGTCTCAGACCACGAGTTTCTTTGTGCCCACGCTGGAACAGATGACCAACGCCTTTGCTACGACCTGGACGTGGGATCGGATGATGGCCGATGTGTTGCCATCGGTGACGAATCTGCTGGCCGGGATCGTGTTGTCGATCGTGCTGGGGATCGTCGTTGGGTTGTTGATTGGTTCGTTTCGTTGGTTGCGGCAGTTGACCGAACCGGTGATGGAGTTCTTTCGTGCGATCCCGCCACCGGTGCTGATTCCGGTGCTGATGCTGTTGATTGGTATCGGCGATGACATGAAGATCGGGGTGATCGTGCTGGGTGCCGTGTGGCCGATCCTGCTCAACACGGTGGAAGGTGTGCGTTCCATGGACGAAGTGCTGTCTGATACCTCGCATACCTATCGTGTTGATGGGTTCGCTCGGATCCGGTATTTGATCTTGCCCTCGGCGATGCCACAGATCATGGCCGGTGTTCGTCAGTCGCTATCGATTGCGCTGATTTTGATGGTGATCTCTGAGATGTTCGCGTCCTCGTCTGGTCTGGGCTACACCATTATTCAGTTCCAGCGCTCTTTTGCGATCCCGGAAATGTGGTCGGGCATCGTGGTGCTGGGGTTGATTGGTGTCATCATGTCGTTTATCTTCCAAATCGTCGAGCGCAACGTCTTGAAGTGGTATCACGGACAGCGCGAGATGGAAAACGCCGGCTAACACGCAAGCTCACTGAACTTCTGTTGTAAAGGAAATACTTGTTATGACGACTCCACCCCAAGACCACAACCCGGTGATCAACCAGGGCAGCACCGCCGACACACCAGACGGTCAACTACCAGTTGGCCACACCCTGCCCGATGGCGAAGCACTACTATCGGTGCGGAACCTAAAAAAGATCTATCACACCGATGGCGGCGACATTGAAGCCGTGCGCAACCTGACCTTCGACCTACCCAAAGGCGAACTCACTTGCCTGGTCGGACCCTCAGGATCCGGTAAAACCACACTGTTAAAGGCCATCTCCGGACTACTAGAACCAAGCGCTGGCGAAGTCACCTTGGCCGGCAATGTGGTGACGAGCCCGCCGAAGAATATGGCCGTGGTCTTCCAAGAATACGGCCGCTCACTCTACCCCTGGATGCGGGTGCGAGAAAACGTCGAATTGCCCTTGAAAGTCCAAGGCATGGACAAAGCCCAACGCAACCACGTCGTCGACGAAGCCCTGCAAGCTGTCGGCCTGGATCACGTGCCACGGTCTTATCCGTGGCAGCTCTCGGGTGGTATGCAACAACGTGTCGCGATCGCCCGCGCAGTGGCCTATCAACCAGAAGTGTTACTCATGGACGAGCCCTTCGCCGCCGTGGATGCCCAAACCCGCGCTGATCTCGAAGACCTCGTCCGACGCGTCTGGAGCCAACTGGGCATCACCATACTGTTCGTCACCCACGACATCGACGAATCCGTCTACCTCGGCGAGCGTGTGGTCATCCTGTCCTCGTCACCAACCGTGATCCAACAAGACATCAAAATCGATCTTCCCACTGAACGCAACCAATTAGAAACCCGCTCATCACAACGCTTCAGCGAACTCCGTCACCACGTCTACGAACAAATCCAACTCGCCAAAGAAGGATTCCGCCCAGACACAGCCAAAGCCCAAGCCTAAAAGCGTTTATTTGCAAAACTATTGACGTTCACATGCAAGTAAACATACTCTTGTGATATACCTCACACAATGCTGAGGTTTCACACCTGCAAGAGGAGAACATGATGAAAAAACTTGGATTGCGTGGCAGTTTTGCTGCAGCTGCGGCTGCAGGCTTACTGGTACTTACGTCTTGTGGTGGGGGCGAAGAAGCCCCAGCCGGAGGTGACGAGGCGGCACAGGATGGCGGGCTCACCGAGGTGTCCATCGGGGTGATTCCCATTGTTGACGTAGCGCCGATTTATCTCGGTGTGCAAGAAGGAATCTTCGAAGAGCATGGCCTCGATGTCGAGTTGACGCTTGCCCAGGGGGGGTGCTGCGATCATCCCGGCCGTACAGTCAGGCGATTTTGACTTCGGATTTTCCAACATCACGTCATTAGTCATTGGGCAAGCTCAGGGGCTGCCATTACAGGTTGTGGCCCCGGGGCCACAAACTACCGGTGAAGCGGGGGATGACTTTTCGTCGTTACTGGTGCCTGAAGACTCAGACACTGAATCCATCGCTGACCTCGAGGGCGATAGGGTGGCCGTCAATACGCTGAATAACATCAACGACACGGTCTTGAAAGAAGGCATGCGGCAAGAGGGTGGCGATCGTGATTCTATGGATCTTGTCGAAGTGGCCTTCCCGGATATGATCGGTCAGCTTGAATCCGGCAACGTCGATGCCATCATGGCAGTCGAGCCGTTTGCGACCATGGCCATGGACACTGGTGCGCGCGAAATTTACTCGCCTTACGCCGAGCCGATCGAGGATCTGACCATTGCCGCATATTTCGCGTCAACGGAACGTATTGAAGAAGATCCAGAAACCGTCGATGCGTTCACTGCCGCTATGAAAGAGTCGCAGCAATACGCAGAGGATAATCCCGATGATGCCAAAGCGATTCTGTCGGAGTATACGGAGATCGAGCCAGAGGTTGTCGACGAGCTGACGATGCCGCAGTTCCCACAACAGGTGACCCGTGACTCGATCCAACGCATCATTGAGCTCTCCGAAGAGACGGGCCTGATTGATGAAGCTGTCAACATCGACGAACTGCTGCACGAGGATGCATAGCCGCTAAGCCGAATATCGAGTCAAAGGAGCCACCCGATCCCTAATGGGAGCGGGTGGCTCTTCTCATGAGTGCAAGAATTTCTATCAAAAGTATTGCAACTCACTATGTACATAGATAGTGTGTGATGTGCGACATCGATTTGGGGCAATTCTGCTCCAGCAATAAGCGAGGTTTTCCAATGTCCCCCTCAAACACTGACACGTCAGCTCAAGCGTTGATGCACGACTTTTCCTTAGAAATGACCGGTAAAGACGTCGATGCTGTGCGTGAGGCAGCACCGCTGATCCCTCAAGGCACTCGGATCAACGTGACGTTTCTTGGCAACGAAGATCTCGAGATGCGCGTGACTGCGGCCAAGGCCGTCAAAGATCTTGGTTTCGTTCCCGTGCCGCACATCTCGGCACGTCGCATCGAAAGTGAAGCCGAGCTGAAAGAATTTCTTCAGGCACTCGCCGACGTCGATGCAGCCAAGCACGTTTTCGCTGTTGGTGGCGACCCAGCACAACCGATGGGGCCATATGGTTCCGCGTTGGAGATGATTGAATCAGGTGTTTTCCCTGAGTTTGGTGTCGAAGAAGTCTCGATTGCTGGCTACCCGGAAGGCCATCAGCACATGGCCGATGACGATTTTCTGCGTGAAACCCAACATAAGCTCTCCGCCCTGACCGAGCAGAATCTATCCTCGGGTATCATCACCCAGTTTGGCTTTGACATCGACCCTGTCGCCACGTGGCTCAATGAGCTGGCCGCCAAAGACATCACCGCCCCGGTACGCATTGGTGTGCCAGGCCCCGCGGGGATTCGTCGACTACTCAAATTCGCCAAGCGTTTCGGTGTGGGAGCATCGGCAGGCGTTGCATTGAAGTACGGCTTTTCGCTCACCAACCTGATCGGCACTGCCGGTCCAGATAAATTCCTCAACGAGCTGGCCTCTACGACCCAGGAAACCAATTTCCAGGGCGATGTTAGCGTCCATTTCTACACCTTCGGCGGCATCACGAACACCGCCGAATGGGTCAAAGACTTTACTGAAAACCTCTAACGATACGAAAGGTGCCACGATGGCAAACTCTCTTCAGGACCTGCTCAACCAACAATCCGCGGTCGATCTGCTACGCAATGCACAAACCGGCTCCTACATTTACCCGGTTGTTCCAGCGGATTTCGGTAACTGGATCAACGAACAGCGCGCCTGGCGTGACGCCGCGGTGCTCTACGACCAGTCGCACCACATGGACCAGGTCTTCCTGTCCGGTTCCGACGCGATCAACCTGATTTCTGACACCGCCATCAACTCGGTGGCAAATTTCGAGATCGACATGGCCAAACAGTATGTGCCCGTTTCCTCGGTCGGCGCTGTGGTTGGTGACGGCATCCTGTTCCGCGAGGCACAAGACGAATTCACCTACGTCGGCCGTGCGCCCGTCACCAACTGGTTGATGTACCACGCCGAAGCAGGTGACTATAAGAACCTTGATCTGCAGGTGGACCGTCGTTCCCCATCACGTCCCTATGGTGATGCCGTATCGCGTGAACTCTTCCGCTTCCAGATTCAGGGCCCCGCAGCCTGGGATGTTATCAACAAGCTCAATGGCGCTGAAGTCGAAAAACTGAAGTTCTTCCGCATGTCCCACATGAACATCGACGGGCTCAAGATTCGCACTCTGCGTCATGGCATGGCTGGTGCTCCGGGTCTGGAAATCTATGGTCCTTATGAACACCACGCCCGTGTACGCAATGCGATCATCGAAGCAGGTGCTGAATTTGGTCTGCTGCCAGTCGGCTCACGTGCCTATGCGACGAACACCTTGGAATCCGGCTGGATCCCGTCCCCACTGCCGGGCATCTACTCGGGCGCAGCGGAAAAGGGCTACCGCGAATGGCTGGGAGCAGACTCCTACGAGGCCACCGCACCACTGGCCGGCTCATTCATTTCCGACAACATTGAAGACTACTATGTAAATCCTTGGGAGATCGGCTACGGTTCTTTCGTGAAATACGATCACGACTTCATCGGCCGAGACGCTTTGGAAGCCATCGACAAAGACAAACAGCGTCGCAAAGTCACCCTGGAATGGAACGCCGACGACCTCAAGGAAGTTGTCGCAGCACCGCTGAACGTTGACGGCCCGAACTACAAGTTCTTTGACCTCCCACTGGCCAACTACGGCGCCTCCAACTACGACAAGGTCACCGACGCGGACGGCAACGTCGTCGGGGTCTCGATGTTTACCGGCTACACCGCAAATGAGCGGCGCGGTCTGTCGCTGGCCACCGTCGATGCCAACGTGCCTGAAGGTGCAGAGCTCTCCGTCACGTGGGGCGAGCCGGATGGTGGCTCAGCCAAACTCTCGGTCGAACCGCACGAGCAAAAAACGGTTCGTGCTGTTGTCTCACCGGTGCCGTACTCGACGGTTGCGCGTGAGTCATACCAGACCGGATGGCGCACAGCCTAAACCTCATTTCTCGTCGCGGTCGTATCCAGCCGGATGCGGCCGCGACGTCTCTTCCATAGCGCTTCGCCGCTCACTGTCTCGATTACACTACGGTCACCATGAGTTTACGATCTGCACTGCTTACCCTTTTGTCGTCTGGTCCACATACCGGATACGACCTCGCTAAGAACTTCCACTCTTCGGTGGGGTTTTTGTGGCATGCCCCAGATTCGCAAATTTATCCGGAATTGAAGAAAATGCAGGCGGAAGAGCTCATCACCGGTTACCCGGTGCCGTGGGGTTCCAAAGGGGCAACGAAAACCGAGTACGCGATTACTGACGCGGGTATGGGCTATCTGCGTGCTTGGCAGGAAAAGCCGGTCACCTACCGACCAGAGCGCAATGACATGCGGCTCCGGGCAGCGTACTTTGAATTCGCTGAAGACACGGATGCTCGACGTAGCCTGCAAGAACACCTGGTGCATTACCGCCAAGTTGTTGCCGACGTAGAACATCAGATGCAGGAGCTGAGAGACGGGACGACTGAAATTCATCAACGCAGACTTGCGCAGTACCCGCACGCTGAGCACGCCAGAATCACGCGTTTCAAAATTTTCGCCTACGAGGGTATTCTCAAGCAGGCTGAGGCCGAGATCGAATGGGCACAAGACGGTCTGGCGCTTCTGGACGCGGCGGGCTCATCCGAGACGTTAGACGCTGGTTGAGTCGCCAATTGCCTGAGTGACAGAAGTCAGATGTGCATGCATTGCGGTCGCAGCAAGCTCCGGGTCGCGTGCGCAGATGGCCTCAATGATGGCCAAGTGTTGCGGGAGCGACACTTGCGGTCGATCCCGCTGGGTGGAAAGCTGAAAATGATACCGAATCGCCTGGCCGCGTAAGCGCCTGATGGTCTGAGCCGCCGTCGGCTGGTCGGCGATCTCGATGATGAAATTGTGTAGCTGACGGTTGAGGTTTGAATACTCATCGCGAGCACCGCGTTCGACTGCCGTTTCCATCTGCGTACCAATATCGCGCAAGTCTTGGGCTTGTGCATCACTGATTTTCTCTGCAGCCTTCCGCGCGCACAATGACTCAACCGCACCACGAACCTCGGTAATCTCAAGTGCTTCTTGCCGGGAGACCTTCCGGATCCGTGCACCTCGATTGGGGATGCGCTCGACCAGACCCTCGGTGATTAATTCATTGAGCGCAAGCCGAACCTCGCCACGAGATGCGCCATGTTCCTCTGCGACATCGGTTTCGACCAGGCGCTGGTGCGGGACCAGGTTGCCCGTGACGATATCTTGTCGCAACCGATCTGTTAGCGATGTTGCTTCTTTCGTCTCGGTTGTCTGCGATGCGTTGCTTGCCATAACTGGTCTCCAATGGCTGAGGGAATGCTGTGCCGTTGACTCCATGATAGTCACCGGAGCCAGATACTCAACAAAAGCATGAACAATATTGTAAACAATCTTGTTAGCAGATAGTCTGGTGTGAGGACACCCACAGTAAAGGAAGAACATGAGCTCTCGTGCAGTGCGTCGCGTTGGGGATCAAACAGCGATCCCATTTCACCTCATGCGGGGCGGTACTTCGCGCGGCCCCATGTTTCGGGCAGTTGATTTGCCACGCAACCCACAGCTACGTGATGCTGTGCTACTGGCGATCATGGGCAGTCCGCATCCCCTGCAGGTAGACGGTGTTGGTGGCGGACATCCGCTGACTTCCAAGGCCGCGATTGTGGAGTGCTCCGAGTACGACGGTGTTGATCTCGATTTCACCTTTGCGCAACTTCAGCCTGATGGCGAGACTGTTCAGACGAGTGCCAATTGCGGGAATATGCTGGCGGCAGTGGTGCCATTTGCGGTGGAGTCAGGTTTATTGCAACCCGAGACGGATGTCACCGAAGCCGTCGTGCGAACCACCAATACGGGGCTCATCGCACGCATTACCATTCACACCCCCGAGTTCGACGGGCACCGCTTTGTCCAGTATTCGGGCAACACGGCCATTGCCGGAGTGCCGGGCGCTGCATCACCAGTGGAGATTCGGTTCCTCAATACTGCAGGATCATTGACCGGGGCACTGCTGCCAACGGGAAACGTGAGTGATGACTTAGCCGTGGGCGGCGACACCTATCGGGTGACGTTGATAGATAACGGCCAACCCTTAGTGATTATCCGTGCCACAGATCTTGGCGTCAGCGGCTATGAATCGGTCGCTGAGCTCAGCGATAACGCCGAGCTCAAGCAGCGCGTCGAGCAGCTCCGCCTGCTGGCTGGAGAGCGGATGGGCCTTGGTGACGTGACGGAAGCATCGTATCCAAAAATGACCTTGGTGTCGCCGCCCATGGCCGGTGGGGCATTGTCTACGCGGAGTTTTATCCCACACCGGGTGCACGAATCGATCGGGGTACTCGCTGCGGTGACCGTGGCTACCGCCCTGATGATGGAAGGCTCCGTCGCAGCCGAAGTGGGCACTGCCGGTACGGGCCGACAGCAAACGCTCGGCATCGAACATCCATCCGGCATTTTTGAAACGTCGCTGGATCTCGATGACACCGGTGCGGTGGTGGCCTCAGGCAACACGCGTACCGCTAGGTTGCTGAGCCGTGGTGAGGTCTTCGTGCCGCACACGGTATGGGCTCCCGAGGTCTAGACCGAATTTTTTTGGAGAGCTGTTTTTTAGTGGAAGGACATATATTGATCATTGATATTCACGGGCATTACACCACGGCACCGGAGCCGCTGGGTGCCTGGCGGGATGAACAGTTGGCAGCGCTTGATGGCGGTAAACCGCCGGCGGTAGCTGGTCCGGTGATTACCGACGACCAGATTCGAGAATCCATCGAAGCCAATCAGCTGCGCCTGATGGATGAGCGTGGCATTGATGTGCAGGTGTTTTCTCCCAGAGCCTCCTTTATGGCGCACCATGCAGGGGATTTTGAGGTCTCGTCTGCATGGGCGCGGCACTGCAACGATCTCATCGGACGGGTCTCGGAACTCTATCCGGACCGTTTCGTACCCTCGGCGATGCTGCCACAATCCCCGGGAGTTGACCCCGCGACCGTCATTGATGAGCTCGAGCGCTGTGTCACCGAACATGACATCGTCGCCGTCAATCTGAATCCGGATCCTTCTGGCGGGCACTGGACCTCACCGCCGCTGACCGATGAACACTGGTTCCCGGTCTATGAAAAGCTCATCGAACACGAACTGCCCGTCATGGTTCATGTCTCGACGTCGGTGAATCCAGCGTTCCACACCACCGGCGCGCACTACCTCAACGCCGACACCACCGCGGTTATGCAGCTGCTGGAAGGCGATTTGTTCTCCACTTTCCCTGAACTGAAAATGATCATCCCGCACGGTGGGGGAGCCGCACCTTACCATTGGGGACGCTTCCGCGGTCTGGCCATGATGATGGATAAGCCGCAACTGGAAGATCACATGCTGAACAACGTCTACTTCGATACCTGTGTCTATCATCAGCCGGGCATCGATACGCTGCTCGAGGTGATTCCACATCAAAACATCATGTTCGCCTCGGAAATGATCGGAGCGGTGCGGAGCGAAGACCCAACGACCGGTCACTTCTTCGACGATACCGTGCGCTATATTCAGGCAGCCGACCTGACCGATGCATCACGGCAGTCCATTTTTGAAGACACCGCCCGCAAGATTCACCCGCGTCTGGATCGCCGCCTCAAGGCACAGAACCGGTAGAAGCAAGGAGTAACACATGTATGACCTTGGCGTAGTCCACACGACCGTCCACCGCCCAGACCCCGATGATGTCGCAGCCTTGAGCAACTACGGCACCGCGACCATCCACGAAGCCATGGGCCGAGTCGGTCTCATGCGACCATATTTACGTCCGGTGTACGACGGGGCAAAACTTTGTGGCCCCGCGGTCACGGTGCTACTGCAACCCGGTGATAACTGGATGCTGCATGTTGTGGCTGAACAAATCCAGCAGGGTGACATCGTCGTGGCGGCCTGCACCACCGAGACGGACGTTGGCTTCTTCGGCGACCTCTTAGCAACGTCCTTCCGCGCTCGCGGTGCGACCGGGCTGGTCATTGATGGCGGGGTGCGCGACACCGCGGATCTAGCTGAGATGGATTTCCCGGTCTTTGCGCGGGCTATCCATGCGCGCGGTACGGTAAAAGAGACGCTCGGTTCGGTCAACATCCCGGTCAACTGCGCCAATGCGACCGTCAATCCGGGTGACGTGGTGGTGGGCGACGCCGATGGGGTAGTTGTCGTGCCGCGCGAGAACGTGGCCGACGTTGTCGAGGCTTCCAAAGCGCGGGAGGCCAAGGAAGCTAGCGTGCGCGAGCGGTTGGCCGCAGGTGAGCTGGGATTAGACGTATACGGCATGCGAGAAAAACTTGCTGCCAAGGGACTGCAGTACCGAGAGTAAGGAATCACCATGGCTGAATTAGAAAACTTCGACCTGGCGCACATCAGCGCCGTAGAAATCCTGACCCCAACATTCGATGAGAGCCTGTGGTTCTTCAACGAGCTGCTGGCGATGCGCGAAGTCGAACGCATCGGCAACTCTGCGTATCTGCGCTGCTGGGATGAGTACGAAACCTACTCGATCAAGCTGACCGCGTCCAACACCAACGGTGTCGGTCGAACGATGCTGCGAGCCACCAGCCCTGAGGCACTTGAACGTCGCGTCGCAGCCATCGAGGCCACCGGACTTGGCAAAGGCTGGCGCGAACCGGAAGTCGGCATCGGCGCTTGGTACGAGTTTGAGGATCCGGACGGTCACGAATTCGGCATCTACTACGACACCACGCTCTATGTTGCCGACGACGAAGACCGACCAGCGCTGAAAAATCAGGCTTCTCGCTATCCTGGGCGCGGGGTCAATGCCCGCCGCTTGGATCACATTAACTATTTGGCCTCCGATGTGAACGCTGCCGGTGACTTCTGGGAGAACGTGATGAAATCGCGTGAAACTGAGCAGGTCGAACTGGATGAGGGCGGCTATGCGGCCCGCTGGTTCCGGTTCGCGCAAAAATCCTACGACGTCGTCTACTCTGACGACTGGACGGGCGAGCGTGGGCGCTTCCACCACCTGGCGTTTGCCACCGACACTCGCGAGGACATACTCAAAGCTGCAGACTTCTTCCTGGAAGAAGGCGTGTATATCGAATACGGGCCGTATAAGCACGCGATCAACCAGACGTTTTTCCTCTATGTCTGGGAGCCGGGCGGCAACCGGATCGAGTTCGCCAATGCCGGTGCACGCCTGATTTTGAATCCGGATCAACCCGTTGTTAACTGGTCTGAAGCCGAACGTGCCAAGGGCCAGGCGTGGGGCATGAAGACCGTGCCAACCTTCCACACTCACGGCACGCCGTACGTGGAAAACCAGGAAGAAATCGACCGTGACGCACTGGCTGGGATTCGCCGCTAACCGCGGTACGTGTCTGAACGACGGGAATGAGCTCGACGTGTTCGGCTGAACGTTCTGACGTATCGAGCGCCTGCTCATCCTAGGGTGACTTCGGAGTATGCGCTCTTTCGGCCAGCAGTTCGGCCAGGTGAATGGCCGGGACATCGGCCAGATCGTCCAGCTGGATTCTGCAGGACATGCCATCGGCGAGCACCACAGTATTGTTGTCTGCAGCTTCCTGGCGTTGGCGTTGAGCGCGGACCGCAGGCAACAAGTAGGACTCGGCCACCGCCACGGAGGTTTCGTAATGGCCCTTTTCGACGCCGAAATTACCGGCCAGCCCGCAGCATCCGGCGACCTTGGTGACCGTGGCACCGGCCTGTTCCAACAGGGTCTGGTCGGCATCCCAGCCAATGATCGACGACTGGTGACAGTGCGGCTGGGCCACCACATCCAGTCTGGACAAGTCAGGTAGCTTCACGCGGTCTTCCTGCACCAGCCGGGTCAGGAGTTCCCCGAAAGTCAGGACCCCGTCGGCGACCGTTTTAGCCTGCGGGGAGTCGGAGAGCTCTTGTACGTCACTGCGCAGCGTGGCCACACAGCTGGGTTCCAGCCCAATCACTGGCACCTGCGAGTCCACATATGGTGCCAGGGTACTGACCGCGTTCTCAATTCGGCCTCGGGCTTGATCCAGCTGGCCTGAGGTGATCCACGGCAGGGCACAGCAAGCGCTCTCGTCGATGAGTCGGACGTCCAGTCCCTGCGACTCCAAATATTGGATGGCCGCCAGTCCAGATTGCGGGAAGAAATGGTTCGTGAACGAGTCGGCCCACACCCATACATCGGGATGGTCTTGGTTCGTCTGGCTGCGGCGTGTGGTGAAGCCTGCTTTCTTGGAGCTGCGGCGCAGGGTTTTAGCGGCAAATTTTGGTACCGAACGTCGGGGGTCTATACCGGTCACCCACTTTGCAACAGCGGCTATCACAGGCACCGTTATCGCGAGGTTGGCCAGCGGTGCTACCGGGGCCGCCAACTTGGCCCAGACGGGGATCCGTCCGAGGAAATAGTGTGTCCGCGGTCGGAGTCGGCGCCGGGGTTTGCCCTCGTCATTGCGGTCGTACTTCTGGTGCAGGGCCTCGGCTTTGTATGTGGCCATATCCACGCCGGTGGGACAGTCTGAAACGCACCCCTTGCACGACAGGCACAGATCCAGGGCTTCATGTACGGACGGATCGCTGAGTCCCTTGACCAGGGTGCCGTCCATGGCTTCCTGCAGGATGCGGGCGCGACCGCGGGTGGAGTCTTTCTCATCTCTGGTGGCGAGATAGGAGGGACACATGACCCCGGTGGTGTGCGGGGCCACGCACTTGCCCACGCCGGTGCAACGGTGGACTGCGCTGCCAAAGTCTCCATCGTCGTGGGGGAGTTTCAAGCCGGGCCAGGGGAGTGGCACATTGGGCTGGGTCGGACGGATATCGTCGGTGAAGTTTGCCACCCCGGTGGCTGGTCCGGCAGCGGTACTTTCGGCTTGCGGGGCCGTGATGATACCGGGATTCAGCAGGTTGTCTGGGTCGCAAATCTGTTTCGCTTGCGCGAAGAGGTCCAATGACGTCGCGTCGTACATATATGGCAGTAACTCGGAGCGCGTCCGGCCGTCGCCGTGCTCCCCGGAGATGGACCCACCGTAGACGGCTAATTGTTCGGCGCAGGCAAGCATGAAGTCGCGGAAGACCTCGATGCTGGCTGGATCTCCGTGGTGGAAGGGGAAATCGATTCGGCAGTGGATGCAACCGTCCCCGAAGTGTCCGTAAGGGTAGCCGTCGAGTCCGAAGTCCTGCATGAGCGTTTCGAAGTCACGCATCCAGGCACCCAAGTGCTCTGGCGGGACCGCTGCGTCCTCCCACCCGGCATGTGCCGGGGTGGGCAGGCTGATTGAGGCCAGGCCGGCACCGTCCTCGCGGATTTTCCACAGTGCTGCTGCCTCGGCGGCATCGCCGATGACTCGGGTGTCGATGGCCTGTGCGGCGTGGCTGACCGTCTTCAATATCGCGGAGGCCTGTTGCCCGGTCGCTTCGACGAAGAGCCAACTGCGTCCGTTGGGCAGCTGCGGCACGGGCTTGCCAGCCGAGCGACCAACTCCACGAGTCGGGCGTCCATGCCTTCGCAAGCGATGAGGCTATTGGGCCCGAATTCGCTGCGCGCAGCATCCAGGATATGGGGCACAGCGTCGGCGGCCTCACTGATGGCGTCATAGCCCAGCACCAACAACAGTCGGCCGGGTTCATCGACGACCAGCTGTACTTCAGCCTCCAACACGGTGGCCAGGGTGCCCTCGCTGCCTACCAGGAAGCGTTCTATCCGTGAGCGGTTTTCGGGCAGTAGGTGTTCGAGACTGTAGCCGGAGATTTGCCGGTCAAATTGGCCGAAGCTCGTACGGATGTGGGCAAGATTTTCTGCGGCTAAATCCATCAGTCGCGCCGCCGTGGAGCCCTCGGGCTGGCCGCGACGAGAGTCAAAGTCACCCACTTCCCCATTGCCGAATAGTACCTGTGCCGCCTGCACATTATCGACTGTGCGACCGTATCCCAGGGCACGCGAGCCGCAGGCGTTGTTGCCAATCATCCCGCCGAGAGTGCACCGCGAATGCGTTGACGGGTCCGGACCAAAGCGCAGCCCGTGTGGTGCGACCGCACGTTGCAGATCCGCGTGCACCACACCGGGCTGGACCCTGGCGGTACGTGCCACCGGGTCGAAGTCGATGATGCGGTTCAGATCTCGGGTATCGACGACGATTCCTTCGCCCACCGCGTTGCCTGCAATCGAGGTGCCGGCACCTCGCATCGTCACCGGCACTTTCAGGTCGCGAGACACCTCATGAAGGGCGTGGAGCTCATCGACGTGCTGCGGCCGGGCGACCACTTCCGGCAGCACCCGATAGAGACTGGCATCAGAAGAGTACATCCCGCGCGACAGCCGCGAGTCATCCACGTTGGAGATCCCTGCCGCGCGTAAGGCCGAGACGATCGCACCCCTCTCGGCTTCGGCCAGACTGCTTGTGGTGGCGGAGCTAGGTACTTGCTGCTGCGACGGTCTCATGCTTTGGGCCCTTTCGGTCGGTGTGTGGTCCGCAGGTGAAGCCCGGTGGTTGAACTACCCTACGGCACACCACCGCCCAGAGTCTGTGTCCGTCTGCCTCGATGGTAGATGATCTATTTTCGCAATCGTTGCGAATAGCAACGATTTGGGGCAAAATGTAAGTGATATGAGACCGCTCACACAGAAACGCTTGCAAGGAGTGCGATGACGAATCACGGTTTAGGCGATTGGATCCATCGACGGGAAGTAAAGTCTGCCGGTCGAATGGCGATTACCGCGGGAACATTGGAGCTGACCTACGAGCAGTTCTCGGAACGCATTAACCGCTTGGCCAATGCCATGTCGGAGCGCGGTGTTCAACGTGGCGACCGGGTGGCGTTCTTGGGTGAAAACTCGGTTGAATTTCTTGAGGCGCTCTTCGCGTTGGGCAGTATTGGCGCGGTTTTCGTACCGCTCAATACTCGTTTAGCTGGCCCTGAAGTCGCGTTCCATCTCGATGATGCCGGGGCAAAAATACTCGTCGCCTCACACACCATGGAGCCGCTGGTGGCAGCGGGGGTGGCGGAGACCGATGTTGAGCGTGTCATCGTTGTCGATGATGGTTCACGAGTTCCTGCCGAAGACGGTCGGTTGACTCTTCCGGTGGAGCAATACGGCGACGTACTCGAAGGCGCCAGCGCTACTCGGCCGCAAGTCAATGTCGGCATCGATGACCTGGCTATTATTCTCTATACCTCGGGAACGACGGGCAATCCAAAAGGTGCCATGCTCAGCCATGCCAACATGACCTGGAATGCGCTGAACGTCATCTCCGATATGGACATCAGCAATCACGAAGTTGCCCTGATGATCTCACCGATGTTCCACGTTGCGGCGCTGGGTATGGGTGTGCTGCCGACGTTCCTCAAGGGAGGTCATCTCATTTTGGAGCCACGATTTGAGCCGGGCCGCGCGCTACAACTTATTGAGCAGCACAAAGCCACTTACATTTCTGGCGTGCCCACGACGTATCAAATGCTGGCCGAGCACCCCGATTGGGAAACCACCGACATTTCCTCGCTCCACAATCTCACGTGTGGCGGTTCTGCAGTCCCACTGCGCATCTTGGAAACCTATGAGGATCGCGGGCTGAGCTTCACGATGGGATACGGCATGACCGAAACCGCCCCGGGCGCAACGACGCTTCCGGCTCGCTATTCCCGAGAGAAGATGGGATCGGCCGGTCTGCCACAAATGCACACGCATATTCGCGTTGCTGATTTTGATGGCAACGAACTCCCACCCAATGAGGTTGGTGAGGTTCAAATTCAAGGCCCGAACGTCATTTCCGGCTACTGGGAACGCCCGGAAGCCAACGAATCCTCCTTCATTACCGATGACGGCGGCACCTGGTTCCGTTCCGGCGACATGGGGTATATGGATGACGACGGCTTCCTGTTTATCTCCGATCGTCTCAAGGACATGATCATCTCTGGTGGGGAGAACATCTACCCGGCCCAGATCGAGCAAGAACTCGCCCAAATGGAATCGATAGCATCGGTAGCAGTATTTGGCGTTGCCAATGAGAAGTGGGGCGAAGTGCCTCGCGCAGCGGTTGTGGTTCGAGAAGGACACGAGCTCACCGAAGAAGACGTGCTGTCCTATCTTGACGGCAAGCTGGCACGATACAAGATTCCAAAATCGGTGGTCTTCGTCGACGATATGCCGCGTACAGCATCCGGCAAAGTGCGCAAGCCACAGCTTCGCGAGCTACACGGCGAATAGTCGACACGAAAAAGGGGTACAGCGCTCAAGCTGTGCCCCCCGTGGCGTCAAGGCAAGGAACGCTACAGCGTGGCCTTGATGAGTAGTTCACGCAACTGATCGCGCTCACTTGAGGTCAGGTTGGTGAGCACGTGGTCTTCAGCTTCCATGGTGATTGCTCGTGCCTCGCGGTAGAGCTTTTCGCCCGACGGCGTTGCCACAATATTTTTGGAGCGACGATCGTTACGGTCGGTTTCTCGGGTCACGAGGCCGCGATCTTCGAGTGCGTCGACGAGTGCAACGATTTGGGATGGATCCAGGGCAACGAAAGCAGACATCTCGCGCTGGGTGGGTTTCAATGATGACGCGGCGAGTGCAAGAACCGAAAACTGCCGAACATTGAGATCCACGGTTTCCAACATTTTATTCGCGTGGCTGTTGCCCTTAGCGGCAAGCCGGGCGGTGAGAAACTGGACCTCTTGAACCAGTTCAGTCTCACGCAGGGGAGATGGATCGAGATCATTGGCTGTTAACAGTTCGGCGTTCATAGAAGCATTTTCCCATCAATTATTGACATCTACAAAATTCTAGGTTGAGATAGACAATAGGTGTTATTCACAATTATTTCTAGATGCAACTAACACTTGTATCCAGTTCACAAAGAATTGAGGGGCAAAATGTCACTGAACGGTAAAGTAGCCATCGTTACGGGATCAGGAGCTGGTCTAGGACTAGCTTACGCACAAGAACTCGCACGCCAAGGCGCAAGCGTCGTCGTGAACGACGTGAATGAAGACGTGACCAATCGCGCAGTCCAGTCCATCACTGATGAGGGTGGCAAGGCCTTTGGAGTAACGGCGGCCGTCGGATCCACTGAGACCGCAGAAAAGCTCGTCAATGCTGCCGTGGAAGAGTTCGGCCAGCTCGACATTTTGGTGAACAATGCGGGCATTCTGCGTGACCGCAGCCTGCTCAAAATGTCGGACGACGACTTCGACGCCGTCATCAATGTCCATCTGCGCGGTACCTTCACGTGTGTCCGTGCGGCATACGATTACTTCAAAAACAATGAGGTCAAAGGTCGCATCGTGACCATCGGTTCGCCAACCGGTCAGCGTGGCAACTTTGGTCAAACCAACTACGCCGCTGCCAAAGCCGGCATCGTCGGGATGGTTCGCACCTGGGCTCTGGAAATGAAACGCGCCGGTGTGACCGTCAACGCCATCATTCCGGTTGCTGCAACCGCCATGACCGAAACTGTGCCATTCTTCTCGGCTGCGATCGAAGCGGATAAAGCAGGCGAAGCCATGCCAGACTTCTTCCGCAAAGACCTGGGCTTCGGGCCGGTTGCCGACGTTGCCGGACTCGTGGCATTCCTAGCATCTGACGAAGCGCAGAACATCTCCGGTCAAGCCATCGGTGTGGGCGGCGACCGTCTCCAGGTGTGGAGCCACCCAGAACCAGTTGCCACTGAATTCAATGATGGCGGGTGGACCTACGATGCTTTGCAATCGAAGGGGCGTACCGTCATCGAAAACAACCTGCAGGATGTTGGCGAAAAGATGCCAGAACTTCCAGCAGAGCTGCAGCCAAAGGCCTAGGTGGTATCCATGGCAGTCTATGAATCCAATATTGATGTTTCGGCCATCTCGGCATTGGACATGCACGTCCACATTGAGCTGGACGAACAGGGCCACAAGCCCATGCCAGAAGTCTTCTACGAGGCATCAGCCAAGTATTTCAAATCCGAAGACCGTACGCCCTCGATCGATAAAATCGCTGACACATATCGAGAGCTCGGTATGGCAGCGGTCGTGTTCACCTTGGACGCCCGCACGCAGTTTGAGGGCCACCTGCCCAACTCGATCGATGACGTTGTAGCCGGTGCGGCTCGTCATAACGACGTGCTGTTGCCATTCGGCTCGGTTGACCCGCGCAACGGGAAAGCGGCTATCGAAGAAGCGCAGCGTCAGGCCACTGAACTTGGCGTTCGCGGCTTCAAATTCCACCCGTCAGTTCAGGGGTTTGATCCATCGGACCGGCAGTATTACCCGTTGTGGGAAGCACTGCAAGAAATTGGCTTGCCGATGCTGTCTCATACCGGGCAAAACGGTATGGGCGCCGGGCTACCTGGCGGTGCTGGCCTCAAACTGCGGTACTCGAACCCGCTGCTGCTTGACGATGTTGCCGCAGACTTCCCGAACCTGCCGATCATTATGGCCCACCCGTCCGTGCCTTGGCAGGACGAAGCGAACTCGATCGCCACCCACAAGTCGAATATTTACATCGACCTCTCGGGGTGGTCGCCGAAGTACTTCCCGGAATCGCTGGTGCGTCAGTCGAATAACGTGTTGAAGCACAAGGTGCTCTTCGGGACCGATTTCCCGCTCATCCCACCAACCAAATGGTTGGCTGCGTTTGATGACCTGCCCATCAAGGACGAAGTTCGGCCGCTCATCCTCAAGGACAACGCGGTCAAACTGTTGGGTCTTGGCCAGGGCGGTGACGCTGCATGAGTCGCACACCTAGCTGGGATGTTTATGGTTTCTCGGATCGTTTGACGGCGGCCGAGCAGGCCGCATTAGACGAGCTGCGTCACACGCTCGATGAGAAGGTATACCCCTATCTCAATGATGCGTGGCACGAAGACCGGTTCCCCGAAGAGATCATTGAGCCCTTGGAGTCCTTGCGGCTGATGGAGCCGTCTGCATTGCACGAGGCCGGCGAGTCGGTTCGCGATATTTTCGAGTCGATGCGCACTTTCGAGCTCGCGCGCTGTGATACTAACGTCGCGACGTTCTTCAACGCGCAGGCAGGGCTGTTCCGCACGGCCGTCACGCAAGGTGGCAGTGCTGAACAGGTTGCCGAACTGGATCCGAAGATCGTCAACTATGAACTCCAAGGTGTTTTCGCGCTGACCGAACCAGAGAACGGTTCTGACGTGGCCAAGGGTCTGCAAACCTCAGCTACCCAGAATGCCGATGGCACCTGGACGATCAACGGCGCAAAGCGTTGGATCGGTGGGGCATTCCGTGCCGATGTGCTCTGCACGTTCGCCCGCGATACCGCCGATAATCAAGTCAAAGCATTCCTCGTGCCACGCGACGCGCAGGGTGTGACATTGGAAAAAATCGGTCACAAAGCCTCGCTGCGGATCATGCAGAATGCTGACATCACCTACACCGACGTGCAGGTGGACGATGCGGCGCGGTTGCAGAACATTAACTCGTTCCGCGATGTGGCCAGCTGCCTGCGCTTGATGCGTTCCGATGTGTCATGGATTGCGACGGGAGCGATGGCCGGCGCCTATGAGGCCGCGGTCCGCTACACTACCAAGCGTGAACAGTTCGGCAAACCCATCGCCGGCTTCCAACTGATTCAAGAAAAGCTTGCGACCATGCTTGCCAACGTCACCGCATCCGTTGCGATGGCCATGCAACTTACCGAGCAGCAAGCGGCCGGAGTCTATAAAGACGAGAACTCGGCACTGGCCAAGATGTTCACCGCATCAAAGCTGCGTGAAACCGTTGCATTGGCCCGCGAGGTATGCGGCGGAAACGGCATCACCCTGGACACCGACGTCGCGCGCTTCCATGCGGATGCCGAAGCCGTCTATTCCTATGAAGGCACACACGAAATCAACGCGCTCATCGTTGGCCGTTCCATCACCGGCCAGAGCGCTTTTGTCTAAACCTGAAATACAGCAAAGGAACTTCTGATTACCATGACTGAACCTACCGCACGTACCGTTGTTGCATTCGACGAGGTAGCCAACCTTGCCGGCACCGACCTGGGGGTCACCGAATGGACGACCGTCACCCAAGAAATGATCAACACGTTTGCTGATGCCACAAGCGACCACCAGTGGATCCACACCGATGTCGAACGCGCCAAAGAAGGCCCATTCGGTGCACCAATCGCACACGGCTTCCTCACCCTGTCACTCATCATTCCGTTCTGGTCCGAACTCTTCGACGTCACCGGCGTCTCAACCAAGGTCAACTACGGTCTGGACAAAGTGCGCTTCACCAACCCGGTCAAAGCCGGTGCACGCATTCGCATGAAAGCTGAAGTCGCGGATGTCCAAGAAGTCAAGGGCAACGGCCTGCACCTGGTCACCAACGGCACCATTGAGATCGAAGGAGAAGAGCGCCCAGCAGTTGTGGCGACCTTCCTCTCGCGCTTCTACGCATAACAACACGGAGCAGTGTCCAACGAGGCCCGTGGAACGTACAACAACGTTCCACGGGCCTTCGTGTTGAATTTGCCTAGCCGCCGCTCGTCACTCTCGTCAGGCATCGGGCACTGAGAACCCAATGACGTCCAAGTCGTCCGGGATCAAGAACTCACCCGAGTAGTCGACCGCGAACCGTGTCCACTGTTCGGGTGAATCAAACCCGGGCACCAGATGGTGCAGCGCAAGTCGGTGCGCGCCGGCTTCACGAGCAACTCTGACAGCGTC
Source organism: Micrococcaceae bacterium (assembly GCA_013393415.1). Lineage (GTDB taxonomy): Bacteria > Actinomycetota > Actinomycetes > Actinomycetales > Micrococcaceae > Yaniella > Yaniella flava. The sequence continues at coordinate 32,557 of JABXHI010000042.1, forward strand.
CTGCACCGAGGTGTGAGACTTATAGTGATGATCTACAGAAGCTCGCGAGGTCTCGTCATGCTTGCCTGCATACATCTGCTCAATGAAATCGAAGTTGATGGCTTCGTGCAGCACCAGGCCCGCCCCCTGAGACAGCGTGACCATGTTAGGCGTATAGGTAGTGTCTCCTGATATCGCCACTGACCCCTGCGCTGTGTCAAACCGGAAGGCGAAGGCGGGAGCAATCGGTGGATGCTCCACGAGCGTGGCAGTCACGACGACGTGCTCGTCGCGGAAAACTTCGAACGGGGCCATCTGCGGCACCGGCTGATCGTTGGCGTGGAAGCCCACTTCGGCCGGTATGTCGATGTCTTGGGCATTGAACAGATCTAACGGCGAGGGTCGCAGTGAATCGATGATGCGATCGTTCAAGTCTGTGGCGTAGGCGCTCATCAACTGATTGAACATACTGCGTGTACCAGGCGTCGGGTTTTCCGGCGCGATTGGTTGTGGAGATGTTTGCGCTCGCGGTGAGACCGCCGGCAACACGCCACGGTCACCAGGTCCGAAGATGGGGACCGGATGGTCGAGACGGTCCTGCAACTCATATAGTCCGAACAGGCCCACTGTATTCAGATCCACCGTGTGGTCCGAATGGAGGTGGGTGATGAAGACGCCCTTCAGCGCGCTGAGTGGCAGCCCTGCCTGCTCCAGCTGTCGGCCAACACCATGACCGCAGTCGACGAGGTAGAAACCGTCCTCGACGACTATCGCCGTAGCGATGCCTTTTCTCGAAGAATCGCGCCAGAACCGAGGCCCGCCTGCGGTGCCAAGGGTGACCACGTGATGATGCTCGCCTTGTGTGAAGTCCATTTGATTTGGCTCCTTACCGTTGTAGATTGATTTCTTCTGGAGTGTGCCCAAGAATGTCTATAGTGAAAATTGAATATCGTCATGGCAGCTAGCACGTTCGTTGAGCCAACCGACTAGCTGCACACACACTGGAGTTTCGACATTGTCTGATATCACCGTGCGCCAATTGGAGTACTTTCTCGCCGTCGTTGACTACGGCTCGATCAGTGCCTCCTCGCGGGCCTTGCACATAAGCCAAGCCGCCGTCTCTATGGCGGTGCAGCAGTTAGAGGGGAGCCTCAACGCCCAGTTGCTAAGCCGCTCCCCAGCGCGTCGAGCCACGACGACGCCGGCTGGTGACTCGCTCATTCCATACGCGAGGCGCGTTATAGCCGCGATAAATGATGCCGCAGCGGTTGTGCAGGATGATCAGTCGCGCATGCGAGGCACGTTGCGTCTCGAAGTTACAGCGTCGATTTCCCCGCACGTAGTTCCGCCCTTGATCACCCACTTTCATAAACACCACCCGCAGGTGACGATCGAAGTTGCCGAATCGCGACCAGCCGAGCTATACGATTTCATTCGTCGAGGCAATGCGGATCTCGGTCTGCTGTATCAACGCCAAACCCACCCCGGGGTCACCACCACAACGGTGCACGAAATCCACCCCTATGTCGTGGTTGCTGCGAACCATCCCCTCGCGGACCGGTCGTCGATCTATCTTGCTGACCTTATTGATGAGCCGCTGATCCCCGTGGACATCCCACCTTCGATGGAGCGCATCACCGAAGCCATCGCTGGAGTTGGATTGACGCCGAAGATTCAGTGGCCGAGCTCGAACTACGAGACCGTACGTTCTATGGTGGCTCATGGTTTGGGGTGGTCCTATTTCAACCTGATTCCGTCCTCCTATGTCGCTTACGATGGTCGCGAAGTGCGCTACATTCCTGTTGCCGATACGACGCCGCATAACGCCATCGTGGCAGTTGAACAGCCTGACCCGACCCGTAGCGCAAAGGTCGAAACAGCCATCGAATTCTTGCGACAACACCTCGAAATGCATAACTGATCAGTGTTTCCGGTCGGTTGAACCTATTGTGCGCTCAGCCTCTTGATACTGATCCATGGTGGGTAGCAGGCGCTTCTTTCGGCGGCGGGAATCGTAGGCGAACCAGACGACCGCGATGATCAGCAAGGACATGATGATGAGGGGGATGGGGCGCTGCAAGAAAATCATGAACGATCCATCGGAAAGTATCATGGTGCGGCGGAAATGTTCTTCCAAAATGGGTCCGAGGATGAATCCAAGGATGAACGGCCCGAGATCGAAGTTGAACACTCGTAAAAAGTATCCGACGACCCCGAACATAATCGCTAGCAGCACGTCGAACATTGAGTTCCGCACCGAATAGACTCCGGCAACTGCGACCATGAGAATGATTGGTGCCATGACCTTGCCCGGGATCTTCAGCATCTTCACGAACAGGGCGATCAACGGAAGGTTCAGGAGCAGTAGCACGACGTTTCCGACATACATCGAAGCGATTACGCCCCAGAAGACATCGGGATGATCGTTAACTAATCCGGGCCCGGGGGTGATGTTGTGCAAGAGCAAGGCGCCAAAAATCAACGCCAGTACCGGGTTGGGCGGAACACCGAGGGTTAGCAGGGGAATGAACGCGGAGTTCGAAGACGCATTGTCTGCGGTCTCTGTGGCAGCCAGCCCATCGATAGCACCTTTGCCGAATTTCTCTGGTTGTTTGGAGAACCTCCGCTCGGCGCCATAGGCCAACACCGAGGAGATCGTGCCACCGCCGCCAGGAATGATACCGACGAAGAAACCAATAACCGAAGCACGGGCAATGGCAAAACGACTGCGAATCCAGTCTGTTTTTGTAGGCAGCACCCTATCGATGGTCGTCTTGGCTAACCCGCCATAGAAACCCTGCTGAGCGTTAAACATGATTTCTCCGATGCCGAAGACACCGACGGCAACCGCCACGATGTGGATCCCGGCAGTGAGCTCAAAGGAACCGAAGGTAAGACGTTGTTCCGCGGTAGTGGGGTCAAGGCCAACGATGGAGATGAGGATTCCCAGCGCTGCAGCGATGAGGGCTTTCGGTCGGGAACCGGTTCCAATGAATGCGATCATCAGCAAGCCCAGCCCGGCAAGAACAAACATGTCCGGTGAGGAGATATCACCGGCTACATTGGCCAAAGTTGGAGCGAGCAATGTGAGGCCGATGATGGCGACGGTACCACCGAGAAACGACCCGATCGCAGTGATGCCTAATGCTGGCCCGGCTCTGCCTTGCTGGGCGAGCGGGTACCCGTCGAAGGTGGTGATCACCGCTGATGCGTCTCCGGGCATGCGCAGGAGAATGGCTGGTATTCGACCGCCGTACATTGACCCGTAATAGATGCCGGCCAACATCACGATGGCGCTGGCCGGTTCAAGAGTGTAGGTCAGGGGCAGCAGCAGAGCGATTGTTGCCACCGGGCCGAGACCGGGAATCAGTCCGATGACGGTCCCGACGGTTACGCCGATCAGGACGAACAGCAGGTTCTCCCACTGGAACGCCACGGAAAAGCCGTAGCCTAAACCGTTGAGGATTTCATTCATGATGCAGAACTTTCAGTCGGTGCGAGCGGGCGGAGGTCAGAAGGGTCGCAGGTTTACGCCCAACAGGATGGCGAAAACCACGTATACGATCACGGGGGTCATCACCGAGGTCACGAAGGCAGGAAGCCAGCGCATCCCTCCGACGAACCGGGTGATGATGATCAATGCGACGGCCCCCGCTCCGCTAAGGCCAGCCCAGTTGTAGAGGGGGACGAAAATCAACATGGGGGCCGCCACGCCGAGTACACGCAGCAGTCCCTGTTGTGTGGGAGGCTCGAACTTGTGTCGGGCAAATAGCCCCAATGGTGCCATCGCGATCAGTAAAACTGCGTTCAGCGCGGGCCACAGCCCAGTCCCAGGGTCCTGTAGCGTACCAATACCCAGGTCGAGCGCGGCGAGCAGCACGATAACACCGAGTATGAACATCACCACTGGGGAATACCAATCGATGATGCCCGGCTCGTCGCGCGGCGGTGAGCCCTCGTAATTCTCGAGATCGTAGTCGTCGAGCTCATCATCATGCTGGGGTAGCTTTTGCTCAGCGGCGTTTTTCGACATGTCTGGCTTTCTGATGTTTGGCGTCATGATTCGTAGGGGATCCCGAGTTCGTCGTACAGGGTGCGGAAACGCTCATGCTCACCGGGCACGTAGCGGCCGAACCATTCTTCGCCGCCCACATCGGGTATGACGCTGCCCGAATTTTCGATGAACTCGACGTATTCTTCGGACTCAATGACTTTCTCGGAGGCGTCTTCCAACTTGCTGACGATTTCCTCGGGAACATCTGACGGAACAACGAGTCCTTGCGATCCGGCGGTCATGTATCGCTCGAGGTCATAATCCGCTATCGAAGGGACTCCGGGGGACAGCTCTTCAAGTGCGTCTGGAACGTAGTCAGTGGTCACGGCCAGAGCTCGCAGCTCACCCGATTCAATCCTTGGCATCGCGCTCGTGACATCCTGCACACCGAAATCAACCTCACCATTGACGACCGACTGCAGTGCGGGAGGGCTGCCTGGGTAGGCTACGACTTCAGCGTCGAGGTCGTATTCGCGCCCGATGCCTTCGCCGACAACGTGGGTCTGATGGCCCTCCCCGAAAGCAGAGAAAACGACGCGACCGTCAGCTTCAATGAGATCTTCAAAAGTTTCAAACGGCGAATTTGCGGGCACGGCGATAATGAACGTGTTCTCCGCCAGGGGAATGATCGATCGGAAATGGTCGATCTCGTAGGCGACATCTTGCTGCAGCATGGTGGCTGTGAAGGCTCCAGTCGGTGCAAACAGCACTTCATAACCGGTTGGGGCAGCGTGGGCGGCTTCAGTTGCGGCGATGGCCCCGCCACCACCCTCCCGGTTTACCACCAAGACACGTTCTCCTAGCTCTTCGGAAAGCCCTTCGGCGAATTTCCGTGCTACTGAGTCGTTGTGTCCTCCGGCGCCGAAGCCGACAACCATCTCGATGTTTTGCTCTGGATAATCTTCGGCCGATACTTGCTGCCCAGCGTTGGGACCGCATCCGGTCGACATGAGCATGGTTACGCTAGCGAGGGCGGTCAGGCCGGTTCCGCGTTTCATCGCGTATCTCCTTACATCGCAGTGGCGTTTGAACAATGCATGTCATCATGACATGGCTCACAGACATGAGAAAACCTTAACTTTTTGATGTATTCCACAAATTTTACTTATATCTGTAGCGGCAGGTGGCTGACGGGTGTTTTTGGTGGCTGGCTTGTCTTGCTCGCAATTGAAGCCTGAAAGTTGTGACATGCGGAACAATTCAATCGACAAAACTCTTCCATCGTTGCCACATTTAGTCTATTGTGTAATTCAATTGATGAATATCTCGATCAAATCACTTTCACCGGGAGAACAACATGAACAAGAAAGTATCATTCGGTTTTGCGACGCTGGCTGCCTCGGCGCTATTGCTCACTGCCTGCGGTGGTGGCGGTGGTGGAGAAGAAGCTGCCGGTGGAGACTCGGAGGAGCTGCGCGAAGTCACGATCGGCGTGCTGTCCATCGCTCCAAGCGTCGGCGTCGCATACGGTATCGAGCACGGCATTTTTGAAGAACACGGTTTCGATGTGACCTATGAAGTCTCCAGTGCTGGCGCGGCCATGCTGCCCGCGGTGTCCGCCGGCCAGATGGACTTTGGCGTCGGGAACCCACTGTCCGTGGTGACTGCTGTAGACCAGGGCCTGGACATGAAAATCGTCGCAGGGTACTCAAACTCGCTTGAAGAAGGCGAAGATGTTGCTGGTGTAGTGACACGAGCAGACTCCGATATTGACACCTGGGCAGACCTCGAAGGCAAAACTACCGCGGTCAATGCACTCAACACACTGGGTGATCTCACCGTGATGAATCTTGCAGAACAAGACGGGGCAGACCCGCAGGCACTGAACTTCTCAGAAATCGGCTTCCCTGACATGCCAGCACAGTTGGAACGCGGCAACACCGATGCCGTGTGGATTCCGGAGCCATTCCTCTCTGGCCTGCTTGCCGATGACGCCAACGAACTCATCGGCTATTCCTTCCAAGAGACCGATCCTGGCATGTCCACCATGGTGACCTTTACTTCGGGGGAACTCGCCGCCGATGATCCAGAGATGGCGGCCGAATTCGGTGAAGCCATGACAGAGGCACTCGCTGCAGCTGAAGAAGATCAGGAAGGCTCACGCGAACTGCTTGTGGAGTTCCTAGAAATCTCTGAAGAAGACGCTGAATCGCTCGTGATGGAACGCTTGGATGGCGAAGTGGATCGTGAAGCGCTCATGGAAATGACCAACCTCGCAGATCGCTACGATTTCATCGAAAATGCTCCTACCGAGGAAGATCTGTTTCTCTCTGAGTAGTGACTGAGGGCTTCTGCCTTTGACGTCACGGCCGAGCGGACCATTGGCGCGATGAGCGTTGATGGTCCGCTCGGCCGAAGTATTAGACGAACGCCTGTTTGCCAGTGATGGACCGTCCCACAATCAACGAGTTCATCTCGCGCGTGCCCTCAAAAGAGTACAGTGCTTCAGCGTCGGTAAAGTGTCGCATCACGCCTTCGTCAAGTATGATGCCGTTGCCTCCTAGCAGCTCGCGGCACCAGGACACGACTTCACGCGTTTGATTGGTGACCACCAGCTTGGCCATGGCGGAGTGTTCATCATCCTGTCGGTTTTGATCTTTCAGGCGTGCAACTTCCATGGCCAGCGACCATGAGCTGGTGATGTTGGCGAGACACTTTGCCAAAAGATCTTGGACCAGTTGGTAAGAGTGCAGGCTGCGTCCGAACTGCTCGCGCTGCTTTGTATAGGCCACTGCCTTTTCGTACGCACCAATCGCATTGCCCAAGGCCGTGAACGCGACTTCTAACCGCGTCAATTTCAACACCTTGGCCGTATCTTGGAAACTATCGGCCTTCTGCAATCGCTTTGATTCGGGCACGATGACGTTGTCGAGGGTGATGTCAGCGTTTTGTACTATGCGCAGTGCGTACTTATTTTCAATCTTGGTAGCCGTAAACCCGTCGCTATTTGGATCGACGATAAACCCTTTGACTTCGCCGGTATCCTCGGTCTTGGCCCAGATAATTGCTAGATCTGCGATGGTGGCATTCCCAATCCATCGTTTCGAGCCGTTGAGAACCCAATGGTCCCCATTTTTGCGTGCCGTAGTCTCTAACCCGCGTGCCACATCCGAGCCATGATCTGGTTCGGTCAGTGCGAAACATCCGATCAGTTCACCGGCAGCCATCTTCGGGATGAACTCCTCGCGCTGCGTATCGGAGCCGCACAGCATGATCGAACCCATAGCTAATCCGGTGTGCACTCCGAAAAAGGTCGCAAGTGAAGCGTCTACTCGTGCGATTTCAAGAGCGATCATGCCACGGAAGAGTGCGGAATTCTCGAAAGGGCGTGTCTGTTCGTAAGCGTGATGGAACCAGCCTCCAGAAGCGAAGGTCTTCAACAGCTCCTGTGGGAACTCAGCGGACTGCCACCACGAGTTCACGTATGGTGCGGCATGTTCCTCAAGGAGCGCCCGTAAGTTGGCCAGCGTCTCCTTCTCCTGCTCGGTGAGATAGGAATGGGTTTGCAAAAAGTCCGCTGCAAGGGGTTGGTACGTCGTGGACATTATTCGCTCTCCTGGGCTTGTTCTCGCAGTGTGTTTTTGCGTAGCTTTCCGGTGGAAGTTCTCGGGAGTTCATCTACAAACACGATGGATTTTGGTTGCTTGTAGCGTGCCAATCGATCCTGTAGAGCATCGAGTAACGTGGCCTCTGTCCATTGGGTGACGCCGTCCGTCACGATGAACGCTCGGCCTACTTCGCCCCATTTGGGGTCGTCCATCCCCACAACAGCGGCTTCTGCCACCCCTTCGATATCCATAAGTAGCGTTTCGATCTCCGCCGGATAAATATTCTCCCCGCCAGAGATATACATGTCTTTGGACCGATCTTTCAGCGTATAGAACCCCTTCGCATCGACGGTGGCGATATCTCCGGTGCGGAACCAGTCCTCATGAAATGCCGACTGCGTGGCATCCGGCCGATTCCAATACTCGCGAAACACATTCGGCCCGCGAGTCAGAATCTCTCCTACGCTCGTCTCGTTTGACTCCTTGCCGCTCGGGTCGTCGAGACGAACGTCTACAAAGAATTGTGGTTTGCCGGCCGAACCAATATTGTCGCGAGCGTCTTCCGCGGCCAACTTGAGCACCGCCGGAGAGGTTTCCGTCAGACCGTACCCTTGTTGTACGTCGACGTCATGCTCGGACCAGCGTCGAAGTGTTCGTTGGGGTACAGGTGCGCCACCGACGATCACGGTGTTCAGAGACGCCAACGTTTCTTGTGAGAAGGCAGGTTCTGCACTTAGAGCATCTAACATTGCTGGAACTCCGAACATACATGTCACCTGACGACGACGAATTGTTTCCAACACGGTCTGAGGGATAAACGACGGCAGAATCTCGATTGTGCCACCCTTCAATATGACCGGGAGTACGAGACCATTCAGGCCCGCGATGTGAAATAGCGGAGCCACGGCTAAGCAGACTTCGTGACTGGTCAGATCGGTTTCGATCAATACATTCACATCGTTAAAAAATAGGTTGCCATGAGTCAGCACGGCACCTTTGGGCTGGCCGGTCGTGCCTGAGGTGTACATCAATAAGCACGCGTCATCCAGGTCTACCTCGGTATGGGGGATAGCTTCATCCAGCAGCATTGATGTGAATCCGGGTGAATCAACGTCCACTGTATGTAGCGTTGCGCCCACATCGGTATTGAGGTGTTCCACGGTATCGCTCACCTCGGGGCCGTGGATCAGCAGTGCCGTGTCCGAGTCGGCAAGCATAAAACTGATCTCCGCTGGGCTCAGCCTAGCGTTGAGTAATACAGTGATCGCGCCGATGCGCGCAGCTGCAAAAAGTGTGGTGAGAAGATCGGGGTGATTGGCTCCGAAATAAGCCACCCTGTCGCCTCGGGAAATGCCAGCGTTGCGGAACCCCGCCGCGAGTGCCTCAACCCGCTCTGCCTGTTCGCGGTAGGTGTCTTCGCGTTCCCCGTAACGTAGGGCGACGCTGTGAGGGGTGAGTCGTGCGCGACGTGCCGGCCAAGATCCTAAGCCGATATTTTGTCCAGACATCACAATCCTTTGCGTGTTGATTATAAAACTCAATAATCAGGTTTCCTGATAGGTAGTATGTCACGCCTCACACATCGACGCAATCCATTAGAGTCACTGTATGACCGCTCACCACCATGCCCAGCACGGTTCCAATACTTCGTCGAGGTTCCGTGAGATCCCATCGTTGATATACCTGGTGAAATCCCTCGAGGCTGCAAATCGGAGTCAGATGGATGCTCTGCTGCGCGATGCGAGCGTGACGACCATGCAGTATTTGACCCTAGGGGTGTTGCTGGAGCATGAGGCGCTGTCAGGTGCCGCGCTCGCGCGAAGAACTTTTGTGAAGCCGCAGAGTATGCAGGACATCATCCAAGCACTCGAGGCCAAAGGATACATCGAGCGCAAACGTCCCCAGGAGGATCGACGTGAGCGCGTCATCTCGATTACTGACTCGGGGGCGGCGCTCATGCGTCAATTAGAATCTCAGGTTGCCGCATTCGACACCGCGTTGTGCGAAGACTTTAGTGCAGTCGAAGAGGCACAGTTTCGCAATCTGTTGCGCCGGGCCGGTGTGAATGCGCAGGCATATGAAATCTAACTCCCCGGCTCATAAGGGCGCAATGAATTCTCGCGCCCGAAACGCCCTCGTGAAAAAGCCGTCCGATGCGCAAGGCAGTCTATATTAGACGAAGACCCATCGATGACATCGAGATACTGCGTGGAGCATATGACAACACAACTGGGCCAGCTAGAACAGCGCATACGTCAGCTCGCGGATAGGTATCCGTTTGATGTGCACTGGCAAATACGTGATTTGAGTTCTGGACATGTGGCTGGTGATGCCGACCGGACAGTGCTCGGGGCATTTAGCACGCGAAAAGTGAGCGTGCTGTTGGCATGTTTGGCCCTGGTGCAGTCGGGCAGACTGTCATTAGACGACACCTATACGATAGATGAGCAGCTGAAGGACGGCGTGCAGGCGGGCATCATGCGCAACCTGTCTGCCGGTATCGAACTGACTCTGCGTGATCACCTGGCACAAATGATGATCACTTCGGACAACATTTGTACTCAGCTGGTCTTTCAAGCGATTGAAGATGCCACCGGTGATGCTCTGCAGTCGGTCAATGATTACTGCGCGCAGGTCGGCATGTATGACACGTTGCACCGCGAGATCTTCCCCCGATCCGGTCAGCTGCCATGGTCGCATTCCATTGAATCGATGACGGTTACCTCAGCGCATGATCAGGCGTTACTTCTAGAAAAGCTGGCATACGGGTGCACCGATGAACGCGAAGCGGCGAAGCTCGGGCTCAATTCAGAGCTGTGCGGTTTCGCCGTGGAACTCATGGGCAATTTATTCACGCCTATGCTTGGTGCCCGTCTCCGTCAGGGTGTGATGGCAGAAAAGAACGGCCGTGGCATCCGCGGACTTTCCCAAGTTGGCTTGCTCCTAGATGTGGCGGGCCAACCGGTTGCTTCGGTCGCTGTCTTCGCCGAACACATCCCGGTGGAGTTGATGGACGGCACGCCGGGTCGCGCTCGTGCGATTGAATTTTTTGCAGAGTGCGGTCAAGTGATCGAGCATGCGTTCCTGAGTACTACGCCGGATGAGCTCGTTGCTCGGCAGGTCGTTGTCCCGAATTATTGGGAACAAGAGTTCGGGGAGTTGCTCTACTCCGTTGAAGGCGGTCGAGCGGTGAACGGCGATATAGTGTTCACCTTCTCAGGGGTTGGCAAACTCTTCTTCGCCTGCACCCTGGCCGAACTCGAGAAGAACGAGCCCGGGTTGTTTGATGAAACGATTGAGATCACGGACGAGCACCGCGCGCAGGCGAATACGGGTTCACTAAGGCATCTCACGGGCGCCCTGCAAGTCAGTGTGGATGACGCTCTGCGTCTGATGATTGCCAGTGGCGATGGCTCAGTGACACTCGCGCTGCTGGGATACCTGCACAATCGGGGCGTTGACGTGCTCGAACAAGGGCGTCGGTTCGTGGCAGGCCTGCCCAACACCACAATCACCGGGGTCGAGGATCGCTCAAGCGGTGAAGGCTTCACCGGGTACACAACCGCAGCTGACTTGTTGATAGTGCTGCGCCAAGTCATCGATCATAACGGTCGAGTCAAGGAATGGATGTCCTCGGTGTTCGAGCCTGCAGGCCTTGCGTGTGCACTGCCCGGGTATGGCCCGCACACCGCCGAGCACTGGACGATTTCCGGCTGGGCGCGCCTCGATGGCATACATGCTGACGAAGGTCGAACTTCTGTCTTGATTCTCAGGGGCCCTCGCGGCCTGGTCCCGTTGGCGGCACACGCACCGGTCGGCACCATGGATGTGCCAGCAAAGTTCGGTAGCCTGGGACTCTCAGCCTTAGCCCATAGCTAGAGCCAAGGCTGAGTTCCGCAGGGGACGACTGCTAGTCTTCGAGACCCTTACCTGACGGCGAGACCAAGATCTTCACCGCAGTGTCGTTGTGATTGATCAAGATGTCGAAACCTTTGTCTACGAGATCATCCAGCGCAATCTTATGGGTGATGAACGGTTTCAAATCGACCTTGCCCGAGCTGACTAATTCGATGGATGGCTCGTGGCTGTTGTAATACCCGATCGTCCCACGTAGATCTTGTTCCTTCGTGACCATCGTCGCCAGGTCGGCCTCTGGCTTGTGGCCCCAAATGGACACGTTCACGATGACGCCAGCTTTTCGAACCGCTGCGAACAGCGTATTGAGCACGACATCAACCGAAGTCGCCTCGAAGCCGAGATCGGCACCTTTGCCGTCGGTAACTTTCACAACTTCTTCCACCACGTCAACCTCTTGGGGATTGAATACGTGGTCGGCAACACCGGTCTCGTTCGCGGTCTCAATACGCTTCTTCGACAGCTCCGAGATGATCGTGGTGACGCCTTTTGCTTTCAGCACCGCAGCGGTCAACAGGCCAATCGGGCCGGCGCCACCTACGAGCGCGACGTCTCCTGCTTTTGCTTCGGAGCGTTCGACGGCGTGGTAGGCCACCGCGAGTGGTTCAATGAGTGCAGCCTCGTCCAAAGAGATGCTGTCTGGAATAGGGTGCACCCAGTGTTTATCCACTGCGATCTGTTCGGCGAGACCGCCGCCAACGCCTGCTAGACCAATAAAGTTTTGGTCCGGCGTCAGGTGATAGTTTTCTGTGTCCCAATACTCTTTGTAGATCACATAAGGTTCAACGACGACGTTTTGGCCCGCCTTGAGGTTGGTTACGTTTTCGCCGACCTCCGCGACGGTCCCAGAAAATTCGTGCCCGAGGGTGATAGGCGCTTCTTCTCCGGTAATCGGGTGTGGACTACCTTTCGGTGGAATGAAAATTGGGCCCTCTTGGTATTCATGGATGTCCGTACCACAAAGACCACACCAGGCGACGTCAATCAGCACGTCATCGGGACCTGCAGTGGGGCGTTCAATGTCTTCTATACGGATATCTTTTTGATCGTGAAAACGAGCAGCTCGCATTGTCATGATTACCATCCTTGGTTGATAGACAACATTAAATTTCCTAGCAATCTCATCGTCTCAACTCTCGTGAGGAAACGAAACAGCTGAGCAGTCGCTGGAACTATGCATCAGCGCACTTAAAAATAGATCAGATCGGTGAGCTTCGACCTGGCCAGGCACGTGGCATTATCACTTGTCAGTCTGGGACTTATGGGCTGAGACGCTTTTTATCTTGGCATAGGCATTCAATACGTACTCTTTGCTGAGAGTTCACTCAGAATGCCCGAATATTTCATATGTGCTCCCTACTCTCAGAAGGTCTCACACGTGAAGAGGAGTGTTTGTGGCGTCTCAACGATCTTTCTGGAAGAGAGCAAGCTGTCGTGCGGCAGCTGTGCTGAGTGGAAGCGCATTGACCGCCGGTGAATATGACCACAGTGACGACGAAGGCGATCCAGATGCTCAGCCCTCAGATGGCTTCTTGGCAAATAGGAGTGCCAGCATCACCATCGCGGTGCTCATCGGACTGGTAGCCATTGGCCTCGGTATGCTGCTGGTAGCGCGCCGTCGAAAAACTGCAGCTGAGCAGCCACCAGAGCTCTGACTTGTCACGGTTACAGCAAGCGCCCGGAAACACTGAGACAGTTTCCGGGCGCTTGCGTGTGGCTGGACGGCTTAACCGAAGATGTCTTCGATCGGAGTCTCACCGTCGACGAAGTCCACAATGATATTGACGGTCTTGTTTGATCCCAGCGCAGCAACGATCGTGCGTGCCACGTTGGCGCGGGAGGTGTCGGAGCTGTCTCCTTCGGCCAGTTCTTCATCGGTCATGCGACCGACACGACGGATCTTGCCGGATGGCTCATCCAACGTCAGCGTGCTTGGCCCCAGGATGGTCCAGCGCAGATCAGAATCCATGAGGTGTTCATCCGCCAGCGCCTTGGACTGGGCATACGGGAAGAATGAGCTGTCCTCATCCACACCGTGGTCGAGGGAAGAACCGTAGTAGGAGATCATGATGTACCGCATGGCTTCGGCACCCTGAGCGGCATCCATCGAAGCGATGGCCGCGTCACGGTCCACTGCGTATGTACGGGCCGGGTTCCCGCCACCGGCACCTGCTGCGAACACTACGGCGTCTTGGTTGCCAAAGACCTTTGCAAAATCGTCCTGCGTTGCAGTTTCGATATCGAAGACCAATGGTGTCGCGCCAAGGTCTGTGATGGTCTGCTTTTGATCAGGGTTGCGAATGATGGACGTGACCTTGTGACCTGCCTCGACCAACAGCGGGGTGGCGAGCTGAGCGACTTTGCCATGACCACCGATGATGATGACGTTCGACATTGCTGAGCGTTCTCCTAACGCAGCACCGTGTGCTGTTCGACTGCTTTCAGGGGTTCTATATGCTGCAACGTTGGGTTACAGTTCACATATTCCGAGCAAGGCTGGTAATTTGAGATGGTTAGCGCTTGCCCACAGGTCAATGGCGACGGGGCTGAACGCCAAAAATTTCAGTCAAGGAGCACTATTTATGGGTTACCCACTTAATAGTAATGGTCAAAAGAAGTCAGCCGGACACGTCATCGTCGACACGTTGGTGGCGCACGGAGTAGAACGTGTGTATTCGGTTCCCGGTGAATCATATTTGGATGTCCTCGATGGACTTGCAGATTCCCCGATTAAAAATATCGTCTGTCGCCACGAAGGCGGGGCTACGTACATGGCCGAAGCAGACGGCAAACTGAACCAAATCCCCGGTGTGGCCATGGTGACTCGTGGTCCAGGTGCAGCCAACGCCCACGTGGCACTGCATACCGCATGGCAGGACTCGACAGCAATGGTGCTGTTCGTGGGCCTCATTCCATTCGAACACCGCGAAAAAGAAGCATTTCAGGAATTCGACCCGCACGCCTGGTTCGGCACCGGTACCAAACGCGTCATGGTCCTCGACCACGCGGAACGCGCCTCAGAAATTGTCGCTGAAGCGATGTTTGCGGCAAGCTCTGGTCGCCCAGGCCCAGTCGTGGTGGGGCTTCCAGAAGACATCATTAAAGAAGAAATCGATGCCCGGTTGCATCCACAGATCCCGGTTGCTGGTGGCGGCATGACGGTAGACGACTGGAAACAGCTCCACGACGCACTACTGGAATCCGAAAAGCCACTGTTTATCACCGGTGGTAACGATTGGGACGATGCGTCGTCGAAGGCTCTGACAAACTGGTTGGAAGATCATAAGATCGCTGGCGCGGTTGAATGGCGTACTCAGGGCACCATCGCTTTTGATTCTCCCTCCTACGTTGGCCCGATGGGATACGGACGTCCCAAACCAACATACGATCTCCTCGAAGAAACCGACCTCATCGTGTTTGTCGGGACGGTTCCTGGCGATATGATCACCGACGGGTTCACGATTCGTCAGAACTGGGACAAGAAAAACTTCCTGGTCACTATTGACCCGTCGCTGCGCGGCCGCTCCGGTCCGGTGTCCCACCAGATTGTTGCCAAGCCAGCTGACTTCATCCGCGATTTGATCCGGATGGATTTGCCCAATAAACCTGAGTGGGAAGCGTGGACGGCAAAAATGCGCGGCCAGCAGGAAGAATTCGCTGCACTTCCAACGCAGAGCCTCAACGAAGGTCCGGCAACTATGGATGCGATGATGGCTCATCTTGTGCCGACCCTGCCATACGATGCCATGGTCACGTTCGGAGCGGGCGAGCACACCAACTGGGTGCACCGCTACTTCCCAACCCATAACTATGGTTCACTGATCTCGGCTCGCAACGGTTCCATGGGCTACTCGATCCCATCGGCGATCACGGTGTCGCTGAATAACCCTGAGAAACGTGTAGTGACGGTAGCAGGTGACGGCGAATTCCTCATGAACGGCCAAGAAATCGCCACCGCATGCCAGTACGGCGCCACGCCGTTCATCATCGTCATGGACAACCAGGAATACGGGACCATTCGCACCCACCAGGAGCGCGATTACCCAGACCGAGTTTCGGGTACCCAGTTGAAGAACCCGAACTTCGCTGACATGGCGAACGCCTTTGGTGGCTACGGTGTGCAGGTGACTGAGAACTCGCAGATCCCAACTGCGATCCAAGCCTGCTGTGATGCCATTGACAACGAGGGAAAATTTGCGCTCATCCATCTGATCGTGGAGCAGCGCCAACAAGCCTACTAACACTGATCGAGCTCAAACAGTTGTAATAGCACTGCGGGGACTGACGGATACGTTGGTCCCCGCAGTGTTTTTGCGTGCCCCTAGATATAGCTGTGGCGGGGAGTTCGGGGGCGGTGCGGTGAGGTCCGAAATATAGTTTCCATACCAATAACCTTTACTTCCATCGGGTATCCGACTAAAATTGAATCGAAGGAAGGAGGCTGTTATGCCAACGCTTACACCCGAGTCTCGAGCCGAACAGCTCGCGCTGGCGGAAACCGAGGATTATCAGCGGATGCTGCAATCGATGCGACTGCTCGGTGATGCAATGGAAGCTTTAGAGCAACCGGTTTCATCTCAGATGGCAGCTGGTATTGCTGCGACCGAAAATGCTTGGCTTGAGATTGAAGCCGAGTTCGGGCTACTCGACGGCCGCACGGTTGCTCGGCTCGCAGGCTCGAAGCAAACGACCGGGGGATTTGCTAACGACAGGCGCAAAGCTCGCAAAATCCTGGGTATCTTTCGGCGCAATGCATATCTGTATCCCGGCTTTCAATTTACCGATTCCGGCATGGTCTATCACTCCGTGCTGGATGTCCTCCGAGAGGCCTCGCAACTTGAGGTGTCGGATGAGGACGTGGCCCAATGGTTCCTACTGGAGTCGCCGAGCCTGGATGGTGAGCGACCGGTCGACGTCATTGAGGATGCTGACCAGATCTTGGCAGTTTTTAGAGGTCGGTTCGGGGCCCAATGGTAGAAGGTCAGTGGCCAACAGGTCTGCGCTCCGCAGAGACATTTACCGTTGAAGCCGACCAGTTGCTATACCGAGTGCTAAGTGTCGCCGGCGGAAGACTCGCCACTGACTTCAACCCAGGATTTGGTGTGCCCACCAGGTTTGCCTTCTTTCCAGACCAGTCCGGGGCAGTCGTGCCAGTACTGTATGCTGCCTATTCAGCCGAAGCAGCTGTGTGCGAAACCCTCCTCCGGGATATACCAGCCGCTGGGGGTGTGCTTCTGGAAGCCGACTACATAGGTAGCATGATGGCCGGACTTCGTACCAATCGGGAGCTGAGCCTGGCCAAGTTTATGGGTACTGGGCTCCGAGCCTTGGGCACTACTCATCAGGAGCTAACGTCGTCGGATATGTGGACTTATACCCATACTGTGCAATGGGCCGAAGCTGCACATCGTGCTGGGTTTGACGGTGCAGCTTGGATGAGCAATCGTTGCAATGACACCGTAGCGGTCGTGTTGTTCGGCGACCGGATCGAGCCCGATGCGCTATCGCTCGACGACTCGGTAGCAAAAATCTTCAGCAGACATATTGACAGACAATGGCTCACGGACATGTGCTTTCTATTGGGCATTCGCGTCCGTTGGAATCCACCACCTACTCCGAGTGCTTGAATCGAAAACACGCCTCTAACAACGGTCGGCCCCCGCCTCTGAGCGTTAGCTCGCAGAATCGTCAGAGTGGCGTTCTCCGGTGAACATGGTCAGAAGTAGAACATTTTGCTCTGCGGCGTCGTTTGGCGCGAACACTTCGTGGACGACCATCGCCCGCAGATGCACTACGGTGCCCGGTTCGAGGACGACATCGCCGTCATCAGTCGTAAGCTCAAGATTGCCACTGAGCGCTTGCACTGTGATGGGATGGGCGGAGGTGTGCGAACGCAATACCTGCCCCGGTGCGAACGTTAGAAAGATGAGATTCGCGCCGTCACCTTCCAATTTCCGAAGCATGGCAGGTGGTGTACCCGATCGAAGATCCGGAGCATCGTCGGCGGTGAAGACCGTGACATTGGCGTTGGGATCAGCTTCTGCTGGACCGAACGCTTTCGGTGGCATGTGGAAGGGTTTTCTCGCCATACTCGGAACTCCTTGATGACTCTTCGTCGGTCACGCGCCCCCATTGACGCCAACTGTTGGGTTGCCACCAGCCTAGCTGTAGCACGGAGGCCGAGGAACGTTGTTTGACGAGAGCTGTGGATATCTAACCGTGTCACATTCAATAGACCTGTCACACTGTTCGGGTGAAGGCTACCTCGCGGCGGAAGATTATCCAGGTTCTTCATCCTGCACGGATGGAGCCATACTTGGCTGCCGCGAATCGCAATGATATGGGAGCGTGAGCGCTGTTTCAGTGGCATAGCGAGCTCGTCGAGGCTGTCCAGCAGGTTTTAGGCGTCACTGAAGTCGTCCTTCGCAATGCCATAGATACACAGCTTCAGCGGTGGAACCGAGAAAATGATGGAGACTCCAATAGTTGGTTGTTGTCACCACCGGCGTCACCGTTGCGCAGCTTGACCCAGCGGAAACGCATTTCGGCCGTGCGTGCAGCAGAAAATAATGCTTTACGGCGCATGCCGGATCATCAGCGATTTGGCCACGACGTTCAACATGATGACGTCTTAGCTCAAGTAATGTTCGGCATGCGGAAGGACCTGCTGCCGAACCATACACCAGAAGCGTCGGGGACCATTTACAAGAACATCAACCGTGAACGAATTTGGGTGGAAGCTTTACAATTCGCATTCCCCTACGTCTCAGACACAGATGGAGCGACAACTTTTTGGCGCGTCACTGATCTGCACCGCTTGCGCAATCGAGTCTCACATTTAGAACCGGTATTTGACGAAGATCTTCCATTCCTAATGCGAGAAGCGTTTGGGCTCATGAAAAGTATTGAACCTGTTGTCGCAGACTGGGACAGCAACTTCAACCGCATACCTGATCTGTTGAAAGCTCGACCATATTAAAAAAAGGGGAGAGCCTGCAGGCGTATACGTCCTGCCCTCTCTCCCCAGCATGATGAGGGACCTTGTCCTCATCTCCTTTGAATCACATCAGCAATATTTCTGGATCATTTTCAATCGTAACTTGGTGCCTGTGGACTCGGGGGATGGCATGCAAAAACCTACCGTCAGAATTGATTCCGTCGCAGGGCGCCAGTTTCGGTCTAGAGAGGGAGCTGAAATAAACCGAGCGACCCCATTCTTCATAATGACAACTAGTTCTCGTGGACACAAGGTTTTCGGGCTCGTACGGAGTATTGAACCGGTAGCCGCAGACTGGCTGAGCGGTTTCAACCGAGTACCGGATCTGCTGCAAAGAAGACCATATTCATAAAAATGGGGGAGCCCCTCGCAGGCGCGGTATGTCCTACAGATTGTCCCCCGGTAACGACGAGGGACCTTGTTCTCGCCTCCTTTGTTCTCAATATAGCAAGGCTTCCGACGTTCTTGCAGCCCATAGTTGGTTCTTGTGGATTTCTGGAATCGTCTGCAGAATTATCGCCAGAACCTGTTTCGTCGAGGTCTGCGATCTGGATCCAAATAGGGTGCAGGGATGAACCAGGCGATGCCGTCTTTCATCTCGATCGTCCACATGCCTGCGTGAACCGCGTGGTGGTGATGCGAACACAATAGCGCCGCGTTAGCAATCGAGGTGTGGCCGCCCTGTTTCCACGATTCGGCATGATGGGCATCGCACCACGGAGCCGGGATCGTACAGTTCGGGGCGGCACATCCGCGATCTCGGGCGATGACCGCTCGCCGTTGATCGGGCGAGAACAGTCTTGCCGTCCGTCCCATATCCAGCACCGCACCATTTGAACCAAGCACGGTCGGGATGAGGTCTGCCTCGCAAGAGAGGGGGCGAATCGAGGATGGCGAGGTGGGCCCGGTAAACAACGCCTGCGAAATGAAATTTGTTGCATTGGGTCGTGAGGGGCCAGTGGCATTGCAACTGAAGGACGTTTGGTCGTAGAGAGTTTGGTAATCCATGATGACGCTCAACTGCGGTGGGAGTCCGCCGACCGTCGGCAGGGTGGTTGAAGCGAGCGACATCCCGGTATCGAAGACTGCCGTGATGCCGTCTAAAAGCTTTTGCTCACGACTGCGCTCGTCAGCACCCGTTATTGGGTTGCCCACTTCGTCTTCGCTAAAAAGCTCTTGTTGCCCGTGGTTGTCAGGTTTTTTGCGGATGATCGGAGTGGTGAAGTTCGGCAGACTGGTGCCGAAAAGATTTTCCAATAGAGACTTCAGCGGCTCAAAGCTGGTGTTGGGGTTATTGACGACGGACGCCAGGACACGGAGGCGTTCATGGAACAAACTGTCGACGCGCAGCATCCAACTGTGTAGGCCTTGGGTTTGCCCGCGGTAGAAGGCACCGCGTTTTCGATCCAGCACGTCGTGGTCGGGTTTTCCATCCTGGTCGAACCAATAGGTGGTGTACTGTGACCAGCGCTTGGCTACCTGCCGTAAACCATCCGGATCCAACGTGTTTGCATGTTCGGCCAGTTGGTGCTGGCCTGACTCGAGTTCCGCTTCGACTTCAGGGGTGAGCACTTTTGCTTGAGCTGCTGCCCGCTCAACGTGCTTGACCGTATCCACCACGATCTCGGCTGCCGACGAATCAATGGAAGCATCGAGAAAACGTTGAGCAACGGTAGGGTACGAGGACTCCGGCACGTGACCTCCGTCGAGACTCGGGACAGGTGCTAAATTTCCGGCCAGCTTCACCCGCGATTTTGCATCCTTGAGGGAGATCATCAACGAATCACGAAGGTATTCAGCAGTATTGCGGAATGCGGTCTTGCCTGGAGGCATGCCGAATATTTCGGCACGTTCAATGTCCGAGTAATAGGCGGTGGAAGCAAATCCTGCCATCAAGGTCTGGAGTACTTCGATCGTCCGTGCCAGTGTTTCAATGTTACGCAGCAGCACGGGAAACGGGACGTCTGGTGGACGCACGGACTCCTGCGACTCCGACATGTCTGATCCCCAAACCGTCCCCCAGTCAATCGAGGCCTGGTCAACGGTGAATCGGGCGAGCTTCGAATAGGCCTCCGGACGGCGGTATGCGGTGACTGCGTCAGCGAGCAGTTGCTGGGCCTGGTTGATGAGTGCTGCCGGGTTCACGTCGGTCTCCAGAAGTCGTGTCATGACAAAACTTCAGCAGCAGAACTCCGAGTGTGGGATGAAACGGATGAAAATGTGGATAAGGTTCGATCAATTCGAAGCCTGTGGACGATATAAAACTGAGCACACCAGAAAGTGCGAAACTGTGCTTGTCTAGCCTGGCACTAACCAAACAACTAAAGTATAGGGGAGGATCGTATGCAGCAGGAAGGCGTGGAGATTATGAGTGACTTTGATATGGAGCATCGCTGGCCCGAGCTATTCAAACAACTGGATGAAGAACAACGCCGCGCCGTCCTACAGTCCCTTGCTGCAGCGTGGCACGAAGGTTGGGTCCCAAATCGGGACGATGTCAAAGACCTAGTAGACGATGCGTTGGGTCTGATTGATGAAGACGAGTATTTCCAGCGTGCACGTGATGCTGCACGAAGGGCTACTCCAACGACGCCAGCGTGAACCAATGGCAAATTTTCACTCGTGGGATTCCTATTTTTATCCGCCGCCACATTCCACGGCCATGAGGAACATCGCCGATATTCGTGATCCTGACGGTCTGCGTGTGTATGAGTACAAAGTCACGGGTCGTCGTCACCGGCAGTTGAAAACGACTCCTGATTTGGTGGAACATACTTATGACGCTGCCCACGTCCGTGCCATTCATCGTTATCTTTTCCAGGACGTCTATGAATGGGCGGGGCAATACCGGACGGTCAACATTTCCAAGGGCATGACCGATTTCGCGGACGTAGCGACCGGTCAAATAGATCGCGGTACCTAGCAGATGTGCATCGAATTGTTCGAACTACAGACTGGGCAGAGCTCGAAGCCTCGGCATTCGCGAGACAAGCAGCTACGGTCTTTGCCTATCTGAATCAGGCGCACCCGTTTCGTGAAGGAAACGGTCGTGCCTCAAAAATATTCATGGATCACGTTGCAGAGCTATCCGGGTTCACCTTCGATTTTTCTCAAGTGAGCCCATCAATTTGGAACAATGCCAGCATGATGAGTGGCCCGGACAGGGGTGCCTATGAACCGGTGCCAGATTCGCTATTCCTCGTATTTCAACACATTGCCGTCGAGGGGGGTTGGGCGAAACGCTGCTGGAGTTGTTTCAACGAGGCCTGCATATTTTTCGCGTTGTTCTTCAGCATACCCAGCCAATTGAACCCGCGGATCATCAAGGGTTTCACCTGCGTATAGTCAAACGACTCGGTCACCCAGGTGCCGCCACCATCAGCCGGTTCAAAGGTCCAGCGCCAGATATGTTTGCCCGGGTGCTGCCACGCAATCTCGCGTTCGGTTTGTGCTTCGACCACGCGCATGGTCAGGGTATATGGCAGCCCGAACTGGCGCATCCAAATATTGAAGGTATCGCCCTGGGCAAGTTCTTCCGGCCCGGTCACCTTGGTTGAAAGGGTCCCGCCACCGTCCAGTTCATGGTGGCGGTGCGGGTTCGACGCAAGCTTCCACAACTGCTCTGGCTCTGCTGCGACGAGCGTCCGATAGCTGATTGTGTAGGGTCCGGTGTCGACTTCGGTGACTTCATGGCTAGAATACATCTGTTCACTCATACGGTCAGACTACGCGTGATCGCACGTATCTGGCCACACTTTCCACACAGAGGTGCATATGTCCGCGGCGCCGGTTACTCCAATCCAACGCCAATCCGTGAGAGAAACGTTCAAACGCCCAGCCTGGCTGCGCACTGAAATTCTCGCCGGCCTCGTCGTCGCATTGGCATTAATCCCAGAAGCTATCGCGTTCGCTCTCATCGCAGACGTCGACCCGAAAGTCGGGCTCTACGCGGCTGCGATTATGGCCATGTCCATTGCCTTCCTGGGTGGCCGCCCCGCCATGATCTCTGCGGCCACAGCGGCAACCGCACTTGTCATCGCCCCGGTGGTCGCGTCCCACGGCGTCGAATACCTCTTCGCAACCGTGATTCTTGCTGGCATCCTGCAAATTCTGTTCGGAGTCATTGGCGTTGCAAAGCTGATGCGCTTCATCCCGCAATCCGTGATGACCGGGTTCGTCAACGCGCTGGCCATACTCATCTTCGTGGCACAACTGCCGGATCTCATCGACGTCCCATGGGCGGTCTACCCACTCTTCGCGCTAGGCCTGGCCATCATCTTCCTCTGGCCCAGAGTCACCGCCGTCATTCCCGCACCGCTCGTGGCCATCGTAGTTGTCACCCTCATCGTGGTGATCTTCAGCATTGACGTACCCACCGTCGAGGATAAAGGCGAGCTGCCCAGCGAGTTACCTGTCTTCCTGATTCCAGATGTTCCGTTCACGCTCGAAACGCTCCAGGTGATTCTGCCAGCAGCGCTGACCATGGCCGTCGTGGGCCTGCTCGAGTCGTTGATGACCGCGCAACTCGTCGACAACATTACCGACACCGGTTCGTCAAAAACCCGCGAATCTGTGGGCCAAGGCGGCGCCAATATCCTCTCAGGCTTCTTCGGCGGCATGGGCGGCTGCGCGATGATTGGCCAAACCATGATCAACGTGCGTGCATCCGGTGCCCGCACGCGTATTTCGACCTTTGTGGCGGGGGTGTTTCTGATGATCCTGTCGGTCGGTCTTGGAGATATCGTCGGGATGATGCCGATGGCAGTACTCGTGGCCGTGATGGTCTACGTCGCTTATGCGACATTCGAATGGCACTCGATCGCACCTCGCACACTGAAAAATATGCCGGTTTCTGAAACAGTGATCATGCTAATCACCGTGATCCCCACCGTAGTAACCGGGAACTTAGCGATTGGCGTTGGTCTCGGCGTACTCGCGGCTATGATCGCCTTTGTGCGACGCGTTTCCCACTTTGCCAAGGTCACACGCAGCCTGGACGACCAAGAAACCACCGCGACCTATCTGGTCACCGGCCAATTATTCTTCGCTTCATCACATGACCTAGCCAACCAGTTCGATTACGCGCTCGACCCGGACACAGTGGTGATCGACTTACGGCAAGCCAATATTTGGGATCAATCCACCGCGGCGACGCTCGATGCGATTCATGAACGCTATAGCGATCGTGGCAAAACCGTCGAATTCCTTGGCCTGCGCGCACCCTTCCCACTTGGTAAGCAGGTCAGTTAGTCTGCAATAAAGCCGAGAGAACAGGAAACTGTATGAGCCTCCATGTTGCAGTTGTTCAATACGCGCCGACCACCAACAAATCTGAGAATCTCGCTCAGATAGTACGGCTCGTAAGTGAAGCAGCGGAGCGCGGTGCGAAATTAGCCGTCCTGCCGGAGTACGCGACGTTCACGAATCCTGTCATCGACGAGTCATTCGTGCATAGCGCTGAAGCACTGGATGGCGAGTCCGTGACGGCACTTCGGCATCTCAGTGTGGATCGAAACATCGCGATTATTGCCGGGGTCAATGAGCCCGACGGCAACGGCAGAATCTATAACACCTTGGTGGCGATACAGCACGGTGACATAGAAGCGGTCTATCGGAAGCTCCATCTCTATGACGCCTTCGGGACGCACGAATCCAAGTGGGTCACCCCAGGCGAGATGCAAGAACCCCAGTTACTTGAAATCAACGGCCTGAAAATTGGCATGCAAACATGCTATGACCTGCGCTTCCCCGAAGTCTCTCGCATGCTCGTTGACGCGGGAGCAGACGTGCTGGCCTTACCCGCAGAATGGGTGCCGGGACCGTTAAAAGAATTTCACTGGACGACGCTGCTCCGCGCACGCGCTATCGAAAATACGGTCTACGTTGTGGCCGCGGATCAGTCGGCTCCAATGGGGTCCGGGCACAGTGCGATTATTGATCCTATGGGGATCGCGATCGCATCAATTGGCGAAGAAGTCGGGCTCGCGCACGCAGTGCTACACCACGACCGAATTACCAGCTCGCGTGCCACAAATCCCGCGTTGGCCGGTCGACGGTTCACAGTCGTCCCGAAGACAAAAGATTAGTCGTTGGCGAGCTCGATTTTCTTATTCGAAAGTTTCTGGAGTTTCTCGTCTGCCGCTTGTTCTTCTTCAAGAGTCTCTTTGAGTAGGGCACGGAGATCGGCGTAACCCAGTTCTTTCGCAAGCGACCGAAGCGTTCGGTAGGCGGCTATTTCGTAGTGCTCGATCTTCCGTGCAGCACCGATCAGAGCAAAATCACGGATCGGCCCTGGGGCGGTATGTTCAATGATCGCGTCACTGTCTTCAATCAATGCCGCCATGGGGACATCCTTGAGCTGTTTTAGGCGGATGCCCTCAAAGTTTTCAGCGGCCTGTTCGAGGCGCTTCAGCTGACCCTGGGTTTCTTCAAGATGATTTTCGAATGCTTTGCGTAGGGACTTATGCTCCGCGGCCTCCGCGAACCGAGGCAAGGCGTTCACCATCTGTTGTTCAGCATTGGCAGTAAAGGATAGAAGACGTTCGAAGAGTTGCTTGGCCTTGTTGAGCTGCATGTCGAGCGCTCCTTAGTGGTCGCGAGATCGGTGAAGTCATCTTCTCTGAGTGTAGCTTCGAGGGCGCTCGCAAGATAGCCGAACTCCTCACCTGTTGCCACCGCGCCTTTGCATCTGCACACAATGGAACAGTGATCGAAATCTTCCGCTAAAGACAGGAGGGATCGCAGTGGAACTTGAAGCATTGCGCACTCTGTACGAGCACGAAGGACCTTTCGCCACCATCTACCTAGAGTCACGGTCTCCTGCAGCCGACGCTGAGCAGCAGGTACGGTTGCGGTGGGATGACCTGAGGCAGCAACTATCCGAAGCAGGTACGCCTGAGGACGTTCTCGCCACGATCGACGACGCCGTACTCGTTGAGGACATTACTGAAGTACACAGCAACGGGCGCGTACTCGTCGCAAACAGCACAGGGGTGCTGTTGAACGACGCGGTCGACGCGTCATTGGGTGCCGGGGACCACGCTCATTGGAGTGATGAACCCGAGCTCGGTGACTACATCCGTCAGCGTGAACGCGCAGTGAAGATGCTGGTTGCGATCACCGATCAAACCGGGGCAACCATTCGCCAGGTTATCGTCGCCGACTCCCATGACATGGATGAACGCTCAGAAACACAGATCGATGCCGATGACGCGGTGTCGAAACCTCGTGAGAACGCGTTGCATCACTCGAAGATTCAAAATCGCGCCGACGAAGTCGTAAAACAGAACGTCCGCGAGGTCGCAGAGCACCTCGAGAAAACGGCCCGGAGCTGGCAGCCAGAGGTCGTGGTTGTCGCAGGAGAAACCCAGGGTCGCAGCGCACTACTCGAAGAACTTTCTGACGAGCTTGCTATCCGCGGGGTCGAAAGCGGCGGTACCGATGACGATGCCGCCGAAGACGAATTAGCTGACCAACTACGAGCAGTGGCTTATGAGCTCAGTGCTGAACGCGTTCGTGAGAACACCGAACGTTATGAATACGGCACGGCCCACGATCAGGCAGTCTCTGGCTCGCAAGCAGTGGCGCGGTCTACTGAAATGGGTGCTGTTGGCAGCCTGCTACTGGAATACACCCGTGGCGCAACCGATGAATCGACGCACCTTGCCGCAGCCATCCGAACTGGCGCCGACGTCGGCCTGGTGGAATATTCGCTTGACGACGCAGTAGCCGCGTTGCTGCGGTTCGAAACTGGCGCTGAGACCCCATAACGAGGAGGCACAATGACAACACGTGATGACATCCGAGCTTCCAAAGCACTACAAGGTGCCGATTTTCCAGCCACGAAAGACCAAGTGCTGGACTATGCGCAATCGCACGGTGCCGATAGTAAATCACTAGAAGCGCTCCATGCCCTGCCGGATCGTCAATACGCCAATATTGACGATGTCGCAGAGGCGGTTCCGCAGGAACCAGAAGGTGAAAACCAGCCCGGTGGGAGCGCCCGCTGAACGACCCGGGCGTATGCAGACCTGATCTGAACGCAATAATTTTGAAGGAGAAAAGAATGCAGACTACCGAAATTCTTGAACTCGTCGAACAACGCGCAGGACTCGCTTCCAACCAGGAAGCGAACGATACGATGATCGCGGTCCTCGAGACCTTGGCCGAACGAGACCTCGATGGTGAACACGACAACTTCGCCGCTCAGCTACCGAAAGAATTCGGTGAGCTGTTGACCAAGGGCGACCCAAAGGATAAAGACAACTTCGACGCCGAAGAATTCGTCCGCCGCGTGGGACAACGCCTCGACACAACATCGGAGCAAAGTGAGAAGCGCACGCATGCCGCACTGTCTGCACTGATCGAAAGTGTTTCTGATGGCGAGCGGGTAGACATGCTCAACAAACTACCCAAGGACTTCTCACCGTACGCGGTGTGGACTGCCTAACGTTTGATTACGCCCACATGGTGGCAGCCGCATCGGAGGTGAATCCTTCGATGCGGCTGTCACGTACGGTCGGACAGCCGGTAGCCAAAGCCGCGGACGGTTTCGAAACGTTTAACACCGAGCTTATTGCGCAGGTACCGGACGTAGACATCGACCACGTTCGAACCCGGATCGAAATCATAGCCCCATACCCGTGAAAGAAGTTGCTCTCGGGACAGGACCTGGCCGGGATGACGAAGAAAAGTCTCGGCGAGTTCGAATTCCCGGGCTGAAAGATCCACTTCTTGACCGTCAGCGGTGGCGATCCTCCGCAACAGATCGAGCTCTAAACCGTTGTGGGTCAGAACCGAGGTTTCGGCCTCCTGACTCTGGTCCGAATCCGCTCGCAGCCGCAATTGCACCCGTGCTAAGAGCTCATCGAAATGAAATGGTTTCGGCATGTAGTCATCAGCACCAGACTGTAGACCTGTCACGGTGTCGTCGACCGAGTTGCGTGCCGTCAAAATGATGACCGGGATGTGCAAACCGAGCGAGCGGACAGCGGTCAACACGCTGTAACCGTCCCCGTCGGGGAGGCTGAGGTCCAGAATAATCAGATCAAAGGTCGCGGTCATGGCCTGTGCGCGGCCTTCTTCTGCGGTTCCAACAGTCAGCGTAGTAAAGCCCGCGGCCTTGAGCCCTTTGGCAATAAAAGAACTGATGCGCGGTTCATCTTCAATGATAAGGATTCTGTTCACTCACCGGACTCCTGATCGTGTGACGTGATGGTTCCCAGCGTACGGGTTGTACCGGATATCTCGGGTGAATCCACGCTGTGGTGCAGTGGTATAGCAATAATCAATATTGAACCAACACCCGGAGAGGATTCGACGCGCACAGTGCCTTCGTGGGCGGTGACGATCGCCGAGACAATATTGAGCCCCAGACCGGATCCTCGGATGCGTTCACCGCTCGAGCCGCGCCCGAACCGTTTAAAGATGTCTTGCTGATCTGCTGGTTCAATGCCGATACCGGCGTCAGCGACCCATAAGCACAGTTCAGTTGCGCCCGCCTCGTTCTGTCGGAAGGCACTGCCCAGCTTTACCGCAGTATCCGGTTCAGAGAACTTCACCGCATTGGCGCACAGCTGCAGCATCGCCTGGGTCAGCCGGGCGGCGTCCACGGTGACACTGCCGTGTGCTTGTGCATTCAGGACCCAGTCTCGAGCGCCAAGCGCGCCGGCTTTCGTCTTGATATCGTGCATGAGTGTCATGATGTCGGTAGGTGCTGGATGGATAAAGTCGGTGCGATTGGACTGGGCGAGCGTCACGAGATCGTTGACCAGTAGTGACATGCGGTGCAGTTCGTCGAGCCCGATATCGCGTGTCTGTTCCACATCATCGAGGTCTTGGGCATCCATGAGTTCTAAATGCCCGCGGATGATGGTGATCGGGGTGCGCAGCTCATGGCCGACGTCGTCGAGGAGCTCGCGTTGTTGTTCCAGGGCCAGCTGGAGTCGGTCGAGCATGTCGTTGACGGTCTCGGTCAGCTCAGCGAATTCGTCGTGGCCGCGGGCTTGGATCCGTGAGTCAAGATCCTGCTCCGAAATGCGCTGGGCTGCTTCTTGTAGGTCGCGCACCGGTTGCAGCATCCGGCCGACCACCAGCCAGGCCGCAATACACCCGATGAGTAGTGCCCCGGTCCCGGCGCCGATGAAAATGGCCAGCGACATGTGGAGTGCGCGCAGTTCGGCCTGCATATCGGCGGCCTCGATGTAAACGCCCGGTGTGGTGTCCTGGGCGAGCTGTACCGGCACGACGGCAGCACGATAGGTGGATTGTTCGGTCTCAACCGTGGTGATGTGTGCGGATTCGGGGTTCAACCCGGCTGCCCATTCGACAAATTCGGGGTCTTGTTCCAGTCGCAGCGACACATTTTCGGGTGCACTCCAGACGATTTCGCCGTTCTGCATGCCCAGTACACTCTGCGTTTCGGACAGTTGGTTATACTGCATGGCCGTGTACATCAGGTCTGTTGCCTGGGTGAAATGCTGCTGCGTTGCCGGATTAATGCCGGTATCGGCCAACACTCGAAAATCTTCAATATCCCGGGCCAGGGAGTCATCCATGGACGATTCCATATTCTGGCGCTCCAGCACATAATTCACCGCGCCGGCAATGAGTAATGTGAGACCGGCCAGCAGGATCGTGCCGATCAGCAATCTGGCCCGAACTGAAAGCTTGGCACCAGCAGCCCGCTGCGGCTCGTTAGTCGTCGTCATCGTCTAGGTCATCATCCCAGTCATCATCGTCCCAATCGTCATCGTCATCATCGTCGTCCCAGTCGTCGTCATCCCAGTCATCGTCATAGTCTTGCTCCATCTGGACCGGGGGAGCGGGCTGGACCACACTGGGCTCAGCGGTTGCCTCATGCGTCGCTTCGTCTGGTGTTGCCGAGGGCGACGGGGAAGATGGCTCTGATGGGGTGGGTTCGGGCTTGTGGGTGTTTTCAACGACGGGGCCGAGCTCACGGTCATCCGGTCCTGCGACCACGTTTTGGGCAGCGAAGACCGCGATGAGGACCACTGCCAGAGCGACCACCAACCAGGCAATCCGGGAGTATATGATGCGCGACATGCGTCCATTATGGCCTAAAGATATGAGATACAGATGAGAGATCAGCTGTTGCCGGACAACCTAGCGATCTGCCCACAATGGATGACGGGCGTAAACCCGCCTGATCCATGCACGATTTCACCTTTCCGAAGGAGAATACTATGCAGACCTCAGAAATTATTGAACTTGTCCAAGAACGCACCGGCAACGAATCCAGCACCACCGCCAATGACATGATCATTGCCGTACTCGAAACCTTGGCGGAGCGTGACCTGGACGGTGCACAGCAAAATTTTGCAGCCCAACTTCCGGATGAATTCAGCGAAGTGTTGCGCCACACTGATCAGCAGAGCCAAGAAAAATTCGACGCAGACGCCTTCGTGCAACGAGTCGCCGAACGTTCCGATATTAGCGAAGATCAGAGCGAGACCTGGACCCGCGCAACCCTGTCAGCACTCGCCGAGAGTGTGACCACAGGCGAGCGCGAAGACTTCATTAGCGCACTACCAAACGATTATGTCCCTTATGCGCGGTGGGACGTCTAATGGTCACTAGCCGGTCTTGAGGTACATGTTGCGGAATTTTCGTTCCGCGTGCCGGTCGCCAAGGAGTATGAGCTGGCTGGCTTGCACTGCCGTGACGCCGTCGGCTTCGACCAGTACCTCTTGCTCGGCATCCAGTGCGCCAACAATGTGGCAACCGGTCATTTCATAGACCCGTTCGTTCTTGAGCTGAGCGGTCGCTACGGTCGACGGTATTGGCACGGTAAATAGTTCGCTGCCTTCGGCAATGACGACTCGATGTGAGTGGCCGAGTTTGTTCCACATTGCTGTGGCGCCGATTGAGGCGTAGGACAGGACGCTGTCCGCTCCTGCTCGATACAGTGTTGCCACGTTATGCTCGGATGTCGCGCGAGTAATAATCTGTAAATCGGGTTGGAGTCTTCGGCAATACAAGGTCAGATAAACATTCAAGTCGTCGTCATGCGTGGTGATGATGACTCCAGAGGCCTCATTTAGGCCTGCTGACTTCAAGATTTCGAGATCAGCGGCATCTCCTGCCGTGACTTCGAGGTGGGACGGCACGCGGGCATCGCTCTGCTCCACGATCGTATAATCGGCGTGCGACTTTTCAAATGACTCGGCAACCGCTCTGCCCACTCGGCCACCTCCGAGCACCAGCACCGGTCCTTCCAGTGATTGCGGGTTTTGAAATTGCTGATCGTACTGCTCCAGATCGTGTTGAGACCCGGCAATGATCAACACCATACCTTCGGTGAGCTGGTCGTCCGATTCGAGACGTAGCAGGCGTCCGCGTTGCATGATTGCCAATATTTTTGTTCGTGACGCTATGTGGTGTTGGGCCTGGTCCAGCGTAAGACCGACCAGCGAAGTGCCCTGAATGGCGGCCTCAGCGACCGGGGTTTTGCCCAGGGAATCAATGATGTGGCAGCGCCCCGTTGTCCCAAGCACTCGGTTGGCCAGCCCTGTGCCCAGTTCGGAACTGAGCTGGATTACCAGATCGGCTCCTGCCAGTTCGAGTACGTCGACGGAAGCTTTCTTATCCGCGGTCGCTGTTATGGTGACGTCTTTGCTGACAGCTCGTACGGTAAATGCCACGTTGGTATTCGTCGTGTCGGCTGCTGTCGAAACAACCATGACGGCACGGTCCACGCCCGCTCGACGGTAGGTTATCGGAGAATCGAGCGGTCCCACCATCGTCTGATAGCCCTCATCTTTCAAGCGAACAGCTTCAGAAGGGTCATCAACGAGCACAAGAGTTGGTATTTTCGTTCGTTTTGCTCGCGCGATAAGCGTCTGGGTAACCGGACCGATCCCTACCAGCAGGATATGCCCGTTGAGATCGTCAGGGACTTTGCGTGCGACTTGCGCTTTGTCTCGTTCTTCCATCCAGGGGGTTACAACGAACTGGATGAACATGAACGGTAATACGACTAACAGGAGGAGCATCCCGCTGACAAGGACCACCATGGAGAACAAGCGCCCGGCATCAGAGTCAAAGGTGATGTCACCGTAACCTAAGGTCGACATCGTGGTGACGGTCCAGTAGAGCGCGCTGGTCCAATCGTGCGACTGGCCTTCGCGGTCCATGAGCAGCAGAAAGATCCCACTGTACAGGGCCACCATGGCGATGCTTCCGGCGGCGAGCAGCAACATGAGACGAAACCGTCTCCGGTTTTTAGGTTGCTGAGCCTCACTCGGTTCAGTCGAGGGGTAGAACATTATGCTGGGTATCCTTGTTGCCATTGAAAAATCCGCAGACACCAATCGTACTCACCGCACCCCGTAGAAGACATCTCACGGTCGTAGCGAAGCGAGTGATTACAGGTATCCACTGCCTACATGAGCAGTTCTAACGTTTCTCGAAAGGTTGAAGTGCTCATCGCAGAGACCTCTAGCCCGATGGCTTGGGCCTGGATGCGTTGCTGATTCAGCGTGGCGTGACCAATGAGTAGCGACATCACTGCATCGGTTGTCACGCTCTTCGGCGACACTTCGGCGAGCGCTTCACGCATTTTGTCCCCGCCGGTGCCTAGTGCTAGCACTGAAGCGGCAAGCTCTGCGGCATCGCGGGTATGCAGCAGAGTGTTATAAAACTGTTCTGCACGAACGGGGAGATCAATTTTCCAATCACCGGTTGCTGGCTCGAGTTCGATGTCATCGAATAAGCGATCGACCATCGCCCCGAGCAGTGACTGTTTGTCTTTGACATGCCAATACAGCGCCGAGACCGCAACGCCAAATTCATTGGCAACCCGCCGCATCGAGACATCAGCCAACCCGTGATCGGCTAACAGTTGTAAGCCGATTCGGCTGAGCTCATCGCGGGTAATGGCAGACATGATCTCCCATCATAATGCGTTTAGGTGCGAATCAGACGCAAGGTCACGGCCGCAGCGATGATCGAACAGCCTGCCATGAGCGCAGCCAGCAGCATCAACACGGTGCTGGGCTCGATGGCGAAGATAGGTGGCAACACAGCGCCGATGAGGAACATGGCACAGCCGACGATGGCCGAACCAGTCCCGGCAGTTTCCCGTGCGGCATCGATGGTCAATCCGGAGGAGTTGCCCACGGCCAGACCCAAGCTTGTCATTGCGGCCATGAGCAACCCCACCGACCATGCTGCTGACTCCATGCCGGTGCCAAGCAATACCAGCAGGGTAAACGAACATAGGGCAGTTGCCAGGGTGCCCCAGAAGATCATGCTGGTCGCAGAGATCCGGGTGGTGAGTTGGTCGGCGACCAGCATGGCGATTCCAAAACCGGTGGCACCACCGACGATGACCAACAGGTAGGTGGTCTGGTTGGCGTCGAGGTGGTGTTCCAAGACCAGGGGCATCGCTGAGACGTAGCCGATGACCGAGGAGAACGTCAGTACCCGTACGGCGCCGAATCCCGTATAGCGGCGGTTGGACAGTAGTTTGCGCAGCGCCGTGGTGAAGGCCCCGCGTTGGGGGCTGAGTTGGTGTTGGGTAGACAGGGATTCTCGGATGCCGAACCACACCATCATCGCCAGTGCGACTGCCAGGACGGCTAAGGCGATGAACATGCCGCGCCAGCCGATGAGTTCTGCGGTGAGGGTTCCCAGAGCGGGTGAGACCAGCGGCAACACGGTGCCGGCCAGTGTCAGGCCGGTGAACAAACGCAGGGTGGTTCTGCCTTGGGTCAGATCTGCACCGATGGCACTGGCCAACACCATGCCCACGGAGAAGCATAATCCCAGACCGAAGCGCAGTAGGGCAAGCACATGAACCGAGGTGGTCATCGCACAGGCTAGGCACAGCAGGCTGGCGACGATATTGCAGGCCAGCAGTGGGCGACGTCGACCGAATCGGTCAGATAATGGGCCGAAGGTAACCTGACCTGCGGCGATGCCCAGCAGGTAGGTGGTCAAGGTGAACTGGATGTCACCGCGGGTGGTGTTCAGTTCGGCGGCCATCTGGTTGGCCACGGGGGTGTGGAGTCCGATAACCAGTGGCCCTGCCGCTGACAGCATGATCAGGGCAGGGATCAACCAGCCGAGGGATTGGCCGGTGCCACCGGTGACCGGAGGAGCATCGGCGGGGATGCTCCGTGTTTGGGATTTCACTGTTCGTTGACGCTCACAGAGAAGTAATCATGGCGTGCTGCCGGGTCCATATCCAGGTCTTGGATGTGGTCGCTGTAGGCATAGGCTTCGGTGGAGTCCATCGGGAAGATGCCCACGGCTTCGTCCCAAATGATTTCGGAGGCCTCGTGGTAGAGGTCTTTACGAACGTCTTGGTCGAGCTCGGCTTTGGCCTGATTGAGCAGGTCGTCGAGCTCTTCGTTGCAGTAGCCGTTGCGCTCATCAGCACACAGATAGAGGCGTCCCAGGGTGTAGTCGGCATCACCAGTGGCCACGCTGTTGCCCATCAGGTTCATGTCGTAATCGGCGTTGCCGAAGTCTTCTAAGAACACAGCGCGTTCTTTGGGCTGGGCGTTGACTGTGACACCGATTTCATCCCAGGCCGAGATGAAAGCCTGGGCCAGTTGGGAATCAGGGGTGCCGTCGCCATCGGTGTATTGGATGGAGGTTTCAAATCCGTCCGGATACCCTGCTTCTGCTAACAGCTCTTGGGCGTATTCGGGATCGTATTCATATTGTTCCAGTTCGGGTGCACCGAAGGCAGTTTGTGGGATGGGTGCTTTGGCGACCATGGCATCTTCGCCGAAGAGGTCTTTGACGATGGATTCAACATCGACGGCGTGCCACATGGCGCGGCGGACGTTTGGGTCAGTGAAGGGTTCGACCGAAGAGTTGAACCAGAGTTTGCGGTAGCTCATTGATGGAATTTTTTCGAACTCGACACCGTCCATGGCTTCCACTTCGCCGGTGGCATCGGCGGTGATGCCGGTGACCAGATCTACTTCGTTATTGGCCAGGGCACTGAGCCGAGAGGATTGTTCGGGCATCGAACGGAAGACGAGCTCATCCAGCGCAATATCTTGGTCACCCCACCAGTCTTCATCGGAGCTCAGCACCAGTTCTTGGTCGACGGTGAAGTTTTCGACTTCAAAGGGGCCAGAACCGATGGGCTGTTCCCAGAACGCTTCGTCATCCATCTGATCGGCTGGTCCAATCAGGACCAGAGACAGGGTGTTGAGCAAGGTCCCGAGCGGGGTTTCAGTTTCGAGTAACAGAACTTTGTCATCGGAGGTGTCCATGGTGGTGATGGGTTCCAATAGTGGCGCAAGTCCGCCACCGAAATCCAGGATGCGTTGAATAGAGGCGGCGGCATCGGCCGAGGTGACCGGGGTGCCGTCGGAGAATTCTGCATCTGGATGGATGTTGAACCGCCAGGTGGTGTCATCGACGAGTTCCCAGGATTGGGCGAGCCCGGGTTCGACTTCATTGGCATCATTGTCACCACGGACCACCAGGGGTTGCATGACGTGTTGCATTGGTGAGAAGACAGCGGCTTCGGCTGAGACCGAGTGCTGGTCCAGGGTGACCGGGAAGGAGTTGGGGGCCACGGTGAAGGTTTGGTTTTCGGCCGGGGTTTCCTGGGCCGCATCGGAACTACCGGAGCATGCGGTCAGGCCGATGGACAGTAGAGCAAGTGTGGCGATCAGAGATTTTGGGGTTGACGTTTTCATAACGACAAGTGCCTTTCGTCAGTTCGTGGTGTGTGGTTAGTGAGCGGTTTGGTGGTCGAGCTGGAAGGTCGCCATGACCGGTTTGTGGTCGGATGGGGCGACTCCCTGGTGGAAGTATTCGATAACCTCGGCACTGCGTGGTGTCACGGGGCCGCGGAAGAAGATCCAGTCGATCGCTTTTTCGACGGTTTGCACGCCCTCCCATTTGGCGGCGCGGTCGAAGCGTGGGGTGACGGGGTGGGTCGGTGGACAAGTACGGCCCAGGCTGCCGAAGGGTTCACGGAAGCCGCCGTCATACATGGCCCACATCGGCCGGGCATGATCGTTCATGTCAGCAGTGAACAGGATGGGGTGGTCGCCACCGAGTTCATCCAGTGCTGCTGCGATGTTGCGGGCCTGGTCGGTGCGCGCACTGCGATCAGTATCGACTTCGTCCGGGTGGCCGGGCCAGGTCAGGTGCGCAGTAGCAAAGGTCACGGTTGGGGCATCGGGGTTCAGTGTGCTGCGCAGCTGGACCCAGAAGAGCCCGGCGGCTTCGGCCAGGATGCCCACGTCGGAAAATCCGTAGTTGACGTAGCCGAAGACTCGAGTATCCCACCATAGGTTGCTGTGCTTGGCCCAGCCGGCTGCGTCATCGCGGACCCGCTGGTGGTGGGGTAGTGCGGTGTCGATCAGGTCGCGGGATTCGGGGTGGAGTTCTTGGACCCCCAGCAGATCCGGGGAGCGCAGTTGCAGCAAGGTCGACAATGCTGGGCTGCGGGAATCCAAGTCCCAGCCTCCCCAAAGGTTATAGGTCATTGCGGTGAATGTATGTCGCATCAGGGCTCCTGTGACGGGTGGTTGTGATAAGCAGAGGGGTGTTGGTTGTATTGGGCAACAACAGCGGTATCGCTGCCATAGACGTGCAGTATGGAGATTGCGCAGTTGGTAACGGGGCCAAAGAGCTGGAGACCGCCGGGCAGTTGGAAGGCTTCGGCAAAGAGGGCGCGGATGGCCCCGCCGTGGCTGAAGGCCACCGCGGTGAATTCACGGTACCTGTGTTGTGCGGCCCGGGAAATTAGGTCGTGAGTAAATGCTCGGGTGCGCGCTCGGAGCTGTCCAGTGGTTTCGCCGTTGCCGCGAGGTACGTCTTCGCCGTGGCGGATGCGCTGGATCGTCTCGGCGTGTTCGACGGCAATGGTGGCGGTATGGTGTCCCGACCAATCTCCGTTATCGATTTCCCGCAGTCGGGTATCGCGTTCCAGCGGCACGTTGAGCTGGTTGATGTATGGGGCTGCGGTGTCTAAGCATCGGCTCAGATCACTGGAGAACACAGCATCCGGGGTGGGGAAGCGCTCAAGCAGCTGTCGGGCGACGGCTTGTGCCTGTGCGCTGCCGGTCGCATTGAGTCCGGGACCATGATGACCCTGAATCAGCTTGTGAGCATTCCAGGAGGTTTGGCCGTGCCGGACCAACACTAGCCGCAGTACAGGCTGATCATCGGCAGGCGGGATATCAATGTTCCAAGTGGTGGTCATGAGGTAATCCTTGAACCGGCGGGAACCGGTTGTGGCGCTTCGGACGCCTGGTGAGGGGCGGGTTGGGTATCGGAGAGGTGGCACGCTGCTTGCTGTGTGGAGGTATTGCGCTGTTGTAGTTCCGGAACGTCATTCCAGCAGCGGTCAAAGGCCCACGGGCAGCGTGGTGCAAACGCGCAGCCGGCTGAAGTTGTGTCGGAGGCATCGGCATCATTGCGCACCGGGATTCGACGTGTGCCGCTGTGGCGCCATGGCCGCACCACCGGGATCGAGGACAGCAGCATCTGCGTGTATGGGTGTCGCGGTGTATCGAAAATTTGGTCCCGACTGCCGGCTTCGATGATTCGACCCTTATACATGACCACTACTCGGTCAGATATATGCCGGACCACCGATAAATCGTGGGAGATGAATAGGTACGTTAGGTCGAATTTGGTTTGTAGTTGAGCGAGCAGATTCAACACCTGGGCTTGTACGGAGACGTCCAGGGCAGAGACCGGTTCGTCACAGATGATCAGTTTCGGGCGCATGGATAGCGCTCGGGCGATGCTGATTCTCTGGCGTTGCCCGCCCGAGAACTGATGTGGATACCGGTCCAAGTGTGCTGTTGAAAGACCCACGCGTTCTAATAGCTCGGTGACTTCGTCGCGCCAAGTACCTTTTGCCGGGGCGATATCTCGGTGAATGCGCCAGCCTTCCGAGATGATCTGGTAGGCGGTGCGGCGCGGGTTCAGTGAGGAGCCCGGATCTTGGAAGATCATCTGGATATCGCGGCTTGTAGCGCGTCGTTGACTGCGGGTTAGCGCGGCGAGATCTTGACCGTCAAAGCTGATAGTTCCGGCTGCGGGGTCTTCTAGTCCAATGATGCTGCGAGCCAGGGTGGATTTGCCCGAACCGGATTCGCCTACCAGACCTACGGTCTGGCCCGGGAGGATGTCCAGATCAACATTATTGACCGCGACGAGGCTGCTGATTTGGCGTTGCAGCCAGGTGGAACGCACGGGGAATTCGGTGCGCATTCCGCGAACCGAAAGCATAGGGGTGGTGGCTCTCATGTGTATTGCAGCTCCTTTGCGAAATGGCATGCGGCATGATGGGTCCGGCTGCCGTCGGCTGTCGGCACCAATGCGGGCTGGTCCGTGGTGCAAATATCTTGAGCAAACCGGCAACGCGGGGCAAAAGCACATCCGGTGCGAGCATCCCAAATATCCGGTGGGGTGCCGGGAATTGGCACCAGTGTTTGGGAGGGGTCATGTTCATTGGGAATCGACCTGAGCAGACCGGCCGTGTAGGGGTGGGCGCTGTCGTCGTATAATTCCCGGATGGTGCCTGTTTCGACGGTTTTGCCGTTGTACATCACCACGGCCCGATCTGCGACTCCGGCGGCGACACCAAGATCGTGAGTTATCAGGATCATGGCCATATTCGTCTCGGCCTGCAGCTCGGCTAACAGGTCAAAGATCTGTGCTTGGACCGTGACATCCAAGGCGGTGGTGGGCTCATCAGCGATCAGCAGTTCAGGATTATTGGCCAGGGCGATCGCGATCATCACGCGCTGCCGCATACCTCCGGAGAACTGGTGCGGGTAGTCTTTGACCCGCTGTTTTGGATGCGGAATGCCCACCCGGTGTAACATGTCGACGGCCAATTGGTGAGCTTGAGCCTTGCCGGCACCAAACCGACGACGGGCCGCCTCAGAGATCTGTGCACCCACGGTATAGACCGGATTCAGCGAAGACAGCGGATCTTGGAAGACCATGCCGATATCCCGTCCCGCTAGCTGACGAGCCTGTTTCCGGGGCATCTGCAGCACATCCTCGCCTTTGAACACGACTGTGCCGGTATCTACGGACGAGCTATGACGTGGCAGTAGGCCCATGATGGCCTGGGCGGTCACCGACTTGCCACTGCCAGACTCGCCGAGAATTGCCAGGGTCTCACCGGCATCGATGTCGAAGCTGACCCCGTTGACGGCCCGAGCACTGCCCCGGGAAGTGTGGAATGAGACGCTGAGGTCGCTGACCTGTAATAACGCGGTCATGGCTTAGGCTCCTTTCAAGTTCGGATCGAGACGGTCGCGCAGATGATCACCCAGAATGCCCAAGGCGACCACCAGCACCGCCAAAAAGATGCCTGGGACTGTCGAAACCCACCAGGCCGAGCCCAAATATTCTCGCCCGGTAGCGATAGTGCCACCCCAGCTACCCATTGACGTCGGCACGCCGAGACCGAGGAAGGATAATGCCGATTCGGCCAGTATGACCCCGCCGATATCTAGGGTTGCGATGACGATGACCGGCATGGCACAGGCAGGCAAAATGGAGTGGCGCAGGATATGCCAGGTTCGCGCACCCAGTGTGCGCGTGGCATCGACATATTCGAGGTTTTTGGTGGATAACACCTGGGCTCGGGTGACACGGGCGAAGGTCACCCATCCGCCAATACCCAGCACGATGATCACATTGAGCATGCTGGGACCAACCACCGAAGCAATCAAAATGGCTAACACGATGCCTGGGAAAACCAACTGAATATCAGCCAGGCGCATCAGCACCGTATCGATCCAACCGCCGTAGTAGCCTGACAGCACCCCGGCGGTGACCCCGATGATGATTTGGATGGCCAGCGCTCCCACACCCACCAGCAGGGAAGTGCGTGCGCCATAGATGGTTTGGGCAAAAACGTCTTGGCCGACCTGATCGGTGCCGAAAATGGCTATCGACCCGTCGTCGCGCAGCTCCCCAGGCGGCAGTAGTCGGTTGCCGGTATCCACCCGGATCGGATCAAACGGCACCAGCATCGGGCCGATAAGAGCCATCAGCACATAGATTCCGACGATGATGGCGGCGATGGTGGCCAAGGTTTTACCGTTGCCGGGCACCCGGAATCGGCGAGGGTGTGCCTGTTGTGCTGCGGCAGTGCGATCTTTGAGCAATGACATGGTTAGCGCTCCGCTCTGATCCGGGGATCAAGGATGCCGTAGAGAATGTCGACGATCAGATTGGCTATAACAACGATCGTGGTGAACAACAAAATGCACGCTTGGACGACGCTGTAGTCACGGAACCCAATAGAGTCGACCAACAGCCGGCCCACACCGGGCCAGGAAAATACGGTTTCGATCAGCACCGAACCGCCCAGCACGGATCCGACGTAGAGACCGATCACGGTCACTAGCGGGACCAGTGCGTTACGCACCCCGTGACCGAAAACCACCACGCTTTCGGATAGCCCTTTCGCCCGAGCCGTGGCGACGTGGCCCTGGCCTAGGGATTCCAACAGACCCGATCGCGTCATACGGATCATCAGCGCCATAAAGCCCAAACTGAGTGTGAAGGCCGGCAGGATGATGTGTTCGATCCCACCGGTGCCACCACTGGGGAACAGGTTCATCCAACGAGCCAGCACCAAAATCAAAACGATGCCTACCCAGAATCCGGGCAGTGATTGCGCAAAGAGGACCCCGATGTTGATGATCCGGTCCACGGGTCGTCCAGGATTCAACGCACTGGTTGTGCCCAGTACGATCCCGAACACTACAGCGATGATCACGGCCGCTAGAGCTAATATTGCGGTTACCGGCATCCGTTCAACCACGGCCGCCATGGCGTCACCGCCCAACCGCACTGATTCACCAAAATCTAGTCGGACCACGTCACCGAGATATTGGAAGTACTGCAACAGGAGCGGTTCGTTGAGCCCCAACTCTTCTTGCAATGCGGCAACCTCTTGCGCGGTCGCATCCGGGCCCAGCATCACCCGAGCAGGATCACCCGGGATCAACCGGAGGGTGATAAAGACGACGGTGACTGCACCCCAGAGGACGAAGACGGCAAAGAGCAACCGTCGAGCCAGGTAATTCAGCACGTCGAGTCCTTTGCATGTTTGCGAGAATCTCCAAAGAAGCTCACAGCATTAACGATAATGTTCACAGAGATAAAACTAAGGATTTATCCGAGGCGAGATCAAGCTGAATGTGCCAAAAATGCAAAACTACATCAGAAGTTCATCTGCGAGTTATCTTTCGTGCGCACTGTTTTTACCGGTGTTGCTGACGGCACAATCACCCTGGTCAGTTGAGGCTCTTCGGCTACATTGGGGTCTGCTAGCCTGTTGCGGAAGAAACTGGAGGAGAATACACCCATGGCCCAACGACGCATTACGTTGAAAGACATCGCCGCTTCGCTGGGCGTCTCCGCAAATACGGTGTCGCGTGCGCTGGCTGGCCGTTCTGACATCAGTGTCGCCATGCAGGAGCGGGTTCGAAAAGAAGCCTCCAGGTTAGGATATGTGCCCAACTCTCTTGCACGATCGTTAGTTTCAGGTAATAGCGGCACGATCGGCGTTGTCATTACAAATCCATCGAACCCGCTGTATTCACAACTCATTGCCGGCGCGGCTGAGGCCGCCCGGGAAGCAGGCAAAACACTGATTTTGATTGTCAGCGCCGAAGATGCGAAAACGGAAAACGACGGTATTGAGTCGTTGCTAGTGTCGTCAGTGGACGCTGTGATCGCTGTGCCCGTCCAGATAGACCCGGGTCCCTGGCGGCGTTTGACCGGGGTAGGCGTTCCCCTGGTGCTCGTGAATCGTGACATCCCACAGTTGGCGGTGGATTTTGTTGGTGTCGATCATTTCGCCAGTATGCAGCGGATGGTTGAACACGTTGTGGCTCAAGGAGCTGAAAGCATTTGGGCTGTCGAAGAGGATCTTGACGTGCCATCCGTTGCTTCCCGTCTTGAGGGGTTTTATCAAGGGCTCGCTGATGCTGGTATGAGCCGCCCGGTCGGAAAAGAAATACGTATCCCCACTCGTCGCGTGCGCTCATTGGCTCAACCATGGCAGGCGGAGGAGGCCTACGCCGTCGGGCTTGAGTTGTTCAAGCTTGAAGAGCCGCCCGATGCGATGGTCTGTGGCAACGATTTTTTTGCGTTGGGACTCGTAAAAGCGTTGCAAGAGTATGGTTACCGCGTGCCTGAGGACGTGCTGATAACTGGCGTCGGAGATCATCCGTACTCACATTTCATGTCGCCGGCAATAACGAGCATCCGGCTGCCCGGTTATGAACTTGGGGCCGAAGGGATGCGATTGGCTTTGTCGCGACTGCGCGATACTCAGCAGCCTAAGCGGCGAAAGATGGTCGAAACCGAACATATTATTCGGGGCTCTTCGGTTAGCTCGACCTAGGCCAATCGGAGTGGCAGTTGGCAAAATCCTGCTGCTCCCCATAGTGATGCTGCAGGCGATACCTCCAGTTGATTGCGTAGCCTGTATTCCGGTGGTGCGCCAAAAGTCTCTTGCTTAGCTTGTCACGCATCACATTAACGATAAAGTTTTCATCGATCGTTCACGGCGATGCAAGATGCATTTCGGTAAGTTTTCCTTTCATTTCGTTTCGATAGTGGTGTTCAACTTCGCAGCGGTGAGCTACAAGATCCCTGCCCAATGAATCACGACCTGACTTCTGGGCATGCCCGGTCTGAAGTAGAGCCAGGCAGTGCTCATTCGTATCTCAGTACCCCGGTGTAGCCCCGCAGGACCGCGAAGTCAGCTGCAGTTCAGCATCAGCCCAACTTGGACTGCGCTTCTAAACGTCATCTTTGAGAAAGGACGAACTTGAAACAAGAAAACACCCCCGTCAACGCACCGACCACGGCGCCTATCGGCAGCCGTTCTGGCGTTCTCCATCGCCGTACCGGGACTCGGCGCCGTAACATCAACCCAGGCGTTCGCTCAGACCACGCCCCCCGGCAGCCGACCTTTTCGAAGTTACATTCGAAGACGGTGCGCCAACAGAAGCTGTCCAAAGTAAAGAAGCCACCAGCTTTGGTGAGCCCGTCATCGGCATGAGCCCACGGATCGCGCGGCAGTCATTGACGGTGGATGGCGATGATGCGTTCTCCTATGCTCTGACCGAAGCCGACTACGAAGCGATGGCAGATGGCTTCACCGTGGAGTGTTCCTTCCGCTACACCGAGGAGATCGCTTCTACCGGCACCATCTGTGGCAATCGCCAGGGTGGTGGCTTCGGGATCATCGCCAAAGATGACCAACTGCAGTTCATGGTCCACGATGGTGATGGGTATAAATATGCCAAGGCACCCATGAACATCAACCAGTGGTATCACGCAGTCGGTGTCTTCGACGGCGAAACCATCAAACTGTATGTTGATGGCCAACTGATGGAAGAAACCGCAACCGCCGGTTCAATGCTGATTCCACCAAATGCAAGCTCTCACAACTTTGTGATCGGGGCCGACAGTTCGAATGGCGGTGCCGAATCGTTTGCACTAGCAGCAATCGACGACGTCCGCATGTTTGAAAACCCGCTGACCGCAGCCCAGGTGCAGTCACTGAACGATCGTTTCGCGGTCATGCCAGAAGTTGACCGTCAACCCGATGTGCTGAGTGTCGATTTTGAAGACGGGGCATTTACCGATACCGCTGCCGGACGCACACCGCGTGAAATCGGTGATGTCCCAATCTCTGCGGATGGTGCCCTGAACCGTCAAGTGGCACGCTTTGATGGCACCTCATCGGTATTGTATCCCCTCGGTGATGCATTCGAAGCCATGGGTGATGGCTTCACCCTGGAATGTAGCTTCCGATTTGATGGCGAACTCCCATCAGATTCCACCAATATCTGTGCAAGTAAAGAAGGTGGCGGCTTCGGACTCGTCACCCGCCAAGGTCAGTTAGCCTTCATGGTCCACGACGGTGCTGGATATAAATACGCCCAAACCGAGTTTGAAACTGACCGCTGGTATCACGCCGTTGGAGTCTTTGACGGCTCCACGGTGCAGTTGTATTTGGACGGCCAGCTGGTCGCCGAAACCCCAACCGATAACAGCACGGTCTCCTGGCAGGGCGCCGAGGCAGCCCACAACATGGCACTTGGTGCGGATGCGGCCAACCATAACAGCGCCTCCGGGCACGCCACGGCCACCATCGACGAAGCAAAACTGTACTCGGATGCCCTGTTTGCCGAAGAAATTGTGGCCTTGAGTAACGAAACCTTCCAGCAAGCACGACAACAGGCTCTCACATTGGAAGACAGCGCCCCGGCTGCTGGGGAACATTTGACCGAAGCTACTGAATTTGATGTTACCTGGAACATGGGTGATCTGGTCTCTCGAAACACCACCTACGCGCTCGATGGCGAACCAGTTGAGCCTGGCGAACAACTGGGTGCCGGATTGGCAGAAGGCAATCACGAACTGACCATCGAAGGCACTACCGTCTTTGGGCAACCCATCGACGAGACCATTCCCTTCACCTCGGGATCAATTCCCACCGATGGTGGCTCCGAAATCAGTCAGGGCGAGGGAAGTGTCACCCTCTCGGCGCGTGCTGAAAGCCCAAGTGGCGCGGACGTTGCCACGACCTTCTATGAGGGGACCGTCGATACCGCGGACAGCGGGTTCCAAGGTGTGGTCTCCGAACTGCCCGAGA
Source organism: Micrococcaceae bacterium (assembly GCA_013393415.1). Taxonomy (GTDB): domain Bacteria; phylum Actinomycetota; class Actinomycetes; order Actinomycetales; family Micrococcaceae; genus Yaniella; species Yaniella flava. Next base: position 76,704 of record JABXHI010000042.1, read on the forward strand.
CACTCGAGTTTGACTACGATGAACACGAAACCTTGGATGGCAGCGGTGAGTCACTTTCAGCAGACCAGAATCAACTGCCATTCCAGCGCTTCGACATTGAGCTGGCCGATGGTGTAGCCGATGGACAAACGATACGCTGGGCTGGCGCCATTGATCCTGCCCGGCAGGCACAGCTGTTGGTCTGGAACACGAATGAACAAACCTGGGACGAAGTAGCCACCGGACGCGGACTTGCCGAAGGTCAGCTCATCTTAGCGGGTGAACTCAGCGATGCACATGTCTCCGAAGATACTGCACGAGCCATGGTCATCGCCACCGACCCGTTCTCCGATGACCTCGATGAACCGGTCCAAGACGGTTTCGCTGACTCCGATGAGTATGATTTTTCGATCGCGCATCTGACCGACACCCAATACATTTCCGAAGGTGCCGCAGAAGATAGCTACTCTGAAGAACAACGCGAGGTATGGGCCGACGCCTACTTGGCCACGATGCAATACCTAGCTGACAACCGTGACGAGCACAATCTGGCTTACGTCGCACACACCGGTGATGTCATCGAAAATTGGCACCGTGAAGACTATGACAACGAAGCGGAAATGCGCCAGATCGCCACAGAAGAATATGAATTCGCGGCCGAAGCGCAAGAGATACTGGATGCGGCCGAAATCCCCAACGGGGTGTTACCGGGCAACCACGATAACCGCACCGGCACCGATACCGGCGCTGATGCGATGTTCAATGACTACTTTGGTCCGGAGCGCTATGAAGCGCTAGAAACCAACCGGGGCTGGCAAGACGCCAATGCCTCACACCACCCCTACGCCGAAGGGGATAACAGCAACCACTACGACCTGTTCACCGCCGGTGGCTTAGATTTCATCGCCTTGCATCTGGGATACGGCGTCGATGAAGATGAGGTTGCCTGGGCGAATGAAGTCCTGGAGCAATACTCAGACCGCAACGCGATGGTCATGACGCACGCACACAAGAAGGCCAGCAATGATCAGGCCGGTCGTGGGTCAGCTTTCTCGGTTGACGGTGATCGTATCGATGACGACATTCTCAAACAGCACGATAACGTGTTTTTGGTTCTCTCCGGACACGAACACGGTGTCAGCATTGATGTGCGACAAGATGTCGGGAGCCAAAACAACCACGTCGTTGAATTATTGGCTGACTACCAACGATATCTGGTCACCGCGGATGAACTGGGCTTAAGCGGTGTGGATGGTCTTACCGCCGAAGACACGTTGCGTTTTGGGGGCTCGTTTTTCCGCATGCTGCAGTTCGATGTGGATCGTTCCGAATTGATCGTTGACACCTATTCTCCACTGTTAAATAACTTTGGCGCCACCGAGTACGATTCGGATGAACGCTACAACGGGACCGAAGATGACACACGCCTGCCCATCCAACTGACATCGCGCACCACCAGTTTCGAGACCGAAAACGTCATGGTCACTTCACCGACCGACACGGTCATTGGTGAAGCCACCGCACAGTCCGGCTGGCCCGCCAGTGTGGAATGGGCTGGACTCGAAGAAGGCGAAACCTATGCCTGGTATGCCACCAGCGTTGATACCGCCACGGGTGAAGAACTGGCAGCCGGCCAGGTCGATCACATGGGTGTATTCACCGCGGTAGCCGCCGGAACCGACACCGAAGCACCAGAGCTTCAGGTTCCTGCCGATCCGATCTCGGTTGCCGCAGGCGACACGTTTGATCCCATGGAGGGTGTGGAAGCCACCGATAACACGGACGGAGACGTCACCGACGCAGTCCAGGTCATCGGTTCGGTCGATACTGAAACTCCGGGTATCTATACCCTCACCTATGTGGTCGAAGATGCGAACGGTAACCAGGCAATCGCCAGCCGCTCTGTGACCGTGACTGAAGCCGAAAGCAGTGACGGCACCGGGGCCGGGGAGAACCAAGACGGTGAGGATACCGGAAATGGCGAAGGCAACGGGGACGCAGAGCAGAACGGGGGAGAACCCGACGGCGAAGCCCCGGGAGGGTCTGGTTCCAGTGATTCGGGCGAGAGTACAGGTACTGACAAACAGGCCGATGATGCTGAGTCAGTCGACACCGTTAGTTCAGCAGACGCGCACGATGAGACAGGGTTGTTGGCCAGCACTGGTACTCAACGCACCATTGCCCTTATTGTTGCAGGGCTGCTGAGTGTAGGAGCCGGCACCACGGCTTGGTTCATCTCCCACCGACGCAAAACGGTAAACTAACCGGCAATCGCCTCGAAGCTCACAGGAATGCGGGCGGCGGCCGTTATCTATCACGTTGTTCAATCCAGACGTGTTTCGATAGCGGCCGCCGACCTCTTTAAGAGATTGCGCGGATAGGGACCGGAAATTGGTGATTGGTTCGGGCGTGTCGCACAGGACAGGCATGGGGAGCTCGCGTTTCGATGGAAGTGCAAACCAACCCCGAATATGCGAAGGAACTTCCCC
>JABXHI010000043.1 GCA_013393415.1 Micrococcaceae bacterium
ACATCACATTTGGGTTTTCTTCCAGCAAGAGTCACTCACATAGACTGCTGCCTATGACGATCTGCGTTTTACCGCATGACAGCAGGCGACTCGGCAGATAAAAAGCACACGTTTTGTCCTTTAAGCCAGGGTTATGCCCGTAGTCCCATCTGTAAATGGTGCGAACTGTTGGGAATCAGATGAGTTAAACTGACCACTTTCATTGAAGCAACACATCATGGATTCGGCATTACGGCTCACAATATAGCAGGGCTGACCGTGGTTACGCTGGTCGTCGCCAAACGAGGGCGTACCGAAACAGAGGAAGGCGCCTCCACTCACTTCCAGGCAGAGTGGCCCTTGCGATCCGTCTGGCTTCGGCATAGGTGTGCGGGAACTGCATTTCGACGGGTGCTGAGTGCTGCCAGTAGCCGTACTTGCGTGGAAGTGCCCTGTGCTGGACGGCGCCAAGCAAGTCGATGGTGTAGTCGCTCAGCGTGCTGCTCCGAGCACAACCGATGACGACGAGGACTCCGCCCGGTACCGTCAGGGCTGCAAGTCTGTTCAAGGTTGCCGTGAGGTCGGGAAGATGATGAACGGTGGCGATCGAAGCGACAAGATCAAAGTGACTCTCCGGCAGTGCAAGCTGCATGACGTCGCCGATGAGCCAAGTGATGTCCGAGCATTGTTCACGAGCCCGGGCGAGCACGTTGGAATCGATGTCAATTCCCGTGACATCCGGGATAGACTCACGCAACGCGTGTGCCAGCAAACCGCCCCCTGTACCGATGTCGAGAGCAGTCCCAGCCCCCTTCGGCATAGCACTCAGCACGAGGCGATCGTAATAAGTATTATGGTTCCAACGCTTTGCTGTGTTGTCTGCCCCTGCCATGCAACTCTTCCTGCGTTCGTCAACGCTTTCGCGTTGCCGTCCCGCAAAGTTATGCCAAACCCTCCTTCATAGTCACCCTGAAGCCATCCGACAACCTTGCCATCAATCGTGGCAAGATAATCGGATTCATGTCTGATATGCGCAAGAATCTCTCGCAGCCTATTTGCCAACTCCGTGTTCCAGCTTTAAATAAGTTCGCGAGTTGCGGCTTCTGCTTATCAGTCAGTGATTAAGTAGTAGCTACGAAGTTCTATAATTTCTATTATTCCCCCGAATGCACCCAACACTTCGGACAGACCTGAGAAACGCAGAGAAGCCTAAGATCTATTTTCATGAGGGCCGTATATTGCGCTTCTATCACTATGGAGTCGAGCTTGGACCGGATTATGCGATGGCTTCGAAGTGCAAACGAAGACCGAGAGCTCGAGCAACCTTCACCACAGTGGCCAGGCTCGGATTGCCATCAGCGGAGAGCGCTTTATACAGCCCCTCACGACTCATACCAGCTTGTCGGGCAATCTCGCTAAAGTTTCGTGATCGAGCAATAGCACCGAGGGCCCGCGCGATCACACTTGGATCATCGTCACCTTCTTCAATGATTGCCTCCAGGTACGCTGCAACGTCTTCGACAGAATTTAAGTAGTCAGCCGTATCAAATGGAGCAAAAGTTTCTACACCATTACTCATCGTGATCCTCCTTGCGCTTGTTTCCAAGTGTCAGCAACACTATGAGCAGTCGTTATATCTGCGCTCTGTGTCGACTTGTCCCCTCCTGCTAGCAACAAAATCAACTGATCGTCTTCTTGCAAAAAGTAGACTCTGTAGCCTGGACCATAACGAATCCGTAATTCAGAGACCCCACCACCGAACGGTTTTACATCACCGGGATTCCCTGCGACCAGTCGTTCAACCCTGACGAGGATTCGGGCAACAGCGTGGCGATCCTTCAGCTTTCTCAGCCATCGTTCAAATATCGCCGACCTGACAACCTCAACTATATGTCAACTATAGTTCACGCCCGAGAAAGCTTGCAAGGTCCGGCACAGCAATTTGAAGACAATCTCTGGCGAACTATCGAAGAACAGATAATCAGTAGGCTGCCGGTTCGAGTCCGGCGGGGAGTACCATACACCCTCGTGCTGCACTCCAGTGCGATGGCATTTTTTCTTCAGACAGCTGTTATCCGACGCAGGATACGTCCATGCTAAAGGCGCTATACAATGAGCGGTCGAGGCTACGTCAGGACTGCTTTGACCGGAAAAAGCTGGAAAGCCTAGGTTGGGTCAGGTCGCCGAATTGCGTTCCATTACTGAGACACAGATATAGGCCCATCGACCGTAAAGAGATGGGCTGCCCTGTGTTTTTCGGACACCTGATGCGCGCACTAGTTTTTAGCGCGTACGAGTTGGACAATGAAGTCATGACTTCCATCAGCCAGTCCGAGTTTCGCAATCATCAAAGTGACTACATTGCTGCGGCGCAGCGATCCCCCGTCGAGATTACTGCTCGCGGGACGAACCGCCGGGCGGTGATTGTCTCACCGGAATTTTACGACCGGGCCATTGAAGCACTAGAGAACCAAATTGACATCGAAGGCGCGAAAACGGCTCGCCAGGAAGAACGAATTTCGCATGATGAGCTGATGATGGAGCTAGATAGATAAGTTCACCAAACTTCACCTAGTTTACTCAGTCATACGAACCCTTCCGCGGCAAAAGCCCCACAAAAGATCCACTTCTCAGAACACAAACGACTTCTACAAGTCATATCGGAGAGGGCCTTCTCAACACCAGTCACCAAAGTTTAGGCAGGATAATAGATGAGCACTGAGCAGGATGTACGTCAGCTCGCGACGGCATTACCCGAAGTTATTGAAAAGACCTCGTACGGAAAACCGGCGTTCTATGTCGCCGGGCAAATTTTGGCGCGGATGCATGAACAATCCGACGTCCTGGTGTGTTGGCGTCCGAGTATGGAGCATCGCCAAGAACCACTCGATGCAGATCCCGAAAAGTTGTCACTACCGAGCATTATCACGGCCATGTCAGCGTACTGATTCGGCTCGATCATGTTGCCATTGATGAGCTGGCGGAGCTACTCACGGAAGCCTGGGAATCGCGAGCGCCGAACCGGCTGAGTGACAAAGAGGGCCTACCGCAGCGGGAATCTACGACATAAACTGACGGCATCCAGCCTTCCGAACAGGAGACCGTCATGTCGCACTCACTGGCCACGTATGTAGCACTTCCCGGTACAACCGCAGAGGCAATGGAACACTGGCACGAGGTGTTCGGAGGCGAGCTCAACATCCTGCGCTATGGCGATACGCCCATGGAGGGTCTGCCCTTTGAGCCCGATCCCCAAGCCGTCGCACATTCGACGCTAGTACTACCCGCTGGCGTTATTGCAGGCGGGGATGCAATGGATGATGGCAAAGACTACCCGCTACAAGGCACTGCGTATTCACTCTTGTATACCGTGGACACCCCAGATGAAGCACGGACCTACATTGACAAGCTTGTCGATGGCGGCGGTTCCATCGGCATGCCGTTCGAACAAGCTCCGTGGGGTGACTGGTACGGTCAGATCTTTGATCGGTTCGGTGTGATGTGGGCATTTTCTTGCGAAACGGACTAGCCCTCGCCAACCTTTCACCAGTGGGCCCCGTAATTTAGCGAGCGACGGTCACGAACTGTCGAAACGTCACAGGATTCTCCAGCTGTTGAACTATACAATCTGCGACATCTGCCCGTCGGGCAAACACTGCGCCCGGCAGGTGGTTGTCGAAAGCAACCCGGTAGTGCCCACGTGCCTGGTTCAATAACTGCGGTGCTCGCACGACCGTCCACTCCAAGCGGCTGGCGACCATTTTTCCTTCCATCAGCCGCAGATCGCGCAGACTCCCACGGAGAAAACCCAAAACGAGCGGACGAGCAATGCGCCGCATGAGCACGCCATCGCCCTTAGCGTTGCCAAAATCTACGGCACTCATGGCAATGAGCCGCCGGACGCCCGCTGCGCTCATCGCGTCGATAATGCTCCCCATCGCATCCGAACACACCGTTGTGGCACGCATGGGAAAACCGCGAGCGCCAAGCGTTGAGACCACCGCATCGGCACCCTCAATATAAGGTGTAATGTTCGGTGGATTCATGACATCGGCGGCCGCGATGCTCAGCTGTCCTGGTGCCGTGGTCTCATCAGCAAACGAACCCGTGTTGCGCACTATCGCTGTGACGTGGTGACCTGCAGCGAGGGCTTGGTCCACGACGTGATGGCCGGTGCGTCCGCTGGCTCCGAAGATGGTGATTCGCATGCTCGATCCCCGTCACTATATCGTTCATGGTCTGCTGGTCACAGTATAAAAGTGTGTGCCTTCATGAGAAGTACTGATGGGAAAAGACCACGTCTCACGGAGAGTGTTCCTCACGCGATAGCATCGAAAGAGTCTGTTGTCCTCTCGAGGAAAGTTGCACATGATTTCATTTGAATCGGTCACGAAAACCTATCCGGGACCGCGACGTGCCGCACACGAGGTGGTGGCGGTCCAGGACACGAGTTTCACCGTGGAGACCGGGACGATTACGGTACTGGCCGGTTCATCGGGATGCGGCAAGACCACCCTGTTGCGCATGGTCAATCGGATGGTCACGCCCACGTCTGGGACTATACGGATCGACGGGGATGATATTGCCGAGTTGGACCCGGTGAAGTTGCGACGCAGCATCGGCTACGTGATGCAACATGCCGGACTGCTGCCGCATAAGACCGTCGCCGAAAATATTGCCGTGGTCCCGCGGCTCAACGGTGCAACAAAAGCGACGGCCCGGGATGCCGTTGGCCGGATGTTGGAGCTCGTCGAATTGCCCGCCGATATGGGCGGACGCTATCCGGCAGAACTCTCCGGAGGTCAAGCACAACGTGTCGGGGTTGCCCGAGCCTTGGCTGACGAGCCCAATATCTTGTTGATGGATGAACCCTTCGGTGCCGTCGACCCGCTCGTGCGTGCAGGGTTGCAGCAACAGCTACTCGATATTCAGCCCGAACTGGACACCACCATGCTCTTCGTGACCCACGATATGAACGAGGCACTGCGCTTGGGCCACGAGATCATTCTGCTGGCAGAACACGGCCGGATCGTGCAGCAAGACTCCCCCGGCCAGCTCGTCGCCGAGCCGGCGAATGCCTTTGTCGAGGACTTTCTCGGGCTCAACGGCATGGACCAGAACCTACGGACGCGCATCACCGAGGACGGTCGCACCCTGGTGGTGGATTCCCTGGGTCGTCCGGCAGGCTTCTTGGAGCAAACATGACGTGGGTGCTCGAAAATCTCGATGTCATACTGCGAGCGCTCGGGTGGCATATTGTGCTGAGCGTGCCGGCGATTGTTGCCGCGTTGTTGTGTTCAATTCCATTGGGCTGGTTGGCGCACAGGCTGCCGCGTTTGTCGGGACCGATTATCACCGGTTCGGGCCTGCTCTTTGCTATCCCGTCGTTGCCATTGTTGATCATCCTGCCCGTCATCACCGGGGCTGGACTTCGTGACGGAGTCAACGTGGTCATTGCGCTGACCCTCTATGGGATTGCCTTGTTAGTGCGTTCGGTTGCCGATGGGTTCAATGCGATATCGTCACAGACCCGGTTGGCTGCCACGGCCCTGGGCTACTCTGCGGTGCGGCGTTTCTTTACCGTCGATCTCCCGCTGGCCGCACCGGTCATTCTCACCGGGCTTCGCGTCGTCACCGCCTCGACGATCGCCCTGTGTACGGTCGGAGCAGTCCTGGGTATCCCGTCATTGGGCACGTTATTTACCGATGGTTTCCAGCGCCAAATCGTGGCTGAAATTTTGGTCGGTATCGTCCTGACACTGGGCCTGGCCGGCGCTCTGGACGGCCTTTTACTGGTGACGGGCAAACTGCTGTTGCCCTGGCGGAAGGTGGTTGCATGAACGTCATCGTCGAAACCTTCCGCTGGTTACTGCGTCCTGAAACGTGGAGCGCCGGTGGCAACGATCTGCTGACTCGTAGCTTCGAGCACCTGCAATACAGTGTGGTGGCCGTTGTGCTCGCTGCGCTGCTGGCGATTCCAACGGGTTGGTGGATTGGCCACACCGGAAGATTCTCCGGTCTCATTGTGTCGATCACCGGTGCGGCACGTGCCCTACCCACCCTCGGGCTCATCACCTTATTCGGGCTGCTGCTGGGCATTGGGGCCTTGCCCCCGATGATCGCACTGGTCATTCTGGCGATCCCGTCCGTTCTGGCGGGTACCTACTCGGGCATCAGCTCCATCGATCGTTCAGTATTGGACGCCGCCCGGGCGCAGGGGTTCACGACACCCCAGGTGGTCACACGAATCCATCTACCGCTGGGGCTAGCGATGCTGATCGGCGGGCTTCGGTCGGCTTTCATTCAGGTCATGGCTACCGCAACCCTGGCGGCCTACGTTGGCGCCGGCGGGCTCGGTCGGTTCATTTTCCTCGGGATCAACACGCAGAACACCCCGATGATGTTGGGCGCGGCCGTGTGGATCATGGTGCTGGTCATCGTCGCTGATGCACTGTTTGGGTTAGTGCAACGAGTGGCCACGCCCGCCGGCGTTCGTCGTCTCAATGTTGTGCTGGCAAGTGCCCGTCAATAATCCGTTGCCCTGGTCCGCGCGCTGACCGTAATGTGAACTGATATGAAATCACAGCCTGCATCATCACGTCCCGTTCTGTACTCCGTCATCTCACTGACCTCCGCCGCGCTGTTGCTCACCGCCTGTGGTGCCAACACTGACCCACTGGAAGAGGGTGACGGTGAGACCACCGCCGGTGAAGACGCGATCGTCATCGGTTCGCAGGCGTACTATTCCAATGAGATCGTTGCAGAAATCTATGCGCAGGCACTCGAAGCAGAAGGCTTTGACGTGGAACGTGAATTCCAGATCGGCCAGCGCGAGGTCTACATGCCAGAACTCGAAGGCGGAGAAATCGACCTGCTCCCCGAATACACGGGCAACCTGGTGCAGTACTACCAGGATGAGGCCGAAACCGGCTCACCCGAAGCAGTCCACAGTCAAGCACAAGACGTACTACCCGATGGCCTGCAAGTCCTCGACTGGGCCGAGGCGACCGACCAGGATTCCTATGTCGTGACTTCTGAGACGGCACAGGAACACGAGCTGGAGTCCATTGGTGACCTGACGAATCTCGGCGACTCCGTCACGATGGCCGCCAACTCAGAATTTGAGGCACGTCCCTACGGGCCCGACGGCGCACAAGAACTCTACGGGGTAACCGTTGAAGTGGTGGGTGTCGAAGATTCTGGCGGGCCCCTGACCGTGAGCGCACTCGTCGACGGCGATGTGGACGTCGCCGATATTTACACGTCCTCCCCTGCAATTGCAGCAGAAGATTTGGTGATCTTAGACGACCCAGAACACCTCATCCTGCCGCAAAACGTGGTGCCGGTTGCCAGTGAAGACCTCGACGACCAAGCCGTCGAGGTCATCAACACGGTCCAAGCAGACCTCACCGCCGATGATTTGGTCGAGTTAAACACGCGCTCGGTAGACGACCAGGCTTCTTCGGATGATGTGGCTCAAGAATGGCTCGAGAACCGAGAATAACCTGCCTACCCGGCACGGTTAGTCATCGGCAACAGCAGCTTTTTGCTTCTCGACCTCTTTACGAGCTTTCTTCGCTTTGGCTTCGGCCTTGCGGTCTTGCTTCTGTTGTTCCAGTACGCGCTCTCGTTCGGCGCTCACGGCTGCAATTTGCTCCTCGGCTGTATCGACCGGATCAACTTGCATGTGCTCATCGCGTCCGGTCCAGACTTTGATGACGCTCCAGGCCACCGCAACTAGCGGGACCGACAACACGGCCCCGACAATACCGGCGAGCACGGTACCCGCGGCCAGCGCGATCAAGATGACCAGGGCGTGTAAGTTCAGTGTTTGCGCCATGACCACCGGCTGCAAGAAGTTGCCCTCCAACTGGTTGACCAAAATCACCGCACCCAGCACAATCAGCGCGACGACAGGCCCATTGGCCACGAGTGCCACCAGCGTGGCTAAAATACCCGCGACTGTGGCACCAACCATTGGGATAAACGCACCAAGGAAGACGACCACACCCAGCGGGATCGCAAGCGGAACCTGCAAGATCAACAGTGCCAAGGTAATACCGACCGCATCGGCCGCGGCAATGATAGCCGTACCGCGAATGTAGCCACCGAAAGTATGCTGGGCACGATCCCCCGATGCGATCCATTGGCTACGGAAGTGCGCCGGGCTCCAGGAGACAAAGAACGCCCAAATCCGATCGCCATCTTTCAGCAGGAAGAACAGCATCACCAGCAGCAAGACGAGGCCGGTGAAAAACGAGCCCGCCGCGCTAATCGTCGTCACCGCGCCGGTCCCAAATTCCGCTGAGGTCAAAAAGCCAGTAACTGTGTCGATGGCCGAATCGATTTGCTGTTGGTCAATAGAAAACGTCAGATCCCCCATGACATCTTCAGCCCAAGTACGCACCTGGTTGAAACCCTGCACAGCCTGATCCACCAGGGTCTGCCACTCATTGATTACCGAAAACACTAACGCGGTACCGATACCACCCAGCACCAAGAGCGATCCCAGAAACACCGTCCACGCGGCCAACAGGTTCGACATGACCCGACGACACAGACGCACCACCGGCCACAGCGCACACGCCAAAATGATCGCAATCACCGTGGGAATCACGACGACCGTGAGATTCAGCAGTGCAAGCACCACCAACCCCACCACGGTACCGATCAACAGCAACTGCAAGGCGCGCATACCCACGCGACCCACCGGGTCCGTCCACAGTTGTGACACGCTAAAGCTGGGCTGTTTCTTCCGCTGCTCTTTGAGTTCTTCAAGTGTGTTGTCCACTGAGCGCCCTCCAAGGCCTGTATTCCGTGGTCTATCTGTCCCTACGATACCGTTGTCGCAGTTAACCGCATAGCACCGGGCCTCGCGTGACACCACCCGTGCACCGAGCCCTCAACATGCACGAAACATTCGCCGAGCCATATTTGAAAGTTCGTCATGGCGAACATATCATCAGGGCATGCCGTTTTCGCGCCGGTGCATCCCATTGGCCGTAGATTAGGAACCACAGAATACAGCTGCTGCCCCAAGGTGAAAGGCCCACACGTGACCCGTGACGTGTTGTCGATCGAAAATCTGCACGTGTCATACCGTGGCGTCAAGGCTGTGAACAATCTCAGTTTCGAAGTGCCCGCCGGGCAGATGACCTGCATCATCGGCCCCAATGGGTCTGGGAAGTCGACCACTTTGAAGGCAACGCTTGGCCTGGTAGAAGCATCCCACGGTAAGGTTCGGTTCTTCGACCAACACGTCGATGCGGTGCGCAAGCGCATCGGGTATGTACCGCAGCGTTCCACGACCGATTGGGATTTCCCCATCAACGTGTTCGACACCGTGCTGTTGGGAACCTACCCGAACCTGAAATTGTTCCAACGCCCCGGCCAACTGGAGCGCGAAATTGCCCGTCGGGCCTTAATGCGCGTGCACATGGAGGAGTTTGCTGATCGTCAGATCTCCGATCTTTCCGGTGGTCAACAACAGCGCGTCTTCATTGCCCGCGCCCTGGCGCAACGCGCCGACATCCTGATGCTCGATGAACCGCTCATGGGCATCGACGCGACCAGCGAAGCCAACATCATCGAGGTCCTCACCGAGCTGTGTGACAGTGGCTGCACCGTGGTCATGGTCCACCACGACCTGTCGACCATCGAACAATATTTCGACCACATCATTATGGTCAATCAACACCTCATCGCCCAAGGCCCGGTCTCTGAGACCTTAACGGCGACCAACCTCACCGCAACATTTGGCGCCAACCTGCTTGGCCTTCCGGAGTAATCAGTGGAATTTATATACGACCTGATCAACTACCCACACCTGGCACGCGCCGCCATCACAGCCGTTGCGATCGGCATGGTCTCCGGGGTCATTGGCTCGCTCATTATTCTGCGCGGCCTCTCCCTGATGGGCGACGCCATATCGCATGCCGTGATGCCCGGTATTGCGGTGTCCTTTTTCTTCGGGGCAAATATCTTCTTCGGCGCACTGATCTCCGGTCTGCTCGCCGCCGCCGGAATCGGTTTCGTCAACACCAACTCGAGACTCAAACGCGACACGTCAATAGGGATTGTCTTCACCGCGTTTCTCGCCGCCGGTGTCATCCTGTTATCGCGAACCGAATCGTCGGTGTCGTTGACCGCCATCCTCTTCGGTGACGTGCTGACCACCCGGGCAACCGAAATGTGGCAATCCATTAGCATTACGGTGCTCATCATCGGCCTCGTCGTGTTGTTCTATAAGCAACTGTTGATCACCACGGTCGACCCGGACGTGGCGACCGCCTATGGTTTTCCCACAAAACGGATCCACTATGCAGTACTCATTGGCCTAGCAATCGTTACCGTGTCGGCGGTCCAAACCGTGGGCGTGATCCTTGTCGTCGCCATGTTGGTCACCCCTGCAGCAACGGCCTACCTGTTGTCGAAGAAATTCTCGACGATGATGTGGCTGGGCGCACTGTTTGGCATGCTGTCTTCGATCGCGGGGATGTACTTCAGCTACGCCTTCAACCTGCAATCCGGCCCGGCCATTGTGCTGACCGCTTTCGCATTATTTGTCCTCGCATTCTTTTTCAGCCCCCATCAGGGATACGTGTGGACGCAGCTACATAAACGTCGCGATCGCCGTCAGGTCCACGACGCATCACGCAAGGCGCCGTTGCCATGAGCCGTCGCTGGATTGTTGCGCTGTTGAGCGTTTGCGCCGTGTTCCTGGCGGGCTGTACCACCGCTGAATCGGACACGCCCGCCTCGGATAACCTCCGGGTCGTCTCGACGTTTTCGATCCTGTCGGACATCGTCTCCGAGGTCGGCGGAGAGCACGTGGACGTGTACAACCTGGTGCCGGTTGGCCAAGACCCCCACGAATTTGATTCCACCCCAACGGATACCAAAGCCATGGCCGATGCCGATGCGGTCTTCTACAACGGCCTCAACCTGGAAGGTGGCGAAAACGGGTGGGCCTGGCGCATGATCGAAACCGTCGAGCACCCCGAAGACCACACGTATGCCGCATCCGAGGGCATCGAACCGCTATATCTGACCGATGACTCCGACGAGACGGTCAATCCCCACGCGTTCGTTGACCCCAATGCGGGGATGCTCATGGCCAAAAACGTGGCCGAAGGACTCATCGACGTCGACCCGGCCAATGCTGAAGCATATGAACAGAATCTCGCCGACTACCTGGCCTCACTAGACGAGCTAGCGCAGCGGTATCAAGAAGAGATCGGTGACCTGCCCGAAGAACGCCGCGTGCTGGTGACCTCCGAGCGCGCGTTCCAATACCTCGCCGAAAGCTATGATCTAGAAGAAGGCTATATTTGGGCCATCGATACCGATGAGATTGCCACACCAGACCAGCTCATCTCGACGGTCGAATTCGTCAACGAACATGAACCACCGTCGCTATTTATCGAGTCGAATGTGTCACAGGCGCCCATGGAGAGTATCGCCCATGAAACCGGCGTCGACATCCACGCGACCGTCTTCTCCGATGAGCTCGCGCCCGAGGGCCAACCCGGTGACACCTACCTCTCCTTCTTGGAAGAAAACCTCACCCGCATGTCCGACGGGCTCTCCCAGCAGTAACCACCCCGGTAGACTGGGGCCATCCCACCTGATGCAAAGGAATGATTTCATGACGAACCGTTTGACCCCGGGCGACACCGCCCCCGCCTTCTCCCTGCAGGATGCCGACGGCAACACCGTCTCGCTCGCCGACTACGCCGGCCAGAAAGTGATCGTGTACTTCTACCCCAAGGCGATGACCCCGGGGTGTACCACCCAGGCCTGCGATTTCCGCGACCGCTTGGAGCGCTTCAGCGCCGATGGTTACACCGTGCTGGGCATCTCACCAGACCCCGTCGACAAACTCGAAAAGTTCACCGAAAAAGAAGAGCTGAACTTCCCCGTCCTCTCCGATGGGGACCACGCCGTCGCCGAAGCATACGGCGCCTGGGGTGAGAAAAAGAACTACGGCAAAGTCTCCGTGGGACTCATCCGTTCGACCGTCGTGGTGGACGAAGATGGCACCGTGGCACTGGCACAGTACAACGTGCGGGCCAAAGGCCACGTTGACAAACTGCGTCGTGACTTGGGCCTAGCCGAAGCCTGATATGCAATTATGCAATCTGTTGTGCATGGGATAAGCTTGTTCCTCGGTCCATCATGACGGATTCGCGGGCGTGGCGGAATTGGTAGACGCGCTGGATTTAGGTTCCAGTGTCTTCGAGACGTAGGGGTTCAAGTCCCCTCGCCCGCACTCCATTGACTGGCTAGGACGGCGCTGTCCTAGCCAGTTTTTTCATTCCACCCTTGCGATTTCTCATGGCGTGCGGTGTTGCAGTTCCCCAACGCGTCGAAGCACAGATACCATAGTGATGATCTTGGCGAGATCTCGTGTTCGAGGTGGACCGCTCGCCGGCTCGCCGCACAAGTTTCAGGAAGGATCGACCATGCATCTTTCCCGACGCGCCCTGCTGGCTGGTTTCGCATCACTGGGGCTGACACCATTTGTAGCGCCAGCCGCTGCCTCGCCGCAACAAAGCCCAAGTCCGGGCTCGACCTCCCGTACCTTTCGCATCGGCGTGCCCGCGCGCGCATTAACCACCGATCCGGCCGTCACCAACGACATCGAAACCCACCGACTCGGCCGTCAGGTGTACCAAAACCTCATCGGCGTCGACGAAGAAACCGGTGAAACCATCCCCGAGCTCGCCATCGATTGGAGTTTCTCCAACGACGGGCTCGAACTCGTCCTAGAACTTGATGAGGACGTCACCTTCCACGACGGTACCGAACTGACCGCTGAGGTCGTCGTGTCAAACTTTGAACGCTGGGGCAGCGTCGATGAGCTCCTCGGTGATGAGCAACTCAGACAGGTTGGCCGCCTGCCCTATTCGGTGGTGTTTGGCGGGTATGCCTCCGAAGATTCCTGCCTACTGGAATCCGTTGAAGCCACCGATGAATATACGGTGACCCTGACCCTGACCGACCCCGTGCAATCCCTCATTTCCTCGCTGACGCATCCGGCCTTCGCGATCAGCTCACCGGCCTCATGGGCCGCCTTTGATGAGGCATTGGACAACGGGTTACCACACGTCCCGCTGGCCGGCACCGGACCATACCGCTGGGGAGATACCAGCGGTTCGACGCTGGCGCTGGAATCCGTCAACAACGGCAACGACGTCGCCGTCATCCCCGTCCCCAACCTGCACGAACGGCTCTACGGACTGACCACCGAACAACTCGACGTCTTCGACGCGGTCTCACCTGCCATACTGCGCGAACTCGTCCAATCCGGCTACCAAGTGCTCCAACGCGACCCGTTGGCTGTGCTGTATTTGGGCATCAACCAGTCGCATCCGGCACTGCAAGATCTTCACGTACGCCAAGCGGTTGCTCACGCACTCTTCCGCACCGATATGGTCGACACGCTGCATTTGGAAGGGTCGTATGTGGCCCATCAGTTCAACCCGCCATCGTTATTAGAACGTTCCGATGGCGTCACCACCTACAACGCCAGTCTCTCGCGTGCCCGCAACCTTTTGGACGCCGCTGGTTATGACGGCGAACCCATCGAGTTTTGGTACCCCACCGGTGCCGAACGGGTCTACATGACGCAGCCGCAAAAGCTCTTCTCGTATCTATCGGGCCGTCTGGCCGCTGCCGGATTCAACATCGTGGCCAAACCCGGCAGCTGGCACAACGGCGACTACATGTCCCAAGTGATGGGCGGCTCCGCTGACCGCGGACTACACCTCTTTGGACGAAACGTCTACGTGCGCGATCCGTTCTACCTGTTGGCCGAGCTCTTCGAACAGTCCAGCGCCGAATTTTCTTGGAACAACCCGACGGTCGCCGAAGCACTGGCCCAGGCTCGGGTAGAAGACGATGCAGACGCCCGCACCGCACTGTTGACCCAGGTCGAAGAAGCCATCAGCCTCGATATTCCCGCGGTGCCACTGACCTTTCCGATCACCGCATTAGCCTCAGGCCATGACGTCGAATTTTATCCAATTTCGCCGGTTCTCGACGAACAATATGCCAACGTTCGACTGCTTGACTAAATTTATCGTTCGCCACTGGACAGTAGTAGAGTGGCATGGTTATCAAATGTTCAGCAGAACAGATCAATGAAGATCAGGAGAAACGACGTGCCGCAGTCAGGTTCACAATACGACGTTGTGTTGATCGGTGGTGGGATCATGTCTGCCACCTTGGGTACGATGCTCAAGGAATTGGAACCAGACTGGTCCATCGCACTGTACGAAAATCTTCACCAGGCCGGGCAGGAATCATCCGACCCCTGGAATAACGCAGGAACCGGCCACGCCGCGTTGTGTGAGCTCAACTACTCCCCCGCAAAATCCGACGGCTCGGTGGACGTTACCAAGGCCATCAACATCAACGAGCAGTTCCATGTGTCGCTGCAGTTCTGGTCGCACCTGATCAACAACGGCACACTGAGCAACCCGTCGAACTTCGTCAACTCGCTGCCCCACATGTCGTTCGTGTGGGGCGATGACCACGCGAAATACTTAAAAACCCGATATGAGGCAATGGCGCCGAACCCGTTGTTTGCCGATATGCAGCACAGCGAAGACCAGGATCAGATCGCAGAATGGGCTCCGCTGCTGGTGGAGGGGCGCGCAGACAGTCAGCGTGTGGCGGCTTCACGATTCACCGCCGGTACCGACGTTGATTTCGGTGCGCTCTCACGCCAGATGATTACCAAGTTGGCCGACGACGGGGTCGATGTGCACTACGGCCATAAGGTCACCGGGCTGTCGCGTGACACCGATGGCCGTTGGCAGCTTGATGTCAAAGACCGCATCGGTGGCGAGAAGCGCAGCGTCAAAGCACGCTTCGTGTTCATCGGTGCCGGTGGTGGCGCCCTGGAGCTGCTGCAATCCTCTGGCATTCCGGAGGCCAAAGGTTTCGGTGGGTTCCCCATCTCGGGCGAATTTTTGCGTTCGACCAACCAGGAAGTCATCGACCAGCACTACGCCAAAGTCTATGGTCAGGCCGCCGTCGGTGCCCCACCGATGTCGGTACCACACCTCGACACCCGATTCGTCGACGGTCGTCGCTCCTTGATGTTCGGGCCCTTCGCCGGGTTCTCCACAAACTTCTTGAAGACCGGCTCGATTCTCGATTTACCGAAATCGGTGCGACCACACAACCTGTTGCCCATGCTCAACGTCGCCAAAGACAACTTCGACCTGGTCGGCTACCTCGTCTCAGAAATTACCAAATCGCAGGGCAAAAAAATCGACGCACTGCGCAACTTCTATCCCGACGCCGCAGACGAGGGGTGGGAACTGATCACCGCCGGTCAGCGCGTCCAGGTCATCAAAAAGGATCCAGCCAAGGGTGGCATCCTGCAATTTGGTACCGAACTCGTCTCGGGTGCGGAGGGTTCAATTGCCGCACTCCTCGGAGCATCCCCCGGTGCCTCGACCGCCGCACCAATCATGGTCGAATTGCTGCGCCGCAGCTTCCCGACGCGGTTCAATGACTGGGAGACGAAACTTACCGAGATGATCCCATCGCTGGGCAAACGTCTCAACGATCACCCCGATCTGCTGGCCGAAGTCACCAAGGAAACCACTAAAACGCTCCAGCTCGGCTAGTTATCCACACAACACACGACACGGCCGGCGGCGCGGCGCGATGTGTAGCAGGATGGTCTCACCTAGATCGGAGGTGAGACCCCATGACCATCGCGACCGCGCCCAACCTGCTCGAAACACTCGACCTCCCCGGTGTCGACGGGCCCGTTGACTGGGGTGAGCTGACCACCGAGCAACTCCACGATCTCATTCGCGGCGCATTCCAACAGCTCGACGACCAAGAGCCTGACGTGCCCAGTGACGGTGTGTTGCAGCGCTCTATGCAACTCGAGGAGACGTTGCGCGCGGCGACGCCCCTGCAATACCTTTACACAGGTCTGATCAAGGATGGCTTCGACACCGTCAAGCTGCGCGATACGCTGGGATTACCCCGGGGCAAAACAGCGTTCCGCGACACCAACGACCTCATCGCAAAGACCCATGGCATTCGCGGCCACGAGGCCGCCGGGCGCGTTCGTCTTGCGGCATCCATGACACCGGCGCGTGTTACCGACCCCGACCGCGGCACGACCGTGGGCGAAACTCGGCTGCCCATTCTTGGCGCATTCCAGGGCCGCGTGAATCCTGGGAAACTCTCTGCGGCCGTGTCGATGATCAACGACGTCGACAAAACTGCCGAAACCGCGGGCAAAGATGAAGCCTACCGCGCCAAACTGCGCACAGTGATTGAGAAGGATCTCGCCACGAAAATCGAGTCCACTACGCCCGAAGAGTTCAGCCGATTCGTCGGGGAACGCAAACGGCAAGCGATGGCATCACTCGATCCGGCCGACCACAACTTTTCCCAGCAACAGACCGACGCCATGTACGATGTGCGTCGCGTTGGGCCCGTCCGCGGCAACAAAAACGCCATCGAGTACAAAGTCATCATGGATGCCGAAGGCGATGAAGCGACACAAACGATGCTGTATGCGCTCACCAACCCGCGCGGCAAGGACGACGACGCCGAATTTGAAACCCGCAGCAAGGGCCATCGTCGGATGCATGCGCTGCGCGATCTCATCAAATTTGGGATGGCCAACTTGGACAAGTCCGGCTTCCGTGGCGCCAGCGGTGCGCACACACAAATGCTGGTGATTACCGATTATGCGACACTGTTGGACGGCGTCCGCAAAGAACTCGCCGGGCTGCTACCCGAGATTGACGCCGAGCAGCGCGAGAGACTGTTGACGCTACTGGCTCAGATGCATACGGCAGAAGTGTCCCAGGGCGAAAGTACCCATGTCCCCGAAATCGCTGGCGCGCAGGTGTCCGAGTCTTCGACGACGAACGTCGGCGAATCGGTCATGAGTCTTCCACCACCGAAAACCACAGATATTGGTGAGTTGTTCGACGATGACAATTTGGACCGACTCCAACCACGAGTCTCTCAGGGAATCTTTACTAGGTATATTCCCCCGGATGTCATTTTTCGACTACGCTGCGATGTTGGGGTTTCGCCAATCACACTGACCGGACGACGACAAGTGTTGTCGAGTGGTCAGCAACAACGGCAGTTTAGCGAGCCCATTCGACGCGCGATTCTTGCTCGAGACCGGGGCTGTGTTGTGCCCGGATGTTACTGGGCGGCGTCGTTATGCGAAGTGCACCATGTTCAATATTGGTCCGAAGACGGTGACACGAGTACGGCGAACGGGGTTCAATTGTGTTCGCACCATCACCAGGCTCTGCATGCTGATCAACTCCACATCAGCAAGGTTGATGGCGAATTCCGGTTTACGCTGCACCGGCTCATTGATCCCGGACAAGAGCCGAGGAAAAACTACTTCTTCCAAACCTAATACGCGCATTAAGTTTAGAACAGAGCAGTAATTCCTATCATGATGGCAGGCAGCACGACGAAGAGTCCCGCCAACCAGGCAACAACATAGAGTTTGTTCTTCGCTCCGAGTGCTCCAAGCCATGAAGCGCCCAGTACGGGCAGCGGACGTAGGAACGGCACCAAGAAAATCACCAATGCCGAGAAGATGTTGTAGAACAGGTGCACTGCGGCTGCTGTCATGGCAGCGGTTGCTTGGCCACCGGTAAAGCCGAAGGCGGCAATCATAGACGTAATGGTGGTGCCGACGTTGGCGCCCACGGTGAAGGGGTAGATCTGCCACAGCGAAAACTTGCCGGAGGCGGCCAACGGCACGGTCAGTGAAGTGGTGGTTGATGACGACTGGACCATCACGGTGATGAGCAGTCCCGAGAAGATCCCAGAGATCGGGCCACGACCGATGGCCTTGTGGAACATTTTCTCGACGTTGCCAACCAGCAATACCTTAAGCATGCTGGAGATGAATTTGATGACCATCAAGATCAGGCCAACACCGACGGCGATCATTGCGATACCTGCCCAGACCGGCGGAAGCGCTGCTGTGAGTCCGGCTTCGACGCCGTTTGCACCTGGATCGGTCACGGCGGAGACCGCGTTGCCAAACGTCGTAAATATGGTGGCGATGATGCCGCCATCGGAGCCTGTGGTCAGGCCGGCGAACCAGGTACCGACGTGATCCAGGATGCCAAATGCCCACTCGAGGGGGAAAAAGATCGCCACCGACAGGATGTTGTACATGTCGTGGACTGATGCCGCAGAGAAGGCCCTACGAAATTGATTCCGATCCCCGGCTGCCCCGAGTGACACAATCGTCGAGGTCATCGTGGTACCAACATTGGCACCCATCAAGATCGGAATGGCAGTAGCCAGTGGAAGTCCCCCAGCAACCATACCCACAACGATGGAAGTGGTGGTAGAGGAAGACTGCGTGAGGACGGTCGCGAGGATACCGATGACGAGCCCGACGACGGGGTTTTGGGCAAAGGTAAAGATGCTTTCGGCTTGACCACCGGTTGCCGCGCTGAATCCCGAGCCGATCACATTCACGGCGGTGATCAACAGGTACACCGCGAACACCACGGAGAACCATTCGATAACTTTTCGAGTTCTAGCGGTTACTGGTAGACGGTCCAGCAGGCGGGGGCGTTGAACTGTTTCAATAGGTGCGCCGTCGCCCGGAGAATCAAAATTTAGGACCCTGTTCTCCGTAGAATTATCTAGGCTCATACCCGAGATAGTCCCTTCGCTCTGTCGATGTCACACACAGTGAAACATCGATACATGAACGAAAGGTTAACCCAAAAATAATGGCCGGTTTTTAAAGACGGAATAGAGGCTCTGGTGGGCGCCTATTGAGTGCAAAAGGCCGGTTTTACCCCGGTCAGGCGGCACAAAGAGGTGTTCATCACGTTCATGGCAACTGGTCCAAGGTGAACAATCAGTTTTCATCAGTCTCCCAAATTAGTGCAACAATCGAGCCCTTGACCAGTTTGCTCGTGATGTAGGTTACGAACCTGTCAGGTTTACACCCGCAGGTCAATCGACCAGGCCCCATATAGTCAACTTGCGTTCACCAGCGGTTCGATCAAGCCAAGTCTGGGGCGATGACCTTCACACTGGAGCCGGTCTGCGTTTTGTGCACTTGGATGCGGTGCGGGATTTGCTGTTTCATGGATTCAACGTGAGAGACCAGTCCGATGAGACGCCCGTCGTCCTGTAATGCATCCAGGACCCCCATGACGTCTTCGAGGGTTTCTGCATCGAGGGAGCCGAAGCCCTCATCGATGAATAGGGTATCCATGGCGACACCGCCGGCCTGTGCTTGCACGGCATCGGCCAGCCCGAGTGCCAAAGCGAGTGAGGCCATGAACGTTTCACCACCGGAGAGGGTGGAGGGGTTGCGTACCGTGTCGTTGACGTGGTCGATCACTTCGAGATTCAGTCCGGCGTGGCCACGTCCGCCATGGCCCACAGCGTGTTTGAGTTCGTATCGTCCCCCGGTCATGCCGGTGAGTCGTTCGGACGCGTTCGCCGCGACCTGTTCCAACCAACCGGCCAGCACGAATGAGCGCAGTGGCATCGTCGCCGAGTTCTCTCCCCGGCCAGCAACGACATCGCTGAGGCCCGCGAGTTCTTCGTAAGTCGCCAACTGGTGAGCAGAGCGTCGACTGACTTCTTCCAATTGTTGATGTTGGCCGCGCGCTTGGTTGTGTGCGGCTTGGATGCTGCCGTGTTCTCGGTTGGCTTGTGACAGTGCAACTTGCGCCGCGTGCTGGGCGTCCCGAGCCGTTTCGAGGGCTTCTTCGGACGGCGCGCTGTGGCCCTCATCGAGGAGTTTGAGTCCGGCGACGACGGCGGGTTGGCCTGCTTTTTCCTCGAGCCGGTCGTGTTCGGTGGTCCATTGGCGCACCAGTTGGTCATGTTCTCGATACGTTTGAGCATCCAGCAGGTGCGCTGTGGCAGCATCGGCGTCGTCAAATGCGGGTTCCTCGTCGGTTGCAGATTTCCGCAACGCTTCGGCCACGCGATCGGCGCACGATGTTTGCTCCTTGACCGCCGTAGAGACGTCAGCCCCTTGATTCACAATCTGACTCACCGTTCGGTAAGCCGGTTCGACTGCGGAGCGCAACGCCTCAACGGTTTCGTATGCACCCAGGGCGGCGGCTAATGCTGCGCGCAATTGCTCGAGCTCAGTGGTGATGGAGGTGATCTGGGTAGTCGTTTCGGTCAGTTGCTGTTCTGCCGCGGATTGTTCGGCCCGCAACGCTTCGACACGAGTCTCATGTTCTTTAATGCGCGCGCGCAGTGCAGCCAGTTCGGTAACATTTTGCTGCGCGGTTGCCACGCTGTGTTCCACGGTGGCAACTGCTGCGTCGGCCTCGGTAACGCCCCATCCCCCGGCTCGCGTTTGGAGTTCGTGCAGGGTGGTCGATCGGCTTTGGTACGTTTGTTCGGCCTCGTTGGCGACCCGACGAGCTTCGGTTGCGCGATCTTCTGCCGTTTTGACGGCGTCATTGGAGATTTCTTCTAAGCCGTGAAGTTCGGCCGGGGCCGGGTGGCTCATGGATCCGCAAACTTCGCAGGGCTGACCGTCCTCGAGTTTTTCGGCCAGGAATCCGGCGGCCGCTTCAATCCGTCGACGCAGCAGCGTTTGGGCATGTTCCAGTGCGTCATCGGAGGTTTTCTTCGCCTCATCGCGGGCCTGTTCCGCGGTGTTTGCTGCCAATTGTGCCGTATGCGCCTCTTTGGCAGCAGACTGTTTCGATTTTGCGTCTCGAAGTTGCTGTTGCACGGTTTCGAGGGTGTGTTCGACGCCGGCGAGTTGTTCGGCCTTTGCCTTGCTCGCCTCGAGTTCTTCTCGGACCGTTTCGAAGGTTTGTTGACGGGCTGCAATCTGCTCAGTGAGTTGCTCTTGGGCGTGTTGGCGCTGTGTGAGTTGCTGTTGGTGTGCGGTGATCGTCGCCTGGGTCTTTTCGTGCTGCCGGAGTTGTTCGACGGCCCGAATGGCGGAGGACTCCACGGTTTTCCAACCATCCACCAACGCCGCCACCTCGTCGACGGTCACGGTGAAAATATCGCGGTCTGCGGCCCAGTGGACCACCATGGGGTCGTGCTGTGCCGCATCGAGCTGGTGTTGCCATTGCTCGATGGCTGCGGTTTGTTGCTGTTGAGCGGTCTGGAAGTGACGATGCGCGTCCGCGACAGGTTTGGCACGGTCGTGCATCGTGAGCTGTTGCCGTGCGGTTTTCGCGGCCCCAGCGTCCTGATGGTGTGCTTGACGACGTTGCCGGTAGTCAGTGGCTTCCCGAATCTGGGTTTGCTGTTCCTGGAGTTCGGCAAACCGTTTCTGAGCTTGTTCCAGTCTCGTCGTCGATTGTTCGACACGGTCGCGAGCTTGGGTTTCCATCTGGCTCATGAGGTTCTCGACGTGTTCGATCAGCTGTTCGTCACTGAGTTCGCTCAGTTTTTCGTCCACGGGGTCGGTGGTGTCGTGAGCTGGCGCAGTGCACGTTTCAGCGATCTGGATGAGTCCGGCGCGCAGGCTGTCGCGGCGCTCACTGTCTGCCTCGACGGCGCCGCGAAGTTTCTTGGCCTGGTTGGCCAGGTAGTCTCCGATTTCGTCGAAGCGGTGGGTGTTAAACAGCTGTCGGAGGATCGCTTCGCGGTCGTTACTCGAGGCCTTGAGGAATCGTGCGAAATCGCCCTGGGGCAACAGCACGACGGAGGTGAACTGTTCGCGGCTCAGCCCGATCACCGAGCGCAGGATCTGTTGAGCTTCGTCGACCCGGGTGGTCAACTGCCGCGATTCGCCCTCGATAATTTCGGTCAGGGCAATGCTGGCCTGACGGATCACGACGTCGTCGGGATCTTTGGCACCGCGGCGGGGTGCCAAGTGTTGCAGCACCCTGTCGATGACGAAGCGTCTCGAACCGAAAGAGACATCAAGCGTAATGGTCGGGGCGACACCGGGTTTGGCTAGCGTGGAGTGGAGCTCGGTATTTTTGCGCTCATCGTCGGCCTTGCCGTAGAGCGCAAAGGTGATGACGTCTAGGATGGTTGATTTTCCGGCGCCGGTGGGCCCGTCGAGTAAAAACAGACCGACCTGGTCGAGTTGGGCAAACGCCAGGTGCTGTTGCCCGGCGTAGGGCCCGATGGCTTGGAACGTGAGGGCGTGGATGCGCATTATTTCACGTCCTGTTCTTTGACACGATTCACGTGGTTCAGGGCGTCTTGCAACCAGCTGTGTTCTTGTACCGAGGCCTCTCGGTTGCGCACGTGGTGTACGAAGTCGAGCACGAGGTCAAGATCCGTGGTGGCTTTGGCAATGCGATCCGAGTAGGTGGTTTGCTGTTCGACACCGCCGGTGGGCGCGAGAATAAAGTTCAACATATCGGGGAAGCGTTGTTTCAGCCGTTGAAACGCGCGCGGCGGCCGTTGCGGATCAGTCACCGTAATTTGGCACCAGGCCTCCTCCGCCCAGGCGTATTCGTCAGATTCCAGAAGTGCTTCGAGTTCGTCGTGGAGTACGGCGAGTTTCTTCGGCTGCGGGATGTCGACCCAGTCAACCGTCATATCGTCGGTCTCGATGAGCCACATGCCTTTGCGATGCTGGTGTTCCGAGAACGAGTAGGCCACCGGTGAACCCGAATACCGCACCGTGTCGGACATGGTCTGGCGGCCATGGAGATGCCCCAGCGCCACGTAGTCCATCCCCTCGAATATATCGGCGGGAACCTGGCCGAGTGAGCCGATTTCGGCACCGACGTGCTCACCGATATTGCGTTCCGAATCCGAGCCCGACGCCCCTGCTGCGAACAGATGCGCCATCATGAGGTGTGTCGCATCTTCGAGACCGCGGGCCACAATCTCGGCGTGGACCTGTTCCATCACATGCGACATGATGCTGTAGTGATTCGCGTCCACCCCGAATTCGGCGGCGTGGAGACGGGGTTCCAGATAGGGCACCGTCCACACGCAGACCTTCCCGTCGTCAAATACGACCGGCTCCGTGACCGATTCCGGCATCGTACGGATGTAGACCCCGGCGTTGCGCATCATCCGGGACATAAAACCGAGCCGGATGGCCGAATCATGGTTTCCTGAGGTCACCACCACTTCGGCACCGGCCGCGCGTAGGTCCACGAGTGCTTGATCGAACATGCGTACCGCATCCACTGGCGGCAGCGCGCGATCATAGACGTCACCGGAAATGAGCACCAGGTCAATGTCGCGCTCGGTAATGGTTGCGACGATGAAGTCGATGGCGTGCTGTTGTACCGAGAGCATATCCGTGTTGTGGAATGATCGGCCCAGGTGCCAGTCCGAGGTGTGAAGAATCCGCATACCCTTCAGTCTAGGCATTCGGGTAGGACACGCTAAGGTTATGGCCATGGATAACTTCTCTTCGCGCGTCGCCGGGGTGTTCTACGGGGGCGCCTCAGCCGAGGCCGCCGCAATTGACCCCGAGGGCACAGAATTTTCGACCGGAACCCAACTGGGCCTCTATGTGGCTGACGGTTTGCTCGAAGTCTTGGAGTGGGCCAGCGACGGTCAGGCAGCTGATCCTCCGGCTGCAGTATGGCTGGCCCTATTGCGCTGGTACAAAAATCGGTACGGGGACGTTCCTGACGGATTGCCGGCCCCGCTTGACCGCTGGCTCGATACCCATCCGGTAACCTCCGGCGTCGTCGATGACACCACGAAGACCGGGCTCGAGGAGACCGAAATGGGCACCCCGCGCAAGCCCCACGGCACAGACTCCGATGGTGCCGATGCGCTGGTGCGGTCTGCGCCGTTCGGCATGATCCCCCAGGTTGATGCCGAATGGGTGCTCAAGATGTCTCAGCAGGCCGCCGTGCTTACCCATGGCTCCTGGCACGCACCTGCGGCGTTCAGCCTGCTGATCCACCACATCATCGCCGGCAAAACACTGTTCAGCGCGGTCACCGACGTCTTGGCATGGCTCAACGAACACGACGGGACCGAACTGGCGGAACGCATCCGCGCCGGCCTGTCCGACTCCGTCAACACACCGATGACGGCCCACGAGGTGCTGGCGGCAGCAATCCGTGCGGTGGCCGATGCGCTGGAACAACCCGTCGCGCCAGAGCAGCTCTACGCCGCTGCCGTCACCAATGCGGTGAACTTCGGAGGCAATACACGCCCGACGGCGCTGCTTGCCGGTCAACTCATGGGTGGGTTGCTGGGCCAATCCGGCACCAACTCCCCGACGCACCTGGACCAGTTCGACGTGCTCGAGGAAGTCGTCGAGCGGTGGCTCAAGCTCACCGTCTAAATCTTATCGACCACCGGCGGCACCGCCTCCGCCACCTCCACCGGCAACACCACCACCGGTGGAACCTGCGCCCGAGCTCGAGGTCGCAGCGGCCGCGCTGACCGAACTGAGCATCGAACTCAACGGACTGAGACTGTCGGTACCGTGATGCAGTAGTGCTGGATACCATATCGGGGCCGGGACGTGGTAGTGCTGGTATGTGTCGAAGAGCACCTCGGACCAGTCTTGTTCTTTGCCAAACAGCACGGCGTAGGGCAGTAACCGGTCATAGAGCTGGATCGTTTGGCTCTCGGAGTCAGGGCCCGCCGTTCGGCGGCTGGCGTGGGTAAAGGACTGCAAGATGTCTAATCGTTCGGTCTCGGAGGCGTCGATCATCTGGCGCATCCGCTCCAGTTGGGTGCGCTCGGCTGCGCCCCGAGGCGTCAGCACACGGTGTTTCACCACGCAAATGATCATGAGCATCAGACTGAGCAAACCCAAGCACACACTGAGCACGGTCATCACGGTGTTGTCTCGGCTTGCGCCCATGATGAGCAGCACGAGGGCCGGGATCAAAAAGACCGGCGAAACCCATCCGGCCACCGCCGCCCCGCGATGGCGAAGTTTTTGTTGATAGCCGCGCTCCAGCACGGCATCACCACTGTCTTGCACGACTTTCTGGGCTGCTTTGGTGAAGTCTTTTGAGTCTTTGGGGAACGTAAATGTCTCGCCCGGTGTGAGATCGGGGAATATGCCTTCGAGCAGTTGCCTCTCGAGCGGATCGGTGGCCAGCTGTGGGTCGATGAGCCGTAGGACGGGTTTCATTTTTGGTTTCTTCCCCGTGTGCTCTTCGCGTTCCTCAATCCGCAGCACACCACGCACGGCCAGATCAAGAATGGTCGCCACGATCGGATTGTGGCCCCTGCCGGTCACCCACCGGGCAATCAGCGGGTTCATGCCCTCTGGGATGCCGTATTGTGTGCTGGGCTGGCTGGTATCGTCACGGTATCGCCGAACCATGGCCAGCACGCTCAGCGCGCCACCGGCAGTCAGTAGGAATGCTGCGCCCACAAGCAGCAGCGGCACGACGTCAAGCAACACGTTTTCTTGGCGTTCGGGTGGTTGGGTCACAGTACCCGGTTCCACACCGATGGCCACCGTGACCCCTTGACCTGGCGGCAGCTGCGTTTCCGAAACGCTCAGCGCACCATCACCGGTGGTCTCAATACTGCAGGAGGCTGAGTCGTCCGGGGTGCCAACATAACAGGACGAGTTGCCCGTCATTGCAGCGCTTAGCGTGGAATCAAGCCGGATCTGGGCGGTCACATCCTCGATGGGTTGTTGCCGATCGACGGGGACCACATCCCAGTAGAATTCATCGGCCTGATCGGTGGCGTGCATGACGTCATCGACGGTGTAGCTGATGACATAAGTCTGGGTGCCATGGACGAACGTGTCGTCACCGACCAGGATGTTGCGGAATCCGTCCTCATCTTCCACCTCGAAGGGCACCTCATCACCGGCACCATCCGTGACACTGATGTCTTCGGGTGCCGCCGGCGCTGACTGGTACCGCAACGGTAAGGATCGGACGATGCCGCGGTTCTGATCGGTCTGCGGGAACTCAGCTTGCAGTTCTTCGGTGACCTCTGCTTGCGCGCGAGAGTTGGCGTCGAGGCTGATGTCGTAGTTCAGATTCCAACTGGCATACTCAAAGTTTTCAACGTCTTCTGGTTCGTCCGCAGATGCGACACCGGCGGAGAGCAGAGAGACCAGCGCAACACCGGCCCCAACCACGAGGGTGGAAAACCTGATCCGAAATGCTTGAACGTCCATGGCGCCAGTCTAAATTATGTTCGCTGGCGTAGAAATTCAACACTAGCGGAACCATGCGTCTTCACTATTTTTCGGTACGATGGGCCACGAGCAGCATTATCCCGGAGAGGCGGTGTCCGTGACCAGCACAACTCGCACGAGCCAACGGCGACGACACATCACCGGCGCCGTCGTGGTCCTGGTCGCCCTCATTGTGGGTCTATCCTTCACTCGAGACACCCCGGTTGGTTCCACAACCGCGGCATGGTCGGCAGATGAGTCTGCCACCGGAGTGCTCCAGGCCGCCGAAATTCCTGCTCCCACGCTGACTCGCGATTGCCAGTTCCGACCGGGTTTGTTGGGACTTGGCGCAAGGGTACGGATTTTTTGGGACATTCCAGACGGTTACACATTCGATGACGTCGAAGTGAGTGCCTCGACCTCGGGGCTGGGGTCTCTTCTTGAACCGCTCACCGGTTTCAATCTCACTGGCAACACCGAGACCACAGACGATGGCTACCGGACAGATGTCCCGACCAACCTCCTGGGCGGTTTACTTGGACTAGGCTCCGAACTGGAAATCGCCATCAAGATTCAAGACCCACAAAGCGACTGGACCTCCGAAACAACGTCCGTAGCAAGTAACGCCGGTCTCATTGGTGGTATCGGCGGCAACTGTCGCAACCTGTCCTAATCGACAACTGAGCCCGTGGACTCTTGCTCATAGAGTCCACGGGCTCAGTCAGTTGACCGCGAGCGCTAGGGCTTAGGCTTGCTTGCGACGATGCAGCATGATGGCGCCGGTTCCTAAACCAAGGAGGGCGAGTGCACCTACCACTAAGATTGTGGTCGAGCCTGCACCGGTGTTTGCGAGTCGATCACCAAAGCTCGTGGCTTGGGTGTCCTCATCGGCCGTTCCAGCACCGTCTCCTGAATCATCACTTGATCCGGCAGTATCGGTGTCGTTTCCGGTTCCGTTATCGTCGACGTCGCCTACTGGGTCAACAGAAGGAGCATTCGTAGGGCTGTCAGTTGGCTCACCCGTCGGCTCATCGGTCGGTTCATTGGTCGGATCCGGTTCGGGCTGTGGCTCGTCGGTTGGCTCAGGTTCATCAGTTGGCTCGGGGTCGGGCTCTTCCGGAGCGTCTTCGACCGTCATGGTGAAGCTCATCTGCTGCTCGCGGCCAAATTGGTCGGTCGCGGTCACCGTGACGGGATAATCGCCGGCAGCCTCAGGGATTCCGGTGATTTCACGGGCATCCGGTACACCAACCAAGCCCGCTGGCAGTTCTGAGAATTCGACGTTGGCGTCTTCATCGTTGACTGCCACCGTGATTGGTTCGATCTCAGTGCCGGCGGTCACCGTCACGTCCGCTTGCTGATCGATCACAAGATCCTGCTCTGGCTGTGGGTCCGGTGTCGGTTCGGTCGGTGGGTCCGTTGGTTCCGGTGTCTCTTCGCCTTCCGGCGGTTCGGTCACGGATTCAGAGTCCTCGCCAATGCGGACCTGATCCGTCATCAGCGTCGTGCCGCGCGAGCTCAAGGACAACGGTGCGGTGTACTCATCGGTTGACTCAATGTAACGACCTTCGGGGTCATAACCGGTGGCACCGATTGCATCGAGCTTCGGTGAGTAGGTGTTGACCTTCACCTCACCGGCGTCGATATCGAATTGCAGCAGGCGCATGAACCCGGTGTTGCGCTCGCCGCCAACCTCGTAGTTCTGGTAATCCCCGAGCATCTCGAAGACCGGTCCGCCGTCACCATTGAAGTTCTGGTTCCAGGTGGTGCCGTGATAATGCCCGGAAGAGACCATCACCAGGTTGTCGTTTTCTTCCACGACCTGGCTGCGCAGCAGGTGGCCGTTGTCGCCGTACCCGATATTGCCAATCGCCTTGGACGCGTCAGCGTTGCTTGAGGCTCGCAGGTAGGCGTGGGTAAACAGGAATGCATCCCGGTCTGGGAATGCCTGCAGGACGTCGTTGGCCCAATTGCGCTGTGCGGTGTTGTGACCGTAGGGCAGATATACGGCAATGAACTCGTGACCTTCGACCTCGAAGAGATCATAGTGCGCCGAGTTGTCGCCTTCTTCCCACGGGCCGCCATAAGATGCGTTGTCCCAGTTCGCGGCTGCTTCCTCATATCGTTCGGCGGGGAAGTAGTCGTTGAACATGTCGTTGCCAAACGTGCCCCAGCCGTTGTCATGGTTGCCGGGGATGATGCCGTTGGGGATGCCTGCGTCATCGATGATGGACTGCATTTCGGATGCGAATTCGAACTCTTCGCGGGCCTGTGCTTCTGGGTGGTGGGGCAGCATCCAGTTTTCGATGATGTCACCGGTATGGGCGACATACGAGATCTTGCGGGAATCTTCGTTGTCCACGATCCAGTCCATTTGCGCACGGTAGGCCTCGGCAAAGCGTTCTTGCCCAACAGCATCCAGGTCAGGATCAACGGCACCTTCCGACAGGAACTGGGTGTCGGTGACGTGTGCGATGGAAAAGTCGTAGTCGGCTGGATCAGCGAATTCGTTGGTCACACCGAATTCATCCGGCGCCCATTCCTCGGTCCGCGCCATGTGCCCGTCTTCACCCGTCACCGCAAGGTGGGTCTGACCGGTCTCGTTGGCATAGTCTTCGGAGAGGTAAGCTTCCAGCACGGTGTTTTCTGGGGCAGCACCGGATTCGGTGCGCAGCTGATCCCACGCGCCGGTCTCATAGTTCCAAGCCAGCAAGGTGACCTCGCGCGATGGGTCGACGACACCGGTCCATGAGACCGGAGCAAATTCCCCGGGATGCTCGAGTTCAAACGCCTGATAGGGCGACTCGGTTGGGCCAATGTTTTCTGAGTCCCACGTCTGGTCATCAACCGCAGCGATCGCAGAGTCCGCGGTAGTAAACTCCATGGTGTCGGGACTGCCCAGCTCATCGGTGAATCTGCCCTGTGCGGATGCGGTAGCTTCAGCTGCAGCAGCCTGAGGTGCCGGCACAATGACCGACCCGAGGCCCGTCAGCCCCAACGATACGGCGACGACGCTGAGGAAAGCGGTTGGACGATGAAAAGTTCTCTGACAACACGTGCCAGTCTCAACAGAATTTTTACACATGGACTCCACTGTGGAGTGCAGATATACGTTGGACTAACGACGACAAATCGTGTGGCTAACCATTGAGTGAATGTTCAGGAAACGAGCACCGCACAGTGCACAGTACGTACTGGACCCGTCGTCGACGCGGCTAACGCGCTTGGCGGGCCTCACGGATTTCGTGGCCGGGAACAGCTTGTTAGACTCCGGCCATGACTTCCCTCGCCAACAAGCTGCAACAACTCGACGGTTCCGGCTACGGAGGATACAAACGGATCGCCGGGACACACCGACTCAACGATAACCTCGAACTGTCGGTCGACCGTGTGCAATCCGATCCGTTTGCACCACCCTCGCTCGTCCAAGCCCGCGTCCCATTGGCGGCCACCGGCATCGACCCGGGGCTGCTGGAAGGTGTTGGAGCTGTTGCGGTCAGCGATTACCTCACCCGGCGTGTGCATGAGACGATCCGTGCACACGCACCGGGTGGCGGCAAAAGCTCTGGCGCGCTGAGCATCGATACTCCAGGACAGCAGGTGCTCGAACGCACCTCGGTGGTATTCACGCAGCAGGCCCCACAGGTCGTGGTGCGGTTGGAAGCAGCCCTGCCCGCTCAGGGACGACGCATCCGAGGTCGGGCCGCACGCACCCTACTTACCGAAGCCCTGCCGCAGGTCATCGACCGGGCACTGTTGAACACCGATCATGCCGCGCTGGAAACCGCTGTTGTATTAATGCGCGACCAAACACGGTTGCGCAAGCTCTTGGTCGAACACGACTTGGTCGGCTTCATCGCCGACGGTGCCGTACTGCCTCGTGCCGCGGGCAATTCTGATCTGCCAGCAGACCAGGCCGTGCCATTTGCGTCGCCCGCATCGCTCCAGCGCAGTTTCACTTTGGATTCGGGAGTCGAAGTCACCGGTATGGCACTCCCCCGCGGCGTGAGCCTGATCATTGGTGGGGGTTACCACGGTAAATCCACTGTGTTGCGAGCGCTGGAACGTGGCGTGTATAACCATATTGGTGGTGACGGTCGCGAATTTGCTGTCACGGTGGATGACGCGGTGGCGTTGCGAGCCGAGGATGGGCGCAGCGTGGCCGATGTGGATATTTCGACGTTCATTGGTGACCTGCCCGGTGGTAGCGATACGTCTCGCTTTTCAACCACCAATGCGTCAGGTTCGACGTCGCA
This sequence comes from Micrococcaceae bacterium, assembly GCA_013393415.1. Classification (GTDB taxonomy): domain Bacteria; phylum Actinomycetota; class Actinomycetes; order Actinomycetales; family Micrococcaceae; genus Yaniella; species Yaniella flava. Next base: position 30,310 of record JABXHI010000043.1, read on the forward strand.
GGCTGCCGGGCTCGTCGAATCGCTCGAGGCCGGAGCTACCACGCTACTCATTGACGAAGACACCTCGGCCACGAACTTCATGATCCGCGATGATCGGATGCGCCAGCTGGTCCCCGGGGATAAGGAACCGATCACTCCGTTGCTGGACCGTATTCGGGCACTGTGGGAGGATCAGGGCGTGTCCACCGTGTTGGTGGCCGGTGGCTCGGGCGCATTTATCGATGTAGCTGACCGTGTGCTGCTGTTAGACCACTACCGTGTGTCTGATGTCAGCGAAGATGCTCGCGACCTCGCCGAACCGATTGCCACACAAGAGGCATTTCCTGCACCCCAACACCGCGTACTGCAGGGCTTGGAGCCCAAGGACTCAGGCAAACACCGTGGGGGCAAAAAGTCGTGGCAGGCCAAAGGCTTGCAATCGCTGCGTCATTCCAGTGGCACCATCGACCTATCTGCCGTACAACAGCTGGTCGATCCTTCACAAACCAACAGCATTGCCGCCATCCTGAAAGAGCTGGAACAACGCACCGGTACCAACCAGACGCTAGACGAGTTGGTCACCGAGCTGTTCCAGCAGATCAACGCCGACGGTGTAGAGACCATCTCCCCGCACCGGGGCCACCCCGGCCGGTTAGCTCGCCCCCGCCCACAAGAAGTATTCGCAGCCATCAACCGCAATCGCAGTCTCCGGGTGCACCGGTAAGGTGGATCGGTGAACAGCTTTCGAGAAAGAGTTTCCATGCACGAGCATTCCACCGCTAAGAGTCTCACATTTCAGGGGTTGAGCATCGCCTACGATCAGCAGGTGCTTGAACCAAGACCGTGGACCGAAGCACAATCTGGCTGGGCTGCCAAACTGCTCGGCGATGCGCCTGCGGGACCGGTCCTCGAGCTGTGTGCCGGGGTGGGGCACATTGGGTTGGGCGCTGTGCACAATTCTTCTCGACACCTGGTGATGGTTGACTTCAATCCAGTAGCACAACGGTTCGCACAAGAAAACGCGGCAGCCAACGGCCTCAATGCCCGCGTCGAGTTCCGGCTGGCGCAAATGGAAGATGCACTGGGCGCCAGCGAACGCTTTGCGCTGATTATTGCGGATCCACCGTGGGTGCGCAGCTGCGACACGGCACAATTTCCCGCCGATCCGGTGCTTGCCATCGACGGCGGCGATGACGGGCTTGACCTGGCACGAACGTGTGTCGAACTCATCGACCGTCACCTTGCCGAGCGCGGCTCCGCACTGTTGCAGCTGGGCAACACGACCCAGGTCGAGCGGATCGCCGACTACGTCCGCCAGCTGCCCGGCGGGCTCGAGGTTCAGGACACTCGGAGCTTTGACGACGGAGTCATCGTGCACCTAGCCCGATGACGGACCCTCGGAGCGCTTGCGTAAGAACTTGTGGGTGCCATCGCACCAGGGTTTGATTTGCGATTTGCCGCACCGGCACACTGCACTGACCGGACGCGTCGTCTCGTGTTCGATGCCGTCTTCGTCTTGGACGACATGGTCCCCGCGCAGCAGCATCGGCCCGCCGGGACACAGAATAATATCCGGGTGATCCGAGTTCGATGCATCACTCATGGCGCCCACTCTCGTAGCATACGTGCGGCATACCGGTCTTCAAGATCCATACTGGTCCATGCCCCAAAGTAGACGTCATCGTGGAGTTCCGGTGCCTCCTCAAGCAGTGCCCCACAGACGGTGCGCACCGCCAATTGTTCGTGGACCGCATCGGCTTCGACGTGTTCGGTGTAGTACTCGATCATTTCGGCCGGGAACTCGAGCCGGTTTAATCCGTGGGCAATTTTGCGCGACGGGGTCGAACTCGTGGCTTCAAAAGCGGCCAAGAAACCTAACGACGCGGCCCGGAGTCGACGGTTCAGCCCGAAGAGCGACATCGCATTGTTTTGTTCTAATACTTCCAACGGCGCGTCATCAATATAGACACCGTAGGAGGATTCCAGGCCGCTTGCCGCCATTCCGCGAGCAAACATCGTGGCGTGTAATCGGTTCGGATCGCCGGCACCATATTCGTCGTACTGTAACTCCATCACGGCCGCCTTCACAGGATCGGGCACCCGTGGAATCACCCAGGTGGTGTGGTCGGATTCTTTCAAATGATAAATCGACTTGTGGCGCAAAAACTCGTGCACCTGCTCTGTAGTGGCCGATCGGTGCATATATGCTGCCAGTGACGGACCATCATGGTCGGCCACGAAGGAGAAAAACGTCTCGGAGAAGTCACCAGGCTCGGGAACCTGTGGGGTGCGAGCGCGAAGGGTTTGTTCAAAGTCCTGCTCCAAGCGACGCCGCACTGCAATCAGGTACGGATCCCACTCCAGGTCGTCTGACACATCATCGAAGCCGCCGTGGTGCTGTTCATACATGACCCACAGCGCCAATTGTGCGTCTTGTACGCTCTCGGGCTCCGGGGCGTTGTCAAGCTGGGCGGTGGTGCCATGACGCAATGCTTCCAGCACTCGTTCGCTCAGCGTTCCGCGTGCAGTAGGGCTCAACATGTCTAGGGTCTCCTCATCGCGGGGTAGCCTGGCTCAAGCTTCCAGTAAATCCAGCCCACCTGAACCATGTCAAGGCTTCATGCAGGCGGCGCGTAGAATGAGCAGGACATACCCCGAGCGTGAGGTAGGTGAAGACAGCATATGCCATGCCACGATTGGGAGGATATCGTCTCCTCGGGCGCATCCGGTCATGGCGCTGATGCCGTCCTAGAAGCCATGCGACGGCGAGAGCGCGAAGATTTTCTCCCCGAGACTCAACGCGACCGCGCTGGATTGAACCGACCGATCCAAATTGGCCACGGCCAAACGAACTCGCAGCCCAGCACAGTGGCCGATATGTTGCGTCTGCTGGACGTGCGTCCCGGACAGCGTGTCCTCGATGTCGGCGCCGGCTCTGGCTGGTCGACTGCCATCCTGGGCGACCTGGTGTCCGAAACCGGCACGGTGCTCGGCCTCGAAATCATCCCTGAACTCGCCGAGACCACCCACGAGGTCCTAGAGCACCACGACATGCCATGGATCAGTATAGAAACAGCGCAACGCGGTGTCTTAGGGGCACCGGAGAGAGCCCCCTTCGACCGTATACTGGTCTCCGCGGAACCTGCCCACTTGCCCCACGAACTCGTCGAACAGCTCGCCCCACACGGCATCATGGTCATTACCGTTGCCGGTCAGATGCTGAGGGTTATCCGCCACAGCGAAGATGCCGACGACGTCGAAGTGACCCAGCATGGTTCGTACAGGTTCGTGGAGCTGATCTGAGCAATGTCTGGTCGGAAGCAAGCTGCCATGAACCCATTATTCGGCGATGACATGGTGGAAAGGCCAGCCGTCGAGTTGCCCGAGGGCGCCCACCATGTGCCGGGGTGGCTGACGTTAGAACAGCAACGCTGGCTTGTCGACCGGTTCCACCAGTGGCGGCAAGGGCCGGTGCCCATCCGCTCTGCAAAGATCGGCGCGCATGAAATGAGCGTGCGCACCGTGTGCCTGGGTTGGCATTGGCGTCCCTATCAATACACGCGCGATGCCGTTGATGTAAACGGCAATCGGGTGCTCGACTTTCCGGACTGGATGGTCCGGTTGGGGCGCAAGGCGCTGGTGGCTGCCACCGGCGATCCACACGCCGGCGATGAGTACACCCCGGATGCCGCCCTGGTGAATTACTACGATGAGACCGCGAAAATGGGGATGCACCAAGATAAAGACGAACGCTCGATGGCACCGGTGGTCTCGTTGTCGATCGGCGATACCTGCCGTTTTCGGTTTGGCAATACCCAACACCACAATAAGCCTTATCAGGACGTCGACCTCGTCTCGGGCGACCTGTTCGTCTTTGGTGGCCCGTCCCGGCTCGCGTACCACGGTGTGACGAAAGTGCATCCGGGCACCGCTCCCGAAGGCTGCGGTCTCGAGCACGGACGCATCAATATCACCATGCGGGTGACCGGTCTCAGCACTTGACGCAGCACACTTAGCCCCGTGGTTCTGGTCCGACGGGCGTGAAAATCCCGGGCAGCAACATGTCGTTATCGGCGGGGTCACCGGTTAACGCACGTGGCGCTGCCGTGGCAGTGGCTCGCGCCAGTTCGGAAAATCCGGCTAACCCGGCGGCACGAGCAATGTCTGCGGTGGCTTGTTCGGCGCTACTGCGGGTTCCAATGAGCCACGGGAGGCCCATGCGGCCAGCGTGCTCGCCTCGCTGGGGCAATGCAGTATTGCGCCGAGCCTCGGCTGGGCTCGGCCCAGCAAGCGATACGCCGCGTCGCGACCACCACGCAGTGCGTACCGACGGCATCACTGGCAAGCCGGTGTGCTTGGCGAAACGACGGATGTTGCCGCTGATGGGCACGACGCTGCCGACCACAATCTGTTCAAAACGGATTGGGTAGGGTTTGAGCAACGGTGCCACGCTACCGATGAGCACACCGCCTTGACACACGATGAGTCGCTCGCCGGAGAGCATGGCGTAGATGATTAGCCCGATCACCGCGAACAGGATGGTGGGTGCGATTGCCAGCAGTGCGGTCTCTGACGGATTGATGAAGGTGAGTCCACTGAATACGAGCCACACGATAACAAAAGCCGTGACGGTCCCTGCGCCCGGTCGATCATGATGAATCGCGACGACATCACCGAGCCCGGCTCGTTGGGCGATACGGTGATAGGCCGCTCGAGTTTTAATCATGAGCCATGACATTACCAGGTGCCAAGAGTCAACGTCCTACATCGCGGTGGCGTGCGGCCAGTTCTCGTTGAGCATGCCGAGAAATTCTGGCTCGGTCACCAACACAATATCCTGACCTTGTGCACGACGCCGCACGACCTCTTGCATCTTGCGTTGCTGCAACCTGGGATTGTGTTCAAAATCGGCGAGTTCTTCGGGGCGGGTGCCATCACCGATAATGACCATGGTCGTGGTCGAACCGATACGTGATTGCGTCTGCGCGCCATACGCTGCGGCCTTCTGCTTGGCCTCTTGACGTGAGATACCCAGCAGTCCGGTGAACACAACGTGATGGCCAAAGAGCGGGTGTTTAGAGTCGGCGAGCTCATTGGCGGGCGGATTGCTGCCTTCATTGGGCCAGCGAATCAGATCCGGTAGCTCATCGGCGGCAACACGGTGATTTGTGGCATCAAACATGCCGGGCATGGTCAACGCGTGACGGGTGGGACGCGACAGCTCTGCCCCCACAGCACGGGCCACCAACACGCGGCGTTGCATCGCCGAAGTGTCCAAGAGCTCGTCGATAGATTGCGCTTCTCGACGCGCCGCGATATCCACGACGATGGCTGCAGCGGCTTTGGCATCTTCGAGCGCATTGTGATGATTCTTCAGCACGAATCCCGCTTCGGCCGCGGCTGAGGGCAGCGCGTGAGAGGCGAGCTGGTAGTGCTTACGCGATAGCGTCAGTGAGCAGGCAAACTCCATGTGCGGGATGGGCAGCTGGGAGACTTCGAGTCCGGATTCAATCACTCCGATGTCAAAGCCGGCATTATGGGCGACCAGTACGTCGTCGCCAAGAAACTGGTGGAGTGTCTCGAAGTGCTCACCAAACGACGGTGCGGTAGCGACATCGGCGGGAGTGATCCGGTGGATTGCCATATTGCGCGGGTCGAACCGGTCATATCCGGCGGGTGGCTGCAGCAAAGAGTAGTGGGTTTCGGCGATCGCCCCGTTGCGGATTTTCACCGCGCCGATGGCACACGCCGAACCGCGAAAACCGTTTGCTGTTTCGAAGTCGATAGCGGTGAAGTCGATCACTTGCGCAGCGCACCTGCCAGGTGTGGTGCGAGTGCGCGGAAAGCCTTGCCACGGTGTGAGATCTCGTTTTTCGTCTCCGCATCGAGTTCAGCCGCAGTTTTGCCAAGGTCTGGAATCTCAACAATCGGGTCATAGCCAAAGCCGTTGTCACCACGTGGCGCAAAGGTGAGGTCACCGGCGAGTTCACCGAATTCTACGTGTCGCGTTTCACCGTCGGGTGTGGCAAATGCTGCCGCACAAATAAACGCTGCGCCTCGATGGGGCGCATCAATGTCTGACAACTGTGCCAGCAGCAACTCAAGGTTGGCCTGGTCATCCCCGTGTGTACCGCTCCAACGGGCCGAGAAAATCCCGGGTGCACCGTGGAGGACATCGACCGCCAAGCCCGAATCATCGGCCACGGCGATCAGGCCGGTCGCCTGGGCGGTGAGCGTGGCCTTTTTTAACGCATTGGCTTCAAAAGTCACACCGTCTTCGACGACATCTGGAGCATCCACCGATGCCGAGTCCACGACCTGTTCCGGCGACAACGACGGCATAGCTTCAGCCAAGATGGCGCGCAATTCAGCCAGTTTGCCCTGATTCGTGGAGGCTAATACCACAACGGGATCCACGTGTTACTCCTACTCGGTTGCTGCGGTGAGTGCGGCCTGTTGGATGTCGGTTAGCTGCGCGGTCCCTGCCACGGCCAAATCCAGCAGTGCATCCAGTTCGGCACGGTTGAACGGTTGTTCTTCTGCGGTGCCTTGAATTTCGATGAAGTCGCCCTCGCCGGTGGTGACCACGTTCATGTCCGTCTCGGCGCGCACATCTTCTTCATAGGGCAGATCCAGCATCGCCGTGCCGTCAATAATGCCCACCGACACAGCGGCAACCGAACCCGTCAGCGGTTTTGCACTCGAGCGGATAATGCGTTGACCGCGTGCCCATTCGATGGCTTGGGCCAGCGCAACCCAGGCGCCGGTAATGGCGGCCGTGCGAGTGCCACCGTCGGCCTGGATGACGTCACAGTCAATCACGATGGTGTTCTCGCCCAGCGCTTTGGTGTCGACGACGGCACGCAGGGCCCGTCCGACGAGTCGGGAGATTTCTTGCGTCCGGCCCGACACCTTGCCACGCACGGATTCGCGTGAGCTACGTTCACCGGTGGCGCGGGGCAACATCGCATACTCGGCGGTCACCCAGCCACGATTTTTGCCCTTCAACCAGCGCGGCACACCTTCGGTAAAGCTGGCGGTGCACAGGACTTTGGTGTTGCCAAACGAGACCACCGCGGATCCTTCAGCGTGGGCAGACCACCCGGTCTCAATGGTCACGTTCCGCAGTTGGTCGACGGATCGGTTATCGGCACGAGTACTCAAATATGCTCCTCTTAGACGGTGTACGTTACACCGGATACGGCGACGGCCAGTTGACCATCATAGGTGGTACGGGCTTCCTGTGCGGTCACCAGCGGGTCGTTCCAGACTGGAATGTGAGTCAGTAAGAGGCGACCGACGTCGGCTTGTGCTGCCATGGCACCCGCCCGTTTGCCGGTCAGGTGCACGCCGTCGACTTCATCATCACGGCCCTCATGGAATGCCGCCTCACACAAAAACAAATCGGCGCCGGTGGCCGCTTCAACAAGCCCTGGATCAGTGTCGGTGTCGCCCGAATAGGTCAACACCGAGGTGTGCTCGCCATCGGCGGTGGTTTCTGTGGTCTCGACACGCAGCGCATAGGCTTCTTCGATGGGGTGGCGTACCGGATAGGGGGTGACTTTAAAGGGGCCAATCTCAACGGGTTCGCGCACCTGCCAGTCGATAAATTCGAAATCGGGGTGCATCCCGGGATCCGTGTCCATACCGTAGGCAATCGCACTGCGATCGGCGGTCGCGGCGGGGCCATAGACCGGTATCCGTCCGGCGTCCCAGCCGTTGGGGTTCCAACGCACTACGACGTGCAGGCCCAACAGGTCCATGAAGTGATCCGGGTGGAGGTGTGACAGCAGGATGGCATCAATGTCTTCGAGTGCAACATAACGCTGCAGGGTACCCAGGGCCCCGTTGCCGAGGTCAAGCAGTATGCGCCAGGTTTTCGGGTCACCGTGCTCGTCCACCCCATTGGCCGACACCAGGTAGCACGAGGCGGGCGATCCGGGGCCGGGAAATGAGCCTGATGCCCCAATAATGGTGAGCTGCATATCCTCGATTCCTTTGACCTAGAGTGCCAACGGTTTAGTTGCCGCTGGCGTCGATTACCGACAGTGTACCCGTCGGAAATTGCTCGGCGACCGTGCGAATCTGGGTTACGCCGCCGACTTCTGGCCCGAGAAAACGCTGCGCCAACTGCGCGAAACTGCCCGGGTCCCCGGTCGACATGAACTTGTGTCGCGAGCTGGCAGGCGGTGTTTCGCCCGTGGCACCGGCCGGATTTTCCAGCCCGTGACGCACCAGTTCACGATACACCGCACGCGCCGTCGACTCCGATGACGTGACTAAGTTCACGCTCTCACCCATCACGTAGCTGATGACACCGGCCAACAGCGGGTAGTGGGTACAGCCCAGAATCAGCGTGTCGACATCTGCTGTCTTGAAGGGTTGCAAGTATTGTTCGGCCAGCGCAAGCAGTTCGTCTCCGGTGGTAATGCCACGTTCGACGTATTCCACGAAGCGCGGGGCAGCCGACGAGGTGATCTGCAGTTGAGGGGCGGCAGCAAACATGTCTTCGTAAGCGCCCGAGGAGACGGTGGCCTCGGTGCCGATGACGCCGACCCTTCCGTTTTGCGTCGAGGTCACCGCTCGTTGTACAGCGGGCTGGATGACTTCGACCACCGGGATGCCGTAGGCCTTGGTGTAGCGCTCCCGGGCATCGCGTAGGACAGCTGCGGTCGCCGAGTTACACGCGATCACCAGCAACTTGACCCCGGCATCAACGAGTTCATCCATCACGGTCAGCGCCAGTCGACGCACCTGTGCAATGGGCTTGGGGCCGTAGGGCGCGTTTTCTGTGTCACCGACGTAGACGATGTCTTCGTCTGGTAGCTGGTCGATGACCGCACGGGCGACGGTGAGTCCACCGACTCCGGAGTCGAAAATGCCGATGGGCGCTCGAGGGGTTGGGGTGGTCACGATAGATCTCCGATCAACGCCTGCATCAAGGTTTCTTGGAGCCAGGAGACGAAGTTATACAATAGGGCCATGTAGCGTTCAACGTCGGTAGCCTGGTCGACCGAGTCGATTTTGTGTACGCGTTCGGCATCTTCTTCGTGTTCAATATTCAGCCGCGAGGACAGAACTAAGCGCACTTGATTCAACGCCCGCCCAAACGCTTCAGCCTCGCGCTCGTTCAACATCAACGACGGGCTCTGCAAGAGGGCATAAGACCGCTGCAGATCGGCAATCTTGTCTTGGCGAATATTGTCTTGAGCCAGATCACGGAACTGCGCTGAGCCTGCATCGGCGTCCTCACCTGACCGGGCTTCGGGGAGCAACCGCTGGACCGCAGGATCCGTAAGATCCACCTGCACATTATCCTCGGTCAACGAGCCCACCAAATCCCAGAATGCGGCGTCGGTGGGTGAACCTGTCTCAGCACTGTCTTCGGTCGTCGGAGTCTGAGGTAGATGCGCGGTATCTCGGGCTGGCCGGAACCGGTCCATAAACTTCGGCTTGTCCTCGGCGAGGGGCTCATCGGCAGGACTGACCCCGCCCAGCAGTGTCAAGACATCCGAGAACAGCGACCGAAGAATCTGACGTTCGGGCTTTTCTAGATACGCGGAGTAGCCGCGCAGAGTGGATTTAAACGCTAAAGCCATTGTGTTGTGTGTCGTGTCCTTTACTGATTTTGTTCATACGTTGCCCACAGACCAAACCCGTGCAGCGCTGCCACATGCCGTTCGGCTTCTTCTTTGGATCCATTGGCCACCACCGCTTTGCCTTCGTGGTGGACCTGCAGCATCAACTTATGCGCAATCGACGATGAGAACCCAAAATAGGAACGAAAAACGTAGGTGACATAACTCATCAGATTCACGGGATCATTCCAAACGATGACCTTCCATGGTTCCCCGACGGCGGTGAGCTCATCGACGACAATATCTGGTTCAACATCTACTGCGCACGTAATGGACATGCACCATATTCTAGGCAAGAACCAACCCGCGTGTGCGCCACATGGCCACGAGCACGGCCAAAATGTGTCAATGGCACGCAGAAAGGGTTAGTGTGGGACGCGTGAGTAACACACCACGTGGCGTGAGCCCAACCTCGTTTTTCACCGACCATTACGAACTGACCATGGTTGATGCGGCCCGCAAAGCCGGTACCGCCGATCGCAAAGCGGTCTTTGAACTCTTCGCACGAAGACTCCCCGCAGGACGAAGATACGGCGTCAGTGCAGGTCAAGGACGTTTCCTTGAAGGTCTCGCAGAGTTTCGTTTTGATGATGAACACCTCGGATTCTTATCCGATCATCACGTGGTCTCTGACGATATGTTGAACTGGCTGGCAGAGTACTCGTTTTCTGGCGATATTTATGCCTATGCCGAAGGTGAACCATACTTTCCAAATTCACCGATCATGCAGGTCGAAGCGACCTTCGCTGAAGCCGTCATTTTGGAAACCTACGTGTTATCCGTGCACAACTATGACACCGCGGTCGCCTCGGCCGCATCACGCATGACCATGGCTGCAGGTGGCCGCCCCTGTATTGAGATGGGGTCGCGTCGTGCGCATGAGGAATCCGCTGTCGCCGCCGCTCGCGCCTCAGCCATCGCCGGGTTCGCGTCGACTTCGAATCTGGCCGCCGGATTTCGTTACGGACTTGCCACCGCGGGCACGGCAGCACATTCATTTACTCTGCTCCATGACACTGAGCGGTCCGCTTTTGAAGCGCAAGTGGATGCCATGGGACGCGAGACGTCATTGTTGATCGATACCTATGACATTGCCTCTGGTGTTCGCAACGCAGTGGAAGTCGCAGGACCGACGTTGACGAACGTCCGAATCGACTCCGGCGACCTGTTAGAAGAAGCACATCATGTTCGGCGTCTATTGGATGATTTGGGCAATACCAACACTGGTATAGTGGTCACTTCGGATTTGGACGAATACGCCATTGCTGGGTTACGATCTGCTCCGGTAGACTCCTACGGCGTCGGTACCCAACTGGTGACCGGCTCCGGTGCGCCCACCGCTTCACTGGTCTATAAAATGACCACTCGAGAAGACCACCACGGCAACTGGGTAGACGTTGCAAAACGTGCCCAAGGCAAAGCCAGCCGTGGCGGACGCAAATATGCTGCCCGACGCATGGACAACGGCGTTGCCACCGCTGAGGTGGTGACCACTGGTCAAGCACCAGACTGGGACACCAACCACCGGCCATTGTTGGTCAAAATGGTCGATGGCGGCGAAATCAATACACAATACACTGGTTCAACCGCGGTAGAAGACGCTGCGGCACACCACGAACAGGCCGTTGCCGAGCTCCCAAGCGCCGCTCGTCGACTGCAAGATGGTGAACCCGCCATTGCCACGGTATTTGAACTACAATAAGCTTCCCGGCCACCCATACCGGATTCGACTCTCCAACACAAAGGATTAGACACCATGCACGCGCTGATCATCGTGGATATCCAACAGGACTTTTGCGAAGGCGGCACACTGGCCGTAGAAGGCGGAGCACAAACCGCTGCATTGGTCACCGAATATATCAACCAGTGTGGACATAAATTTGATGTCATTGCGACCACACGTGACTGGCATATTGATCCGGGCCCGCATTTTTCGCAGACCCCGGATTTTGAGAACACCTGGCCGGTACACTGTGTGGCCGGCACACAAGGCGCCGAGTTGCACGAGGATCTCGACACCGAATCTGTTGACGCCGAATTCCTCAAAGGGCAATACAATGACGGCTACTCGGGCTTCGACGCTGTACTTGGCGAACCGGACATGATTCGCAGTCAAGACGGTATGGCCGGCCCCTACGGGGCCACTGCCGCTGCCGCCGCAGCCAGCGATGACAATGCCATCACCCTGGACGATTGGCTCCGGGAACATGACGTCGAACAGATCACTATCGTCGGGTTGGCCACCGACCACTGCGTCCGTGCTACCGCCGTCGATGCCTGCGACGCCGGCTACGAAGTCAAAGTTGTCACCAATCTCACCGCGGGCGTCTCCGAAGCAACCATCGATGCCGGCCTCGATGAAATGGAAGACGTCGGCGTGATGCTCTCCGATTGGCCAGGCGCTAAAACGTTCACCCGCTAGGACATATCCTTTACTATTCTCGAAGTGCCGGTGGATGACACTCCACCGGCACTTTTTATGAACACGAAAGAAGACTCACCATTTCACCTACACCCCGGGACCCAGCCGACTACACCGCAGCGGATCTCAATGACCAGAACCTCGATGACGCGACACTGCAGCATATTGCAGCCTCACGGCCTGACCTCTGGTCCGCCATTTTGCATCATCCCAATACGTCCCCCGAGCTGGCAGACCAGATCCGACAGCGCATGCAACAGTCCAACCCACCTGGCGGGTATCAGCCTCAATATGCCGGCGGAGACCCCTACCGGGGCCAGCCGGTGTATGGAATGCATCAACCACCAGTGGATGCGGCAACGGAAAAAACCATGGGCATTATCATGCCGGTCCTGGCAATCTTTTTTTGGATTTCTCCCACCGTTAATTATCTGGCTAATTTACCGGGAACGCAGTGCGTTGCTCGACGCACAAGGTCGCTACGCGCTCAACTGGACATTCAGCTTTCTCATCTACGCGATCGTGGCGTGGGTGCTGACCTTCGTACTGATCGGTTTCTTGATGTACTTCGCGCTGATCATCATCAATCTTGTCGTGTGCATTATTGCTGCCGTCAAAGCCAATGAACGTATCGCGTGGCAGTATCCGTTGGCCATCCCCTTCTTCAAGGTCGAAGCACCACGCTAAAGCTAGACTGTTTGCATGAAACTGACCCGCCAAAACCCCAGCCGCCCACAGCGACGTGGTGGCTGATCAGCATTGCGATAGCGCTGACCATTTCAGCCCAAGTTGTCGAGTTGAGTAGGCAAACAAGTCCAGTAGACATGGCAGCTTCTTTGGCCATTACGATCGGCAGTAGTCTCATTCTGATCTACGCGATCTATAGGCTCATCAGGACTGCCAAACACAATGACAAGCCATAACGCTACTTCCGACCAACGAACCAACCCTGCAGTGTTTCTAAGCGCATTTCAATTTGTTCTTTGGTCGCCTGCGCTACGGCAGGACCACCCGAGACTTCCCGCAGTTTATTGTGAATAACCCCGTGCGGTGTGCCGGACCGTGTCGACCATGCTGCCACCGATGAGGATAGTTTTTTGCGGAGTTCTTTCATCTGCCGGTGGTCAACCACGTCTGCCTGGGGCTTGGGTGCTGGCTGACGTTTGAGCTGTTCGCTCTGGCGTTGCTTGAGTAACGTCGACACCTGATCGGCATCCAACAGCCCTGGGATGCCCAAAAAGTCGAGCTCCTCTGCTGAACCAATCGCTCCCCCGGTGCCGAACTCGCCGCCGTCGAAGAGCACCTTATCGAATGATGCCTGAGACTCCAGTGCCTGGAATTTTGCACCCGTGAGTTCGGAAGACGCTGATTCTTCCTGGTTGGCTTCGCGCATGAGATCTTCTTCAGGCGCATCTTCTAAGTCCTCGACCGACACTCCGGTGTCGAGTTCTAGCGCGTGATCGCGCTCCTCTTCCATGTCGTTGGCCAGCTCCATGAGCTTTGGCACCGATGGTAAGAACACCGATGCGGTTTCGCCCCGTTTACGCGACCGTACAAAACGGCCAACAGCCTGTGCGAAAAACATGGGTGTCGAGGTTGATGTAGCGTACACACCGACACAGAGTCGTGGCACGTCAACACCTTCAGAGACCATGCGCACAGCGACCATCCAGCGTTGGTCTCCTTCGGCAAAGGCTTCAATTTTTGCAGAAGCGCTCGGGTCATCCGAGAGCACCGTGGTAACTGTTTCACCCGAGACTTTCTCGAGCCGGTCGGCATACGCCCGGGCGTCCTCGTGGTCGGTGGCGATCACCAGGCCACCGGCATCCGGCACATTACGACGAACTTCTGTCAGCCGCCGGTCAGCAGCTTGAAGTACCGACGGGATCCATTCGCCCTTCGGGTTCAGCGCGGTGCGCCAAGCGCTGGCAGCCATATCCTTGGTGGCGGCTTCACCCAGCTGTGCTTCCATGACTTCTCCCGTAGAAGTCTGCCACCGCATCTGCCCCGAATAGGCCATGAAAATCACCGGGCGCACGACATAGTCACGAAGGGCAGGTCCGTAGCCGTAAGTGTAATCAGCTTTCGAACGCAATACGCCAGTGCCATCGTCCACGTAATCGACGAATGGGATTTGAGCGTCGTCAGAACGGAAGGGTGTACCGGTCAATGACAAGCGCCGTTCTGCCGGTTCGAACGCCTCACGAATGGCTTCACCCCAGGACAGCGCATCACCGCCGTGGTGAACTTCGTCGAGAATGACCAGGGTTTTCGCTGCCTCGGTGCGATTGCGATGCAAAATAGGTTTGGACGCGACCTGCGCATAGGTGAGGGCAACGCCCATATATTCCGAACCGTGACGGCCATCCGCGTTTTTAAAGTTCGGATCGATCGCTAACCCGATGCGTGCAGCAGAATCAGCCCACTGACTCTTGAGGTGTTCTGTAGGAGCCACCACGGTCACGCGAGTAATGGCGCCAGACTCATGAAGCATCTTGGCCACACGCAGCGCAAAGGTGGTTTTACCAGCGCCGGGGGTGGCCACAGTCAAGAAGTCTTTGCGCGGTTGGGCGAAGTAGAGTTCAAGGGCTTCTTGCTGCCATTGACGAAGTTTCGGTGCGGTCCCCCAGGCGGCCCGTTCGGGCAGTGCAGGTGGGAGATCTTCTCCGATTTGAAACAGCGCATCACTCATCAGTGACTACACAGCCTCCTTCATGGCCAATATGTGCGGGGACGGCGAAACAAATATTGACCACCAATTTGGTGGCCAATATTTCCAAAACTGTCTGGCTTATTTTTTGCGACCGAAACCGAAGAAGCCACGGCCTTTGCCAGAATCGGAGGAATCGCCTTCTGATTCTAGCTCGTCCCAGATCTCTTGGCAGGAGGGGCACATGGGGAACCGCTCTGGATCGCGCGATGGAACCCAGACTTTTCCGCACAGCGCAACGACTGGCGTGCCATTAATCATGGCGTCGGTGAGCTTGTCTTTGGACACGAAGTGTTTAAACCGTTCGTGGTCGCCCGGCTCGGTGGATTGCAGCTGTTCTTCGCGCTCGAGAACGCCGGTGGAGCCACCATTGGTGTCTTCGTGCGGATCATAGTCAGTGGACGAGGCGTACACAGTATTCATCGGATTCATGCCTCCATTGTAGTCGGATGCGCAAACTTGTCAGGTTCACGACAGGCTGGCACCTTAGTATAGCGCCGCAACTTTGACAATCGACTGATAGGTTTCAGGCAGCGCTCGGTCGTACCATTTTGCGCCCATCTTGACGGCGATCCACAATATGCCGGCACCGTAGAGCACGCCCACCATTAATGTGATGATGGACCAGATCTGGCTGCCGGTCACGACCGCAATGATGGCCAACGCGATAATCGGCAATGCCACAATGATTTGTGCCAGCATGCCGAGGGTTTGGACCAACATGGTGCGTCCCATACCGCCTTCTGGCTGAGCCATTGGGCTGGCTCCCGGTGGTGGAACGGGATAGATGTAGCGTGCAGAACTGATCGAAGACACCGCGCATCCTGTCAACAACACGCCCACGGCAAGGCCTAACCACGCGGCAAGCTCCTGCGTTGAATCCGTGGCATAACTAAACGCGATGCTCAACACAATGACCATTGGCAAAGCCCACGTCAACAACGCAAAGACACGACCGAGTCGATCGTCGATGCCGCGCACACCAGAGGTCACATGCATCGAGAAACTCGTGGAGTCGTATGAGAGGTCAGCTGAGATCGCAAAACCGGTGATGTAGGCAATGGCAACGGGGATAATCGTGACGAAGAAACTCAGTTGTTCGGCGTCCAATAGCACCAGCTGAAAAATGCCGAATGCGACGAGCACACCAATGACCACGAGGCTAGCGCTATAGCGAGGATCTTTGAACCAGTAGAGCAACGAGCGCGCCCATATCACCTTCATGGGCGAATTGGCACGACCAATCAATCCCAGCCCACTGACTTCGCGCTGCTTTTCGCTAGTTGTCCCGGCACCCTCAGTTGCACGGTTGACGATAAGGTTATACACCCACAGCAAGATCAGCACGTAGACCAGCATGACGACGAGGTGCAGCGCGGCCATGCCCCATTGTCCTTGCGCAACCATGGATGGCAGTGCCAGGAACCCGGCGGGAGTGTAGGCTACCCACGCTGCGATCTCGGGGAGCAGACCCCAGAATTCTTGGATGGTTTCAATGGCCCCGAATATTAAGAAACCTGCGAGCATCAACGGCACCAGAATGATCATCTGAATGGTGTCTCGCACGGCACGCTTGGAGATGATGTTGGTCAGCAGGCCAACGATGACTTGCATCGCCAAAACACAGATGGCCGTCCCCAGCACCGCCGCAACGATGCCAGCAAGGATCGTGCCGAGATGTAGTCCCCACAGCACCGCACCGGTCATCAGAATGGCGAAGGTGCCGATACCGGTGGGGGCGATCATGCCCCCGAGCACTACGCCGGGCACAAATTTGCGATTAGGAATCCCGAAGGTCAAGAAGTTTTTGGGATCGGTAAAGGGGTTCACCGCCGAAAAGACAATCGGGCCCATGACCCAGCCGATGAGAAACAGTCCGCCGAGCAACACGAATGGCGCACCACGATCAGCAAACGATATGTCTGCTGCCGACGTGTTGGCGACCACAATGGCCGCCAAATAGGCCATCCCGATCATGTACAAAAAGCCCAATAACGAAAAGATTGCGCCGACCGTGGCACCTGTCGAGCGGCGAAAGCCGTTCCACATCAGTCGGTAACGCAGCCGGATCAGGTGTGAAACCATGACAGCCCCTCCCCACCGTCGTGGCTGGAGACCATGCCGACGAAGCGGTCTTCCAGCGAGGCTCCGTCGGTGACCTCAGTCATCGGTCCGGAAGCCAGGACTTCGCCTTTATCGATCACTGCGACGTGGTCACAGGTGCGTTCTACCAGGTCCATGACGTGTGATGAGATCATCACCGTTCCACCAGATTGCACATATTCATTGAGAATATTGCGGATACGAGAAGATGACACTGGGTCCACGGCTTCGAACGGTTCATCGAGGATGAGTACCTTGGGTGAATGGATCATCGCAGCCGCCAGCGCGACTTTCTTCGTCATACCAGCCGAATAGTCTGCCACCATCTTGTTGGCGGACTCTTCCAAGTCCATGACGCGTAGTAGGTCCGGTACGCGCTGTGCCACGACATCAGCGTCCATGCCACGCAATAATCCAGAATAGGTAATGAGTTGTGCACCGGTCAGACGTGGGAACGTCACCGCGCCGTCGACGAGTACACCCAGGATGCCTTTGGCCTCATGCGGGGATTCCCACATGTTGAAGCCGTGCATCCACACTTGGCCGTGATCGGGCCGCAGCAGACCGGTCATCATGGACATGGCGGTGGTTTTGCCCGCACCGTTCGGGCCAACGACCCCGTAGAAGGAACCCGCCGGGATGGTGAGGTTGATGCCGTTGACGGCAATTTTTTCTCCGAATTGTTTGCCCAACGATCGAATGACCACCGCGTGGTCGGGATCTGGAAGCGAAGCGTTTTCTAACATACTTCTTAGTGTAAAAAGATTCCGGACAAAACAAATCCCCCGCCCGGTTGAACTTCTGCTCGGACGGGGGACGGAGTGGCTTTAGAACAGTGCAGAAGCCAGCTTCCGTCGGGAGGCTGCTACTCGTTCGTCCTGGTCCCCGACGACTTTGTAGAGTTCCAGCAGGTGGAGTCGAGCCGTCTCTTTGTCATCACCAGCGCTGCGGCCAATGAATTTCACCAAGCGGTCGAAGGCATCCTTGACGTGGCCTCCCAGCACATCCAAATCAGCGACCGCGGTTTGGGAGGCAACATCGTTAGGATGCTCAGCTCCAGCTGCGCGTACCTGTTGAACATCAGCATCGTGGGTGCGCTGCATGAGGCCAACGCGGGCTTTGCCACGGACGGCCTCGTCGTCTTGGGGGTTCTCGGTAAGCGCTTTATCGTAGGCCGCGATGGCGTCATCGTAGTTTTCTGCTTGCAGGGCTGCTTCTGCTTCCTGGTGCAGGGGCGGCAGCACCGCATCGCCATCATCGTCGACGGCCTCGACCAGCGGCGGGACGGTCCCGGCCATACCGGCTTGGACTGCAGACGAATTGATTTCGTCTAAGAGTTGTTCCAGCTGTTCTGACGAAACAGCTTCATTGAACAGCGGCAATGCTTGTTGGCCCATCAGTGCCACAACCATGGGACCGGCGGGCACGCCAAACATTTGGAGCAGTTCTGGGTGTGCTTCGGTGTCGACGCGCCCCATTACCATACGTCCAGCGCGAGCGTCGATCGCTGGTTGCAGTACGGCATCAATGTGGGCAGACGCAGGATTTGATGGTGCGGCCAAGTGAATGATCACCGGCACGCTGGCCGCGTGCTGCAGGAGTCCTTGCAGTGCCTGCTGATCGGCGTCCTGCAAGACCCACGATTGTTCGGTGCCACCGGAGGCCTGCCCGGCAGACTGTGCCGGGATTTGGCTCAGATCAATGGCGTCACGGGAGTGCGATGGTGTGGAATCGGGCTGTTGAGTCATAACCTCTTCTTACAGATTCGGCTGGTATGTTTGCTTCCAGTCTAGTTACTTGGTGAGTCCACGGTAGATTGGACGGTCTCGTATCCGACAAGCGAAACTTCACCTTCAGGGGGCACAAGCAGCGCAAATTGTTCACGGTATCGGATCCGCACTTGGTCTTCTTGCTCGGCGGATTCAAATTCGCCGAGTTCTTGGGTGAGCTCATTGAGCTGGACGGTGCTATCTTCACTAGGGGTCAGCGACTCCATGGAGTTCATCGCCCCAAAGACCAGTGCAGAACCATCGGGGAGGCGAACAGAATTCACTGAGTCGTCGAAGATGGTTCGCGAAATCGACACATCGGTCTCTTGTTCCTCGTGGCTGTCGGTGAGTTCCTGTTGATACTCATGCACAGAGTCGATCCACTCGTTGTCAGCAACAGCATCGGCCGCGTCGGCACTTGGATCCGTCAGGTATTCGCTCAGTGCCTCGACTGCCGCGTCGGGTGACATGACCAAATCGGTCGAATCGTCAGTGCCAAGAGGTTCCACTTGGTGGTCTGCCAAATTGCCCGGTGGGAGCTCAGCACCCGGGGCAAATGGCGCATTCTGAATGAGCTTGTACTGTGAGCGGGCGTCATCCTGACGCAACACCAGCAACTGGGTGGCAGCACCTTCCTCATCGGAAGTGACCGCGTAAATGGTGCGGGGGAACTCGGCATCCTGGACCATCCATGTCGCTAAGATGTCTTCTGCAGCTACATCGGTGCGCATGGCATAGTCTTCATCAATGCTGTTGTTGCGGTAGCTCTCTTCACGCACGCTCAGTGCTTGGCCATCGACACGGCCGGTAAGTTGCTCTGCGTCACCTTCGGCGTCGCCCTCGGCCACAGCAGCTGACACGGCCCCGATGATGCGCTCAAATTGAGCGTCCACGACCACGGGGAACGAATCGGGTTCTTCGGGGTCGACTTCCTCTTCAACAGTTTCTTCATCGACTTGTTCTTCAATGTCTTCGTCGGCAGCAGGTGTTTCAGTTTCGGCGTGTGCCGGACCAGTCCCTAAGCCAACGGCTAGCCCGAGTGCCGACAGCGCTGTGATGGTGCGCCGCAAGAAGCCATTACCTTTTTCGTCGTCTCTCATATCGTCTCGGACCGGCGCAGTGTCAGTGGCTTCATCGCCTCGAGCGCCACTGTTTGTGTCATCGGTATCGTCGTTGTCGTCCGAGGGATCATCGTTGTCATCGATATCCTCAACCTCGTTGCCATCATCTTTGGCTGAGGCTGCATCAGCGGCTTGTGTCTCAGCGGAAAGATCCACCGGAGTTACCACCTGAGTGGGCTGATCGTCTGCTGCATCTTCTACTGGCTCACCGGCATCGACCTGTTCAATGGTCATGGTCTGATTTGCGTTGTCTCGATCCGCCACGACATCGGCCGCTGTGATGCCCGTATAGTCTCCACGAACGGCAGCCCGGCGGCCCGAAGTCCGTTTGGCCCGTCGGCGGAAATCCACAAAACGCCAAATGAGTAACACAATACCGATAACGACCAGTGCAATGCCGGCTATCATCAACGGCGTGATCCATGGCGAATCCGGTTCAATGTTGACCCAGGAAACGCTGAACTCAGTCGGTGCCGGGGCCGTGCCGTCAGCGGCAACTAACAACGCCCATTCACCAGCATCATGTTGAGCCCAGCGCTGTGTAACCTCATCAGTGACTTCTTGGGTGGCAAGCCAGAGGTCCGAGTTGGCAGGGTTGGGCACTTCGGCTTCACCATCGACATAGGTGGTCTCGACCGTTGGGTCTTCGCCTCGTTCCACATCGGTGTTAATGCTGGCGATGCGGTTATGGGCCGCATCGCCGACCCATGCCTCGATGTCACGCAATTGGCCATACATGAGGGTGAATTCCCCATCACCGCTGAGGGTGTACTCGATAGCCTCATCAGGATCCACGTCGATGTCATCGGTGATCAGTGTCAGAGGCGCTTCTTGGGTGTCTGATGTGGTCGCGTTAAATTCGGCCGGTGGTGCCCATATGGTTTGCAACCCCACGGACGCCAAAATCGCCACAACGCCCAAGATTATTGAGCCGATTCCGCTCAAAGTTTTCAAAACCTGCCACCTTTTAGGTCGAGAGTTCGGTTTGGCGCACCAATGAGGTGCCGCCCGGCTAGCTTTCCATCATAGTAGCAATCTGTGGCCAACCGCGCCGTTAGGGTCTGTCACCTTGCCAGCATGGTGTCGTAATGTGGGCGTTGTGGCAGAGCAATCTACAGCACGACGGGTTTTTTCGAACCTGTTCAAGGACGCAAAGCGGCGCCTAACCGGTGCCCGAAACCAGCTGGCCGATACTCGTGCTCAGCAACAGTTCACGCTGCCTGAACCGGATGAGTATCCGGCTACACCCATCACCCAGGCCGAGGATTTTGCGGCCGGCCCCGTGGAGGTCTCAGCGTCCGAGTCGTTCGCTCGCCCGGTGAAAACTGGCTTCATGCTGACCGTCGGTGTGGGTCTTGCCCTGGCCTTGTATCTTGTGGTGTCTTCCAACGTGCAGCTGTTGGTGTGGATTTTGGCAGCACTGTTTATCACGTTGGGTCTGGATCCAATTGTCGCCAAAATTCAGTCCTGGGGTGCGCCACGCGGCGTGGGCGTTTTAGCGGCCGTGGCCATCCTGATCGGTATTCTCACGATCTTTATTTCGGCACTGGTTCCGGTGATTGTGGAGCAGACCACCGAGTTCGTCAACAGGCTTCCCACGGTGGTCTCAGATTTCTTGGCCTCCGACGTCTTCCAACGTATCGACGAAGAATTTGATGTTGCATCCGTGGTGACGACCGAAGTCAACAATTTCGTGTCTGATGCCTCCAACATCACCAATGTGCTCGGCGGCATTTTGGGTGTAGGCACCGCGATCTTTAACGTCGGATTTTCCGTGTTGATCGTGGTCGTGTTGACCTTGTATTTCTTAGCTTCGCTTCCCACGATCAAAAAATGGTTACACCGTTTGGCCCCGCGCTCACGCCGTGAGCGCATCGAGTACCTTTCGGAGAGAATAACCGGCACCGTCGGTCAATATGTCGTTGGACAAACCATGGTTGCCACCCTCAACGGCATCGTCGCATTTATTGCGGCCTCGATTGCTGACTTGCAATATGCAGCGCTATTAGCGATCTTTGCGGCGTTTATGGCCTTCATTCCACTCGTGGGGGCGGTTACCGGCGGGATCGTCATTACCGGTCTCGCCTTTTTGGCCGGTTGGCAGGCCGCATTAATTTTTGGCGCTATCTATTTCATTTATCTCCAAGTGGAGGCCTACCTGATCTCTCCCAAAGTCATGCAACGTGCTGTCGCCATTCCCGGCGCGCTGGCTGTCATTGGTGTGATCGCCGGCGGTTCATTACTCGGCGTCTTGGGTGCCCTTATGGCGATCCCCACGGTGGCTGGCATTCTCGTCCTCGTGCGAGAGGTCTATGTGCCGTACCAGGATGCTCGTTAACCCAGATCTTGACGCCGGTTGCGCCAGCAGGCGGTATGCCAGTGCCGACGCAGGCGTCCGGCGTCTGCATCGCCCATGATCCAATCAGAACGCCAGGCGACAACGTGGGCTTGGCCTTGAGGTATTATGCCAACACATCCGGGACACGTGTAATCCTTTACAGCACGCCAGGCAGGAATCTGCCGGACATGCCATCCGCCATCAAAAGCGTCCTCATGGGTGTAATTCGTATCGAATGCGGCCCGGGAAAGACTGCTCGATGGTCCTGTCTGACGTTTCCGACCGCGTTTGGGATTCTGATCCCGTCGGGGTCTATTCTTCCGAGCCATGAATCCATTGTCACATATTCGCTGGGTGGCGACCGGAACCAACAAAGCCGAAAACACCCACTAGACTGATTGCCGATATGCGACTTGTCATTGCCGAATGTTCCGTAACCTACGCTGGCCGCCTCAATGCGTTCTTGCCTCCGGCCAAACGCCTCATCATGATCAAAGCCGATGGGGGCGTTCTAGTGCATTCCGATGGTGGCTCCTATAAGCCATTGAACTGGATGACCCCACCAAATAAGCTTCGCGTGACCGCGCCGTCGGAAACCGAGGCTCATGAGGGCATCGTAGAAATCTGGACGGTACAGTCCCAGAAAGTCGATGATCATCTGATCATCAGTATCTATGGGATCGAACACGATTCGGATCACGAGCTCGGCGAGGACCCCGGGCTGGTCAAAGATGGAGTCGAAGCAGACCTACAGCGTCTGCTATCTGAACAGATGCACCTGCTGGGTTCCGGCTATAAACTTATCCGACGGGAATACATGACGGCCATTGGCCCGGTCGATATTCTGGCCAAGAACGGGACCGGCGAGACCGTGGCTGTGGAATTGAAACGCCGCGGTGACATTGATGGCGTCGAACAATTATCCCGGTATGTCGAACTCCTCAACCGCGATCCCCTGCTTGCACCAGTCCACGGTGTATTTGCCGCCCAGCAGATCAAACC
Source organism: Micrococcaceae bacterium (assembly GCA_013393415.1). GTDB lineage: Bacteria > Actinomycetota > Actinomycetes > Actinomycetales > Micrococcaceae > Yaniella > Yaniella flava. The sequence goes on from JABXHI010000043.1 coordinate 53,392, forward strand.
TCAAGCCCGTGTGCTTGCTGAGGACCGCGGTTTTAGCACGCTGACACTCGATTACGATGCCATGCGAGGCGTCGACGATGCCGATTCCAGACTCTTCTAGAGCATGTAGTGCAGACTTTGTTGATCGCCACATTCACGGCATAGCCGGCGTCGACTTTGCCACCTCCAGCGTCGCTGATATCCGCAGCGGGCTGGAGTATCTGTATTCTCGTCGCACCACGCGCGTCACCGCTTCCATCCCAACCGTTGACATCACGCAGCTTTCGGCGAGCCTGGAGCGACTGGGTCCTCTGGTAGCGGCCGGGTTACTCAAAGGCGTGCATCTAGAAGGCCCTTTTATTGCTCGTGACTACGCTGGGGCGCATCCAATACAAGCAGTCCTCTCCCCCGCGAGTTCGCAGGGCAGCTCCTACCTCGACGAGGTCTTAGCACATCAACGGACACACGCTGTGGTCACCATGATGACGCTCGCTCCGGAGTTGGAGGGCTTCGACGCCCTCGTGGAGACGCTGGTGGCCCATGGCATCGCTCCGGCGCTGGGACATACTGGTGCGACCTATGATCAAATGGCGCACGCAATCAACGTCATTCACGCTCTGACTGAGGCCCCGGTAGTCATCACTCATGCCTATAACGCGATGCGTGGGTTTCATCATCGTGACCCGGGGCCGATGTTGGCCGTGCTAGAAGCGGCCGCCAACGACCGAGCTATCGTTGAGCTCATTGCTGATGGTCGTCACGTTCATCTAGGCCTCATTCGTTGGTGGTTTGCACACCACCCCGAGGCGATCCGGCTTGTTTCGGATGCATCGGCCGCAACGGTACCGCCGGGCGGTCATCCCATCGGTGACAGCCTACCGCGACTTGGCCACGCGCAATTGGCCTATCCGGAGCTGCAGGGTCCCGTCGTGACCGATGACTCTACACTTGCTTCGGGTACCAAAGATTTGCTGGCCATCCATGACAATCTGGTGGCTGCTGGTGTGGATCATGCTGCGGTCTGTCCTGCAATGCGTGACTGATCTGTGCACTGTTAAACACGTCCGGTCGGCAGGGCCATCCACGTACCCTACCGACCGAACGGTGTATGCAGTTAGAAATACCGGCGTCGTTGACGTCGTCTGGGAGCATCACGCCAATGCCCGATCCCGATAGCGGGACCGGATTCGTACCAGGTGGTTAATTCGGAAACGTGTGCGTGCGCTGCACTGAGATCGAATCGTTCTTCGGTGTCCAGGTCATCTAGGCGCAGCCACGAGCGGATGCGTGTGCGACGTGGAAACCGGCTGACATCTAATCGGTGGCGCGGCACGGACACGCGCGGTCGTGGCCAGATAGAATAGACGGCAAAGATTTCGACCGAATACTCGTTATAGGACACGACCACGGGTTTGCCGGTACGAGGCGCATCGTGTTTGCTGACCAGGCGCGCTTTGAAGGAGCCGGGAGTTCGTAGCAGGCGTATCAACCGCCATACGATGATCACCACGGTGATAAACGCTACGAGGGCGACTCCAGTAAGCGTCCAGGCCAGCCACGATGGCATCTAGGCTGACAGCTCCGCTTGGCTGGCCGCAATGGTTACACGGTTGGCGTCATCTACCGAGAAGAAGCCACCTTGGGCTTGTGCGGTAATGGCCTCGCCATCTGCTGCTTCCACCACGACTTCACCGTCACCCAGTACTGCGAGCAACGGGAGGTGACCGGGAAGGATCCCGATCTCTCCGTCGATCGTACGGGCTGACACCGAGCGGGCTTGCCCAGACCACACGAAGTGGTCTTCGGCAACAATTTCGACATCCAGGAGGTTATCGGCCATAGGTTAGCCTTCCTTCTGGATTTTCGCCCATTCGCGTTCAACATCATCAAGGCCACCGACGTTGTAGAAGGCCTGTTCTGACACATGGTCCAGGTCGCCGTCGGCGATGGCCTTGAAGCCCTCGATGGTGTCCTTGATCGGAACGGTGGAGCCTTCAACACCAGTGAACTGCTTGGCAGTGTAGGTGTTCTGGGACAGGAACTGTTCCATCTTGCGTGCACGACCAACGGTCACACGATCTTCTTCGGACAGTTCGTCAACACCGAGAATCGCGATGATGTCTTGCAGTTCCTTGTTCTTCTGCAAGGTCTGCTTGACGCGAGTCGCAACATCGTAGTGATCCTGACCAACATATTGGGGGTCAAGAATGCGGGAGGTCGAAGCCAGCGGGTCAACCGCTGGATACAGACCACGCGAAGCCAGATCACGAGTCAAGTTGGTGGTCGCATCGAGGTGCGCGAACACATTGGCTGGAGCCGGGTCAGTGTAGTCGTCAGCTGGCACGTACACGGCCTGCATCGAGGTAATCGAGTGACCACGGGTCGAGGTAATGCGTTCCTGCAGGACACCCATCTCGTCCGCAAGGTTTGGCTGGTAACCAACGGCGGATGGCATACGGCCCAGCAGCGTCGAAACTTCCATACCTGCCTGAGAGAAACGGAAAATGTTGTCAATGAACAACAGAACGTCACGGACTTAGTCACGGAACTTCACCGGAATGGTGAGGCCTGTCAGGGCAACGCGGAGACGGTTTCCGTGTGGCTCGTTCATCTGGCCGTAAGCCATCGCTACTTTATCAAGGACGTTGGAGTCCTTCATTTCGTAGTAGGAGTCGTTACCTTCACGGGTCCGCTCACCAACACCGGCGAATACCGAGAGACCTGAGTGCTCTTTTGCGATGTTGTTGATCAGTTCCATCATGTTAACGGTCTTACCGACACCGGCACCGCCAAACAGACCAACTTTACCACCTTTCGCAAACGGGCAGATCAGGTCGATAACCTTGATGCCGGTTTCAAGCAGGTCTGCAGACGCTGACTGGTCGGCATAACCGGGTGCTTTACGGTGGATACCCCAACGCTCTTCTTCGCCGATTTCACCCTGTTCGTCGATGGGTTCCCCCAGAACGTTCATGATGCGCCCCAGAGTCTGGGTGCCCACAGGTACTGAAATCGGTTTGTTCGTGTTTTCTGCTTTCAGGCCACGCTTAAGGCCTTCGGTGCTGCCCATCGCGATGGTACGAACAACACCGTCGCCCAGCTGCTGCTGAACTTCCAGAGTTGTCTCGCCACCTTCAAGCAGCAGTGCGTCGTATAGGGCTGGCACGGAGTTACGTGCAACTTCGACGTCGATACCCGCGCCAATGATCTCAACGATTTCCCGGCTACTCATGCTCGGTTCCTCGTTATCTTGATAGTCAATAAAACCAGTAGGATTGTGGCGGATCAGACCGATGCCGCGCCGCTCACAATTTCCGAAATCTCTTGCGTAATGGCTGCCTGACGAGCCTTGTTATAAACCAGCTGCAGCTCGTCAATAATGTCACCGGCGTTATCGGTAGCACTCTTCATGGCAATCATCCGGGCTGCTTGTTCGCAGGCAAGGTTTTCTACCACACCCTGATATACCTGGGACTCAATAAAACGTGGCAGCAGCCCGTCCAGAATCGGACGCGCATCCGGCTCGTAAATGTAATCCCACTGGCGACCAATATCTTCGTCCGTACCTTCCGGCAGTGGCAAAAGCTGCTCGGAGCGGGGCTCCTGCGTCATGGTGTTCACAAACTCATTGTGCACCAGGTACAGGCGGTCAATTTTTTCTTCACGGAAGGCATCAAGCATAACCTTGACGTTACCGATCAGCGTATCCGCACTGGGGTTGTCCCCGAGGTGAGTCAGCGCTGCGATAACATTCCCGCCGTAGTTCTGGAAAAAGGACGCACCTTTCTGCCCGATTGCACAAAGATCGGTGTCCACACCTTTTTCTTTCCATTCGCGCATCTCACGCACAAGCAGCTTGAAAACGTTACCGTTCAAGCCCCCGCACAGACCGCGATCAGAGGAGACAACGATGTAGCCAACACGCTTCACCTCACGCTCAACCATGAACGGATGGCGGTAATCCTTGTTGGACTTGGCAATGTGTCCGATTACCTGCCGCATCTTTTCTGCGTAGGGGCGAGTTGCCTGCATACGCTCCTGAGCCTTACGCATTTTACTGGCCGCCACCATTTCCATGGCGCTGGTAATTTTCTGCGTGCTCTTGATGCTGCCGATCTGGTTACGTATTTCTTTTCCGATGGCCATAGTCACTGCCCTTTCAAGTTAGACACTCATTAGGACCAACAGGCCCGCCGCAGCGGGCCAGTGGTATTACCAGGTTTGAGTGGTCTTGAATTTCTCCAGTGCAGCTTTGAGACCAGAGGCAACCTCATCATTGTAGGTGCCAGCGGAACCGATCTTATCAAGCAGTTCTTTTTGCTCTGCCCGCATCCAGTCAAGCAACTGGGCTTCAAATGCAACAACTTTGTCTACATCAACGTCGTCAAGAAAGCCTTCGTTGGCGGCAAACAGAACGGTGCCCATTTCAGCAACCGACATCGGGCTGTACTGGCCCTGTTTCATCAGTTCTGTAACGCGCTGACCATGCTCAAGCTGCTTACGTGTGGCTTCGTCCAGGTCCGATGCGAACTGGGCAAACGCGGCCAGTTCACGGTACTGAGCCAGAGCCAGACGAATGTTACCGCCCAGTTTCTTCATGATCTTGGTCTGGGCCGAACCACCAACCCGGGATACCGAGATACCCGCGTTCATCGCCGGACGAATACCGGAGTTGAAGGGGTTGGTTTCGAGGAAGATCTGACCGTCCGTAATCGAGATTACGTTCGTCGGTACGAACGCCGAGACGTCACCTGCCTGGGTTTCAATGATCGGCAGGGCTGTCAGGGAGCCGGTCTTGCCTTTCACTTCACCATTGGTGAACTTCTCAACGTATTCCGCGTTTACACGGGAGGAACGCTCAAGCAGACGGGAGTGGAGGTAAAACACGTCACCCGGGTAGGCTTCACGACCCGGTGGACGACGCAGCAGCAGTGAAATCTGACGGTACGCAACCGCCTGCTTGGACAGGTCGTCGTAAATAATAAGGGCATCTTCGCCACGATCGCGGAAGTACTCACCCATGGAGGTACCGGCGTAAGGTGCCAGGTACTGCATCGCGGCAGGATCTGCGGCACCCGCAGCAACCACTACCGTGTGGTCCATAGCGCCATGCTCTTCCAGCTTACGCACAACTGACGCAATGGAAGACTGCTTCTGGCCAACCGCCACATAAATACATTTGATGCCGGTGTTTTTCTGGTTAATGATGGCGTCGATTGCCACCGCGGTCTTACCAATCTGACGGTCACCGATGATCAGCTCACGCTGACCACGACCAACCGGCACCATGGTATCGATGGCCTTGAGGCCTGTCTGAACCGGCTCATCAACCGACTGACGCTCGATTACACCCGGAGCGACTTTTTCGATCGGATCAGTCAGCGTAGTGCCCAGATCGCCTTTTCCATCGATCGGGTTACCCAGACCATCAACCACACGGCCCAGCAGTTCCGGGCCAACCGGTACTTCCAGTATCCGGCCGGTACAACGCACTTTCTGGCCTTCTGCCAGACCTTCGTAATCACCCAGTACCACAGCGCCAACTGCATCGCGCTCCAGGTTCAGCGCCATGCCGTAGATGCCGTTGGCGAATTCAATCATTTCGCCATACATAACATCGGCCAGGCCGTGGATGAGCACGATGCCATCTGCTACAGACAGAATAGTGCCTTCATTCTTTGCTTCAGAAGAGATGTCGAGTTGCTCGATTCTCTTTCTGATAATGTCACTGATCTCGGATGGATTCAGTTGCTGCATGCCTTTGTCCTCAAACTTTTGCTGAAATCAGGAGCCCAGAGCGTTAGCCATTTTATCCAGCTTGCTACGGACTGAAGCGTCTATAATTAGTTCGCCGCTATTCACCACCACGCCACCGATCAACGAACGACCAACACCAGCTTCCCGAGCCACTTTGCGCTCCC
>JABXHI010000044.1 GCA_013393415.1 Micrococcaceae bacterium
GGCGAAACCGGGTTAGATCACTACCAGGTCCGCCAATACACTGGCTGGTATCGACACATCACCTTATCGATGTTCGCCCACGCGTTTCTCAGTGTCATCAGGGCTAAAAAGGGGGCCCAAATCCAGGTACCGGGACTCTGGTGAGACTGTCCCTGCCAGAGATCCGACGATTGATCGTCAAGGTCGTCTGGAGCCACACGCCTGACCCGGACCACGTCCTGCGAGCCTCATTATGGCGACGTCAACACCAATACCGGGCCCAGCAATATCACTACACAGCACGCGGCCACACTTTACAAACACGACTGTAGTACTAGGTCGTGAAGAAAAACCGGACCAGGTGGAAAAATACCGGAGCCGAGAAGCTCAGGGAATCTAAACGATCCATGTGCCGCCATGTCCGGCGATCGTGGCACCAAAGTCCTTGACATCACGGTCGCGTTTGATGGACGACATCACCAAGCCACCAAAGGATCCCATCAAGCACGAGACGAACGCCAACAGCGCGGCCCGCCACCAGGCCCCTCGAATAGATAGCTAGCAGCTTGCGGTGCGATTGCAACGTTGATGCAACCCACCCGTGGCTAATGTGTTGTACATCACTAACTGAGCGTCTGGGTGAATTCGTTCGAAGGAATACGAATGCTCTACGACACCTATACGCGAGGGCAGTGACATGACGCCGTTCAAGGCGCAACTGGTTCATCACATCTGGTAAAGCTAGGAGCATGTACTTATGTCTATGAAAGCCGCAGTTGTTAAGGAATTTGGCGACTCCGTTGAGATCGAGAACACTGAAAAACCAAAACCCGGCAAGTACCAGGCGCTGGTGAAATTGATTTCAACCGGGGTGTGTCACACGGACCTCCATGCCATGGAGGGAGACTGGCCGGTCAAGCCATCACCACCCTTCATCCCTGGGCACGAAGGCGTGGGGGTTGTTGAAGAGCTAGGCGAAGACGCAGTCAATTTTGAGGTCGGAGATGTAGCAGGTAACGCATGGCTCTGGAGTGCCTGCGGCAACTGTGAATACTGTCGACGAGGCTGGGAGACACTCTGTCACGAGCAAGTGAATGGTGGATATTCGACGGATGGCTCGTTCGGCGAATATATGCTCATTGATACGCGATATGCCCCGAAGATTCCTCAGGGTGCGGATCCATATGAAGTCGGTCCCGTCTTGTGCGCAGGCGTTACCGTCTATAAGGGGTTGAAAGAAACCGAAGCTCAGCCCGGTAATTGGGTCGTGATCTCCGGCATTGGTGGGTTAGGGCACCTGGCGGTGCAATATGCAGTCGCCATGGGTTTGCGCGTTATAGCAGTTGATATTACCCATGACAAGTTAGAACTAGCCCAAAAACATGGTGCCGAGATAGCCATCAATGCAGCCGAGTCCGATCCAGCTGCTGAAGTTCAAAAACAGGTTGGCGGCGCTCACGGAGTTCTCGTGACGGCTGTCCACGAACAAGCGTTCAGTCAGGCAATTGGTATGTCACGTCGTGGTGGCACGATCGTCTTTAATGGTCTCCCGCCAGGTAAGTTCGATGTGTCTGTATTCGATGTCGTGCTAAACGGACTGACGGTCCGAGGCTCGATTGTAGGGACGCGTCAGGACATGATTGAAGCGTTGGAGCTCTATGCCGCTGGCAAGATCAAACCAACGTATCAGCGTCGCCCGCTGGAAGATCTCAACGGTATTTTCGACGAGATGCGCAACGGTACGATCGATGGCCGCGTGGTGATTGAATACTGACGTGGGGCTACGCGGACAGAGGATAGCGGTTGCTCTGAGGTATGTGCCCCAGAGCGATCGCTATTCCTGTGATGCATCCAGAACCTCTTGTTACCTAATATCCGGTTCGGTGTCTATCGTGGATTCTCTATGGTTTCGGGGCGCCGGGTAAACGTCTTATAGCCGACAGCGCGTTCAGATGAAGACCTGGCCTCGGGCAACGTTATCTGGGCTGGTCGAAAGTGTCACTGCCGTGGAGTGGGATGGCTAAACGCGACGCTGAGTTCAACTAGCTATACTTTGGTGTCTTGACCCGCTAGGTTGTGAAGAAAAACCGGACCAGGTGGAAAAACACCGGAGCCGAGAAGCTCAGGGAATCTAAACGATCCATGATGCCGCCGTGTCCGGCGATCGTTGCACCAAAGTCCTTGACGCCACGGTCGCGTTTGATGGACGACATCACCAAGCCACCAAAGAATCCCATCAGACACGAGACGAACGCCAGCATGGCCGCTTGCCACCACGTAAACGGCGTGATCCACCACAGGGCGGCACCAATGGCCGTTGCGGTGAGCACGCCACCGATGAGTCCCTCCCACGTTTTATTGGGCGAAACCGACGGCGCGACCGGATGTTTGCCCAGCGTCTTGCCCCACACGTACTGGAACACATCAGAAAGTTGAACCACCACCACGAGGAACAACATCAGCAATGCACCCTGGGCACCACCCGAGCCAAGCGGGGCCCCTTCTGCGGCCTCGCGGCCCATATCCATCATCACCGGCAGCTGCATGATGGCCGGTATGTGGCTGATGGCGTAGACACACACCATCAGCGCCCATTGGATCAGTGCGGCCCGCTGCAAGAAATTGCTGGTGTCACCGGCCAGTGCGTTACGGATCGGCAAGAATAAAAACGCGTAGACGGGGATGAGCACGGCAAACGCCCCGTACCAGTGTTCCCAAAGAAACCAGTAGTTGATCACCGGAATGATGTAGACCAGCCAGATAAGGGTCTTATGATCCGACCGGTGCGTCGGGGCGATCGTGAGGAACTCACGCAGCGCAAGAAATGACAGCACCAGAAACAACACAATGACAGCGGTCTCACCGATCAGTAGCGTCGCGGCCAAACCAACGGCCATGATCCACCACGCGGCGATGCGTTGGTTCAGGTTTTTCAGCGTCGAATTGTCTTTGCCGCGGTTGGCAATACCGAGGATTGCGGCGATGGCGGTGGCTAATACGAGAATGCCACCGATCCCGACGAATAACCAGATGACGGTGGAATCAATCAGACCGATCATTCGGTGTCTCCTTCAGTCTGCGGTTCTGACTGCAGCTCGTGGACCAATACGGCACGCGCCCGGGTGAGAAAGTCGTCCTGGGATTCTGTCGGCTCCACATGTAGCGGCTTATGCACGACGACTTGGGAGAGATGGGGGACCGGGATGACCTCGCCTTTGGGGAGCATGCGTCCTAAATTTTTCAGCGTGACCGGTACGACGGGCACATCGGGTGCGTGGCACGCCAGCCGGTAGAGCCCCGCTTGGAACGTTGCGACCTCGTCGCCAGGGCCCCGGGTTCCTTCCGGAAAAATGATGAGCGAATCCCCGGCATCCAGGATTTCCGTCATGCCGGTGAGCTGACTGGTTTTCGGTGAGCTGCCCGAATCGGTTTGGCGACTGGTACGAGCATCAGCACGTGTATGCGGGCGATCATTGGACCGACGCACCAGGTGAGCATTGAAGATGCGGGTGGCAATGGATTTCTTGAGACCCGAACCCCAATAGTCGGCCGCGGCAATTGGCCGCACGCGGGGCTGGAGCTCGGCGGGCATAATGGCCCACAGGGTGACAAAATCCAGGTGCGATGAATGATTCGCATAATAGATGGCCTGCGGTGGGAACTGTGGTTCGCCACCATCGGCTCCTTCTGCAGTGGGCCGTGCACCCGAGGCAGTGGTGATCAACCCCGAGAGCCCACGCCGGAACACATTCGAAACTTTCATGGGGTCGCATCCTCTCTCGCGTGCAGTGCTGTGGCAATGTGCTTGAGTCGCACCATGACGGTGATGATCGAGCCCAGTAAGATCACGGCCAAGCCGAGTGCTACGAACAGTCCGTGCCGGTCGAAGAGTGGTTCAAACAGCGACGCGAGGCTGGCCACCACGAGCACCCACATGCGGGCCGGTTTGGCCATGGGCCCCTCGAAGAAGTTGCCGACCCCATTGGCTGCGCCCAGGGTGCGAACATAGGCGGTCAGGATAGCCGCAGCGGCTGCAGCCCACCCGATCACCACACCCCAGTCAACGCCGGCAGCCTGCCAGACACCGACAGTCGCGTATCCCGCGGCGGCGAGTAACAGCAGATCAGCGAGACGGTCGGGCACCTCGTTGAAGAGATCCCCGGTGGGTGTGTGCAGGCCCTTCTCGACGGCAAGCATGCCATCCAACATGTTGAGCAGTAACCGCAACGGGATACACAGGGCAGCGACGATAAGCCACGCGGCCCGTGCCCCGTCGGTGGTGACCAATGCTGATGCGATAAAGCTCGCCGCACCCAGTGCCGCAAACAGCACCGAACCCACGGATACTTTGTTGGGCGTGAGTTTGGCGGTGTACATGACGTCGGCCAACGTGGCTGCCCAGCCCGTGGAACGCTGCCGGATGGCTCGGCGGTCCGTGCCATGTGGTGGTTGTGGTTCTGACATGATTCCTCGATGGGATCAGGAGTGGAAGTACTGCTCCAGTGTAGGCGCTGAGCTAGGCTGAAACCTAGAGATTCTTGACCACCTTGATCTGGGAGTTGGTGCCAGGTGTTCCGTCCATCGGTTGACCACGGTATTGCCGCTACATGGGGTACCGCTGAAGCCACACTATTCTTTGTCGTGCCAGACGTCTGGACGAGTTGGTTAGCACTCCACCGTCCCAAACATGGCATGGCGACGACGGTCTCAGCGCTCGCCGGTGCACTGGTCGGAGGGGCCACGACGTTCAAGGTGGCCCAGCAGATGCGACCTGAGGATACCGAAAACATCTTGACCTCGGTTCCCGGGGTGTCTGCGCAGATGGTGGCCACAGTAGAGCGCCAGCTCGATGAGCAGGGTTGGTCGGCACTGGTACTGGGCCCGACGCGGGGCGTGCCTTATAAAATTTATGCCCGCACGCTGGCCCATGGTGAGGCAGACTTTGGCCGGTTCATGGCACTGTCTGTGCCGGCGCGGATGGTGCGATTCCTCGCGGTGACCGGCGGTGTGGCCGGACTCGGTAAACTCGCAGATCGGATGGGCATCGGCGCCGCAGGCAAAACGGGCATCTTCGCCGCCGGATGGATCAGCTTCTACACCTGGTACTTCACGCTCGGGCCGGGCAAGAAACAGCGGGCGTAGATGTTTCGTGTGGCGCTCGCAGCGTTCTAAGCTGGAGCCATGACAGAATTTGCTTTCCCCACCTGGACCGGCCGTCACGATGGTTCCGGACAAGAACAGGCTCGCTGGCACTCAACGATTGCCCCGGTCGACAATGCGCAAGCGGGTTTCGCGCTACTGGGATTCGTCTCCGATGAGGGCGTGCGCCGCAACCAAGGCCACACCGGTGCTGCAGAGGCTCCGGCAGCCATCCGTTCCGCATTAGGGTCAATGGCTGTGCACCATGAGGTCCCACTCTTTGATGGTGGGAACGTCATCGTCTCCGACGGTGAACTGGAATCAGCCCAGCAACGCTACGGGCAAGCACTGTCACAACTGTTGCAACAACAAAAACTGACCGTCGGACTGGGTGGCGGCCACGAGCTGGCGTGGGCATCGTATCAGGGTGTGCGCGGTGCGTACCCGAATGCACGGCTGGGCATTATTAACCTGGATGCCCACTTGGATAACCGGTCGGATGAGCAGGCGACTTCGGGCACCGGGTTCGCGCAAATCATGGCGGCCGAAGCACAGTCTGGTGCGCAAACACAGGTCACCGCGCTTGGTATCGCCGAGGCCTCGAATACTGCTGAGCTGTTCAATCGGGCCAAAGATACTGGCATACGGTGGATTACCGATGATCGTTGGATCACCTATCCAAGCGAAGCCGGCGCTGCAGTGGCACAGTTGCTCGAGCAGGTGGATGTCGTCTACCTGACCATTGATTTGGACGTGCTGCCGGCAGCAACCGCACCGGCGGTCAGCGCACCGGCGGCCTATGGTGTGCCGCTGCCACTGGTGTCCGCAGTGATCGATCACGTGGCAGCGTCAGGCAAACTCGTGCACGCTGATATCGCCGAACTGAACCCGAGTTTTGACCGAGACAACCAGACGGCGGCGGTGGCGGCCCGTTTCGTGGACCGTCTCACCACCGCCGAGCGGGGTCAACACCTTGTGCAATCTCACCCGTCAGCGGCCGAAGCGAGTCAGCCGCAGGGAATTGAGTACAACCAGTACCGATGATGCGGCCATCGCAGCACCGGCAAACATCGGGTTGAGTAGACCGAAGGCTGCGATCGGAATGCCGGCTGTGTTGTAGGCGAACGCCCAGAACAGGTTAGTCCGGATAATGCGCAGCGTCTTGCGGGATAACTGCAGCGATTGTGAGACCTGGGTCAGCGATGAACCCATGACGGTAATGTCAGCTGCTTCACGAGCGACGTCAGTTCCTGATCCCATGGCGATTCCAAGATCCGCTTGCGCCAGTGCGGGAGCATCGTTGACGCCATCACCGGCCATCGCGACCGTCTTGCCTTGGCCCTGGAGTGTTTTGACCTTGTCAACCTTGTCTTCAGGACGGACACCCGCGAACACGTCGTCGGGGTCGATACCGACTTCGGCAGCAACCTGGCGAGCGACTGACTCATTATCGCCGGTCAGTAGCATCGGGGTGATGCCCATGTCTTTCAACTCAGCGATCGCTTGCGCTGACGTGTCTTTGATCTGGTCCTGCAGGGAAATGATCCCGGCCAGTTGACCATCGATCGCAACCCAAATGGCCGTCGCCCCTGCTGCTTCCGCATCGGCCAGCGCTTGGTCTTGAGCCGAGGTGAGTTCGCCAGTATGTTCAACGATGAATGTGGAGCGTCCGGCAGCGACACGATAGTGGGTACCATGCATCGACACGGTCCCAATGACCCCGCCACCAGCGGCGGATACGAATTCGGTGACCTCTGGCAACTCGGTCACGTTCTTGCCCGCCGTCACGATGGCGTGAGCGATCGGGTGCTCGGATCCCAGTTCAACGGCAGCTGCGGCCACCAGGACTTCGTCGACGTTGCGATCCTCGAAGGTCAGGACATCGGAGACGGCCATTTCACCTTTAGTGATGGTGCCGGTTTTATCCAACACCACGGTATCCACGCCGCGGGAGTCTTCCAGCACCTGCGGACCGCTGATCAAAATGCCCATTTGTGATGCACGGCCGGTACCGGCCAGTAGACCAATCGGGGTGGCTAAGCCGAGGGCACACGGGCAGGCGATGATCAAGACAGTCACTGCCGCACGGAATGCGGTGGCAGGGTCCCCGAACATGAGCCATGCGGCCAACGTGATGAGCGCGATGACCAACACGATTGGTACGAATACCGCAGAGATTCGGTCGGCCAGGCGGGCAATCGGTGCTTTTTCAGACTGGGCTCGGGAGACCAGCTTTCCCATCTGTGCCAGGGTCGTATTGGAGCCAGTACGGGTCGCGCGGACGATCAAGCGTCCGGAAGTGTTGATGGTCGCACCCGTGACGGTGTCGCTTTCGGAGACTTCGACCGGCACTGATTCGCCGGTGATGAGCGAGGTATCAATGGCCGAATGACCTGCGACGACAAACCCGTCGGTTGCGATCTTTTCGCCGGGACGAACGACGAGCTCATCGCCGACCTGGAGTTTGGCCGCATCAATGACGACTTCTTGGCCGTCGCACAGGACGGTCGCTTTATTTGCGGCCAGGTTTAGCAGCGAACGCAGTGCCTCACCGGCGCGGTTTTTCGCACGAGCTTCAAGGTAGCGTCCTAGCAATAAGAAGGTGGTGACGACACCGGCGGTTTCGTAATACAGCGTATGGTCGTGTGTTCCCGCGGCGAGCGTCATCGTTGGGTTGAGTGCCAGTTCGACGGTCGAATACACCCAGGCCGCAGTCACACCGATCGACACCAGTGTGTCCATGGTCGAGTTGCCGTGCCGCGCAGCCTTCATCGCGCCACGGTGGAATGGCCAGCCACCCCAAAACGTGATGGGTAACGAAAGTGCCATGGCTACCCAACCCCAGTGTGGGAACTGGAAGACCGTGAACATGGAGATCAAGAACAGCGGAACGGTCAGCACAGCTGAGACAATCAGGCGAGGCTTCAGCTCGGCCACACCCGGGGCGTCATCGACTTTTGGGTCTTCGTGCGTGTCTTCATCGGAATCATCGTCTGATACCGGTGGTTGATCGCCGTGGACTGCAGCATCATAACCAGCGGTGGAGACCGCGTCGATCAAAATTCGATCTTCCAGTCCCGCAGGTACCTTGAGGTAGGCCTGGTTGAGTGGCAGGTTGACCGAGGCTTCGACGCCGTCGATTTTTTCGAGCTGGCGTTCCACCCGGCCCACGCACGACGCGCATGACATGCCACTGATATCCAGTTGCACTTCACGGCTGTCGTTCGTTTGGGTAGTCATGGGAATCCTTCGTTTTGAGGCCAGCTGCTAGTCGACCACGGTGTAGCCGGCTTCGGCTACCGCGTCGTGCAGCTGCTGGGTTGAGGGAGTGGGGTTGGACGTCACGGTTGCGGTGGATACGCCACCGTTGACCAGATCGATGTTGACGTCGGTGACGCCGGGTAGGGACTGCAGCTCGTCAGTGACGGAGCCGACGCAACCCTGGCAAGTCAGGCCTTCGAGTTTCAGAGTGGTTTGTGCCATGAATGTTTGTCCTTTTCTAACGCAGGAGTCGACCGATAGTGGCCGAGACTTCTTGTACTTTTTCTTCGATTACTGCTTCGTCACCCGACGCAACGGCGTCGATGACGCAGTGATTCATGTGGTCGGTCACCAAGCCGAGACTCAATGAGTGCATAGCCTTGTTGACCGCCGAAATCTGTGTCAGCAAATCAATGCAGTAGGTGTCATCCTCAACCATTCGCCGTATGCCGCGTACTTGTCCTTCAATGCGCGCCAAACGTTTGAGGTACGCCTCTTTGGAGGAGGAGTAGCCGTGTGGGCCGGGATTTTCATGCGTCGTCGTCATGCGCTTTACCTCGTTTTTTCATCGTCAACTACCTGTAGTTATATACCCCATAGGGGTATGGGTCAAGCCGGTCTGTTCGCCTCGCGTGGATACGGGGGAGGGGTATGGTGAAGAGATGCGCTTCCCCGGGCTAGATCAACGATAATTTCCGTCAGTGGGCTGGAGTGATAACCTCAGCGAGGACAGTGGCTTTCATGTGGTCGTACTCGACCCCCGTTACCTTTTAGGTGTCACTGTTTTCCGGCAGGATATGCAGTGTAGGTAACCAGCTGGTTCCGGCATGATGGTTGCCCCGAGTCGTTGATGATCAGGGGGGGGGTGTAGTCACCGGAACCAGTCTGGTTCGTTCGGATCGCTAATAGAAGCACGCTCCAAAATTTTGTGGGTCTTCGTAACGTGGATGTGAACGCACGAACCACCGGTCACCTTGTTTTTATTGGAACGCACCCAAGAAGGTGATCGATATGGAACCCCAAGTATTCGTTGGTATCGACGTCGGAAAGTCTCAGCATCACGCTACCGCAGTCAATCAGGAGGGCGGGGTAGTGCATGACAAACCGCTGCCACAATCCGAGCCCAAGATTCAGGAACTCCTGACAGATCTTGTCGCCAAACACGGCGAGTTGCTGGTCGTAGTAGACCAGCCGAAAACTATCGGTGCGCTGGTTGTCGCTGTAGCTCAGCAGATGGATACTCAGGTGGCGTATTTGCCAGGACTGACGATGCGTCGAGTCGCTGATCTGCATCCGGGTCAGGCCAAAACCGATGCCCGAGATGCTTACATCATTGCCGAAACTGCCCGCACCATGCCACACACGCTGCGGGGTATCACCGTGGCTGAAGAACAGATCGCGGAGTTGTCAATGCTGTGTGGTTTTGATGATGACCTGGCAGCCCAGCTGACTCAAGTCCGCAATCGGCTCAGAGGGCTGCTGACGCAGATCCATCCAGCATTAGAGCGCGTGCTGGGGCCACGGTTGGCACACCCAGCAGTCGTTGATTTACTCGGCAGGTATCCAACTCCTGCGGGGTTGAAACGCGCCGGTCGAGGCCACGTTCGAGCTCGGCTCAAAAAGCTTGCGCCGCGCATGGCAGCACGGTTGACCGATGAGATCTTTAGGGCATTAGCCGAGCAAACGACTATCGTGACCGGCACTCATGCTGCTGAGCATATTATTGGTCGCTTAGCTGCCCAACTACAGCAACTCACGCAGCAACGCAGTGATGTTGAAGCTGAAATTTTGTTGTTGGTTGATGCGCACCCTCTTACCGAGGTCCTGACTTCCATGCCCGGTGTTGGAGTCAGGACTGCCGCACGCATTCTCACCGAAGTGGTCGGTAAAGACTTCAAAACCGCAGCTCACCTAGCATCTTATGCTGGCATCGCACCGGTCACTCGGCAGTCTGGCACCTCAATCCGTGGTGAGAGTCCGTCCCGACGCGGCAACAAAGTCCTCAGACGCGTCCTGTTCTTGTCAGCCTTCGCCTCGATCAAAGGCGATCCCGTGTCCCGTGCCTACTACGATAGAAAACGAGCCGAAGGAAAGCGCCACAATCAAGCCATCATCGCCCTCGCTCGACGCAGATCAGACGTGCTCTTCGCGATGCTCAGAGACGGCACCTTCTACGAATCCCGGCCTACTCAACTTGCAACAGCAGCTTGACGAAAACTATAGAAGCACCCCCGGAGATCTCACTGCGAGCAAATTGCCAGGCGAGGTCCTTCAAATACGGGTCAGTCACCTCATGGCCAGCTGCACCGAGTGCCGCATCAGCGAACCTGATGATATCGGTTGCTTCGGCCTCAGTTGCAGACTCGACATGTTGATTGGCTTCGCCATGTGAACCTCCGAACTCCCCACAATTTTATCAGCCTCTACCGCATTAACCTTCGGGCTGTGCGGGCTTGATTTCTTCACGCGGCCGATCAGATGCTGTCGTTCCCGCTGTTTCATCTGCGGTGTTTTGTGCGGCACGCTGTGGGATACGGCCTCCAGCCAGAACCATTTCTACCTGTCGATCGGACAACCGATGACGCAATTCGAGTGGTTCACCGTCCAACTCTGCGGTGACTGAGTTGCCGTTGCGTAGTGCTTCTCGAAGCCCGCTGAACCGCAGGACATCGTCATGTGAAATCCGGTCGTAATCCCCTGGGTGCGCGAACTCTAACGGGAGGACTCCGAAGTTTGCCAGGTTCTGCCAGTGGATCCGCGCGAAGGATTTAGCAATCACAATCCGTAACCCGAGGTGACGGGGCGCGATCACGGCGTGCTCACGCGAAGAGCCCTGGCCGTAGTTGTCGCCGCCAACAATCGCGTGCCCACCGGGGAAGTCCCCGGCGCGAGTGGGGTAGGTATCGTCGACCTGAATGTACACAAACTCGGCGATCTTCGGGATATTACTGCGGAACGGCAGAACACGAGAGCCAGCGGGCATGATCTCGTCGGTCGAAATGTCATCGCCTACCCGCACCAGCACCGGCACGTCGATGTCGTCGGGTAGCTTGTCGAATTCAGGGAGGGATTTAATGTTGGTGCCCTTGACGAGTTCAACCTCGCGTGCCTCGGATTCCTCAAGTGGCGCGATCAGCATGTCAGTATTGACGCTGTACTTGCCGGGAAGCTGGACGGTCGGGTAGTCCATCTCGAGGTCGCGCGGATCGGTAATTTTGCCGGTCAATGCTGCAGCTGCCGCGGTTTCTGGAGAACATAGCCACACCGCATCTTCATCGGTTCCCGAACGGCCGGGGAAATTTCGCGGCATGGTGCGCAGACTGTTGCGCCCCACCGCTGGAGCTTGGCCCATGCCGATACAGCCCATACAGCCGGACTGGTGGATACGCGCACCAGCACTAATCAAATCGAACGTCCAACCGCCCTGGGTCAGATCCATGAGGATTTCACGCGACGTGGGATTAATATCCAGGGAGATTTGGTCGTGGGATTGGCGACCTTTGAGTATCTCGGCGACGACCGCGAAATCGCGCAGCCCCGGATTCGCTGATGAGCCGACGACGACCTGGAAGACTTCCTCACCGGCGACTTCACGCACCGGCACCACATTGCCCGGTGATGATGGTTTGGCGATCAGCGGTTCCAGCGTCGAGAGGTCGATGTGTTCTTCAATGTCGTATTGTGCGCCCTCATCTGCGAGTAACTCGGTGAACTCATCCGGGCGGCCCACGGCGTTGAAGAATTCGCGGACATTCTCATCGGCGGGGAAGACGCTGGTGGTCGCGCCGAGTTCGGCGCCCATATTCGCGATCACGTGCCGATCCATTGCGGACAGGTGTTTCAGGCCTTCACCGTGGTATTCGATGATTCGACCGGACCCACCTTTGACGCCGTGGCGGCGAAGCATCTCTAGGATGACATCCTTGGCGGACACCCAGTCGGGCAGTTTGCCGGTCAGCTCCACGCCCCAGATCTCAGGCATCTGGACGTAGAGCGGGTCGCCGGCCATGGCCATAGCAATTTCGAGCCCACCGACACCAATCGCCAGCATGCCGATCGCCCCAGCAGCACATGTATGTGAGTCGGAGCCGATCATGGTTTTTCCAGGTAGCCCGAACCGGGCCTGATGCACCGGGTGGGATACCCCATTACCCGGTTTTGAAAACCACAGCCCATAGCGCTCGGCCGCAGATTGTAGGAAATGATGATCTTCGGGGTTTTTCTCATCGGTCTGGAGCAGGTTGTGATCGACGTACTGGACGGATAATTCGGTTTTCACCCGGTCCAGTCCCAGTGCTTCCAGCTCGAGCATGACCATCGTGCCGGTCGCGTCCTGGGTCAGCGTGTGATCAATTGATAGCCCGATCTCATGACTTGCCTCGGGGGTACCACTCACCAGATGAGAATGAATCAGTTTTTCTGCGACGTTTTGTGCCATTGTAGGTCTCCCTCCTAGTCCTCGTTCCGCGGCTGCAGTTTTGGACGGCTACCTTAAAGGTTATCCACGAGGGCGGAGACTGGCTAGGCGTGATTACTGTGTCGAAACATCACGGGCATCGACGATGACGCCGTCTTCGTCCGCGTACACCATGGCACCGGGGATGAACTCGACGTTGTGAATCGTCACCGGAACATCGCGTATACCGATGTTGTTTTTGGCAGATTTCCGTGGGTTCGAGCCGAGTGCTTTGACGCCGAGTTGGAGTTCTTCAATCTCGTGTCGATCGCGGACCGCACCGTGAATGATGACTCCGGCCCAGCCGTTATCAGCAAATGCTTTGGCCACGTTGCCGCCCATGAGTGCGGTGCGCAGGCTGCCGCCACCATCGACGACAAGGACCTGCCCGTTGCCGGGTTCATCGGCGATGGCTTTGACTAACCCATTGTCGTGGAGGCATTTTACAGTGCGAATGCGCCCGTGGAACTGACTGTCGCCGCCCAGGTTCTGCAGCTGGAGATCCAGCGAGGCTACCTGTTCTTCGAAGTCGTCATAGATGTCTGAGGTGTAGAAGATGTCGCGGTTGGTCATAGTGCTCTTTCGTTCGTGGAAGGTTCTTGTGCTTCCTCATGCTCACATGCACCACCCTAATATCGGATTGTCGCTGAGGCCTATAGTCATCGGCCCTACTTCTATAAAATGGGTCGTGCCGAACCTGTCCGGTCTCGGTAGTTTCGAAAGGAGTCGCTATGGTTGCGGATCATAAGGAACCGAATCTGGAGATTCCCGAAGAAGAACTGATTGAAGAACTCTCGTCGGATACCGACGACGAGCAGTTTGAGCCGCTGGACTCCCGCGCTACTTCCGTGAGTGAAGCGGACTGGGCGGGTCAGCAGATGTCTGAGCCGCTCGACGAAGATGACCGGGAAGAGTAAACGCGACATGGTCGCCGATCCGTACGCTCGGCGACCATGTTCTTTGAGGTGAGGTTTTAGAAGAATCCCTGCGGCTGTTCGCTGTAGGACACCAAGAGGTTCTTGGTCTGCTGGTATGCCTCGAGCAGCATCAGGTGGGTTTCACGGCCGAACCCTGACATCTTGTAGCCGCCAAACGCTGCGTGTGCGGGGTAGGAGTGGTAGTTGTTCACCCACACACGTCCAGCCTGAATATCGCGACCGGCACGGTAAGCGATGTTGCCGTTGCGCGACCAGACGCCGGCGCCCAGACCAAACATTGTGTCATTGGCGATCGACAGAGCGTCGTCGTAATCCTTGAAAGTCGCGGTTGCCACGACCGGTCCGAAGATCTCTTCTTGGAACACCCGCATGTCATTGGTGCCGCGCAGGACCGTTGGCTGGACGTAATAGCCGCCGGACAGTTCACCACCGAGATCGACTGATTCGCCGCCGATGAGCACTTCTGCGCCGCCCTGCTTGCCGATATCCATATACGACATGATCTTCTCAAACTGATCGTTGGACGCTTGCGCGCCCATCATGGTGTCAGTGTCCAACGGGTTGCCCTGTTTGATTGCCCTGACGCGTTCGATGGCCAGGTCATAAAAGTCATCGGCGATATTTTCCTGAATCAGCGCCCGAGATGGACACGTACAGACCTCACCCTGGTTCAGAGCAAACATCGTGAACCCTTCCAGCACCTTGTCCAGGTAGCCGTCATCGGCGTCCATGACATCACCGAAGAATAGGTTGGGGGACTTGCCGCCCAGCTCTAGGGAGACCGGAATGATGTTTTCGGTGGCGTACTGCATGATCATGCGGCCGGTGGTGGTTTCGCCGGTGAAGGCGATCTTGCCGATGCGTGGCGAGGATGCGAGGGGCTTGCCGGCTTCCAACCCGAACCCGTTGACCACGTTCAGCACGCCCGGTGGGATGAGATCTCCGACTAGTTCCATCAGCAGCATGATGGACGCGGGGGTCTGTTCGGCTGGTTTCAGCACGATGCAGTTGCCGCCGGCGAGTGCCGGTGCGATCTTCCAGGTTGCCATGAGGATGGGGAAGTTCCACGGGATGATTTGGCCGACCACTCCAAGGGGTTCGTGATAGTGATATGCGACTGTGTCATCATCGATTTGCGACAGGCTGCCTTCTTGAGCGCGAATGGCTCCGGCGAAGTACCGTAGGTGGTCAATGGCCAGTGGAATATCGGCGTTGAGGGTCTCGCGGACTGCTTTGCCGTTGTCCCAGGCTTCGGCCACTGCAATTTTCTCGAGGTTTGCTTCCATTCGGTCCGCTATGGCCAGCAACAGTGCGCCGCGTTCGGTCGGGGATGACTTGCCCCAGGTTTTCGCTGCGGTGTGTGCTGCGTCCAATGCGGCTTCGATGTCTTCGGCGGTCCCGCGGCCGACCTCACAGAATGTTTTGCCTGTGATCGGGGTGGGGTTTTCAAAGTACTGGCCCTTGGCAGGGGCCACCCAGTTGCCACCGATGTAGTGGTCGTAGCGAGATTGGAAGTCGACGATCGCGCCGTCGGTGTTCGGATTTGCGTAGACGGTCATGGTGGTGCCCTTCCTAGAGTGTCAAACGATTCTTGAAGTGGTGTATATCACTCTAGGATTGGGTGGGTTGCATCAACGTTGCACCCCCAGTGTTGATGCGGGGCCTAGTGCACGAGGCGCTGCAGTGTTGCGGTTGCCACCGCTCGGCGCGGACTGTGGGGCGGCAGGATTTTCAGTGCCAACATCCACGCTTCGACGTCCTCGGCGGCTTGACTGCGACCCAAATAGGTCCACAGTTGTTCGGGGTTCGCATCCGCCAGCACGGCTTCACGCAGGGTGACGGCCACGTGTTGGCGAATTGCTACGATGCCCGGAGCCTCTGATTCTGGCAGGACGTCGCTCGGGGCAAGTTGGAGGGCGGAGGTCAGGTCTCCGCGGTGGAGTGCTGCGATGGCTGCGGCAGCATCGGTTGTTCGGTGTGCGTCGAGACGATACGGCTGCGATAGCAGGGTGATGGGGTAGTGGCTGTGATCTAGGATTTTGCGCAGTCTCGAGATTTCAGCGCGCACTGTGGTAAGTCGCGCTCGTAGATGTTCCGGTGGCAGCTCGGCGAAGAGCTGGTGCGCTAGTTGTGTCGCGTTGAACCCTGTGTGGTGCCAATCCAACAGGGTCAGAATTTCTGCGTGACGATTCGACAGACGCAGGTCGCCCAGGCGACCGCCGTATCCGGTTGCGACCTCGATCAGTGGGCTAGCCGAGACGGCATCGGGTGCGAGATGGTCTCCGGCCGTCGGAAAGGTGTGAGTGGCCCAGAACTGTTCGATGGCCTTGGCGGTGTTGCGCAGCATGGCCAGGGCAAGTGGTGTCACCGCAGTCGCTGAGCCCGTCAGATCCAGCATGCCCAAGATCCCACCGGAGGGGTGTCGCAGAGGAATCGCGCTGCAGTAAAAATCGTGCACGTTCTGGCTGAAGTGTTCTGCGCCTGCGACTTGGGCGACGGCTCCGGTGGAGAGTGCCGCGCCCGGTGCCGACGTGCCCATTGATGCTTCAGACCAGTCGGTCCCCGGAGCAAACCCGATATCTTCAGCACGCGTTCGCGTGCTTGATGCTCCATCGACCCACAAAAGGTGCCCGGCGGTATTGGAAATCGCGGTGATCAGTCCGACATCATGCGCCGGAGCGAGCAAGGTTTGCACCATCGGCAGCACCGCTGCAATGGGGTGGGTTTTGCGATAGTCGGCCAGCGTGTGCGACGCAATAGTTGCCGGCGTAGTCACGGTCTGCGGGGTGTGGTGCAGCTGTAAGCACCGCCGCCAGGATTCGGTGACCGTTGATCGCACGTGTGTGGAATCTACGATGGCGTCGGTGAGCTTCTGATGGGCCGCGGCCACGGCCCGCTGGTAGGCCTGGTCGGCGGGGTTACTGTGCGGATGCTGCTCAATCAGGGTCATGACGGCAGCAGTGCGGAGCGCATCAGAAAGCGCTTTCCTTCGGGTGTTTCCACCGAGAAGCCGGCGCCGCGACCATCGACCACATCCAGGGTGATGTGCGAACCGCGTATATAGGTGAAGTGTGGTTTGCCAACCCAAAACCCGATTTCGGAGGCGGGGAGGTGCTCGGTGGCTGGCATTTCGAAGGTGCCTAACAGGACGTCTTGGGCGCTGGTACGAAAATCATCGACCGGATAGCACATCGGCGAGGAGCCGTCACAGCAACCGCCGGAGAGGTGGAACATTAGGTCTCCGTGGATGCCTCTGAGTTTCTGTAGTAGTTCGAGGGTTTCGTCGGTCATGGCCACCCGGGAGAACTCTTCGCCGGGAATTTCTGGGCGTGAAGCAAGTATCGTCGTCATGGCACCAGCCTACCGTTAAATGTGATACGCAGCACTGACGAGGCTATCGCGGCCAGAGAACTAAAATACCCCCATTATCGTATGTCGATATCGTGTGAGACAATATGACAAATGGCTCAGAAGTATACTCCTCGTGAACCCGGTACCCGCCCAATGAAGCCTCAGACTGACCGTGCTGGTCGTCTGAAGCTCAATCCGCCGCGCAAACAATTCTTGGATCCCGAGGTTGAGCAGCTCGCCGATGAGCGTGCCCGCCTTGCCCAGCACGGCGTTCGTCCGCGGATGGAGCGCCCGCAGGTACGGCCACGGACCGAAGGCTGGACGCAGCGTACCGATGCCGAGGGTCGTCCAAAACTCGAATTCAAGCAGCCACGCGTCACCCAGCCAGCACAGCATCTTGCGGATATGACCATGGTCGAGCGTGAAGAAAAGGTCAAAGAACTCGGGCTCCCGGCATTTCGTGCTCGTCAGTTGTCGACGCACTACTTCAGCCACTACACCACTGACCCTGACCAGATGACGGATCTGCCGGCTGACAAACGCGACGAGCTGGCCGAAACGTTCTTCCCGCCGTTACTGACCGAAGTGCGCCGAATCGAAACTGAAGACCGTCAGACCATCAAATTCCTGTGGAAACTCTTTGATGGCGTGCTGGTTGAATCCGTGTTGATGCGGTACCAAAACCGCATTACGTTGTGCGTGTCATCGCAGGCCGGTTGCGGTATGAACTGCCCGTTCTGTGCGACCGGACAGGCCGGCTTGACCCGGAACCTGTCGACAGCGGAAATCGTGGACCAGATCATTGCCGCCAACCGTGTCATCGCAGACGGTCAACTCGGCACCCCCGAGGGTGGCCGTGACATCGAGCGGGTCTCCAACGTGGTGTTCATGGGTATGGGTGAACCCCTGGCGAACTACCGTCGCGTGATGAACGCCGTCCACCGCATGGTCGACCAAGCCCCCGAAGGTCTCGGCATGTCAGCCCGCAACATCACGATCTCTACCGTCGGATTGGTACCCGCCATCAACAAGCTGGCGGCCGAAGGCATCCCCGTGACCTTTGCACTGTCGTTGCATGCCCCAGATAACGAACTGCGTGACGAAATGATCCCGGTCAACTCCCGATGGGATGCCAATGAGGCGCTAGATGCCGCATATAATTACTACGTGCAAACAGGCCGCCGCGTGTCCATCGAATACGCACTGATTAAAGACATGAATGATCACGCCTGGCGCGCTGATCTGCTCGCCAAGAAGATCAACGCTCGCGGTCGAGGCTGGGCGCACGTCAACCCGATTCCGCTCAACCCCACACCAGGTTCTGTCTGGACGGCATCTGAAACAGACGTCACTCAAGAATTTATTGACCGTCTCAACGACGCAGGCGTACCGACCACGTTGCGCGATACTCGAGGAAAAGAAATCGACGGCGCATGCGGACAGCTCGCAGCCGAAGATGAGTAATGCGTAAACACGCACCCGGCATCAAAGTCCTCTGGGTATTCACCCTGATCGTAGGACTCTTACTGGCCGGTGCAGCGATTATCAGCATTGCCACAGGGGGCGGCGGTGTCACCACCCAGCATTGGATGCTCATCGGGCTGGGCTCTGTGAAAACCCTCGGGGCAATCATCGGGTTGTGGATGTTCAGTCGAGCTGACTAACGAAATACCCGATACCCGCAGTTCATGAAATGTTCTTGAGACATGAAGCCGACTAGATTGAGTAGTACGTCTCAAATAGTCCGTCTCTTTGAAAGAGGTCTCATGACCACATCCTTCCCTGGTAGCCAGCAGCCGGAATATCACCTCACCGATGCCCTAGACATTGACTACTACGACGTCTTTGCCGACGTCCCAGAAGCCGATCGTACGATCTGGCAGCGTGCCCGCGAATTCGGCGAAGCCCACGTTGAGACCATGCGCCAGGCCTGGAACGACCACCACTACCCGCTTGAAATCGCCCGCGCGATGGGCGAAGCGGGTCTCATCAATGATGGTGTCGAGCACCCAGAGGTAGAAAAAATTTCTCCGCTGGCGGCTGGCCTGGTCAATATGGAACTGTCTCGCATTGACGGCTCCATGGGGACAATCTTGGCTGTCCAGGGCGGACTTGCACTGCGCAGCATCACCATGTTCGGCTCGCACGAGCAGAAGGCGCAGTACGTGAAACCGATTGCCGACGTTGAGATCCCAGCGGCTTTCGGACTCACAGAACCCGATCATGGGTCCGACTCGACCGGCCTGGAAACCACCGCGACTCGGCAAGAGGACGGCTCATACATTGTTCGCGGTTCCAAACGTTGGATCGGTAACGGTGCCGCCGGCGGTATTACGATCACGTTCGCTCGCGTCGATGATGAAGGTGCAGAAGACCACGGCAAAGTCAGGGGCTTTATTGTTCCCCAAGACGCCGAGGGTTACACAGGTACCCCGATTGTTCATAAGGGTGTCCTGCGCGCCATCGACCAGGCCGACATCTTCTATGATGACGTCAAGATTGCAGCAGATGCCGTGCTGCCTGGGATCCAGTCTTTCCGTGATGTATCCAAGGTGCTGTATGCAACGCGTATCGGGGTTGCCTGGTCTGCTCTCGGCCACGCGACCGCTGTCTTTGAATCCGCAGTCGCGTACTCGACACAGCGCAAACAGTTCGGGAAATATTTAGCACAACACCAGATGGTGCAAGAACGCTTGACCCGTATGCTGTCAGAACTGGTGTCCATGCAGTTGTACATGGTGCGGATCGCAGAACTTGAAGCAGCAGGCACACTGCAACCGACCCAGGCCGCGTTAGCGAAGTATAACAACACTCGTGTTGCTCGTCGTATTGCTGCTGATGCGCGGGACATGCTCGGCGGCAATGGCACCCTGATTGAAAATGGTGTCATCCAACATATGGCCGACATTGAAGGTATCCACACTTATGAAGGCACCGAGTCAGTCCAGGCGTTGCTGGTCGGCCGCGATATTACCGGGTACGGCGCATTCGCTTAGCCGCTTTCGCAGAGCACAAAGGCCACGGAATATTCCGTGGCCTTTGGTGTAAGCGTTGCTAATGGTATTGAATTATTCGGCTATGTACTGATGAACAAGTGCAGGTACGGTTTCGTCAGACGCCTTTTCCAGCTCTGGAGACGTTCCGTACGATCCACATGATGACTGAAATGGCCGCTAAGATCACGCCAAGCCAGATCAGGAGCTGAGCGGCTTCAACCATGACCCCGAAGACGACCATGACAATACCGACGATGATTAGTAAGAGCCACATAATTTTTACTCCTTCCATGGCGCACCAGTTTTTGTGCGTTGCCGTCAGCTTAAAAGATCAACAGCGCGTTTGAACACAACTCATCCCCGCGGGGCAGTTTTCGAATTCTGATGAAAATCAAACCCTTTCCGCTGAAGCAAAGCGCATTTTGCTTGGGACTGCGAGCCGGTCATGGTGAGCGACGGCCAGTCATAACCCAGGTCGAAAATGTTGTTCAACGCTTGGAACACGGCAACGATCCGCAAGTCTTGAGGTCCTCCTCGCGGTGTTCCGACCGTGCCGTCGCAGAGGTCTTTTTGTTCGGAATCTGCGGTGTTAGCGTGAACTGCACATGGATCGCCTACCGAAAGGAGTCGGGTGCCATGCCTAAAACAAATGCATCAGGCGATGCGAAGAAATCAGAACTTCCTGACACACTGAAACGTTCGGATGAGAAAGCGCAGCGTACCTTCTCCAAAGCGTATGACTCTGCTATGGATCAATACGGTGATGAAGAACGCGCACACCGCACAGCGTATGACGCACTCAAACAGACCCACGAGAAAGTGGGTGATCAGTGGGAACCAAAATCCGGGTCCTCCGGTCCGTCAGATGAACAAAGTGAGGGCGGACAGGACACGAATCGTGAAACTGCTGGTGGTGTGGATGCCAATGCGACGAAGGAACACCTTTACGATCAAGCGCAAGAGCTCGAGATCGAGGGGCGTTCCAAGATGACCAAAGACGAATTGGTCGATGCGCTTGAGAAAGAAAGTAAACGACGGACGTCCAAAAATTCCTAACCGTCATTCAGTGATTCACGAGCCGTAACGGCTACTAGAGGAGTGCGCGTAATGACTACCCAAGATCAACTATCTTTCCAAGATCCGGTAACACGATACCGTCAGATTTCTCCACCGGAACAAGATCAACCCGAACCAGGGTTTGATGCCGAGATCACCCCGAAGGCCGATCACGGCGAAGAGTCTTACCGCGGCACCGGACGACTTGAGGGGCGTAAGGCGCTCATCACCGGTGCTGATTCAGGAATCGGCGCGGCGGTGGCGATCGCGTTTGCACGAGAAGGCGCCGATGTTGCTCTGAATTACCTTCCCGAAGAGGAAGAAGACGCGCAACATATTATTGATGTGATTCGTCAGACTGGCCAAAAAGCCATTGCCCTGCCGGGTGACCTCCGCGACAAAGCCTTCTGCGAGCAGCTTGTCGAAGATACAGTACGCGAGCTTGGGGGTCTTGACGCGTTGATTAATAACGCGGGCAAACAGGTGATTTCGGAAGATGTCACAGAGCTGTCGGATGAGAAATGGGTTGAGACCTATGAAACGAATATTCATGCCATGTTCCGCATCACCAAAGCAGCCCTGAAACACCTGCCTGCAGGATCGACTATCGTCAACTGCACATCGATTCAGGGATATAACCCCAACCCAGTTTTGGTCGACTATGCGTCGACGAAGGCAGCGATTAATAACTTCAGCAAGGGCTTGGGCCAACAGCTGGCGCCGAAAGGTACACGAGTCAATGCTGTTGCGCCCGGACCAATTTGGACGCCGATCCAGCCCTCTGATGGACAGCCCAAAGAGAAGTTACCGCACTTCGGTCAGAACACCCCGCTTGGTCGCGCTGGCCAGCCTGCCGAAATCGCACCCGCGTTCGTGTTTTTGACGTCACCAGAATCCAGTTACGTGGTCGGGGAGACGCTGCACGTCAACGGGGGTATCCCTACCCCATAACCCTCGCTGTCGAAGAGCCCGGAAATCTGCGAAGATTTTCGGGCTACTTTGCGTCAGGGTGGTGTTGTGTTTCTGCCTGGTAATCATCTGGCCACGCGGTTGCCGGGTCGATGGTTGGTGTCGGCGCTGGTTTGAACGATTTGATAGCCAGCAGCACGACCAAGATGACTGCAGCGACGATCCACCCGGTGGTGCAGGTAATACCAACGTGGGCGGAATCAAAGGTCGGCTCTGCGGAAAACAGCAGTGGCAGCGCACCGATGGCATTGATAGTGGAATGCCCGAGCGCGGCGGGCCACACCGAGTTCGTGCGGATCGCGAGCCATGCGAGGATGCCCCCGATGAGTGTACCGAACATGACCATGAACACCACGGCCTGCCATCCTGGCAAATGCGGATAGTTATGGCCCAACAGGATGAGCGGGGTGTGCCATAGCCCCCAAATCACGCCGGTAATGCCAATTGTAGGGAGGACACCTAGGGGCAGCAGTTGCGGCGTGAGCCAACCGCGCCAACCGATCTCTTCTCCCAGCGCCGGCAGTAAGTTGATGAACCATGCCGCTAGGACCACATTGATGACCTGGTTAACCAAAATGATTTCCACGGGCATACCGGTCACACCGGCATCAGCGAACAGTTGTTGCAGACCAGCGAAGTTCGTCAAATCAGCGTTGTAGAGCCCCATGGCTGACGCAATAGGCAAGCTGAGTAACGCAATCACCATGGGCAGAAGAAACGCGAGCCCCAGATAGACAAAGAATCGCGGAAGAGGCCGGTGCCGGTTGAAGCCCAGTGTCGCTGCGCGTTGCCCCTTAGGACGTGTTCTTCGCACGATCAGCCAGGCCACGAGCGCCGGAACCCCCATCATCACCAGTGACAGTGGCAGATAGAGCGCCTGAACAGTCGTGGCGTCAGCCAGATACAGCGGCAGCGCAACCAGCCAGGTGACAACAAACGTGATGACAATGAACAGGCTGATCTGACGCCAAGGGATCTCCGCACGATATGTTGGCGAGCTGGGCAGCACGTGTGGCGCTGGTTCGGAAGGCATGCTGTCAGTCTAGTAGAGCCGCTAGAGCAGCTGAGCGATGACGATCCATGCGCCGACGATGATGGCGAGCCAGGCGGTGAAGTTGGAGCCAGTAGATGTCATCGTTTCGCGGGTTTTGGTCAGCAGCAGATCAGTCTGCCCCGGGTACTTGGCGCGCGCCCACGTCAAGATAGCAGCGGGCAAGATCATGATGACGTTGTACAGTCCGAGCCACAAAATATCAAACGGTAACCCCGGGCCGTTGGCGGCGATGAGACTGATCCCGACCAGGTAGGGCCACATAGTCGCCGCTTCCACAACAATGGCGGACAGCGCCAACGTGGCCACGGAGGTATTGGAGGCCAGAGCGCGGTCGCGGAGTCTCGTCATCATTGAGGGGCCAGGTTGTGCTTCGCGCCGCCCTCGAATCAGTCCGATGACACCCATGCCCATGACAATGACACCGAGCCCGAGAGCCAGTCGCTGGGCAAGTGGTCCCTGCAGCGTTTGCAAATACGGTTGGATCAGCTGGTTGGCCAATACGAGCACCGCGAGTCCGAGCAGCAAATACGTCCCTGCGGTAACCATCATGTAGGTGACGAGCCTGCGCGGCTGAAATGGACCTTCACGGGACAACAACCACAGCGGAATGAGTAGTGTGGAGAGCGTCGAGGCGTCGAGAAAAGCGAGACCGACAAGGGCTGCAACGATGGCAAAAGTCATGGCACCTTTCGACGTGGTCAGCACGCTTACTATACTTGATGGTAGTATCGCACAGATTGATTTTTTCCAAGGATTTGATACAACAATGTCAGGTTTAAGCCACGACATAGCTGCTATGGTGGCGAATCACGCTGCTGGCGATGAAGACGGTTTTTATGCGGTCGCACGAGATGTTGCACACCGTGAACTCACCGAAGGACGGCGCAACGCTGCTTCCGAGATTCGCGAAGCGATTGAAGCTGCACGAGACGAAGCCGTTGAACTCCAGACCGTCGATGATGACGATTTGGGCGTCGATGTCGATTCGGACCTCGCAGAATTTATCCAGGTGTCTCGCCCAGACTCCACTTTTGATGAGCTCACCATATCGTTTGAGCTCATCGAACGCGTGCGACACCTGCTCGATGAGCACGAGCACGCCGCGCTGCTGCGAGATTTCGGATTCACTCCGGCGCACCGCCTCCTGATGGAGGGGCCTGCCGGAACCGGCAAGACGGCTACCGCTGAGGTCGTTGCTTCCGAGATGGGGCTCCCGCTGGTGACCGTCTACCTCGATAACTTGCTCAACGTGTACTCGGCCGAAGAAGACGTGCCCTCGTTGCGCGAAGTTTTCGATCGTCTGGCCCGTCGCCGCGCCGTCTACCTCTTTGATGTGTTCGATACGATCGGTGATGACACCTCATCCGGGATGATTCGTCGGGTATTCAAGGCGTTCTTGCTGTTCGTTGATGTGTTGGGGAAGGGGTCGATCGCGATCGCCGCTACCAATCGACGAGGGGTGCTGGATCGTTCGATGTTTCGCCACTTCGACACCGTGCTGAACTTCTCGTTGCCAACACCAAATGAAGCGATGCGCATTGTTCGTTCGGAACTAGGCGACCGTGCGCCAGAGGCCGTCATGAACGAAGTCGACATTTACGAACAGTACTTTGAAGGCTTATCACAGGCCGAGCTGACCATCGCCGCGCAATCTGCCGCCAAGGCTGTTGTAATGCGCAAGGAGTCCATCGTCACCCAGGACGACCTCATTTACGCGCTCACCAACCGCGGTGCATTCCTGCTCGACGACGAGTAATTAGTCCAGCAGCCGTTCCAACAACTGATGGGTGCGGTAGCCTAAAAATTTGCGTAACACGACCGACGTGGAGGTCCGTACAATACCGGGCACATCCAGGATCAACTGGTTGACCCGGTGTAAGTCGTCGGTCGAGCGGGCAGCCACGGTGATGCGCAAATCAGCATCCCCGGTCGTGGCAAAAATTTCGATGACTTCCGGAATCTCAGCCAGCGACTTCATCGTCTCCTTGTCATAGCCCTGCCGGATCGAGGCGTTCATAAATGCGGTGACCGCATAGCCGAGCGAGCGCGGTGAGATTCGACGCTGAAACGATTCGAGCGTGTCCCCGCCAAGTTTTTGGAGCCGTGCCTGGACGGTATTGCGCGACACCGACAACTGCTGGGCCAGCGCCACGATGGTCGCATCAGGCTTTTCGATCAGCGCCAGCAGGATCTTCGCGTCGAGGGCGTCGAGTTCACGTTTTTGGTTTGATGTTGACATTTTGGACTTTCTTGCACGATATGTAGAGCATTGTGCTCAAGACTTTTTAATTCACTTGATCTAAGTGCTTTGTTGGGTGAAGGTGGTCACAGTATAGCTTGTCAAGGAGAGTAATCATGGTGCAATCACCGGTACAACACGTAACTGTGGCAGATGTCCTCGCCGACGTCATCACCGCGCGAGTCGACCGGGTCTTCGGACTGATCGGCAATGGCAACGTCGACCTGATCTCAACGCTGACCTCGGCCCGATTCCCCTTTACCTCCATGCGTCACGAGGTCGCAGCAGTCACTGCGGCAGATGCCTACTACCGTGCCACCGGCAAGCTTGCCGTCGCTACTGCGACGTACGGGGCCGGGTTTACCAACATGGCTACCGGTCTCGCTGAAGCTCGGTTGGCACGCATCCCCATGGTGGTGATTGTCGGCGACGCACCAACCACCGGTCGTCGTCCTTTCGATATTGACCAGCAGACCGTGACGTTCGGGTTGAACATCCCCGTGCTGACGATCAACGAGCAGAACGTGGCCGAGGTGGCCAACCGAGCCTTCGATATGGCCTCCGACGGCCAAGAACCCGTGGTCGTGATGATCCCGCACGATCTCAGCGATGCTACGGTGACCGACGAGCCAGCTCCCCGAACCTATGAGCCCATTGCACGTCCGGAAGTCTCGGATGAGCAGATACACACTTTGGCCCAGGCGCTGGCGAGCGCTGAGCGTCCGCTGATTTTGACCGGCGGGGGAGTCGTCCGCTCTGACACCGGCTCGCTCGCCAAGATCTTGGGGGACACCGTCGGCGCGGTCTTTATGCACTCTTTGACCGCAGCCAAAGTGACCGGTTCGCCCCATAGCCTGGGCATTGCCGGCGGGTTCACCCCCGAATACCGTTTGCCGGCCGTGCGTGCAGCGGACATGGTGTTAATCCTGGGTGCCACCAGCAATAACTTCCAAACCCGCAAGGGCACACTCTTTGGCACCGACAACATATATCGTATTGATTTGAACGCCACCTGGAACCTCACGTTGCCGCAGGCCACCACGGTCTTTGGAGAGCTGACCGATGTGTTGCCGCGTCTGCTTCAGGCGGTGGAGGCCCTCGATCCGCAGCCATCGACATACCGTGATCAGGTAGCGGACTTGTGCGGCATCGATACGCTGGACCAAGAACCGTTCTACGGTGCAGACGACCGCCTCAACCCGCGGCATGTCGCTGCGCAGCTGAATACCATCCTGCCCCAGAATCGTCAGATCGTGGTCGACGGTGGACACTTCATGTCCTGGTTCGGTGAACGCGTCGATCTTGTCGACCCAGCCTCATTCATCGGTGTCGGGACCGCGTTTCAATCCATTGGTCTCGGTTTCGGTTCGGCGGTCGGTGCCTCGATAGGTAGCCCGGAGAAATTCACCGTCTGTGTGTCGGGTGATGGCGGCGGGCAGATGGCCCTGGCGGATCTCGCCACGTTCATTGAAGCCACCGACCACGGGGCGGTCATCATTATCAACGACGCCGCCTACGGCGCAGAAATTCACCAATATGCTGCCGTAGGGGCAGACCCGAAGGCCATGTATCTGCCACAGTTGGATTTCGCCGCAATTGGTGAGGCCATGGGCGCGACCGGCATCACCGTCGACACTTTAGAGGACCTCGAAGCATTTGCCGTCTGGCTGAAGCGGGGTACCGGTGTGGCGATGGTTAACATCAATGTCTCGACCGAATTCGCCCACTCCGCGCTGGCCCCCGGCGCTACCGGATAGTCCGGGATGGTGTCAGCGGTGGGTCGGGAGACTCGTCCCAACCCACCCACGTGCTCTGTGGACGGTAAGTTATTTGTCGAGGTGTTCGCGGGCCAATTCGGCGGCCAACCCGGTGTAGGTCTGGGGCGTGAGATCCTTGAGTCGTTGCGCAGCAGCATCGGACAGGCCCAGCTCGCCAACAAATTCGCGCATCCGTTCGGCATCCACGCGGTTTCCTCGGGTCAGGTCTTTGAGTCGCTCGTAGGGGTTTTCCATGCCTTCGGTACCGGCAAGCGATTCTGCTCTCATCACGGTTTGGATCGCTTCGCCCAGCACCTCCCAGTTGGTGTCGAGATCGGCAGCCAGCGCAGGTTCGGCAACATCGAGTTGTCCCATACCGCGGGTCACATTGTTCAGCGCTAGGATAGAGTGGCCGAAGGCCACGCCGATGTTGCGCTGCGACGTGGAATCGGTGAGATCGCGTTGCCAGCGGGACTCCACGAGCGTGGATCCTAGTGACGTCAACAGTGCATTGGACAGCTCGAGGTTGGCCTCTGCATTTTCGAAGCGAATCGGGTTGACCTTATGCGGCATCGTGGACGAACCGGTTGCTCCCTCCACGGGGATTTGGGCGAAGTAGCCGATCGAAATGTAACTCCACACATCGACACAAAAGCCGTGCAGGATCTGATTGAATCGTGCGATGTCGTCGTAGAGTTCTGACATCCAGTCGTGGTTTTCGATCTGGGTGGTCAGCGGGTTGAATGTCAGCCCGAGGCCCTCAACGAAGTTCTGGGCGATGACCGGCCAGTTTGCGTGCGGGACGGCAGCCACGTGGGCCGCATATGTCCCGGTGGCGCCATTGATCTTGCCCATAAACTGCTGCGCTGAAATGCGACGCAGCTGACGGTTCAGCCGGTGTACGAACACCGCCATTTCCTTGCCCAGGGTCGTCGGGGTGGCCGGCTGGCCGTGTGTGCGCGACAACATGGGCGTCTCCACGGCTGCATTCGCCACATTTGCGATCGCATCGACCATCTTTCGTGCGGCAGGCAACCACACATCGCTGATGGCATCGCGCACCCCCAGCGCGTAGGAGAGGTTGTTGATGTCTTCAGACGTGCACGCAAAGTGCACTAGCGAGCCGAGATGCCCCAGCCCGAGACCCTCAAGACGGTTCGCGATGAAGTACTCGACGGCTTTCACATCGTGAACGGTGACCGCTTCGGTTTCGGCCAGCTCGGTGACCGAGGCTTCATCAAAGTCTGTGACGATTGCGCGCAGGCCATCACGCTGAGCATCCGTGAGTTTTTCTAAGCCGGGTACGACCTGACCATCGGCGAGATGAATGAACCACTCGACTTCCACGTGAACACGGTTGCGGTTCAACGCCGCCTCAGAGAGATGATCTACCAAATCGGCAACATAGCCACGGTAGCGGCCATCTAACGGGCCCAACGGAATATCGGTATCAGCCAAACGTACGCGCAAATTTTCAGTCATGGCTTCATTCTGCCACCCGTCGCGAGGCCGCGGCCACAATGTCATACCCGTGACATGCTCCTACCGTCGGCCCTTCGTTTTCCACAGCTGGCATCGAAGCGATGCTTATCCACAATTGACCCGGCTATTGCCTTGCGGCCGGACGGACGCTTCTACTGTGGTGCCAAGACATGAGAGCCCATGAGCGGCGAAGGAGGAACCTATGGCATTGGTTGAGATCCCGACGATGGCGGAGCTTGGCAGCGGCATCAATTGGGTGGCGGAGGGTGCCTGTGAGATGGCCTCGGGTGCGGTACAAGATTTTGTGACGAATCCTTCCGTCGCCGAGACAGGGTTGAGCATGGTCGCCTCCCAAATTGAGGTGTTGGAGCAGCTTGTGCAAACCCTGCGCGAGGTTGGCGCCGGAATCGAAGACGTCCACGGCAGACTGACTGCGACTCATCAACTGGAGTGGCATTCGCCGGCCGGAAATGCATTCCGGCATGCCGTAGGACTGGGCCAAGAACGTGCGAAACGCTTGGAAGAGACAGCGATGGATACTGCCCTGTTGGCAAGCCAAAGTGTTGATGAACTGCGGATTATGATTTCTGCTTTGCAATCATTGTTGGCGGCGGGACGGGCTGCCCTGGGAGATGTGGCTGGTTCAGCTGTTGGGCAGGTGTGCTCATGAGCGCAAACGTCACCGGTGGACCAACACATTGGCGAGCAAATC
Source organism: Micrococcaceae bacterium (assembly GCA_013393415.1). Classification (GTDB taxonomy): domain Bacteria; phylum Actinomycetota; class Actinomycetes; order Actinomycetales; family Micrococcaceae; genus Yaniella; species Yaniella flava. Next base: position 29,390 of record JABXHI010000044.1, read on the forward strand.
TTGACGAACTGAAACTGGGCGTGGGCCACCTTCAAGAAGCGACCGAACAGACCATGAATCTGGCCGGTAAAGCAGTGGTTGCGGGTGGGCTACTGTCCGGGGTGACGATCATGACGCCCCAGGGGCCGTTGATAGGAACCAATACCGTGGCGTTGTCCACTGGACTCGTCACGATGCGCGGTGAGGTCGAGCTGTTATCGACGGGTGTGGATGCTGCGATTGCCGCCTATCTTGAAACCGAACAACGCGTCACCACCATGGTCAACGCTGCGGCCACGCCGGCAGCAATTGTACTGAGTATCGTCGGTTTCACGACCGATCTCAACGTACCCAATGACGTCTACGAAATTGCCGTGCGTGGCACCGTTGAGGGCGTATGGGCAGGGGTGGAAGCAGGATTTACAACGCTGGATCGAATCATCCCCGGTTCGAAATACGTTGGAGGCAACGTGATTAGCTGGACCATGGACTTGGATGAAAATATGTGGAACATCCCACCGGCAGAGCGAACATTGGGGATGCTTGCCCACAGTGTAGGTCAATTCGGCATGCTGAACCTTGCACCCTATAACACTACGAATGTGACTCGTCAGCCGGGCGAAGATGGGTGGCAGGACCGAGACGTACTGAGCGATGGTGGATCTATCAAAGCCATGCAGCTGTTGAAGGACTATGCATACGAAGAAGACGGCGTGACCGTTGCAAAAATTCAGCAGGACGATGGCAGCGATGCGTATGTGGTGCTCTATGCTGGGACTACCCCGCTCGGTGAGGAGCATGAGGGGCCACTGGGATTGCTCCAGGATGACGCTGCTTTTGGGGCCACCGGAGTCGTCGAGTCGATTGTCGCTGACTCGGCGCACGTCGAAGATGCCACCATGGAAATCTTAGACCAGGCTGGCGTTCCGGCCGGGGCGACAGTCATGACAATGGGCTATAGCCAAGGTGGTACTCATGCACTCAACGTTGCGATGAGCGACAAAATGAAGGCAAAGTACAAGGTCTCCGATGTACTGACCGTCGCAGCACCGACCGGCCATCGACGAACCGAAGATTTTGCGACGAACTTTGTGCATATCGATCATGAGCACGACAAGGTCCCCGCATTAACGGGTGCTAGCAATGAAGGACGACTCAATCGGACCACGATTGAAGTGAAGGGGTACCCCGATCAAGACGTTGATGCGGGAGTTTTTGGGCCGGAACACAATATCGGATTGATCGATCATCAGCTTGGTGAGGCGCTCAACGATCCCCAGGTCCAGCACGCAACAAACATCCCGCTGCAGAACATCGAAACAAAAATGGGCGGGCCCGTGGCGATCCAACAGTTCAAGCTAGACCGCCAACAGGCCACGCCCCCACAGCATCCGATGCGGTCCGACCATTCGGAACGCGCTGCACCAGAACGCCCCGCGCCGCGAAAGATTATTCCCGTTCGGCCCCTGCCCGACTGGACGACAGGGACCGTGCGAAGTGTCGCAGACTAATCGTTGACCGGTGCCACCGAGGCAATGAGCCGGTTGCCAATCGTTGAGACCACGGCAATGATGAGTGCTGCCAGAATCGTGGTCCAGAAGAAACTATCTATGGTGACATGCACCGGCAAAAATGACGTGACCCAGACGGTCAATGACAGCATCGCTGCGTTGATGACCAAGGTAAAGAGTCCCAGCGTCAGACAGGTGATGGGCAACGATAACAGGCTGACAACCGGTCGGATGACGCCGTTGATAAGCCCGAAGACCACCGAGACCAGCAACAACGCGACGATGGATTCGCCGGTATCGGGTGTCCCGGAGTCGGCGGCGAGATTCATACCGGGAAGAATCCAGGCGGCTACCCAGAAAGATGCCGCGGTGACGAGGGTTCTCAAAAGATAACTCATGACTTTTATCCTGCCACGAAAAACCGGCGACACCCAAAAAGGGTGCCGCCGGTTTTCTCAGAGGTTCGAACTAGTTTTGCGGGGTGAAAATACCGTCGAACAGTTCGGCGATGGCCTCGGTCGCGTCCAGTGGCTGAACGGTCGAGATGTACCCATCCGGACGGACGACGACGATTGCACCGTCAGAAGAGATCTCGCGGTCTTCGTAGATACTGTTATCAGCCAACGTCGCAAATACCTGGTTCAAGTCGGTGATCTGGAAAGGACCCACAATCGGACGGTAAATTTGTGGAGTTTCCATCAGCTCAACTTGTTCTTTTGGCTGCTGGTAAATGACTTTTACATCGAAGACGCTGTTGATGTCTTTGCCTTTGCGGGTGTATTTGGTCACCGGCGAGTTGGCATTGGTGCCCAGCCATTCACCGAAGGTGTTGGCCTTGTTTGCTGCATCGTTCGGTGCCTTGGCATCACCGAACACATAGATGCGCCAGCGACCGTCGGCTTCGTGCAGGTGGCCCAGCTGGAGCGGGTTGGTATCAGAAACTCGAGACACCTTGGTGGATTTGAATCGCTTCCCGATCTCGTAGCCCTTTGCCAAATCCTGGTGGGTCGTCTCGGTGGTCAGGGCCGATGGCTTGTACTCGGTCATGAAACCGGCGGGGAATTCGAAGGTCTTCTCGTAGAACTCGGCGACGTAGTTCTTGGATGGCAGATCCTCTGGCTTAGCGGCCATCAGGCTCGACCATTTCTTATCGAAATCAATGAGGTTCTGGGCGACCTCCTGACGCTCACCGGAATAGGTGTGCAGCAGCGAAGGATCGGAGTACCCGGACAGGACCTGACCGATCTTCCAGCCCAGGTTGAAGCCGTCCTGAATCGAAACGTTCATACCCTGGCCCGCTTTTGCCGAGTGGGTGTGGCAGGCATCGCCGGTGACGAAAATACGCGGGTTCTTCTCGTGTTCTTCGTCCTCATCAACGTTGTCGAACTTGTCGGTGACACGGTGACCGACTTCGTAGACAGACCACCAGGCGACATCTTTCACCTCAACGGTGTAGGGATGCAGAATGTTGTTGGCAGTGCGGACGATTTCTTCCAGCGGGGTCTTGCGGACAGCACCGGCATCGTTGGGGTCGACGTCGCCGAGATCCACGTAGAAACGAACCAGGTATCCACCTTCGCGAGGAATCAGCAGGATGGAGCCACCGTCGTTGGACTGGATGGCGCACTTGGTGCGGATGTCTGGGAAATCTGACTCAACCAAAACGTCCATGACGCCCCAGGCGTGGTCAGACTTGTCGCCGATTGGTGTACGGCCAATGGATTTGCGAACAGGGGAGTGGGCGCCCTCGGAGCCGACCAAGTATTTGGTGCGAACCGTGCGAGTTTCGCCTTCCCGTGGACCAGCGGTGATTTTGAGAGTCACCTCAATTGGGTATTCGTGGTCTTCGTCGATGGTCTGCGAGACGAACTCGTACCCGTAGTCTGGCTTCAGGCGTGTTGGAGAGTTCTTAGCGAATTCGGCGAAGTAGTCCAAGACGCGGGCCTGGTTGACAATCAAGTGCTTGAACTCAGAGATGCCGGTTGGGTCATCCAAGGTGCGTGAAGTGCGCACAATGTTTTCTGGGTTCTCCTCATCTGGGTTCCAGAAATTCATCTCGGTCAACCAGTAGGCCTCGTTGGTAATTTCATCAGCGAAACCGAAATAGTCGAAGGTTTCCACCGAGCGGGCCTGAATGCCATCAGCCTGGCCCAGGACAAGACGGCCGTCGCGGCGCTCGATGAGACGGGTGTGAACATCCTGGTAGGACGACAGGGTTGCTGCGGTCGTCATGCCGGCGGGACCAGAACCGACGATCATCACATCCATGGTGTCCGGGAGTTCATCCGGACGATCCAGGCCAACGCCTGCGGCTGGTTTCACACGTGGGTCTGTGGAGACATATCCGTGGTGATGAAATTGCATGACTTAACTCCTGAGGTTCGCAACTTTTCAAGAAACTTAGAATGTTCTATATTTGAACTTCGTGTTCAATTAGTGAACTATTAGGTGTGAGCCTACACACGACGTGTGAGGAAAGACAAATCGGATTGCTGAGGAGTTGTGATGTCTGATACAGCCGGAGGGAGTTTGTCGCTGACGTTATCGCGCGGGATTGAACTGCTGGAAATCGTGTGTGCTGCCGACTCACCATTGTCGATTGGCCAGGTCGCGCAAGAGCTCGGTGTGCATCGCTCCGCGGCATATCGTCTCCTGCGCACGTTAGAGGCTCACTATTTGGTGCGACGGGATGACGCCGGGAGGATCCATCCGGCCGCTGGCTTAACCAACTTAGCGCGGGGAGTTGAAAATTCGCTCCAAACCGTTGGCTTGCCGATCATGACCAAAATTGCCGACGCGCTCGAGATGTCATGCTTTATCGCTGTGGCCCAGGGGGCTGATTGCTTTACCTTGATGACGGTCGAAGCGACCACCTCACATGCGGTAACGCAGCATCCGGGGACTCGGCATCATCTGGATCGTGGTGCCCCCGGCGTCGCGTTACTGTCTGGCCTGACGGCACAGCAGCGCAGTGATATCGAGGGCCTTGAATTGTCCGACAAAGCCCAGGCAGATCTCGAAGAGGCCCGGCAGAATGGCTATGCCTCCTCGTTTGATGAAGTGATCCCAGGGGTCGGGTCAGTTGCCGTGCCACTCATGGCCGCCGGGCAACTGCCAGCAACCTTGGCGGTGGTCTACCCCAGACAAGAAGTCGATGAAACCCACATCGCTGCCACGTTGCATCAAGGTGTGGATACGATGTTGGCTCGACTCGGCGCAGCATAGTGGTGTTGCGTCAGTGAGCGATTCGACTCGGGCTCGTCGCTAGACTAGTGCCATGGATTCTTCTGCTGTCTACCCACGTGCTGTGCTCAACAAGCTGCCCGCCTACCAGGCAGGCAAACCACCGGTGGAAACGCCCGGACTGACCCCTTATAAACTCGCCTCCAACGAAAACCCGTATGCGCCTATCAAGGCTGCAACGGATGCGATCGTGACAGCTGCCACCGCCACAACCGTTCAGCGGTACCCGGAAACCACGTATGCTGACCTGCGTCACCTGATCGGCGAAACCTATGATGTGCCGGTCGACGATGTCACCGTGGGTGCTGGTTCGCTGGGTATCTTCACCGCTCTGGTGCAAACCTTCGCCGGCACAGGCGAAGACGGGGTTGAGGATGAAGTCATCATCCCGTGGCGTTCGTTCGAGGCCTACCCAATCGTCATCCGTAGCGCGGGAGCCAGCGACATCCAAGTGCCGCTGTTGGACAACGGCACACACGACTTAGAATCCATGTTGTCGTCTATTAACGATCGCACCCGCATGATCGTGCTGTGCACGCCAAATAATCCAACCGGCACCGTGCTCACCGACCAAGCTGTGCGAGACTTCTTGGAGCGCGTCCCAGAGCACATTCTGGTGGTTATTGATGGGGCTTACCTCGAATTCGTCCGCCGAGATGGCGTCGACAACTACCTGGATTTCTACCGTGAGTATCCCAATGTTGCGGTCCTTCGAACGTTTTCTAAGGCGCATGGCTTGGCGAATCTGCGGGTTGGATATGCTGTTGCGCCGCCACAAATTGCTCGACCATTGAACACTGTGCTCTCTGCTTTTCCTACTTCGACTCTGAGTGCTCAGGCGGCCTACGCCTCCCTCTCAAATTTGGACGAAGTCTTGGACAACACCGAAAAAGTGGTGTTCGAACGACACCGCGTGTGGAAGGCCCTTGACGAGCTGGGATACCAGCCGCCGGTCACCGAAGCGAATTTTGTGTGGCTGCCGCTGGGCGACAAGGCAGAAGCATTTTCCGACGCCTGTGACGCGCGAGCGTTATCAGTGCGCGCTTTCGCGCCAGAGGGTGTGCGGGTTTCCATTGGCGAAGTCGAAGCCAATGATCGGTTGATCCAGGTGGCAACCGAATTCGCACAACAGCACCTCTAACTCAGAGCGCGAATGGTTTCATATCGATCTGCGAACCGGCGACCACACCCGGTTTGCCTTCGACCATTGACACTACGACTTCGGCGGTGACCGGTCCCAACGAGAGTCCGTGCATGTTGTGACCGGTGGCCACAATGACATTCGGGTGCGCTTTGAGTGGCGAAATGATTGGGAGCCCAGTTGGCGTCATCGGACGAGGCCCGGTCCATTCATCAAAACGCGGCTTGCCGTCAATGCCCTGTATGAATGCCGAGGCTTGGGATGCCAGGTGGTCCACGCGTTGTGCGGAAAATTCTTCGATCTGGCTCGAGAAGTCCATCAAGCCCACGACCCGCAGTTCGCCAGACATCGGGACACCAAGTGTTTTTCGATCAATTGAGGCCAGCAGGTAGCCCGGCAGCCGGTCTGGTTGCACGTGATAGGAATACCCGGTGCCCGGCGTGACATATGCGGGGCGGATGCCCGCAAGCCCCTCGATTTTAGATGTGGTCCACGCGCCGGTGGCCACGATTGCCTTATCGAAACCGCTTGTGATGTCGCCAGCTGGAGTGCGCAGCGTGGCGCTGTTGTTGTCGATGCCCACAAGCTCGGTCTGTTCGTGAATCTGCGTCCCCAGCTCGAGCAGTTTCTCATGGAGCTCATCAACGAAGAGGCGCGGATCGATATAGCGTTCGGTATGCGCGACATAGCCAGCACGAACGCGCTTGGCTAACACGGACTCAAAATCATGTAGATCGCCGTCCAACATGATTTGGCCCGGACGCTCAGTGCCGAACAGATCTGCGCGCTGTACCTGCTTGTCCCGGAACTTCTGCAACTCGTCAACAGAGGCACTGTTGTTCAAGAAGCCGTACCCACCGCCGTCCAGCGAGATGCCGTCCTGATGGTATGAGTCAAAAGCTGCGAATGCGCCCCGAACTAACTGATCGAGGTTGCGAGTGTTCTGACGCACCTTGGCCGGCATGGTGTTGTACATAAACCCCGCGCCAAAAGCAGACAGTAGCGGCATTGCCGCGGGAGCAATGTTGAGATAGTGGCGTCGCGAGGTGACGCCCTTGAAGATCTCGGTGAGCTGTTCTGGTTCAGGCATCGGGGTGACTTGAATCGGGGTAATTTCGCCAGCGTTACCGCGAGCGGCTCCCGAGCCCACCTCGTCTTTGTCGATCAGTGTAACGCGATGACCTGCTCGTGCCAATGAATATGCGGTACACAGGCCGATCAGCCCTGCACCCGCAATGAGCACATCTTGTGAAGCCGTCATTGTGTATTCCTTTCACTTCAGGAAAAGCAACAGTCGCCCAAGTCTACAAAGAAGCTCCGGTCGTTGACGACAGGTCGATCGGTGAGCGAAACGCCGTTTCGACTGAAATGTTAAGCATGACTTATCTCACGCTTCAACGGTGTCGCCCACAGTACTCGAATACTGGAGAAATTCCATGAATTTTTCGAGTCGGTTGCAACTCGGTGGTCATGCATTGGCTCGGTGGCAGTGAAGTGGTCGATGCCGCGTATTTCTGCGCTAAATACACGCCTGACCAGCCTGCGACTTCACCGTATAACAACCTGCACATATGTGCAGTCTTGGATGTGTAGAATGTGTGTGATGAGCCTCACCGACGCCCGCCACCATTGGGTACGATGAAGGTAAGTTACGAACATTTCGTTGCGTTTTCATACCCCAAGACGCAGCGTTCCTCTCTCACCAGGAGAATTGCATATGTCTACAATTTCTTCGCCTACCGGGCACCAATTGCCCGAAGAAGCCATCGGCGTGCTGTCTGCCGATGGATACATCGATCCGACCGACAGCGCCAAAGATTTTCTTGACGATGCCACCGCAATTGACCACGAGCGGGTGGCCGAAATGTATCGCCTTATGGCCAACACCCGTCGTATTGACCAAGAGGGTGTCCATCTCCAACGCCAGGGCCAGCTCGTGCTGTGGACTCCATCGCTGGGGCAAGAAGCCGCACAAGCCGGGGCCGTCACCGCACTAGAAGACCGCGACTGGATCTTTCCGACCTACCGTGAACACGTCATGGCACGCGGCCGTGGTATCCCCGACAAAAACGTATTCGATTTCTTCCGCGGCGCAGTTCATGCCGGGTGGAATCCCAATGACTACAACATGCAGCCCTACACCGTCGTGCTCGCAGCACAGGTGCCACACGCCGCAGGGTTCGGCTGGGGCATTGCCCAGCAACAACGTGGCTGGACTGATGCTCGCCGCGCAGCAGAAGGCCGCGTCGCCATTGCTTGTTTCGGGGATGGCGCATCGACCCAAGGTGGCATCCACGAAGCGATGGTCTTTGCTGCCTCATTCGATGCCCCCGTGGTGTTCTTTGTTCAGAACAACTACTGGGCTATTTCCACCCCGTTTGAAGTCCAGTCCAAGGTGCCGTTGTTCAAACGTGCCGAAGGCTATGGTTTTGACGGCTTCGCTGTCGATGGCAACGACCCGATCGCCACCGCTGCCGTAATGGACCGCGCTGTTGACCACGCACGTCGTGGCGGGGGACCGGTACTGGTGGAGGCACACACGTACCGTATGGGCGCCCACACCACCGCCGATGATCCGACGAAATACCGCACCAGCGAAGAAGAAAAGCAGTACGCGCAAGCCGACCCGATGGTGCGCACCGAACAGTACCTGCGTCGTCGTTTTGACTACACGGATGCATTCTTCGATGAGGTCGAAGCACAAGGCGAACAGCTCGCCGCCAGCCTGCGCGAAAATATCGTTGATGCTGACGATACGGTCTCACTGCGCGAGAAATTCGATCTCGTCTACGCCGAAGAACACTCGCTCGTGGCAACACAATCGGCAGCATACGACCGCTGGATGGAAGACGAGCAAGCATCATGACCACCGTATTTGAAGAGACCTCAACAGGAACCAAAACACTGACCATCGGCCAAGCGGTCAACCGTGCGCTAGCTGATGAGCTTGCCGCCGATGAGCGGGTGCTGATCCAAGGTGAGGACATCGGTGCGCTGGGTGGCGTGTATCGCGTCACCGAAGGTTTGGCCGCCCGCTTCGGCTCAGACCGTGTTGTGGATGCGCCACTGGGCGAAGCCGGCATTGTAGGCACGTCGATCGGGCTAGCTCAGGCCGGGTTCATTCCGGTCGCCGAGATCCAGTTCGACGGCTTCGTCTATCCGGCGTTTGACCAGATCGTCTCCCAGCTGGCCAAGATGCACTCGCGTTTCCGTGGCGCCCAGCAATTTCCGGTGACCATTCGCCTGCCATACGGGGGCGGTATCGGTTCCGTCGAGCACCACAGCGAATCGCCAGAAGCCTACTTCGCGCACACGGCGGGGCTCAAAGTCGTCACGTACTCCAATGCGCACGATGCGTACTGGGTGACTCGCGCTGCAATTCGTTCTGCAGATCCCGTCATGTTGCTCGAGCCGAAGAAGCACTATTTCGTCCGCGGGGAAGTCGACTTCGACGCGCAAACTAAGGATCCTTTCGCGACCGTTGAAGCTCGTCCTGGTACCGATGGCACCCTGCTGGCCTGGGGGCCACAGGTTTCCACCGCATTGGCTGCGGCTGAAGCTGGCGTTGAAGATGGCTACGATCTGCAAGTGTTGGATATCCGCGGACTCTCACCGCTGGATATGGCAACCATTGCCGAGGCGGTCAAGACCACGGGTCGCGCTGTGATCGTGCACGAATCGTCGACGTTCGTCGGTTTCGGTGCAGAAATTTCTGCAGGACTGATGGAACACGCGTTTTTGAGCTTAGAAGCTCCGGTGCAGCGGGTAGGCGGCTACCACATGCCGTATCCGCCATCGCGGTTAGAACAGGATTATCTCCCCTCGGTAGATCGTATCCTGGACGCCGTCGATGAAACCTTCACCTACTAAACGTTGCGCAAGGAGACCACATGAAGATTTTTACCCTGCCCGACGTGGGCGAAGGGCTCACCGAAGCAGACATTGCCAACTGGATGGTTCAGGTCGGCGATAGCGTGACCGTCAACCAAGTCATCGCCGAAATTGAAACCGCAAAATCGCTCGTCGAAATCCCCAGTCCCTGGGTCGGCGAGGTGAAAGAACTCTATGCGCAAGTTGGTGACACCGTACACGTCGGTGACAACTTCATCGCTATTCAGGTCACGTCTTCCGCTGACGAAGAAGAAGCATCCCAAGCACCGCTCGTGGGATCGGGGCCCAAGGACGATACACCGGGCACACGTCGTCGCCGACGCCGCCCCACTGCACCAGCTGAAACTGAAATACCAGTCGAGCCCGAAACTCCTGTGGAGCCTGAGCCCGAGCCGGCGCCCACACCGGCGGCGAAGAGCGACTTATTTACCAAGGTCTTAGCAAAACCACCGGTTCGGAAATTGGCCAAGGACAACGGTCTGGACCTGACATCCATTACCCCCACCGGCGAGCACGGTGAGGTGACGCGTGCCGATGTGCACGCTGTCCTTCGGGATGCCACCCCAACGGCACAAGCAACCCCATCGGCGGCGACATCTGAGGGACAATCGGAGACCATCAAGGTGACCGGCGTCAGAAAAGCCACCGCCAAAGCGGTGACCGAATCCTACACCTCGGCGCCACACATCTCGGTGTTCCGCCAGATCGATGCAACCCGAACCATGGAATACCTGCAGACCTTGAAGAAGCACCCCCGCTTCGAACACGTGAAGGTGTCACCACTGCTGGTTCTTTCCATGGCCGTGGCACAGGCTGCGAAGAACACTCCGGAAGCCAATGCCACCTGGCACGGTGACAGCTACACGCTGCACCACCACGTCAATCTCGGCTTGGCAGCCGCTACGGAGCGTGGATTGCTCGTCCCGAATATCAAAAACGCTCACGAGCTGAATCAATTGGGCATGGCCGAAGCGATTCAGGAGCTGACACAGCGAGCTCGGGATGGCAAAACCCAACCGAACGAACTCGCCGATGGCACCATTACCATCACCAATGTCGGTGTGCTCGGTCTCGATACCGGTACCCCGATCCTCAATCCGGGTGAATCCGCCATTATCGCGTTCGGTGCAATCAAACAACAGCCGTGGGTCGTTGACGGCAAGATCGAACCGCGCTGGGTTACCACCCTGGGCGGCTCATTCGATCATCGGATTGTTGATGGGTCTGAGGCGGGTGCCTTTCTGGCAGATGTGGCAGCTATCCTGGAGGAGCCAGCCCTATTGATCAGCTAACAGTGGAGTGATTGACCTTGGCCAACCCGCACATTGCAGTGATCCGACTGACCGAATCCGGTTCCTTCGACCCAGACGTCCGCGACACTCTGATCGTGGGGCCCGGCATGGGCACATCGGTCAACGGGTTGTTCACCGAAATGGCCCAATACTTGACGCATCGGTTTCAAGTCATTGGCATCGACCTGCCAGGCCACGGTCAATCACCCGCCCGCCACGAGGCGATTTCTATTGCAGAGCTCGCCGACGCGGTCAGCGAGCTGGTCAGAAATCTTCGCCACACCGGCACCATCCGGGGTGAATCGAAAGTCTATTTCGCAGGCTTGTCGATCTCCGGCCAGATCGCACTGGAACTAGCGATAGAACACGCTGACGTCTTTGACGGCATCGCGGTGATGGCCTCTGCGCCGAAAATCGGGACCGCCGAAGATTGGGCGGAGCGAGCCCAGGTCACCAGAACCTCGGGAACCCAATCCATGGTGGAGAGTTCGGCTTCCCTGTGGGTCTCCGATACCTTCCAGGATGACACCAAACTTGAAGTGCAAAAACAGGCGCTGAAATCTGCCGACGATCAAAGTTATGCGGCACTGTGCGAAGCGCTCGGCAACTATGATGCCGGCGCACGGCTCCACGAGATTAGTCTGCCACTGTTCACCGTGGCTGGAGGCCAAGACCAGATGTGTACCGTGGCCGACGCCGAACACATTGCTTCGACAGTCCATGAGGGAACCACCGCTGTCATAGAAAATGCGGCCCATCTGTTGCCGTTAGAGCAGCCACAACAGTTAGCGGCACTGTTGGACAAGAACCTGGCGTAAGCCGGCGGTGCGTAACCGAAACAATGGGTGGCGACTCGTAAGTCGCCACCCATTCATCTCGGATCTAGAAACTATGAGACTCGATCAGTTGCTTGAGATTGTCCTGCTTTTCGAGCGCAGTTCGCGCAGCAGTATATCTGCTCAGCGTCTTCTACGCCGTGCCCGATGATCTTGGTGCCACAGTGGGCACACTGCGGAGCCATACCGGCGATGGCGCATTCAAAACTGTCGAACACGCCGGTCGAATTTTGGTGAGTAATTTCAAATACTTTGTCGTACTCATTGCCGCATACATCACATGTTGCCATGGCGGCACCTCCAATGTGGGTCAGAAATCGCTTAGCTGGAAATCAGTTCAACGAGGTCGCCGACCTTGTCATCAGAAATGGAGCGCGCGATATCCGCTTGTGCCACCATCCCGATGAGCTCAGCGCCGTCGATGACTGGTAGACGACGAACCTTGTGCTGCTTCATGGTCGCAATGGCATCGTCGATGGAATCGTCGGCACCGATGGTTACTGGTTTTTCTTCGCCGAATTCGCCGGCTGTCATGGTGTCTGGGTTGCCGCCTTTTGCAACGCATCCGAGCACGATATCGCGGTCGGTTAACATGCCCTTGAGGCGGTCATCCTCACCGCAAATAGGCATGGCGCCAACTTCGAGATCACGAAGTTTCTGTGCGGCCTGAGTAATGGTGTCTTTTTCTCCAATGCACTCGGCAGTTGGAGTCATGATTTCACGTGCGGTCGTCATGGTTTCCTCCTAAAAATGGGGAGTTCCGACACTTTCAACGCTGGCACTTTGAGCCAACTCAGGTCAAGGTTTCTGAGCGCAGGTCGCAACGCTTTTCTCGCAGGTTCTCGGTTGCCTCACGTCCCATAAGGCACGTCACGATCACAGGCTTTACCGGAACGTATACGTGGTGACAGAACAATTCGCGAATCTTTGAATTTGCCGGTAAAAGATGCGGTTCCTTGTTTTCGGGAGTCACAGCGGTATAGTGTCGAAAGCAGTATTTCATGGTCCCCTCAATGATGTTGGCCTCCTGTGCCAAACGCGGACCATCTACATGGCTATATGCAAGAACAGCGTGGTGATGAAAGGTCGTGAGAGGACACATGAAACCCCAGAGATCCGCTTTCCGCCGGGTCATGCAATGGATTGTGGCGTGTGGGCTGACACTTGGCTTAGTTGGTTGTGGCGGGCACTACCCCGCGGATCCCGGTGACAGTCTCAACAGAATAAGCGGCGGAACGCTTCGAGTTGGCATCTCGCATCAGCCTCCGTGGACCGACATCAGTTCTGGAGAAACAGACCCCGAGGGGATCGAAGTTCAACTAATCGAAGACTATGCAGCCACCATCAACGCTGAAGTCGAATGGCAAGCAGGCGGAGAAGAAGAACTCATGACGCTGCTTTCCGGAAATGAACTCGACCTCGTCATCGGTGGGCTCACGAGTCAATCACCGTGGTCATCTGATGCAGGCCTAACCACCTCGTTTGCCGAATCGATCGGCGTCGACGGGAGCACTACCCAGCACGTCATGGCGGTGCAGATGGGCGAGAATGCTTTCATGACGAGCCTCGAACGGTTCCTGTTAGACCAGAATATTGAGCAGCAAGTTCCGGAGGAGATGCGTCCATGAGTGCAAAACAGTCACAAAGCGCGACATCCTTTGGGATGCATGATCTGCCCCAGAAGCAACAAGACACCCTGCGCAAAGCCAAACGTGTTGAGCGAATCAACATCGTTACGAAAGTCCTTGCGGTTGTTATCGTTTTTTCGGTCGCGGGAAACTCTCAGGCTATGAAAGCCGCATGGATCGAAGACGCGCTGGCAATACTGCCACCGCTCGCATTTCTCGTTGCGGTTCGTTTTATTAGCCTCAAGCCCACCCCACAGCACCCGTACGGCTTTCACCGCGCCATGGGGGTCGGTCACCTCGTAGCGGCCGTAGCTCTGCTGGTGTTTGGGACCTTTTTGCTCGTCGATTCAGCCATGGGACTCTTTGCTGGGGAACACCCGGCGATCGGGCTGATAGAAATCTTCGGCATCACCATGTGGGCCGGGTGGTTGATGATCGTCGTCTCCCTCGTCGTGGTGATACCGGCCTTTATTATCGGTCGGATCAATGCGAAATTAGCGCCGGTATTACACAATAAGGTGCTCTATGCCGACGCCGACATGAATAAAGCCGAGTGGATGACGGGTGTGGCTACCAGCGTTGGTCTTCTAGGCGTCGGTGCCGGTATCTGGTGGTTTGACGCCGCGGCGGCGATCATCATTTCCTTTGACATTATCAACGACGGCGTCAAAAACCTTCGAGGCTCCTTAGCCGATCTCATTGACGCGCGGGCAACCGAAAGCGATTCACATAAACCGCACCCGCTGATGGCTGATGTGCGCGAAAAACTCCGCGAATACGACTGGGTCGACAAAGCCGACGTGCGCATGCGCGTTCAGGGGCAGGTCTTTCATACCGAGGCATTCGTCGTGCCACCGGAAGGTCGCCCACCGTCCTTGGAGGAGTTAGAAGAGGCTCGCACCACGTGTGCAGATATGGACTGGAAACTCCACGATCTGGTCATCATCCCGGTCGAAGAGATGCCGGAAGAGTTCGTGCCGCAGATTGATGAGAAAGAACAGTAAGTTATGCCTCGGTGGTTTCGGAGATCGAGGCGACGATCGCATCCATCGCATCAACAAACACGTTGGCGTCCTCGGTGGTGAAAAAGAACCCCACCGGACGGTAATGCTCAGGGTCTGAGGTATCCACCAGCGCGACCGATTTTTCATCGGACGCCGGGAGTAGCCATACGATGGCTCGAGGATTATTCGTATCCGGGGTGGGTTCACCATCAACGAGCGCCACGTCATAACCGATCCAGCGGATGCCCTGCTTGAATTTTCCTTTCCGGAAGATCACGAAAGGACCACCCACCCGACCGGTGGCGGGCGAATCGAGCGTTGCGTTGATGAGCTTGACTGCTATTTCAGCATCGGCCCGATTCTGAAAAGCCGCCGACCCAACGGCGCCATCGGGTCCCGCAGCCACAAGGTTGAACCGTTCTCCAGTGCTGTCGGAGCCGATCACCATTCCCACCGCGGGGTTACCATGCGTACCCCACTGGTCGATGGGCTGGGCAATCAATCGGTTAGGTTGGTCTGCAGCAGAATTCGACATGCCTCAAGTCTAGAGCAGTCATTTCTGCTGGGACATGACGGTGTAGACCACAGGTCGCTATTTGCAACGATTCGGTAAATGGGTGCTTAAAGAACTATTCTTGAGGCTATGTCTAAGGTTTTGTCTTCCCTACCCGTTGGCGAGCGCGTTGGTATCGCCTTTTCGGGAGGCCTCGATACGTCAGTAGCCGTCGCGTGGATGCGCGAGAACGGTTCTATCCCATGCACCTACACCGCCGATATTGGTCAGTACGATGAGCCAGATATCGATGGGGTAGTTGACCGCGCCAAAGAGTATGGTGCCGAAATCGCCCGCTTCATCGATGCGAAAAAGCCGCTCGTTGAAGAAGGGTTCGTGGCGCTACAAACCGGTGCGTTCAACGTGCGCTCGGCAGGCAAAACCTACTTCAACACCACCCCGCTGGGCCGTGCTGTGACCGGCACCTTGCTGGTGCGCGCTATGAAAGACGATGGCGTCAATATCTGGGGCGACGGTTCCACATACAAGGGCAACGACATCGAACGGTTCTACCGTTACGGTCTGATGGCGAACCCGAACCTGCAGATCTACAAGCCATGGTTGGACTCCGGCTTCGTTGAAGAACTCGGCGGCCGTGAAGAAATGTCGGAATGGTTGGTCGAGCGCGGTTACCCATACCGCGACTCAACAGAGAAGGCATACTCGACCGACGCCAACATCTGGGGCGCAACCCACGAAGCGAAATCCTTGGAATACCTCAACGTCGGCCTCGACATTGTTGAACCCATCATGGGCGTGGCCGCTTGGCGCGACGATGTTGAAGTCAAAACCGAAGAAGTCTCGGTACGTTTCCACGAAGGTCGTCCGGTGGCACTCAACGGCATCGAGTACACCGACCCGGTCGCGCTGGTACTCGAAGCCAACACCATTGGTGGCCGTCACGGCATGGGTGTCTCTGACCAAATCGAAAACCGCATCATCGAAGCCAAATCTCGTGGCATCTATGAAGCACCGGGTATGGCCCTGCTGCACATCGCCTACGAGCGTCTACTCAACGCGATCCATAACGAAGACACCATCGAAAACTACTACACCAACGGGTACCGTCTCGGCCGCCTGATGTACGAAGGTCGCTGGTTTGATCCGCAATCCTTGATGATTCGCGAATCCATCCAACGCTGGGTTGGTTCCGCCATCACTGGTGAAGTGACCCTGCGCCTGCGTCGCGGAGACGACTACACCATTTTGGATACCACCGGAGAAAACCTCTCCTACACGCCAGAGAAACTGTCGATGGAGCGTGTTGCAGACGCAGCCTTCGGTCCAGACGATCGCATCGGCCAGCTGACCATGCGCAACCTAGACATCGCAGACTCTCGCGCACGTCTGGAACAGTACGCCTCCCGGGGCACCCTGGCCGGTCCGACCGCGGACCTCATGGGCGAACTCGAAGTGGGCGGCGCAGAAAAGATTGCCGCATCCGACGTCGACGTTGATGCCACCCAAGATGCTGCCGGTCTCCACGCAGCATTCGATGCTGGAACCGACTAACACAACAAAAACCTGAACACATGGCGTTGCACCACCCTGTGCAGCGCCATTTGTGTTCGAAATGACACCCAGCAAATTTAGTGCTGGGCCTACTCAGTAGTACAGTAGAACATTCGAGGCTCGCTCCAGAGTCAAAACGTACTCCAGAGATCAACTACAGCGCTGTGCCGTGTGCTGTGAAAAATTATCCGCGACGAAAGCCGTTCATCCGTTGCCTCGTTTCTACGACACATTCGCGCAAGCATGCCAACTGCTCATGCCCTGTGGAATTCGCTGAACATCGTTCGCCCGCACACGTTTTAAAGCGCGCACCACGTTATACCTCAAAATTTTTGCGCCCACTCGCGCCCAGTTGATCTCTAGGAGAGACTCATGAAACACGACGACCCCGAGAACCCCGAGGAAAAGCATCGAGACGATTCCTCTTTTGTTGGAAGCCTCAGATCGAGCCGCAAAACACTCGCACTTGGCCTCTATCCAGGAGACGTTCACCCCGGCCTGTTATCGGGTGTTGGAATTGACGACAAACAACGCAACTTCCGCATCGACAAAACGATCTTCGCCGTCGCAGGATCACTGATCGTCGCATTCGTTGCCTGGGGAATATTCGCCCCAGAATCCGTTGGAACCGTCGCAGACATGGCCTTTACCTGGTCCATGGAAAACATGGGGTGGCTGCTCAACCTCGCCATGGGCGTTGGCCTGTTCGTCATGCTCTATGTTGCCTTCGGCAAATACAGCAAAATCAAACTTGGCAAAGACGACGAAAAGCCGCAATTTTCCCGATTCTCGTGGGTCGCCATGATGTTCGGCGCCGGCCTCGGCGTCGGGCTGTTCTTCTATGGCCCATCAGAACCTCTCGCATACTTTGTTGACCCACCACCACATACGGAGGCGGCACAACAAGAAACTGTGAATAACATGCAAGAGGCCGCCGGTGGAGAAGCTCAGATCAATAGAGAGGCCATTCACCAGGGCGTATCCCAAGCAAGCTATCACTGGGGCCTGCACATCTGGAGCATGTACGCACTCGTCGGCGGAGCCCTTGCCTACGCGACGTTCCGTCGCGGTCGGCCAACATTGATTTCCTCGATCTTCCAAACGCTCTTCGGCAAATCGAAGACCGACGGATTCGCTGGAAAACTCATCGACATTTTCGCAATTATTGCCACCCTGTTCGGCACGGCAACCACCCTTGGCCTGTCTGCGATTCAAATTGGTGAAGGTGTCACCATTGTCGGTGGTCTTGGCTCCATTGGGAACAACGTGCTGATCTTGATTATTGGTATCTTGGGTGCAGGCGTCGTCATTAGCGCGGTGTCCGGCGTCTCACGCGGTGTACGGTACCTCTCGAACATCAACATCACCCTCACATTGGGGTTGGTCTTGTTCGTCTTCTTTGCTGGCCCGACGCTCTACCTCTTGAACTTGGTCCCTTCCGGCATCCTGCACTACATCGATAACTATCTGGCGATGATGAGTAAATCCCTGTCTTGGGGCCCGGAAACCGTAGAATTTCAGACCTGGTGGACTGCCTTCTACTGGGCCTGGTGGATCGCTTGGACGCCGTTCGTCGGTACTTTCATTGCTCGCATCTCCCGTGGCCGCACCCTGCGAGAGTTTGCCCTCGTCACCATGGGCGTGCCAACGCTGATCCTCATCTTGGCCTTCACCGTCTTCGGCGGTGCATCCATCATGAACTCGATCAACGGGGTGGAAGGCTTCGAAGGCGACGCATCGCCCGAGGCTGTGCTCTTCAACCTCTTTGCAACATTGCCCTTCAGCGAGATCACGCCATTCATACTGATTGGCGTGCTGGCCATCTTCTTCATCACAGCGGCCGACTCCGCTTCAGTCGTGATGGGTATGATGTCCTCGCGAGGTAACCCCGCTCCGAAGAAGGGGCTGGTCGTGTTCTGGGGTCTGGCCATGATGGGCATTGCCGTGGTCATGTTGCTGGCCGGAGGTGAAGACGCCCTGTCCGGTCTGCAAAGTCTGACGTATCTCATCGCGCTGCCATTCAGTATTGTGCTCATTTTGATGGTCGTGGCCTTCCTGAAGGACCTGTCGACGGACCCGGCCAGAATTCGTCACGATTACGCTCAAAAGGCTATGTCGGACGCGGTCATCCGCGGTATTGAAGATCACGGCGAAGAATTCGAGCTTGCGGTGAAACACTCACCAGACGGACGGGGCGCAGGAACCGACGTTGACGCCTCAGCACCCAAATATACCGACTGGTATAAAGAAGAAGCTGAAGCCGGCAACATGAAACTCGTGACCGGTGAAGAATCTGAACCAAATAACGGCAACTCAACACAATCTGGCGAGCGTTCCACGGAATAATCTCGTCAGGTTGAGCCTGTCTGAATCGAACGTCGGTGGATATGCCTTTTCGCGAGACCACTGACGTTCGACTTTTAACCAGAGTCATTCACGCGATTTCAACGCTGCAGCTGTGGCCATGCTCACCTGGCCTCGATATAATTCGGGCAGAGCAACGAATCAGACGCACTCAACTGCACAATGAAGGCGGAATCATGGCACAAACCCAAGAAGGCTCCACACTGCTCGGCGATCCACGCTGGCACAACAAGATTCTCAGTGACGGATGGGTGCCTGGCACCGGTGAGTCGCTGAACATTACCGAGCCGGCCACCGGCAAACAACTTGGTTCCATTGGGTCGGCGAGCCCGCAGGACGTGAATGCGGCAGCAACCCGAGCAGCAGAGGTACAAAAGGAGTGGGCGGCTGTGAAGCCCACCGAGCGGGCGGCTATCCTGCGTCGAGCCGGGCAACTGTTTGAGGAACATGCCGCCGAGCTCCAACCATGGATTATGCAAGAAACCGGTGCGATCCCACCAAAGGCAGATTTGGAACTGCACGTCGCGGCCCAGGAATGTTATGAAGCGGCAGCACTTTGTACTGCACCATCGGGGGAGGTGCTCAGCACCGATGACCCACGCTGGTCCTTCGCACGACGTCGTCCAGCAGGCGTCGTCGCCGTCATCTCACCGTTCAACTTCCCGCTGATTCTGTCCATCCGATCAGTCGTGCCCGCACTGGCCTTGGGCAACACGGTCTTGTTGAAACCTGATCCACGCACCTCGGTCACCGGTGGGCTCATGATCGCGCGCGTTCTTGAAGAAGCAGGCCTGCCAGAAGGCGCCCTGCATTTGTTGCCCGGTGGTGGTGACACGGGTGCCGCCATGGTCGATGCACCCGAGGTGCGGATCGTGTCCTTTACCGGGTCCACAGCAGCCGGGCGGAAAGTCGGCGAAGCCGCCAGCCGGAATCTCAAACGCGCTCACCTTGAACTGGGCGGCAATAACGCACTCGTCGTGTTGCCCGGAGCCGATCTGGATGCCGCGGTATCGGCGGGCGCCTTTGGTTCGTTTATGCATCAGGGCCAGGTGTGTATGACCGCCGGACGGCACCTCGTCCACGAATCGCTGGTCGAAGAATACACCAAGAAACTGGCGGAGAAGGCCAAGAACCTGCCCATCGGCGACCCTTCAGCAGAACAAGTTGCGCTGGGCCCGATTATCGATGCCGGCCAGCGAGATAATGTCCACGCCATCGTCCAGAACGCGCAGACCCAGGGTGCCCAACTCGAAGCAGGCGGCGATTATACTGACCTGTTCTATTCAGCCACCGTGCTGTCCAATGTGGCAGCAGATAATACGGCGTGGTCCGATGAGATCTTTGGCCCAGTGGCTCCGGTGATGTCTTTTGGCAGCATCGAAGAAGCAGCCGCTATCGTGAATTCATCCGAGTACGGTCTCGCGGTCGGCATCCTGGGTGACGTCGGCCCTGCCATGGAACTCGCCGATCTGGTGCATTCCGGAAAAGTTCACATCAACGAACAAACCGTTGGCGATGAAGCCAATGCGCCGTTCGGCGGTGTCGGCGCTTCCGGTACCGGATCACGCTTTGGCGGCGCTTCGGCGAACCTCGACGCCTTCACCGAAACGCAGTGGCTGACTGTTCGACCTTCCATTGCGCAGTATCCGTTCTAGAGCGACGGGGCAATGGGCTTCTTCAACGATGATGAGGAACAGGGTGCCGGTCGCAAACGCAAGAACATCGAACCGGGTGATGGGCATTTGCTCAAGCCGTTTCGTTTCTGGCAACTGCTCGGCCGGTCCCTGTTCTACGCCCCGCTGCAGTCAGATGCGGGGCATGACCTGACCTACGCGGTTAGTGTCGACTACTTTGACTGGGAGGACAAAGCAGACCTGTATCTGAACGGCAGACATCACGCGCGTGCCAAACTACCGGCCACGTTGCCCGTAGAAGGTGGCGCCATTGAAGTTGCCGCCACAGCCTATGGGCTCAAGCGCATGCACTACGTGAGTCAGGATGGCGCGTCACGAGTGTTGCAACCAGATCCTGCAAGTGCTGAAGGGTTGCGAGCAAAACTCACGCGGAAAGCACCGGGTGTAAGTCGTGCGATTGGTGTAGTGGCCATCCTGATTCTGCTGACGCTGTTGCCTGTCGGGCTACTGCAGCTGGCTGAGATCCTGACAGAAACCGAGTTTGCGCAACAATATGTGGACCCGTTTACCTCGCCCATCAAGCTGCCAGATTGGGCGAGTACCCCGGCACTGGTCTTGAGTATCCTGGCCGCCACCGAGCGGGCGCTCACCTTGCGAACTCACTGGCTCATCGATTTAGAAACCGGCTGGTTCGATTAGACGGGTGGGCCCATGATCAACAGGGTCACGTAGAGGGCCACGACCAGGGCAAGAATGATCAGAATGCTCAGCGCCGGGTGGTTGATGATCCACCGCAACAGACGGTCATGCCAGGTATGATCTCGCGGATCCGCGGTCGCGGTGCGACGCCATTGCCCATCGAGACGACCACTGCGCTGCAACCACACATCCACCGGCACGGTGGCAAAGGGAATCACGGCGCTGACAATAGCGATCGCGGCTGGCCCGGGTGCCCACCGCTGGTTTTTCGTCATCAAGACCGCGGTCGCACCATAGGACAAGAACACGAACCCGTGGATACCACCACCGATGGTCACAGCCATATCCCAGTCCAGCACAGCCCGCAAAATGAGCCCACCGATCAGCAGCGTCCAAGAGATGACTTCGGCAATAGCAAAGAAGCGGAAAAACTTACGGGGCGTAGCGAACATGCGGATCCTCGAAACGGGTAGGGCTGGTGACAATACCAACCAACTATTCTAATCGTCACGAGCGCGGTGCCCAAAAGCGTCGAAGTACTCGGCCCTTTCGGAAAGATGGCCAGGCTACGACAATGGGTAGAGAGGCGCTCGCGAAACCTGCGCTGCATCACACCGATGAGCCTCACCGTCGCGACGTCTGGTTTTTCGTAGAAGATAACACCCTTGAAAGGAGTGTCATCATGACCACGAACCAATCTGATATCACCTTGCAGCAAGCTCAAACCGTCGTGGACGCTTGCATGCGTCGCGCCGAAGAGATCGACCTGAAAATGAACGCCGCAGTTGTTGACGCGGGTGCCAATCTCAAAGCATTCAACCGTATGGACGGTGCCTGGTTGGGTAGCATCGACATCTCGATGAAAAAAGCCCGCACCGCCCGGTATTTTGATATGGAAACCGGCGACCTGTCACCAATGGTGCAGCCAGGCGAGCAGCTGTACCACGTTGAATTTTCCAACGACGGGCTCATCACCTTTCCAGGTGGCATTCCGTTGAAACTCGACGACGGCACCGTGGTCGGTGCAGTTGGTGTCAGCGGTTCCACCGTCGACAACGATCAGACGGTGGCCGAAGCCGGCGTGCAAGCCTTCGAGTCAGCGCCTAAATAATCTTTTGTTCATCACACAGCCTATGAATTTGCACCGTATAGGAGTGAAGAAGAACCAATGAAAGCTGTTGTATATAAAGGACCGTATGAAGTAGCGGTCGAAGATGTCGAGGATCCGAAAATTCAGGATCCCACCGATGTCATCGTACGCATAACCTCCACCGCCATCTGCGGATCCGACCTGCACATGTATGAAGGCCGTACCGATGCCGAACCGGGCATTAGCTTCGGTCACGAGAACATGGGCATCGTCGAGGAAGTCGGCTCCGGTGTCACCACCGTGAGCAAAGGCGACCGCGTGGTCATGCCCTTCAACGTTGCCTGTGGCTTCTGCGATAACTGTCGCGCCGGTAAATCCGCATTCTGTTTGACCGTCAATGATCCGGGTATGGCTGGTGGTGCCTACGGTTACGTGGGCATGGGGCCATACGCTGGGGGCCAGGCAGAAATGCTGCGCGTACCGTTCGCGGACTACAACTGCGTCCAGTTGCCGAAAGGTAACGAACACGAAAAAGACTTCGCGATGCTCGCAGATATTTTCCCGACCGGGTACCACGCGACTGAACTGGCCGGCGTGAAGCCGGGCGAAACAGTGGCAGTCTACGGTGCCGGCCCAGTTGGTCAGATGGCCGCGTATTCAGCGTTGCTGAAGGGTGCCAGCCGTGTGTTTGTTGTGGATAACAAATCAGACCGGTTAGATATCGCCAAAAACATGGGCGCCGAGCCGATTAACTTCGACGACGGCGACCCTGCCCAACAGATTCACGACAAGGTGCAAGCCTATGGTGTAGACCGGGGGATTGATGCTGTCGGCTATCAGGCGACCGTCTCCTCGGGTGAAGAACAACCAGCCATCGTGCTGAATCAGCTCGTGGATACGGTTCGTCATACCGGGGGTCTTGGCATTGTCGGTCTCTATCTGCCGTCGGATCCCGGTGCTCCAAATGAGCACGCGGCCAAGGGCGAGCTGCTGTTCCGCATTGGCCGGTTCTTTGAGAAGGGCCAGTTCATGGGGACCGGCCAGGCCGATGCTAAACAGTATGCGCATAAGCTGCGTGATCTGATTATCGCCGGTCGTGCTGAGCCAAACTTCGTGGTGTCTCAAGAACTCCCGTTGGCTGACGCGCCAGATGCATATCGTCGATTCGATAACCGCGAGTCGGGATATACCAAGGTGCTCCTCCAGCCAGGACGCTAAGATTCAACAACCAGCTTGAGCCCGACCGTAATCGGCCGGGCTCGAGCTGTGTCGGAAATCTTTAGGAACGGCCTGATGCGTCATCCGAGGCAGGCTGTGGAAGATCTGGCCGGAAACGCGACACCGCGAACAGGCCAACGAACAAGATGACTACGTGGAGCACAAGTGAAAGGCCCATCGCAGTCGAGAAGCCGGTGAATTGTAGACTGATTTGCATCACGGCGCCGACTGCTGCCGCGCCGATGACCGCCCCAACCTGACGTGAGGTGTTGTAGACACCGGAACCAGCGCCAACCAGATGGCCGGGCAGTTGGCGCATTGAGATGGCAGAGTTCGCCGACCAGCTCAGCGCATTGGCTGCACCCTGGAATACCAACGGTACGACGAGCCAGCCAACCGCCACCTCAGACATGATCAGGATGGCAAATAACGCCATCGAGGTGATCATCGAACTCAATCCGATGATCGAGATCCGACCGGGCGGTAGCTTATCCGTCAGACGTCCCAGAAACGGTGCCAAACTCACCGAGACGGCAGCCATCGGTAACATGAGTAATCCAGCCGTTTCGGCGTTGAGGCCCGCGCCGAGTTGGAGATACAGCATGATCGGCAGATTGACCGAATACACCGTGAATCCGAGGGTGGAGACCGACACAGCACCCCAGCGGAAATTGCGGAAGCGAAAGAGCTCGAGCGGCATCAACGCGTCACGGCCCAGACGCTGAGCGCGTCGTTGCAGCCACACAAACAACACCAGCGCGGCGATACCCAGCACGAGCACACCGAAGAGCCACCCGGGCCAGCCGAACTCGGGTCCTTGTTGCAAAGTGAAGACGATGCCCAGAATGGCGACCAGCGAAATCAGGGCACTGAACAGGTCGATGCGTCCCACGCCAGCGGGCAGTTTCGGCACCCACAACGCCACCAGAATGAAGGCGAGCACGCCGAACGGGATATACAAGAAGAAGACCCAGCGCCATCCGAGGCCACCGACCAACAGGCCACCGGCGACCGGGCCGAAAAGTCCCGAGGAACTGGCGACCGCCGACCAAACGCCCATGGCCGCGCCACGTTTGGTCACCGGAAAGATGCGGTTGATGACGCTCAGCGGCTGCGGATTCAATAGCGAGGCGCCAAACCCCTGGATGGCGCGAGCAACGATCAGCAGTTCAATGGTCGGCGCAAACGCACAGGCTGTGGCTGCCAGCGTGAAAATGGCCATCCCCACCAGGTAGACATTGCGCTGCCCAAACCGGTCGCCAAGTCGTCCGGTGACCAGTAACGGCACAGCGAACGTGAGCAGGTAGATGGCCGAAACCCAGACCGCTTGGTTCACCGTGGCATCGAATTCCTCGGTAATGCGAGGTAGGGCAACAGCGACCAGCGACTGGTCGAGCAAGGTTATAAAGAGGCCTACACACAGGGCACCGAGAGCTTTCCACACCCTGGCAATGCTAGAGCGCGGTCGTCAGGAGTCAAGGAGGTCGCTCACAGTAACTCTCAAAGCGTGCTGACATTACCTGTTACCGTGATCCGTGGCACACAACACCGGGCAGATATCACCACCTTGAGGAGTCTTCTGTGAACGAGGGTCCAAACGCTCTGCTGCTGGCGGTAATCGGCGTCATCATTATGATCGCCGGCTACTTCCTGTATTCGAAATATCTTTCCAAAAAAGTTTTCAAACTCAATGCTGAGTTCAAGACTCCTGCTCATGCGTTCAATGACGGAACCGACTATGTTCCGACGAATAAGTTTGTGCTGTGGGGTCACCATTTCACCTCGGTAGCCGGTGCCGCACCCATCGTGGGGCCTGCCATTGCCGTGATTTGGGGCTGGCTCCCGGCATTTCTGTGGGTCGTGTTCGGTACGGTCTTCTTTGCCGGCATGCACGATCTTGGCTCACTGTGGGCTTCTGCCAGGAACAAAGGGCAGTCGTTAGGAACCCTGTCCGGGCGCTATATTGGTCCGCGCGGTCGAAACCTGTTCTTGGTGGTCATCTTCTTCCTGTTGATGATGGTCATTGCCGCATTCGCCACAGTGACCTCAGGTCTATTGGTCGATTCACCAACCGCTGTCATCCCAACCTGGGGCGCGCTGATCATTGCGGTGTTTGTGGGCCAAGCGATGTACCGCTGGAACTGGAACCTTCCGATCGTCACGGTGGTCGGTGTGGCAGCGCTGTGTATCTTGGTGCCGATTGGGAATGCTTTCCCGCTGGCGTTCCCAGAAGAACTGATGGGTCTGCCCGCAGAAACCTGGTGGATCCTCATCTTGTTCGTTTACGGTGCGGTCGCTTCGCTGCTGCCAGTCTGGGTATTGATGCAGCCACGCGACTACATCAATGGTCTGCTGCTGTTCATCGGCCTGGGGATCCTTTACGCCTCCTTCGCGATTGCAACGCCAACCGTTGTGGCTCCGGCAATCAATGAGAATGTACCGGCTGATACGCCATCGTTGATGCCATTGTTATTCGTGACGATTGCGTGTGGTGCGATCTCTGGATTCCACGGCACCGTCTCTTCTGGCACGACAGCAAAGCAAATCGACCGCGAAACCGACGGTCGTTTCGTCGGCTACTTTGGTGCGGTTGGTGAAGGACTCCTCGCGCTGGGCACGATCATCGTAGTCACGGCGGGCTTCCGCACACTGGCCGATTGGGAAGAGATCTACTCCAGCTTCGAAAATGGCGGTGTCGAGGTGTTTGTTGAAGCCGGTGGCACGCTCGTCAATCAGGGCCTCGGCTTGCCGGAGTCGTTGAGCTCGACCATTCTGGCAACCATGGCCGTCCTGTTTGCAGCGACCACGATGGACACCGCGGTGCGACTCCAGCGCTATGTCGTGCAAGAAATCGGCGAAGTCTTCAACCTAAGAATCGGCATGTACACAGCAACCGCCATTGCCGTTGGCGTGTGTCTGGCATTGACGTTCTCGGCGGGCGCTGACGGTTCAGGCGGTGTGCTGATCTGGCCACTGTTCGGTACCACCAACCAGTTGCTTGCCGCACTGACCCTGGGCATCATCGTGGTCATGTTGATGCGCAAGGGGCGGCCGTACCTGCCAGCGCTCATCCCGATGGTATTCGTGCTGTTCGTATCCATCTACGCCCTCATTATCCAGGTTGGTCAGTTCTACAACCAGGGCAACTGGCTGCTGTTCGGCCTGGATATCGTCATCCTGATCGCCGCGGTCTGGGTGATGATCGAAGCCAGTCTTGCTATGGTGAGAGCCAGAACACAACAACCAGAGCCAGAAGACGACGAGCTGCTCACCGCAGACGAGAAGCTTCCGGTCGGTACCCCACAGAAATAGGCAAGAACAATGGGTTGGTGGCAACGCTTCAGTGCAGGATTACGGGAGTACTACATTGCTCCCTACCGCCGGACGTTTGCTCGTGCCAAGCGCGACGAAGAAGACCTGTTCATGATGCTCGTCATGTCTGAAGCGCTGGGCGTGCCCAACCCCGCCTCTGGGGTCACCCTCGAGTTGCTGCCGGAAATGTTGGATCGCATGCACGACTGGCATATCCGGCAGGGGATGGACAACTCGCCGTTTGACGGTATGAGCTGCTGCTGAAAGGCGCCCGCATATGTTGCTGAACCTCGCCGGACAACGCAAAGTGCTGTTCTTAGGTGGCAAGGGCGGTGTCGGCAAAACCGTCACCGCTTCAGCCGTGGCGCTTCACCAGGCCGAAGCCGGGCGGAAGGTCTTGTTGGTCTCCACGGATCCTGCACATAATCTGGGCCATCTGTGGGAGCAGTCGGTCGGCGATGACCAGGTCGAGCTATTTCGTTCCGGTGACGGTGTGGTCCACGGTGTAGAAATCGACCCGCAGCGTACGATCGATGCCTACCTGGCCGAGGTCGGTGTCACCCTGCGAGATTTCATGCCCGAGCACCTGCACCCACAAGTCGACCAACACCTCAAGCTGGCCGCCCAAACCCCGGGTACGCACGAGTCCGCGATGCTTGAACGCATGGCAGCAACCATCGAATATGGGCTCGATGAGCATGATTTCTTGATCTTTGATACCGCACCCTCCGGGCATACCGCACGGCTCATGGCGTTACCCGAGATTATGACCTTCTGGACGGAAGGGCTGCTCAATCGGGCTCTTCCGGTTTAAGGGTGGGGTGAGGGTTTAAGACACGCCGGGGGTGAAGGTGGTGGAAGGTGTCGGGGTCTTCCGAAAATATTGGTAGCGACCAAGCAAACCAAATATTTCAGAGAAAGACCC
>JABXHI010000045.1 GCA_013393415.1 Micrococcaceae bacterium
CCCGCCGCCGTCTGGATACCCTCTACGCGATGCTCCGAGACGGCACTTTCTACCAAGACCCCACAGCCACAGTTACTGCAAAAAACTTCTCAGAAGCCGCTTGACAAAAACGATAGAGGCACCCCCCACAGTAATGCGGTGATTATAACGAGTAAGCCTGTCACAGCTTCATGCGATGGGTCAGTCTCGGAGGTCGTAGTATTGTCTCTAGATCTCCGGGAGTTTGGTGAGTAGCCTCCGATTTTTATACCACGATTTACAGCCGCCATAGACATCTCCAAACTCAACCTTTGAACCTCCTAGTGGACTGGTCGTTCCATGCTGTCTCGCCTGCGTGCCAGGACCAAGGTGGGAACCCCGACGATCACATAAATGATCAGCGGGATGAAGGTCAGCGTGCTGGTGATCACTGCGGCAGGACGTTCGGCATCACCGGCGAATGGTTCATCCAGCTGCATGACGTTCATCGACGTCCCGAGGATGCCCAACACCGCAACCACCAGCGCCATGATCAGGCCGACGCGGTGCAGCTTTGGTTGGCTGCACCGCGTATGTTTGCGTCGTTGAGGACGTTCCTATTTCTTTGCTTCGTGGCGGAAACCGATCTTGATGGTGACCTGCCAGTCGACCACATGGCCTTCGCTGAGATTTCCGCGGATGGATTGCACCTCAAACCAGTCGAGATTGTGCAGGGTTTTGGACGCTTCTTCGATGGCATTGGCAATAGCGGTATCTGTACCGTCGGGCGAAGTGCCAACGATTTCGGTGATGTTATAAATATTATCGACCATGATTACCTCCTGGTTGTCGGCCCTGGGCCGGTTCCCTTCGAGGGCCTGGTGCTTCGCAACGCTACGGGCCCATGACGTGGACCGTCTACCCCTGTGTAACTGCTAGGAGGGTGGGGCGTTCTTGCCGACACCGTAATTATGTGATGAGCCGATGACGTCGCCGGACTTCCACTCATCCCAGCCGGGTCGGCCGGCCATGAACGCCTCGATCTGGTCCGCATCTGCTTCCAGTTTCGGATCGTGCTTGAGATAATGCTTCGTCTCGCGAGCGATGAGACCAGACAATATTGCTAGACCGATGAGGTTCGGTAGCGCCATCAACCCGTTGAAGATATCGGAGAACAGCCACACCACTTCGAGTTCTGCCGTGGCACCAACGAAGACGATCAACGAGAAAAACACCCGGAAGGGCATCACGAGGCGACGGCCAAAGAGGCGCTCAATGTTGCGCTCGCCGTAGTACGACCACGAGAGCATGGTTGAAAACGCGAACAGTACCAGGCCAATCGTGACGACCCAGTGGCCCCATTGTCCCGGGAGGCCGTTACTAAATGCTTCGCCGGTCATCAACGATGCATCAAGTTGTTCGCCGGTATTCGGATCGGTGTGGTTCCATGTTCCGGTGGTCACGATGACGAGGCCGGTGAAGCTGACCACGATGATGGTGTCGATGAACGTCTGCGTCATCGACACCAGGCCCTGACGGACCGGGTGACTGGTTTGTGCTGCAGCAGCCGCAATGGCCGCCGAACCGAGGCCGGATTCGTTGGAGAACATACCGCGAGCCACACCGTACTGAATGACAATAATAATGGCAGAGCCAGCAAAACCGCCTGCAGCCGAGGTTCCGGTGAACGCATCCGTAAAGACCTGGGCCAAAGCGCCTGGGAGGGCATCCAAGTTTGCCAGCAGAATATAGATCGCACCCAGGACGTAGAAGATGACCATAACAGGGACGAGGCCCGCTGTAACGCGGCCAATGGATTTGATGCCGCCGACGAGGACGAGCATCACGCACACGGTGAGGATGAGGCCGGTGACCCAAATGGGGATGTTCCAGCTACTTTCCACATTCGAGGCGATCGCATTGCCCTGGGTCATGTTGCCGATACCGAAACATGCGATCACCGCAAAGATTGCGAAGGCGAACGCGAGGATCTTGCCAACCGGGCCCTTAATGCCGCGCGACAGGTAATACTGCGGGCCACCGGATTTCTCGCCAGCGGCGTCGGTGCCACGGAAACGAACGCCCAGATAGGCTTCTGCGTACTTGGAAGCCATGCCGACGAGCCCGGTGACCCACATCCAGAACAGAGCGCCCGGGCCGCCGATGGCCAGGGCGGTGGCAACGCCGACGATGTTTCCTGTTCCAATGGTTGCGGCCAACGCCGTCGTGAGCGCTTGGAACTGGGAAATGTCGCCTTCGGAGCCGGGGTCGTTGCGCTTAATGATCCCAAGCTTGAGTGCCGGGAGCAGTTTAGTGAACTGCAGGCCGCCCAGGCGGAAGGTGAGATACAGTCCCACGCCGAGCAGTAGGGGGATGAGGAAGAACGGCCCCCAGACGAAGGAACTGATTTGATCAAGGATATCGAGAAGTTGAGTCATTGCTATGGAACCCCTTCAAACTGGTCCATAAGGACTACGGTGCCTGAGAAATGTTGGTGACAGGCGTCACTTAAGATGACAGCATACCGGAGGGCTCTTGGTTTCAATACCCCCGTACTCACGACACGCGGGCCTGCATTTACACTCAAAGTGTCAGCGTTGGTTCCGGTTCACGTCGACCTCCGATATCGTGGGGTGCAACACAATATCTAGTCCCTCAACGTTAGGACCACGATGTCAGCTGTCGTACACGGTTATCCATCCACAATGCAGGACGACTACCAGCTCACGATGGGGAGTTTGATTCGCCAATCCGTGCGCTCGTTTCCGGACACCGAGATTGTGCATCGCAACTCCAAGGGTGAATGGGGACGCACAACCTATAAAGAAAACTTCGACCGTATTGAACGGGCTGCCGCAGCACTGGCAAAACTCGGGGTACGCATTGGCGATCGTGTTGGTGTCATGGACTGGAACTCGTTGCGCCACTACGAGCTGTACTGGGCCGTCCCAGCCATTGGGGCCGTGTTCACCCAGTTGAACTTACGCTTGGGTGAAGAAGACCTGCTATATGTTCTGGACGATACTGCGGCATCGGTGGTCATCGTCGACGAAACACTTGTACCGATGATCCAGGGCATTGCGCCGAAAGCGCAGCACGTCAAAACCTGGGTCATTCTCTCCGACGGCGAGATCGAGCACAGCCTGCCCAATGCGGTGTACTACGAGGACCTTCTCGCCGAGGCCGAGCCACTGCCCGAGTGGCCGAACATCTCCGAAACCTCTGCCTTCGCGGCCGGCTACACCACCGGGACCACCGGCCGCCCAAAGGGCGTGTTCTACTCGCACCGTTCGCAGTTTTTGCACGCCTACGGCTTCGTCAACGGGCTTTCGGTGACGCCATTCGACGTCGTCATGCCGATTACACCGATGTTCCACGTGCTGACCTGGGGCACCATCCAGGCAACCGTGCTCGCCGGCGCAAAACTCGTGTTGCCGGGACAGTTCTCGGCTGACACCCTGGGCGAGATTACCGGTGCCATCACTGAAGAAGGTGTGACCGTCACCAACGGGGTGCCCGCCATCTTCAGCCCGATGCTTGAGGTGCTGAAATCCACGGGCGTCAAGGATCTCACCGGCTTGCGACTGCTGTGCGGCGGCACCGAACCACCGTTGTCGATGATCACCGGGTACAAGGAAACCTTCAACGCCGAAGTGGTCCACGCCTACGGCGCGACCGAAACGTCTCCGCTGGTCGCCGTCAACCGCATCACCCCGACGATGCGCGAACATCTGAGCGAAGAGGAACTCGAAGCTTATGGTTCCAAGCAGGGGCGCGTGCCGGTCAACGTTGATATGAAAATCGTCGACGGCGTGGGCAATGAAGTGCCCGCGGATGGTGAGACCACCGGTGAGATGCTGATTAAAGGGCCGTGGATTACTGCGAGCTATCACGGGATGTCAGAGAGCGAGATGGCCGATAAGTTTGTGGATGGCTACTGGCGCTCCGGCGACGTGGCGACCATGGATCAGGATGCGTTTGTGAAGATCACCGACCGGCTCAAGGACGTCATCAAATCCGGTGGCGAATGGATCTCGTCCATCGACATGGAAAACGCCATGGTGGGACATCCGAAAGTGGTCCAGGCCGCCGTGGTTGGGCTGGAGCACCCGAAGTGGGATGAGCGGCCTTTCATGTTGTTGGTCCTCCAGGAAGGTCAAGACATCACCAAGGACGAAGTGCACGAGCACCTGTTGAAACGCTTCGCGAAATGGCAGTTGCCTGAACAATTCCAGGTGGTCGACGAAATCCCCGCCACCTCGGTCGGCAAGATCGATAAGAAAGTCATCCGGAGCGAGTACCAGGACCTTTATAAGTAAGCCCGGTGACGACGAAGCGTGTCGGTGCGTGGCGGATGCCGGTGGGCAGACGGGGGTAGGTGCGGCGGAGGACGCGCCAGAGCCGATCTTCCCGCATCGAGTCGGCGCCATCCCAGTCCAAACCCAATTGGATGCGGATGTGGGCTGGCAACAGTCCAGCGGTGAGGAACTTCGCAAGCGGCATGGCGGTGCGCAACCACGCGGGAGCGCTTTCGGCCGCGAAGAGGTCTGCCATGATCTGTCGGGCGTTCTTGGTGACCTCGAGGTTGGACGTTTGCCATTCCCAATACTGTTGGAAAGCAGCGCGATCGCGAGGCCAGTACTCTTTCGGCATGCCTAATGCTGTGCCTAGGACTGCGTAACTGCGATAAATCTGCTCGGCGTCGTCGGGATGCTGTTCACCCCAGATGCGCCAGCGGACCTGCTCGGCCGTCCAATACAACGTTGACGTCACCCAGCGTTGTGTGTCGGGGTCGGCGGCACTGTACTGTGCGCCGTCGAGGGTGCCTTCGACGGGTTCGTGGGCACGCGAGACCCAGTTGGCGACGGTGGTACGAGCTAACTGAGCTTCGGGTAGCACGACCGCGTAAATGTACTGCAGGGTGCGGCGCAGCCGGCCCAAAGGGTCTGCGGTGAAATTGGAATGCTGCGCCACCCCGGCAGCCACTGGTCGGTGGGCCACCTGTAACGCGATGGCCGCGCCGGCTCCGGCGAGCACGATGCCTTCCCAAGCCAGCTGCACGTCGGTGCGCGGAGATTTCACATCCACCGTATGCCGTCCTGTTCATGTTCACGGATCCGGTAGGCCACCATGCGGTGCAGCAGGTGGCGGGGAACTGTCTCGGTATAAGGAATTTTGACCGAGCCTTTGCCCGTCTGGAAGGTCGCGAGTTCTGCGTCGAATGCGTCGCGGGTGCTCGGGGTAAAAACCACGTTGGCATGACGCTTGAACCCATCGACGATAAACAGGATGGTCCCGGATGCATGGATCCACGCCGGCGAACCCCACTTCAGTGCGGTGTGCGTATTCGGTGCGGCTCGGTCTGCGACGGCTCGCAATCGGTTCAGAGTACTGCGGGCAGGGGCGTGAAATTGGTCGAAGAATTCATCAACGGTTGTGGGTTTGCTCATCGTCAAAGAAAGCTCCTTTGGTCGCTGCGTCAGGTGTATCGTCGCTCTGCGTGACATTGGCATCGTCATCGGGCTGTGCGACGGGTTGGTGTTGCGGGATGACGTCGGAGATCATGCCGTCCACCGTGCGGATAAGCACGACCAGCCAGGCGAAGATGATCCCGGCGAACGCCAGTTCGAGCGCGGTCAAGTTGTAGTAGCCCAGCGGGTACCAGAGGGCCACAGAAAAGACGCCGAGTCCCAGCATGAGGTAGCTGATGACGTACATCGCCGCCGGGGCGCCGGGGAGCCAGATCGGGACGGTGAGCACCATGATCCCAAACGTCGCGGCCAAGATTTGCACGAAGCCGGTGTGGATCGGGTCGCTGACGTGGATCGAGACCAAGGACAACCCCACCATGCAGATCCCCATCAGCATCATGCCGCCTTTGAGCATCCGCACGAAACCGCGACGCTTCCCTTGCCGACGTCGGTGCTCTGCCCATGCGTAGAGGTCCTGGGAAATGAAATTCGCCAGGGTCGTCAGCACGATGCCCGTGACGGTGATGGTGGTGTTGAACGTCCAAAATGACAGGACCCCGGCCTGGCCGGTGCCCAGCTGAGAGAAGAACATGTGCCACCAGTATGGGTTCTCAGCCAGCAGCATCGAGGCCAACATGCCCGCGACCATGAACAGCGCGAGCAGCGTTGATATTGAGGCGGTGGACGCGCGAGAAGCCGAGCTGAAACCAAAGTAGGAGGCCACGGCCGAGACCAGGCACAGCAACACGGTCGCAGCAATTCCATCGACCACGAGTCCTTGAAACGCTCGTTGAAAGAGTTGAAAAGTGCTTAGCACGGCCAGGGTGGCGATGGCCCCGTGGGTGATGATCAGGCCGATGAAATCGAGGAGCCACCAGCCCCAGAACCGGCGACGCATCCATCCCAGGTTGCCGTGTTGCGGACCGGTAGCGATGATCAACCCGAGCAGGGCCGAGATCCCGGCGGCAATGCCTGCGGTCCAGCCGGCAACCGTGCCCACGGAGTAGTCGGCTGACAGTGGCGTGAGTTTGCCCGCGAATGCGATCAGACCAACCACCGCCGCCAGGGCTGCGAAGCTAATCGAAATCCAGATCGCCCGCGATTCCACCCGGGCCGCGGATTTTTGTGTGCTGTGCGCGGGGACAGCATAGTATTCGTGTTCTGGCTCTACTTTCCTCACGTCCACCATCCTAAACGCGGGAGCTAATTGAGGGATCTTTGGTGGGGTGCGCCAGACCGCTGATCTAAGATTGCTGCACAACTCTTTGAAAACTGTACAGAAAACTGTATAGTTTTAATTATGTCAACCTTCGAAGTTTCTCCGCACGTTGTTTCAGTCACTGAAGCCGCCACTCGTGGCGTACCAAATTTAGTACGCGCTGCTGAACTCGGTGAAGACCTCGTGGTGGAGCGCCATGGGAAAGCGGTTGCCGCAATAGTGAGTATGGAACATCTCGAAGAAATCGGGCAGCTGGAGGAAGACCTCAAAGATAGTGTTCTTTTGCTGTCACGTTTGGCAACTGACTCCGGCCGACGCCTGAATTTGGATGATGTCATATCTGAATTAGGTTTCGACCGTGATGCATTAGATGCAGAACTCGATGCAGATCTAGCCGCCGGTCGCGAATGACACGTCGAGGTGGCCGACACCCTGAAGCCGAGGGTACCGTTGTTCGTCTCACCGACGCTGCTTGGGGCGATTTGCAGACGATGCTTCGTAAAGGCGATCCACAAGTTGTACGGTGGGCCCTCAAGAAATGCCTTCTACTAGAGCGCAACCCAGAAGCTGGCAAAGCTCTTCGAGGAAAGCTCATCGGCTTCCGAAAAATTGTAGTTGGTGACCGGGATTGGCGCCTTGTTTGGCGCGCGACTCATGATGACTCTGGAACGGTTGTCGTCGATGTAGCCGAGGTATGGGCATTAGGCGCTCGCAGTGATGCCGAAGTTTACAGGGAAGTTCAAGATCGCGTGTCACAGATGCGAGATGACCCTGCTACTGTTCCTCTCGCTGCGGCTATCGATGCCCTGGGTAGAGCTGCGTATGGTTTAAAAGCTTCGACTGAACCAGACGAGAAAGCAGCGGTTCCTGAGTGGCTCGTGAATACGCTTGTTTACGTCGTGAAAATGCCTCGACACGAGGTTGCCCGATTATCTCCAGAACAAGCACAACGTATCTGGAATGGGTATATTTCAAACACGTCTGAATAGCTAGGCGTTTGATCGGATCAGAGACGTGACGCGTCAGCCGTGCAGAATATAAGGTTCGACCCTTCGGATCGTTGCGGCGAGTGACAGCGCCGTCGTCCCGGACGTCGCCGGGTTAATCGGGCTCGGTGCCGAGACGAATTCGAATCTGAAGCGGCCAGCGTCCCCGGATACTTCGACGACGTGGGCCGAATCAGTGCGCACCGGATCTGCAACCAATTGGACCTGGACACGTTGTAGCGATTCTGAGAGCGGCTTCGATCCGCGAGTTGCATAGGCCAGTGCGACTGCCACGTTGACGTTGCCCGGGAATTTCTCGATGGCCTCGATCGGGTTGCCAGTAAAAATCGTTTCGGGCTCGGTGAGCTGGTCTAATCGGTGTGCTTCGTCCGAGGACATCCACGATTGCACCAGCCCTGACGGATCCTTTGACGTTGTGATCGAGACGTTGTCGAGCTGATGCGCCACGGCTTCTAAAATGTCGAAACCGCCGATGGCGCCATTGGTGACGTGCAAGTGGGGCGTCATGAGTGAATCCGCGATATCCGGATCAGCCAGAGCACCGACCGAGGTGAGCACAAACGGTTTGTCCACATTCGGCAATAACTGTTGTGCTGCGGCCACCCCGGCGGCTTCGACCACGAGATCAGCCTCGGCGACCGCCTGGTCAAAGTGCTGTTGGGTAATGAGGCGAACACCGAGTGTGCCGCGCTCGCGGTGCGCATCGATATCGCGCACCATAGCGGTGAAGTCGTGATCCAGCAGCCGGACGATGTGACGACCGATCGAACCAAACCCCAGCAACAAAATCTTCATGGTGCCACTCTAGTAAATTTGCCGCGGCCTGCCGCCGTGCTGCAACGTTGGAAAGCTGCTGCACGTGAAGTGTTTGGGGCCCGTTAACTTTTTGATGTTTCTGCAGTTAGACGCCCACTTTATCGTGAATTCTGGTCGTCAACACAGCACGACCCGAGCGGAATTGCTCAAGGAAATTCTCATCACGAACGAAAAGGTTCTACATGTCGAAGAAAATCCTTCAACGCACTACCACCGGGGTATTGTCCCTGGCAGTGCTTGCCGGCGCCAGCATCGCCCCGGCATACGCAGACAACGACACCCAGTCTCCGAAAAACGTCATCGTGATGATCGGCGATGGCATGGGTTACAACCACGTGGCCAACACGAACCTGTATGAAACCGGACAGTCACAGTACATCACCGAGGGTGAGCCGGGTAACGTGACCGAGCAGGATGGCGAGCCAGTTCAGGCCTACGAAGAATTCAACCACATTGGCCTGGCCACCCACTCGTTGGACACCATGGCAGACGGTTACGAATACGATTCCGAGGGCGCCTGGGGCGACTTCAACTGGGCCAAGAACACGCCGACCGACTCAGCTGCCGCCGGTACCGCCATGGCGACCGGAACCAAGGTAAATAACGGCGCATTGAACGTCGATCCGGAGGGCAACGAGCTCAAGACGATGTCCGAGCTCGCACACGAAACCGGTCGTGCTGCCGGTGTCGTCTCCTCGGTGCAGTACAGCCACGCCACACCGGCCTCCTATGCGGTCGCGAACCCAGACCGCAACGCCTACCAGGAAATCGGTGCTTCGATGATCGACGCCGAGTACATGGACGTCGTCATGGGTGCCGGTCACCCAATGTACAACGATGACGGCGAAGAGCAGTCCGCCGCCTACGATTACATTTCCGAAGAGTCCTATAACGCGGTCTCACAGGGCAACACCGACTGGGACTACATGGATTCCAAGGGCGAATTCGAAGCCCTGGCGAACGGTGAAACGACCTCCGATAAGGTATTCGGTCTGGCCCCGGTAGCCACAACGCTGCAGCAGAACCGCAGCGGTGATTCCGAAGGCACTCTGCCCGGTGAAGTACCATTCAACGATACCGTGCCGGCCCTCGACACCATGTCCGAAGGTGCACTCAACGTCCTGGGTCAGGATGAAGATGGCTTCCACCTCATGATCGAAGGTGGCGCTATCGACTGGACCGGTCACGCCAATGAGACCACCCGAAACATCGAAGAAACTCAGGAATTCAATGACGCCGTCGACTCGGTCGTTGACTGGGTTGAGACCAACTCATCCTGGGACGAAACGCTGCTCGTGGTCACCGCTGACCACGAAACCGGTTACCTGGGCGGTGCCGAAGACGATCCCAACTTCACCGAAATGACCGGTAACGCCGGCGAATTGCCGACCGTCGGCTGGTCCTCAGGTGACCACACCAACCACCTGGTGCCATACTTCTTCAAGGGCGCTGGCTCGGATGCGATCATGAACTCGGCCGTTGGCACTGATGACGTTCGTGGCGACTACATCGATAACACCACCGTCGCGAACCTGTTCAAAGACGAACTGTGGGCCGAAGAAAACGACTCGGAAGAACCAGCTGAAGGCGACATTCCGGTTGAAGCTGAAGTAGAGGGTCTGCCAGATGAAGGTGGCGACCCAGAAGAACCAGGTTCGTTGGTGCTGTCCGTCTCTGATGGTACTGCAACGCTGGGCAACCAACGCAACGCCGGTGACCGTCTGCGGATGACCGGTACGATGCCATCGGTGACCGTGACTGATACTCGTCATGAAGCCAATGGTTGGGCAGTGGCCGGTCAGTCATCGGATCTGACCGCCGGCGACGGCACTGTGTCTGCTGATCACCTCGGCTGGGTTCCCAATGTTGCTGATGAGTCTCAGAACCCGATTCCAGGTTCGGCAATCGCCGGCACCATGGCCGGTGGCGAAGGCTTGTCCCTGCCACAGACCCTTGGTGAAGCCAACACCGACAACTGCGTGGGCTCAACCGAGCTCGCTGCTGACCTGAACCTCGAAGTCCCAGTCGATACCGAAGCCGGCACCTACGATGGTGCACTTTCGGTCTCACTGTTCCCAGTTGACTAAGACAACGGTTCAAACACCATAGTGACACCATGCACGACCCAGTGCACTCGATGACGTCGGCCAGCCACCGGCCCGCTGTGTGCGGAGCGGTGAGGCCGGCGTCATTGGTGTTTGACAGCTTCCCACTTACGAAAGACTCCACTTGATGCAACGTCCTACCCATCTGTTCCCGCGCCGTCGAACCGTCACCGCATGGTTGGCATTGTCCCTGTTGCTGACCTTTTTTCTCAGTACTGTCTTTGCTTCCTCGGCCCCAGCGGATACCGAAGATGCTGCGCCAACTACCGTCTGGTCGCTTACTCCAGCCCCGCAGGAGGATGACGAAGACAGGGTGTCCTTCCGCTTTGATGTACCCCCGGGTGACAGCGTCGAAGATGCGGTTGAACTGACGAACTTCTCCGCTCAGGAGGCCACTTTCACGCTGCAGGCGGCCGACGGTGTGGTGTCGGAATCGGGGACGTTCGATATTCTGCGCCCCGGTGAGGAGAACGAGGCGGCCGGGCAGTGGATTGAGCTGGACCAGCAAGAAGTCACCGTGCCTGCGGATGAATCGGTGACGGTTCCGTTCACGTTAACCGTTCCGGAGAATACGACTCCGGGGGATCAGCCGGCAGGTATTGCCGCATCTGTTTCGACAGATGAGGGCGACGATGTGTCGATGGTGTCTCGTGTGGGGGCGCGTATTCACTTGCGTGTCGATGGTGACATTATGCCGACCTTGGCGGTTGAAGACCTTGATGTTCAGTACAGCCAGAATTGGAATCCTTTTGCGCCGGGTACCGCGACGGTGAGCTGGACGGTGCGTAATACCGGGAATGTTCGGCTCGGTGCACAGCAGGCGCTGAGTTCGTCGGGACTGTTTGGCCTTGCGACGGTTGAGGAGTCCGTTGAGCCGATTCGTGAGATTTTGCCGGGTGGCGAGGCCCAGCTCCAGGTTGAACAGGAGGTTCTACCGCTCTTTGTTCTAAATTCGACGGTGAGTCTTGAGCCAAGTGTCGTTGGCGACGATGAGGTTGATGCTGAGCTGAGTACGGCGACGGGTGGGGTGACCGCGGCGGCGATTCCTATTCCGCAGCTGATCATTGTGGTGTTGGTCGGCGTCTTGGTTTGGTGGCTGGTGACGCGGAAGAAACGTCAGTCGAGGAAATTTGATGCTGCTGTGGCTGCTGCCGCTGCTGAACGATCGACTTCGTCTGGCGATTCGGACGCGGAGGAAGATGAGTCAGGAAACGAAAGCTCTTCCGATGATGCTGAGGATACGGACCATACTGGTGCGGCTGCCAAGCAGCGTAGCGGCCGACGGGCTGGTGGGTCACGAGCACGGCGCAATGGTGCAGACTGACAGGTTTGTTTTAGATTGCCCAGTAGAGGTTGCGCAAAAGCGGTTGTGACGGGTCGAGCCAGAGGGCGGGCTGAAAGAAGATCAAACCGTCAACTTTTCGTATGGTCCATTTTCCGTTGTGCACGGCAGCGTGATGCGTCGGGCACAACGTCGTCGCGTTCTGTTCATCGGTGTTGCCGCCTTGCATCCATTCGATGAGGTGGTGGATGTCGCAGAGTGCAGCGGGGGTAGTGCATCCGGGCGCTCTGCAACCTCGGTCTCGAGCAAGAATGGCACGTCGCTGCGTCGGCGTAAAGAGCCGGTAGGTACGTTTTTGGTTCAGCACGGTATCGGGGCCATCCCATATTTGTGCCACGATTTCACAGTCACATCCCAAGGGTTCAGCGTCTTTGGGATGAAGCGGTCCGACATTGATGGCTTCCGACTGGAACGGCGTCCACGGTACGGGGCTGACAGGACTGGTCGAGTCCGTCAGCTCGTCCGGGATGATCTGACCAACCGGGTCGGTTCCTTGAAGGACCGGTGGGATAATTCCGTCTGGGCCAGGCGGTCTTCGCACTTCCGGCGGTAGTGGCGGTAGACCTAACATTTTGTGTGCTGTTTGCACGTCTTGCACCATGACCAGTTGTGCATGTGTACCATGAGCTCGTTTGATCGCTGCTTCTGTTGGCTCCATACTCAATAGCATTCGCAGGGCACCGATGAAGTACCCGCCGAATTTCTGGTCTTCGGTCATGCCGTCGATGCGTTGCATATAGCCCGCAGTGATCGGGTTGCCGTGGGCATCTTCTCCAACGATTTCATCCGGGTCGAAATCTGCACCCGCATCGTCTTGAGTGGAAGCGTGACCGGTTCCATCTCTTTCCTCGCCGGCGTCTGTTGGATCTGAATCAACACGGAGGAAATCTGCGATGTCTTCTGGAATGAATGGGGTCTTACCATCCCAGTTGCGCTGATAGGTCTTGAGGGTTTTGAAGGCAGCATATACTGCTGGAGTAGCATGCATTGAAATCATGCCGCTACCATCGCCACAATCTCTGGTTTTGAGCGCGTTATCTGCCTGATTTTTTAGTGTCTCGGACGGAGGCGGTCCGTCGGGATCCATTTCATATGCGATGCGGTCCAGCCACCGTTGCTTGGCTTTGCTGAATGTATCTGGATCCGAGATTTCCGCAGCCTCCGCTAGGACGGGTTCAAATGCAGCAAGCACCAGATCTTTGTACTCTGTGGACTGACCGACTTTTCGAGCGTATTTGGTCAACTCTTTATCCAAGTCGGCGAGTCGATCGGCGTTTTCAGATGAGATACGGCTTGCCGACATCGCCTCGGCGACTAGCGGGAATTTTGGCTGAGAAGTGGCAAGCTCGGGGTCGTGTCCATGCGCGAAGGCAAAGCACCGTGCTCGTTCAATAAGCTTGCGTGCTCTGTAGCTGCTAAACCGCATCGATTCCGTAAAAAACTCTTTGACGTTTTTGAAGGGCTGTTGCTCGAACTCAACGCCCAAATACGTTGTCGGTTGTTCTAAGCCGCGTTCAACGTGCCGTGCGTAGTGCGCCATAATCGCATCGAACCCGCAGTCCAGCTGCTGCAGCATGTGTCCAAGTCCCCGGATGGTGTCATAAAAATTATCGGGTGGAGTGGTCTTGATGATCGGTGCTTGCGTAGCGTCGTCGGATGTTGAGTCACCCTTCAGCCCTGCCCAATCTGCCCCGGAAGCCTCGTGGTACACCGCGATTTCATCATAGAAGGTCCGTGGGTTCGCGATTCGCTCCATCACCACGCGCATCAGCATGGTGAGGGCGTAGATGAGTTCGCCTAGAGAGGCTGATTTGAAGGCATCCATATTCAGGACATGCGTGCGCACGGGGGAGCCAACGTCGGGGAGAATCGGCGTCTCAACCACGGCAGTGCCCTCTCATGATCTCGCTGGAATGTGCGGAAATGTTCTTCCTATTCTACCCTGGTGCGCTATTGATGGCAATACTTTTGATGTAGTTTTTTAAGTTATTTAATATGTTTTGTTGTTCTA
This sequence comes from Micrococcaceae bacterium, assembly GCA_013393415.1. Classification (GTDB taxonomy): domain Bacteria; phylum Actinomycetota; class Actinomycetes; order Actinomycetales; family Micrococcaceae; genus Yaniella; species Yaniella flava. Next base: position 13,930 of record JABXHI010000045.1, read on the forward strand.
TATCATAGGGATATGAAATTACAGGGTAGTGTCATGTGTATTGTGGATAACTTCATGGTGTGCTGAAAAGTTTTCCACAATCCTGCGATGGGGGCGCGTCCTGTTCTGCGGCTCATACAGCACACAAAAAGGGACCCGACGGTCGTAACCATCGAGTCCCTGCTGCCTACCTTTGGCTTGAGTCTTAGGACCTCAGCTCGCGGCGGTAATGTATCAGTGGAGCTTCCTCCCCAGAAGGTGTCTTATCCACGTCGCGCGCGATCTCCAGAAATCCGGCACGTTCAAGAATGTGCTTGGAGGCATCGTTGTTTACTACTGTTCGGGCAGTTAAGTCATCCAACCCGCTCTGTCTGGCGAGTGCTGCCGAAAGTTCAAGTGCGCCGAGCGCGTGGCCTGTGCCGCGTGCTTCGGGATGGAGCCAAAAGCCCACTTCCGCGTTGGTCCGGGTGACATCAAATAACACGAGGCTGCCCAGGAACGTATCTGCTTCGTCGACGATGCTCAGCAATCCTAGGTCGCCGCGCTCGAGTCCGGCCGGGGCTTGGGTCTCAGCCAAGTGCTGGATCGACGCATGCGAGTATTCTGCTTCTGGTAAGTGCCCAAATTGTTGGACGAGGGGATCCTGCGTCCCGGCGAGATAACGGTCGGCATCCTGCTGGGCAAGCAACCGTAGGCTTCGGACGCCGTCGGTAATGGGAAGAAGCGTGGAGTTAAGCATGGCACCAAACTATCACGGGGTCCCGCTATGAGGGCATGGCAAACTCCACAACGAGGATGACGAAGTTGCCGCTGACGAGGCCCTGTTCTCGTTGGTGTCGACCATTAGAGTGAGAGCAAGCTTGCCCAGAACGCGATCGGATGCGGAGCAGCGGTATCTTGGGAAAGGAGTTTTGAGTATGGCAAAGAAAATTTACATCGCAGTCGGAGTGGACGTTGACGCCGTTGGTGGGTGGTTAGGATCCTACGGCGGTGAAGATTCACCAAATGATATTTCTCGCGGCCTGTTTGCCGGGGAAGTCGGAGTGCCGCGTCTTCTCCAGTTGGCGCAGCGTCGCAATATTCCCTTCACGTGGTTCTGGCCGGGGCACTCCATCGAGACGTTTCCGGAACAATTTGATCAGGTCGTCGAGGCCGGCCACGAAATTGGGCATCACGGGTACTCGCACGAGAACCCGTTGGAAATGTCGTCACAACAAGAGACCGAGGTGTTCGAATACGTCTACGACCTCATCGAACAACGGTCAGGTACTGCACCGGTTGGTTACGTCGCGCCGTGGTGGGAGATGTCGCACTACACCAATGAGCTGCTGTCGAATGCCGGCATGCTCTACGATCACTCGTTTATGCACCGTGACTTCACCCCGTATTATGTGCGTGTCGGTGACACGTGGACGAATATCGACTACGATGCCGCGTCGGCAAAAGAGTGGATGAAACCACTGGTCCGCGGTGAAGAAACCGATCTGGTCGAGATTCCGGCGTCCTGGTACATCGACGACTTGCCCCCGATGATGTACATCAAATCCAGCCCCAACTCGCACGGCTTTGTGAACCCACGCGACCTTGAGCAACTGTGGCGAGACCAATTCGATTGGGTGTACCGCGAGATGGACTATGCGGTCTACCCGATGACGATCCACCCGGATGTCTCGGGGCGTCCACAGGTATTACTCATGCTGGAGCGTCTCTTCGACCACTTCGCCTCCCACCCGGGCGTGGAATTCGCGTATATGAAAGATATCGCTCAAGACTTTAAACAACGCTACCCACGTAGTAGCTAAGGTTCGATGATCCGTTCGTCACTGCCGTGTGCGGGGGCGAGCTTGCCGATGTCGGCGACTCGCAGCGGCGTGAACTTTTCGTTGCTGTGGGCTGAGACGACCTTGCCGGTGACGCACACGTGATCGCCGCCGTCGTCCAGCAGGGAAATGCGTTCTAGCACCATGTGGTTCGGACAATCAGCAAGCAACGGCATCGACTGTGCATCGGTCGCTACGTCGAGGTCTGCGAACTTGTTGACGTGCTGGCCCGAATGTGTCCCGAACTGCTGTGCCAGTGCAAGATCATCAGCGGTGAGGAAATGCACAGCGAAGTGTGTGGCCCGCAAGCCCACACGATACGTGTGGTTCGCCTTGGACAGCCAAATGCAATAGTGCTGCGGTGAAATGCTTGCTTGCGAATGGTAGCCAACCAGACATCCGGCTTGGGTATTTTCGACGCTGGTGGTGACCACGACCAGCGCCGAGTTGACCGAGCCCATGAGGGTTTGGAAAGGATGTTTACTCATCGTCGTGGGCTCTTTTCTGTCGTGCGGATTCGTAGCGGAGAAAGAGTGTATCGTCCTCGCCGAACACACTTTTGAGTTCAAAGCTGCTGATTCCCGCCCCGTCCGGGGTCAGGCCAACCGGCAGATTGTCGCCACCGAAAATCGGGGCAATCGACAGGCAGAGTTCATCGAGACGGTCTGCTGCGACGAATTCACCCAGTAGGGTAGGGCCACCCTCGCACAGCACGACGCCGTAGCCGCGTGAGGCGAATTCGCGCAGTACGTGTTCGGGCTCGACGCGGTCTTGGCCAACAATGATGACGGTTGCGTGCCGTTTCGCTTCGGCCAGCCGGTCCGGATCAGCCGAGGCCGACGTGATCACCATGGTTGGAGCGTGTTCGGGCGCCTCGGTAAAGAGTTTGAGATTCCAATTCAAATCCAGGCTGCCGCTGACGACCGCAACCGGCGGGGTCGGTGGTTTGCCATCGCGCTCGCGTTGCTCCTGGGCTTCATCGGATAACCGCACCAGCCCGTAGCCTTCGCGGCGCACTGTCTCGGCACCTACGAGCACGACGTCGGCAATCTGACGCATCTGACGGAACAGTGTCTGGTCGGAGCCGGTGGATAGCGCTCCGACTTTCCCATCGATGGCAGCGGTGCCGTCCAGGCCCGCGACCATATGTCCGGTTACCCAGCACTCGTGTTTCGGAGCGCTGCGATCGACGGCCAAATACGGTGCCATCGAGTCTTCAAGTTCATGACCGAATTCGTAAATACGCATGTTGCGAGTCTACGAGCGGGGCCGCACCCGTGTCTGCCTCACAGGTGCGGCCCGGAACCATTCAATCTTGGGGGTTTTACTGACTTTCGGTGCCGGATTCCTCGGCTTCGAAGTCAATTTCTGGTTCGTAGTCGGTGGGCGTCACGGTAATGACGACGCGGCGGTTGTCTTGACGGCCCGCATCGGTCTCGTTGCTGGCTCGCGGGTAGTCCTCGCCCATACCCGTGGCGGTGACGTTACCATCGGCGATGTCGCTGTGTTCTTTCAACCAGGCGACCACCGATTCGGCACGTTTTTCTGAAAGTTCGTCGTTGTCGGCGTATTGTTCGGATTGGAGGTTATCGGTGTGGCCTTCCACGGTGATGGCGTAGTCTCCACCGCGGTTTTCGATGTCGACTGCGATGGCTTCGAGTTCAGATGTGGCATCGGAACGCAGTGCATGCTCGTCACTATCAAAGAGCACATCGCCCTCGGTGGTGTAGGAGATCTCCTGGTCCTTTTCGGCGTACTCGGTGTGGTCGGCACCCTCAACCTGGTAGGACTCTAGGTAGGCATGTTCAAAGTGCGCATGTCCCACGGAAATGCTGGGTATCTCGTACGTGCCTAACGTTTCGAAACTGACCATGTCGTTGCTCTCGGTGAGCACGCTCGACCGGTTCAGTGTGGGTCCCATGTTGAATGACGCGAGGATATGTTCGCGCTGAATGTGAGGACGGATGACATGGGATACGTAATCACCGTCCTGGGCGTCATCGGGTTCGGTCTGACAGACCTGTTCTTGAAAGGAGCCTTCCGCCGTGATTGGTTCTGATTCAATGGCCGGCTGGACTTGTTCTTCTACCACGGTGCCATCGGGCAATTCCACGGCTTCCAGCACACGCTCCGGAATGCGATATCCCGGGATATACGAGTCCGAAATCTCGACTGCCGGCAAGCAACCTCCGGGGGCCGGATATTCAATCACACACCCGGCTTGCCCTACGATTTCTGGGATGACGATGCCGGGTACCCCGGGGATTTCGACTTGCTCACCATCAACCTCAACGGTCTGGTCTTCGAGGCCCTCAACTTCTTGTGCTTCCACCACGACGTCGTCGAGCCATTCGACGGTGGCCCCTTCCATCTCTTCGGCCTCGAGGCAGGCTTCGAATTCCATCGGTTCATCAACTTCGGCAACGAGCATGTTGTCATGTTGAATCTCGGTGGGTTCTTCCGGTGTCGATGGTTGTGCCGTGGCGACTTCGCCATCTTGAAATCCGGCGCGTTCGGGGGCAGCGCTGCAGGAGGTCAGGGCAAAGGCGCCGACGAAGCCGAGGCCTAGCGTGGACCGAACCAGGGTGGGCCAGTGAGCGATGGTCATGGTGTCTCCTTACCGAGAGCAACAAGATTGTGGTTTTGCCTATGAGTCGGGCTCAACATCAAAAAAGTTGCAACCATTTCAAAAACTTTTTAGCGTTCCTCGGTCACCCGGACTTGGTGACGAGTCTCGAGCTCTTCACCATCTGGGCCACGTGCGCGCAAAATAATATCGTTGGTTCCCGGTTCCGTCGCGGTCACGGTCGTTTCTGCTTCGTCGACGACGTGGGTACCGGTGGGCAGCGCCCAGACCCAACTGTCTAGACCCTCGGTTTCGGCGGTGAATGTGGCCGCTTCGCCCACGGTGACCTCTTCGGGGCCGGTGATGGCGATCGAGGCATCATCGTTGGCGGATGGATACCGGTCCCCACCCAAGAACAGGCCGAGCACCAGACCGATGATACCGGTCACCACGGCTAAACCGCTCAGCAGCAGCGTCGCCATCTGCGCGTCACGCCCTACAACGGGCGTCGGGATCGAATCTTGGAGTTCACCGTCCGCGGTGTGTTTCGGCGGCGAGGCGGGTGGCGCTGACGGTGCCGGGGCAGGTACCAGCGCCTTTTCGATTTCGTCTAGCCATTGGGCCACGGTCTGTTGGCGGTCGGACGGATCGCTGTGCATGCCGCGTTGCACCACCTTGGTGAACGCTTCCGGCGGTTGGCTGCCTTCAACCACCCAGGCCAACAGCGCTGAGGCAGCCCAGATATCGGCACGAGTGTCGACCATGCCCGGTTGTGATTGTTCGGGTGGACGAAATCCTGCGGTGCCTCCAGACACCGTCAGGCCGGAATTGATGGCGAGGTCCTTACACATGCCTAAATCCGCAACCAGCAGACGCTCATCGCTGCGGATCAGATGCGACGCCGTTGACTGTGAGGCTTCAGGGTGCGGTTCACTCGCGATCAACAAGTTCCCCGGGCTCAGATCCCGGTGCACCAGTTGTGCCGTATGGACGGCTTCTAGGGCGCTCGCCAAGGGACGGACCAGGTTCAACACGTCGGTCGAAGATGGTTTCCAACCTTGCGCTCGCAACGATTGCACGCGTTTCTCTAGGGTGGCGCGGTCGGCCAGTTCCAACACCAAAAAGGGTTGTTGGCGTGACGATTCGCCGATGTCGTGCACAGTGACGACGTGTTCGGACGCAATGCGACGCAGACTGCGGCCCTCGGAAATGAACCGTTCGCGAATTTCAGGGTTCAGACTGTGGTTCTCCGCAAGGATTTTGACCACCACGGTGTCATCGAGCAGGTCATCCTGAGCGCGGTAGACGGTCGCGAATGAGCCGACGCCGAGGACCTCGCCGAGTTCATACCGTCCCGCGTTCATACTGCACCGTCCTGATGACGCAACCGGGCGGCCACCATCGCGCGGCCCCGGCTGATTTGAGCTTTCACAGTGCCCTCCGCACGCTCCAAACGTTCGGCGATATCGGCATAGGGTTCGCCTTCGATATCACGCAGGATGACGGGTATTCGATAGAGCTCAGGGAGGGCATCCAGCGCGTCGCGTACGGTGGCACGAGTCGCAATGACGGAACTCATGTGCGCGGCCGGGGAAATGTCGCCGTCATCGAGTGGAACAGTCGCGCGTTGTCGACGCAGATGATCCACCACGCGCCGTCGCACAATACTGTGCACCCACGTGGTGACTTTGCTGCGGCCGTCGTAGGTATGAACCGAGTCGGCAATAGAAATGAGCGCATCCTGACTCACATCATCCACCGCTGTATGGTCCAAGAGTGCGGCTCCGGCGAAGCGGCGGACCGTGCCGGAACCGTCCAAGACTTCCAAGAACAGTTCGACGGCTTGCGGTTCGGACGTGGCATGTTCAGCAAGCAGGGCCAGTGCCTCATCCAGATGAGAAGAATTGGTCAGCGGTGTGGTCGCTCGGCGAGCGGACGTATAGTCGGCCTTATGCAGCGCGTGGTTTAACGTCATGAGCGAGTCCGCTACATCCGTTGGCAGATGGTCGTTGGATCCCCTCATATCCACGAGTCTATGGTGTCACATCGCTGATGTGTATTCTTATGTCCATCGTGTCAGTGCCATACGGTCGCATCATGTCTAGACTGGGGGCATGCGATCAGAACTCATTGGATTCGGAACACTCGTTCAAGCTGGCCGAGACAACCCAGATATTTACCGCACCGCAGCATTATCTGCACTGGAAATCGGGTATCGCACCCTCGACACGGCGCTACGGTACGAAAATGAGGTGCAAGTCGGCCAGGCCATTGCTCAAAGTGATGTGCCGCGTGACGAGATAACCGTCACGACCAAGATTCCCGGCCGCTTCCACGGCTACCACGAAGCCAAAACGTCCATCATTCGCTCGCTGAATGATTTGCGACTACCGTTCGTCGATAACGCCCTGATCCACTGGCCGTTGCCAAGACAGCACAAATATGTCGATACCTGGCGTGCGATGATTGAAATGCGTGACGCCGGACTGATCCGGACCATCGGTGTCTCGAACTTCTTACCCGAACACTTACAACGCTTGGCTGATGAAACCGGTGAGATGCCCGCCATCAACCAGGTGGAAATGCACCCGTACTTCGGGCAAGCAGAGCTACGGGCCTTCCATGACGACCACGGCATTGTCACCCAGGCGTGGTCACCGCTGGGACGCACATCGGACATGACTGATGACCCTGTGCTGACACGGGTTGCTGAGAAGCACTCGTCAACTCCGGTGGAAGTAGTGCTCGCTTGGCACATCCACCACGGCTCCATGCCGCTGCCAGCGTCGTCGAACCCTGAACGCCAGCGCGCGAATCTCCTGTTCGACGTCGAACTCGACGCGGACGATATTGCTGCCGTTGATGGTCTGGAACGTGGCCGAATCTATCAGGACCCCGCGGTGCACGAGGAGTTTTAGGCGAGAACACCCGAGCTATACCGCGCGTAGTGGAGGAAGTTTTCAGGCAGCTACACTAATCTATGTCCGATTGAAAGATTGAGAGTAGATGAGCCAAACTTCCCAACGCAAAACGTCGCTAATCGGCAACCTGATCCGCGGCGCACTGATCGGCATCGTCGAGACCATCCCCGGTATTTCCGGTGGCACGGTGGCCCTGGTTGTTGGTATCTACCAGCAGCTCATCGAATCGGCCTCCGCATTGATCCGCTGGAGCCTATCTCTGGTTCGTGGACGTCGTGACAACGCGCGCCAGTACTGGCAGAACATTTCCTGGCGGCTGCTCATCCCGTTGGGCATCGGCATGGTGGTCGCGGTCTTTACCGTTGCCGGCCCCGTGGTGCATCTGGTCGAAACCTATCCCGAGCGCATGCGTTCGCTGTTCTTTGGCATGGTTGCAGCCTCTGTCATGGTTCCGCTACTCATGGTTCGTGACGATGTGCAATACCGCCGCAAAAAGTTGGGGTGGCGCCATGCGGTCTTCTTCGTTGTCGGCGGCGTCGTCGCATTTGCCGTGCTCTCGCTTCCGGCCACGCAAGCATTAGAACCACACTGGTATGTGATCTTGCCAGCCGCAGCCATCGCTGTCTCCGCGCTGGTGCTCCCCGGGTTATCGGGTTCGCTTATTCTACTCACCGTCGGGCTCTATGAACCGACACTAGGTGCTGTTGAGTCACTCGATTTTGGGTATCTCGCCGTGTTCGCCGCCGGGATGGTGCTCGGGCTGATCGTGATCGTACAAATCCTGAAATGGTTACTTGAACACCATCACGCGACCACGCTGATCGTCCTGTCCGGTGTGATGGTTGGCGCGTTGCGTGCCCTGTGGCCGTACCAGACCGAGGATGGCGCATTATTGCCCATCGGTGATGGCCTCGGGCTCAACATTGTGCTCGGCCTCGTCGGTGCCATCGTCGTGGTCGTGATGGTATTAGCCGATCGAAAGATGAGTCGTCGTGCACCACAACCCGTCCATTAGCGTCGCCGCCGTCGTCCTGATGCGCGATGACGGCCGGATTGCTCTGGTCCGGAAGCATCATACGGACGCCTTCATGTTTCCCGGTGGTAAACCCGAGCCTTCCGAGGACGGGCCGACCACTGCCATCCGCGAAGTGTATGAGGAGCTCGGGCTCAGCTTAGATCCGCAGACGCTAGAACATCTGGGCGATTTCACGACGCCGGCAGCCAACGAGCCCGGTACACAGCTGCTCTCCCAGGTGTATGCGGCAGCGCTGCCCGCAGGGGTTTCGGTCGCTGCCCAAGCCGAGATAGCTCAACTCATCTGGGTCGACGCTCACGACGTCGGGCTACCCTCCGGTACGACACTGGCACCGTTGAGCGCGACGATCTTGGGCTCTTTGGAGCAGCCGGAGGACGTCGAGATGAGACTCACAGAGTTTGAACAGTTGGTGAGTCAAGAGCTTGAATCCCTTCCGAAAGGGCTCGTCGACAGTCTCGACAATGTCGTCTTTGCGGTGGAAGATCGTCCGGCTGATGGCTCATTGAACGTGCTCGGGACGTATGAGGGACATGATCGATTCGATCGGGCGGATTATGGTTACGCGCAGTTGCCTGACGCGATTGTGGTCTTCCGTGAGCCTATACTCGCTATTTGTGATGATGTAGCGCAAGTGCGTCATGAAGTCCACGTCACGCTGGTGCACGAGATCGGGCATTACTACGGGATTGATGACGCCGCACTCCATGATCTTGGCTGGGCGTAAAACGCGTGCCACAATAATATCACGGCCCCGAACAGTGCCACCACAGGAGTGAACACCATGAGTTACCCGCAGTATCAACAACAGCACCTACCGCCAAGCAACCTGCCACAACAGCATGGCGGTTATGCTCCCCAACAGGAAGCGACGGATGGCCTGGGCAGTTGGGTGCTGACCACGTTTTTGATGTTCATTCCCCTGGTGAACATCATTTATTTGCTCGTGCTTGCCTTTGGTGGAAGCAACTCGCTTGCGAAACGGAACTTTGCGCGCGCCACACTCATCTGGATGCTCGTCAGTTTTGTTCTTGCGATTATCGTGGCCATTGTGCTGGCGACGGCTGGGGTCTCAATTTTTAATGAGCTCTCCAATAGCTACTCCACTAACTACGCGTACTGACCAGGTGCAAAATACAGATTCGCGTGGGCTTTGCAGCCTGGGTTGAAATCCGTCTGACAACCCGGACACGAGCCGGTGGACAAATAGTCGGTGACGCTCAATTCCAGGCCGCACATGCCACATAAGACCGCTGGTTCATGGAAGTGGTCGGTTGGCCAAACCTCTGCAGGGTGGTCAGCGAGGGCCTCGTGACAGGCGTGGCACGAATAGTGGACATGGCAACAGTAGTGTTTTATGGCGATGACGTCGAAGGGCTGATGATAGTGCGCACAGCGCGTGTGATCATCGATTTGAATCCCATAGACCGACCGTTGCAATGTCATGTTCGTTCTTTCTGCCCCTGAGGTTAGCTGAACGCTGCTTCGCCGGTGAGTTTCTGGCCGACGATCAGGGTGTGTACCTCGTCGGTGCCCTCGTAGGTGCGTACCGATTCAAGGTTGTTTGCATGGCGCAGCGGTGAGTACTCGGCGGTGATGCCGTTGCCTCCCAGGATGGTGCGGCACTCGCGAGCAATCTCAATAGACACCCGTACGTTATCGAGTTTCGCCATCGAGATGTGGTGCAGATCCATCGTGCCGGCATCGTTGGTTCGACCCAACTGCAGCGCCATGAGTTGGCCCTTATTCAGTGCGATGGTCATATCGGCAAGTTTCTTCTGGGTCAGTTGGTAGGCGGTCAGCGGCTTGCCGAACTGCATGCGGGTTGAAGCGTAATCCAGGGCGGATTCAATCGAATCACGAGCCGCACCCAACGCGCCCCAGGCGATGCCATAGCGCGCCTCATTCAAGCAGGCGAATGGTCCACGCAAACCAGGGTTATGCGGCAGGATCGTATCCACTGGGAGCTCTACATTCTCGAGCGAGATGTCGCACTGTAGGGATGCGCGCATCGAAAGTTTCTGTTCGATGGCTTCGGCAGAAAAGCCTGGTGTATCGGTTGGGACGATGAATCCACGCACCACCATGGCGTCATCGGGACGGGTATCACCGTCCGGATGCACACCGGCGGCCTTGGCATCAGCAACCGAGACCTTGGCCCAAATGATGGTGATGTTGGCAATGGTCGCCAGGCCGATCCACCGCTTGGCGCCATTGAGTACCCATTGACCATCGACGAGCTTGGCGTGCGTTGTCATTGCTGACGGATCAGAACCCGCAGTTGGTTCGGTCAGCCCAAACGCACCGATCACTTCACCTTTGGCCATCTTTGGCAGCCAGGTCTGCTTCTGTTCTTCGGACCCGTTTTTGGCGATGGCGGTCATGGCCAGCGAGCCCTGCACTGAGATCACGGTACGCAGACCCGAATCGCCGGCTTCCATCTCATGCATGGCGATGCCATATTCGACGGCAGAGCGTCCGCCACAACCGTATCCTTCAATATGCATACCGAAGAGACCAAGCTCGGCCATTTCTGGGATCAGCTCGGTAGGCAAGTGCGCGTCGTCGTACCACCGGGCAATATTGGGGCGCACGCGCCGGTCCACGAATTCCGCAACGGTATCGCGAACTTGCAGCTCCTGCTCGGTGAACATCGAGGCGATATTGAAGAGATCTGTTGTCGACATGAATGCTCCGTAGGTCTGACCGCGTGACGGCCTGCGTGGTATTTTCGTGATGCTCTTCACGGTAGCGAACCGGGTGGGTGCGGGCAACAAAGAGCCGCATCATTGTCCAGAACGTAAGCTATCCATGCGGTTGTCGCATCGATCTTGCAATGCGAGCCTCGGGCGGTTGAGCATAGAGACCATGACTACAGCTGCGCCACATCCCACCCCCGGCGTCCTCGACGGCATTGTCGTCGCCGATTTTTCGCGGGTGCTCGCCGGACCATACGCTACGATGATGCTCGCTGATATGGGCGCAACCGTCATCAAAGTGGAATCGCCAGACGGGGACGATACGCGTGCTTGGCAGCCGCCCGTGCGCGATGACATGGCCACCTATTTTCTGTCGGTCAATCGCAATAAGCACGCCATCGCCCTGGATTTGCGCGACGAGGATGATCTCGCGACCGCGCAGAAGCTGCTTGCCAAAGCGGACGTGTTCATCGAAAACTGGAAACCCGGCGGGCTTGCCAAATTCGGCATGGATCCTGACGCTGTGGCCGAACGATATCCCCACCTGGTGCATGCATCGATTACCGGATTTGGTACGACCGGAGGGGCACATCTGCCGGGTTACGATCTGTTGGCGCAGGCCGCTTCAGGGCTCATGGATATCACCGGTGAGCCAGAATCGCCCGGGCAAAAGGCAGGAGTCGCCATCTTCGACGTCGTCACCGGCTTACACGCCACCGTTGGTATTCTTGGCGCACTCCAGGAGCGTCAGCGCAGCGGAAAAGGCCAACACATCGCGGTGAATCTGATGTCTTCGGCGTTGTCTGGGTTGGTCAACCAAACCTCGGCCTATGTGGCCGGGGGTGTCGTCCCGACCCGTATGGGTAATGATCACCCGTCACTGGCACCGTATGGTCCCTTTGCTGCTGCCGACCAGCCGCTGATTCTCGCCGTTGGGAACGATCGGCAATTTCGTCAACTGGCCACCGCGCTGGGCGCATCCGAGCTGGCCGATGACGAACGCTACGCGACGAATCCGGCACGCAATGCCCACCGCGATGAACTTCGAGCCACACTCGAGACGTATCTGCAGCACCGCCCCGCAACAGAGTGGGTTGAAGAATTCCGTGAGCTCGGGATCCCGTGTTCCGAGGTGTTCTCAATTGCCCAAGGTGTGGAATTCGCCGACGAAATCGGCCTCGCGCCAGTTCAGTTAACCGGCGCAGAAAAGGTTCCAACCGTCAAGCACCCGATCGATTATTCACGTAGTCAAGTCGCGTACGACAAAGCCCCGCCCACACTCAACGAAGACCGCCAGAGCATTCTCGAGTGGCTCGATGCCGAGGAAGGCTAGGCCAGTTAGAGCCCTGTCTGGTTTACCCCGTATTCTGCCTGGGCTTGGGTGAAGCCCTCGTAGACCAGCTGATTAATGAGTTCGGAGCGGGAAAACGACGAAAAGTCGAGGTAGGTTTCCGCTGATGCGGCGGCTTGTTCGTTCCAGTCAACGGTGAGGCTGTCGACCGCTGCGGTGGCGTCGCTATTTGAAAAACCTTCGAACTCTAACTGCTCAATCAGTCCTGTTCGGGAGAATGCAGTGTAGGCAAGATACGTATCTGCCGACTCGATAGCCTGTTCGCCCCAATCGACGGTGACGTTATCGACTGCCCAGGTCGCGTCGGCATTGGAGAAACCTTCAAACTCGAGTTGCTCGATGAGTCCGGTGCGAGAGAACGCCGTGTACCGCAGATAGTCTTCTGCTGATCCAAGAGCATTCTGCTGGCTTACGCTCCCCGTGTCAGCTTCGGCGGTTGGCTCCTCTGAAGTGGCCGTAGGCGTCGGTGCTTCACTGGTCTCCGCCGGGGAAGTGGTCTCTGGCGTCGGATCTTCGGTCTCGGTCGGGCTCGCGCTTTCAGACTCTGTGCCAGGCGCGCTGGGCGACTCGGTGTCGTCTGAGGGTGTTGCACTCGGTGATGAGGTGACCTCGGCGTCGGCAGCTTGTTCGTTGTCCTCGGTGCTGAACATGAAGCCGACGGCAATAGCCAGCACAATCGACGTCAACATTCCCAGTCCTCCGGTGATGATCCCGGCTATACTCAGGCCTTTGGGCTGTATCTTTCGCAGCGCTACAATGCCGGTCACGACGGCGACTGCGCCGAGGATGAGCCCGACGATCGGCAGCCAACTGACGATCAAGCCGAGGATTCCGGTGACTAATGAGGTGATCGCCAGGCCTTTTGGAACCGACGGGTCAGGCATAGGCATCGGGCTGTATTGCGGTTGAGGTGGCGGTGGTGGAGGGTATCCCTGTGTCACGATTGTGCTCCAATAACTTCAAGGTGTGTGTTATTGGAACCCTAGCCCAGTGCTCGACTCTGCGGGGACTGGCTCCTCAAGTTTCGGCGCGCAGGCGCAGTCCTCGCGCATATCCATCAAGAAGCCTGCGGTGCTCGCAAGATAGATGGAGATTATCAGCCCGATGCCGCCGGTGACGACACCGGCTATGCTCAGCTTGTTCGATTGGCTTTTTCGGAGTGCTACCACGCCGAGCACCACGGCGACCACACTGACAACCAGCCCAATAATCGACAGCCAACTCACGATCAGCGCGATGATGCCAATGACCAGGGATGAAATGGCCAAGCTTCTCGAACGTTGGCTGCGTGATTGATGTAGAGCCGGTGGATCGTTGACCTGAGCCATGCCATCACTCCAATAGTTTTTCATTTTTCAGATTGCTTGTGATGGACACACTAGTCGATCACAGCATGCCTGTATGCTGGGCGATCTCGTCAGATGAAAATGCAGTTCGTGCTTCGTGTTGCACAGTGAGCAGTGCGTCGGAAATTTCGCGGCGACTCGCACTGGAATAGCGAGCCAGTGGTAACGCTACACTCAGCGCCATGTGTTCGCCACCGATATGGCCCAGCGAGACCGCCAGCGCCACCAAGCCCTGTTCGGTGGACTCGACGTTCACCGCAAAACCCTGTGTGCGCGCCTTGTCGATTTCTTCGTGCAGATCTCGCAGATTGAACGCGACCGCCTGCGGGATCGAACCCTGGTCAGTTGGTGCATATCGTGCGTTGACAACGGCGGGTGCGAGATCCGCGAGCATCGCCTTGCCCGAGGACGCCAGGTGCGCGGGCAAGCGCTTCCCCATCCGACTTGCCAGAATGAGTGCGCGATCTGTGGCCACAATACAGTCGTTGTGATGCACCGTGGTGCCCACCAGCGTTGCCACGTGGACGGTCTCGTGCACGAGGCTGAAGAGTCGTTCCAAATGTGGACGAAGCCGTTCATGCAGCGGGGGAGTGACCAGCGTTTGGCCGAAGTGCAATGCACTGGAACCCGGGAAGTAGCGTTGCTTTTCGCCGCGCACCGCAAAGCCATCGGCTTCGAGCGTCGCGAGGATGCGGGAAGCCGTCGACGGGTTGACGGTCAGGTGTTTGGCCGCCTCGGTGACACTCACCGACCCCTGCGAGGCCATCAGTCGCAAAACCTGCAGTGCGCGGTGAATCGCTTCGATTCTCGGTATAGATTTGCTCACACCGCAAATCTAGCAGTCCGTTTTGCGATTGTCGCACATACCGGCGTACGGTCCTGCACAGAATGTGTTGTGGCACACGAGCGAAGGACGGAAAACCAGCATGCAATATCACCTCAACGGTTACACTTTCGGCGACCCAAGCGTTGCCCCGGCTGCACCTGATCACATGCGGTACGATGCCGGGCTACCCGACACCGTCGACGTCCTTGTCGTCGGCACCGGTCCAGCCGGCGCGGTACTCACCGCCCAGCTCGCCCAATTCCCTGAACTTTCGATTGCTACCGTGGATCGTCGTGCCGAGCCATTAGCCCGCGGACACGCTGATGGCGTGGCATGCCGCACCGTTGAAATGTTCGAAGCGTTCGGGCTGGCCGATACCTTGGTGCGCGAAGCGTTGTGGGTAAACGAAACTGCCTTCTGGTCGGTCGAAAACCCCGGCGACGGCATCACCCGCACCGGCTTGGTTCAAGACGTGGCCGACGGTCTGTCGGAATTCCCCCACGTGATCGTCAATCAGGCACGCATGCAGGAACTGCTCTTCGACGTTGCGGCAAAGTCTCCGTCACGCTTCGAAGTGGACTACGGCTGGCAATACGTCTCCCAATCCATCGACGAATCGCAAGAGTATCCCGTCGAAGTGACTGTTGAAGCCACTGCGGAAGAATACATTGGCACAACACGAACACTGCGCGCGAAATACGTCGTTGGTTGTGACGGCGCCCGTTCGGCGGTGCGAGAATCCATTGGTCGTCAACTCCACGGCGATGTGCAAAACCACGCGTGGGGTGTCATGGACGTCCTGTTGGTCACCGACTTCCCCGACATCCGCAAGAAAGCCGTGATCAGTTCTGAAGCCGGCTCCATCATTTTGATTCCGCGCGAAGGTGGTTACCTCGTGCGGCTGTACGTCGATCTCGGCGCCGTACCCGAAGGTGATACCGAGTTCCGCAAACGCGTGACCGTCGAGCAGATCACCGAATCGGCCAACAAGATTTTGGACCCGTACAGCATCGAGGTGCGCGACGTCGCCTGGTGGTCAATCTACGAGGTTGGCCAACGTATCGCTGACGGATTCGATAACCTCAACGACGACGCACGCGGTGACAATCAGCCGCGCATCTTCATCACCGGCGACGCCTGCCACACCCACTCGGCCAAAGCCGGTCAGGGCATGAACGTTTCCATGCAAGACACATTCAACCTCGGCTGGAAATTGGCCGCCGTGCTACGCGGTCAAGCGCGCCCGGAATTGCTGCATACGTACTCGGAGGAACGCAAAGTCACCGCCCAAGAGCTCATCGACTACGACATCCACTGGTCCAAAATGGTTGGTTCACGCGATGCCGACCAGCCGGTTACCCCCGACGAAGTCGAAGAGCAGTTCGTTCGTGGTGGGCAATTCACCGCCGGGTTGGCAACCCGGTACACACCGGAGTTTTCCGCGCTCACCGGTCCGGATACACACCAGGATTTGGCCTCGGGTTTTGCCATCGGTACCCGCTTCCATTCGGCACCCGTGATTCGCGTCGCCGATGCAAAACCGCTGCAACTGGGCCACGTGCATGCGGCAGATGGACGCTGGCGCATCTATCTCTTTGCCGACGAGAACGGCTTGGCAGAAGGCTCAGCCGTTGCCAACTGGTGCACCCGGATGACCGCGGATCCAGCCAGTGCGGTCAGCCGGTTCACCCCGGAAGGTACTGACATGGACTCGCTTTTCGATGTCTATGCCGTCACGCAACAAACGCATCACGACGTCGACATCAACGCGGTACCGGCGCTCGTACAACCGTCAAAGGGCAAGTTCGGGCTCACCGACTACGAAAAGGTCTTCTCGGCCGAACAGACCAACGGGATGCTGCTGGGCAACATTCCTGGGGTGGAAGCCACCAAGGACATCTACGATCTACGCGAGATCGACCGCGCACGCGGCGCCGTCGTCATCGTACGTCCGGATCAGTACATTGGGCACGTGCTGCCCCTGGACGAGTTTGAAGCATTCGACGAGTACTTCGCGAAGTTTCTGACCAGCTAGATGCCCCGCCGGACGCGTTTGGGTAGCGTTGAACCATGACGACGAATATGATGCCACCGCCAGAGGTACCTGGTGACGACCGTGACTGGACCTTCGTGATCGATCAGGGGTGCACCGAATGCGGGTTTCAGCCGTTCGCGCCGAATCTGATGGGTGATCGGCTGCGCTCAGCCGCAGCACGGTGGCGCCCGGTGCTTCAACGAGTCGACGCCACGCAGCGGCCTTCGGAACCGGTCTGGTCGCCGGTCGAGTACGCGTGCCACGTCCGTGACATGATCACGGTGCTTCAGCAGCGGGTTGAGACCATGCTGCACCAGCACAACCCGGATCTAGCGGACTTCGATGGCGACGCCGAAGCTGTGCGCCGAGAATACTGGAAGGCGGACAGTCAAACCGTGTTGGGCGAGCTCATGCTCAAGGCACAGTCAACGGCTGACCTGGTCGATACGGTGGAACGCGAGCAGTGGGAGTTACCGGGCCGACGCTCCGATGGTTTCGAATTCACCATCGCCACGCTGTGCCTCTACATTGGCCATGAGATGGAGCACCACCTCCACGACGTCAAAGGTTAAGCAACCGCAGGACGCCCGCACCGGCGAAGTTCTTCGACCTCGTACCCGGCCTCCGCTTCGTCGGCCCACCGTTGAATTTGTTCGTCAGAGATCTGGTCTCCGTCGACCGATTCTTTGCTCATACTTGTACTCTATTACGTCAGCACGCTCCGCAGCAGGCCACGTGACTGAAGTGGTGTAGGGCACAGTTTGGTGCGGTTGGTGACCAGGGGCACTCATGTTCGACACCTCAAACACTGGATGTGGCGTGTGGTGTTGGCCGTTTTGCAACTCGGCGGTGCCATGCTCGCTGGTTTCGGCATCCCGCTCGCCGTGCTCCATTGGGAAGGTTCCACGGCAATTACAGTTGGCGGATCGGCCTTCATCGCGTACATCGTCACCTTCTGGCTCGAGGTCGCGGTGATCATCGTGCTGATGGTCTTGGCAGCTCGAAGGGGTCGGAAGGATCTGTTTGCCCCGCTGATCCTCACCGTCGTCGGTATTCATTTCATTCCGTTGGCATGGGTCTTCGCGCAACCAAGTTTTGCGCTGACCGGTGTGCTCACGACGGCGATCGGCGTGATGGCGGCTCTCGTGCCAGACCGTGCGGCGGCCCGGAGTTTCTGGTGCGGGTTGCTGGGCGGGACGACGTTACTGATCGTCGGTGCCCTGGGCCTATTTTCTACGTTGGGCGCGCCAGCCGTGTAAACAGTGCCGAATTGGGTCACGTACGTGACTTTTTATGACCGCGAATTGCTGTGGTTTTTGCACTTTCGGCTGCGGTGCACATAATGTATACAGGGTAAACCATTCAGAGCGACTGAGAGATCTGGCTCGTAGACGTCGCAGCAACCCCTCCACTGTTTTGGTGTAGGACGGTGCTAACGCCAGGAACAATGGAGTGATTCAATGATTTCTCTGCGTAATTTATCGACCACTTTTACTACTGGTGGCAATGATCCGGTCACTGCAGTTGACGATGTCAGCCTGGAAATTGACCGTGGAAATATCCAAGGCATTATCGGTTTTTCTGGTGCCGGCAAATCCACGCTGCTACGCAACATCAACCTACTGGAGCGCCCAACCACCGGCGAGGTGATCATCGACGGCGTTGATCTCATGGAACTATCCGACGAGGAACTGCGCCAGGCCCGCCATCAAATTGGCATGATTTTCCAGGGCTTCAATCTCGTCAATAACCTCACGGTTGCCCAAAACGTGGAGCTGTCGCTGAAGTTCGCCGGCGTCGCCAAGGCACATGACCGCCGTGTTCGTGTGGCAGAAGCCCTCGAAATCGTCGACATCTCGGACAAGGCCACGGTGTATCCGGCAAAACTATCCGGTGGACAACAACAACGGGTGGCGATTGCCCGCGCGTTGGCTACTCGGCCTCGGGTTTTGTTGTGCGATGAGCCGACTTCGGCGTTAGATCCATTCACCACGGCCACCGTGCTGCAATATCTGGCGGACATCAATCGGGAGCTGGGCATCACCGTTGTGGTGGTGACCCACGAAATGGAAGTCATCAAAGCGCTGACCGACCACGTGGCTGTGATGGAATCCGGACGAATCGTCGAACGCTTCGCAGCCAAACGTTTACAGGATAAAACCTTCGAACCCACCACTGCGATCGGCCGCTACCTGGTATCTGACGGCATACACGTCTACCGCCGACAGCAGCATGAAGTCGATGAGGCCTCAACCGCCGAATTGGCAGTGGGAGGTCGCGTCTAATGCAGCGTATTGGAGAACTCAACCCCGAACTGATCCAAGCGATGTTAGAAACGTTTGCGATGATCGGCGTCGCCATCCCGGTCGCGGTGCTGCTGGGCACCCCGCTGGGTATCTGGTTATTCGTGCATGCTCCCGGTTCGATCGCACCACAACCAAAACTGCATGCTGTTGTCAGCGGACTCGTCAACATGTTGCGGTCGTTTCCGTTTCTCATCTTGTTGATCGCCATCATCCCGCTGACCCGACTGCTGGTGGGAACCACCGTGGGGACTGCCGCAGCGATTGTTCCGCTCACGATCAACGCGATCCCATACTTCGCACGGCTGGTTGAACAAAACATCAGCCAGCTGGGTGCCGGTGCGGTCGAGGCATCCCGGGCGATGGGCGCGACCCGCCGCCAGATCATCCGCAACGTGCTGCTGGTCGATGCCCGTCCGGGCATTATCGGATCAATCACCATTACCACCGTGAGCTTCATTTCCTACTCGGCCATGGTCGGTCTTGTGGGAGGCGGTGGCATCGGCGACTTCGCCATCCGTTACGGCTACTACCGCTACGAAACCGTGGTCATGTTCGTTGCCGTCGTCCTGATGGTGCTGCTCGTCAGCGCCGTGCAGTGGGGTGGAAACTCCCTTGCCCGCGTGGCCGATAAACGCATCTAACAACGCTTCATCACAAACTTTAAGGACTCCCATGTCAATTTTCCGTACCCAAAAACCCATCCGCCGTGCTCTGATCACGGGAGTCGGCGCAATCGCTGCGCTGACACTCACCAGCTGCGGGCTAACTTCCGCCGGCGGCAGCGAGGACCGCACCATCAGCATCATCGTGACCGAATCCGCGCCGTACCAAGAGCCCACCGAGATCGCCAAAGACCTGTTGGCTGAGGATGGCTGGACGCTGGAACCCACCTACGTGACCGATATCGTGCAGCCCAACCAGGTGGTCTCGCAGGGCGAATACGATGCGAACTATTTTCAGAATGCCGCATATTTGCGCCAATTTAACCAAGACAATGGGACGGATGTTGCGCCAGCCTTCTCGGTCTACTACGCGCCAGCAGGAATCTTTTCGTTGCGCTATGACAGTCTGGAAGATTTGCCCGAAGGCGCACAGATATCCCTGCC
This sequence comes from Micrococcaceae bacterium, assembly GCA_013393415.1. GTDB lineage: Bacteria > Actinomycetota > Actinomycetes > Actinomycetales > Micrococcaceae > Yaniella > Yaniella flava. The sequence continues at coordinate 33,918 of JABXHI010000045.1, forward strand.
CGTAGACACCGCCAATAATGGTCGCGGACTCAAAGTTCTTGCCGATGAAGGGCTGCTTGAAGTAGACGAATCTGTACCGGTCGCCCAACTCTCCCAAGAGGACATTACCGACAACCCGCACAACTTCGAATTCATCGAAATTGACCAGCAATCCACCGCGCAGACTCTGTCAGATGTCGACGCGGGTTTTTCCTTCGTACGCATGGTAGTTGAAGCTGACCATGATCTGGGCGAAGTTACGTTGAAGCTTGAACCGGAGCTCGATGACAGTCTGCCCTATTCGATCGTGGTGGGTGTGCAGCCAGGTGAAGAAGAAAGCGAGAAGACCCAAGCACTGCAAGAGGCATTCCAATCAGAAGAAGTCGAGGAATGGTTCAACGAATACCTTGAGGGATCAGTGGAGTTCACCGATGAGTACACGACCGATAACATCAGTGAATCCTGGGCTGAGTTCACCGCCGAATAGCTGATCCCCACCCGTCACCCTCGAAGAACATTAGGAGCACATCGTGTCACATCGTCGTCCATTGATCCTGTCCGCCTTCATGATGAACACCACCAGCCACATTCTGGGTGGCGCCTGGCGCCAGCCAGAGGCCGAACAGCACCGCTTTAACGAACTGCCGCACTGGGTTGACCTGGTCAAAACCCTGGAAGACGGCGGCTTTGATCTCGCGTTCTTCGCCGACGTTGTTGGCGTCTACGGGGACCACGAGGGAGGCTGGGCTTCGCACGTCCGCCGTGGCCTGCAAATCCCAGCCAACGATCCGCTCGTCTTGTTGTCCGCACTGGCCGCGACCACCAACCGCATTGGGCTGGCGCTGACCTCATCGGTGATCCAAACCCACCCGTATACTTTCGCCCGCCAGCTCTCCACACTGGATCATCTGACTGGTGGGCGAGTGGGCTGGAACGTGGTGACCTCGGCGTTGGAAAACTCGCACCGCAACTACGGTGGGGCCGGACTCCTGGAGCATGACAACCGGTACGACGTGGCCGAAGAATACCTCGAGGTGTGCTACAAACTCTGGGAAGGATCCTGGGACGATGACGCGCTGCTAGCCGACAAGACCCGGCACCACGAACGCGGTGTCGGGCTACACGCAGACCCGGCCAAGGTCGCCAAAATCCATCACGTTTCACGGAACTACACGGTCGAAGGCCCTCACTTGTCTTCACCATCACCGCAGCGCACCCCGGTGGTATTCCAGGCGGGCTCATCACCTCGGGGCCGCGATGTCGCTGCCCAACACGCCGAGGCCACCTTCTCGATGGCCCCGAGTCTGGCTCATGCGCAGCAACATGCCGCTGATGTGCGTCGTCGTGCCGTGGGTTTTGGTCGCCAACCCGAAGATGTGCAATTCATCCAGGGCCTCTCTTTCGTGGTCGGTTCGACCGAAGCCGAAGCTCAGGCAAAAGCCGCCGAGTTGGACGCCTCATTGGATGATGATGCGCTGGTTGCTCACACCGGTGGCAGTCTCGGTGTTGATTTGGGCTACCTCCCGCTCGATACACCGATCGGTCAGTTGGCCACCGAAGGTTCGCGGGGGCATTTGGCAGAACTGCGTTCCATGAACCCCGATGGCGACATGACCGTGCGCGATCTGGCGCGTTTCCGGGCGCAAGCCACCAGGATCACCGGAACACCCGAGCAAATCGTCGATAAACTCGAGCAGTGGCAGGACGCTGGTATTGACGGCATCAATGTCATCAATGCGACGTTGCCCGGCAGCTACGTGGAGTTTGTTGACCACGTGATCCCGGAACTTCGCGCTCGCGGCATGGCACGGAGCACCGAGGAACTCGAAGCGCAGACTGGCACGACCTTACGTGGACGCTTCACTGGCGCAGATCGTCTGCCCGACTCGCATCCGGCAACCCAATATCGTGGTGCGTTCGGAGAATACAGTGCTGCTGCAACAGAACTCAGTAAGGACGACGTTCTTGCCACCACAATGGCAACAGCAGCTCAGTAGTCGCTGGTTCTCTTGCGAGGACGTAGGGTTCGTACGACTGCCCAGGCGAAGCCAATCAGCAGGACGGTAAAGCTTTAGCTTTACCGTAATCGAAAGCGAGCCACGGTGAATCAATCGAAAGTTTGATCCCAAGATCAACCCATTCCCCGATGTAGTCACACACTGAAAACACCAGACTGGATTCAGTACCAAAAGCTGACGAAACGTTGCAAGGGGATGGATCCATGTTTGTTGGATTACGCGAAATTGGAGCCGCCAAGGGGCGGTTCACGCTCATGGGAGCCGTGGTCGCCATGATCACGCTGCTATTGGTGATGTTGACCGGTCTAACCGGGGGTTTGGGCGCTCAAAACACCTCCGCCCTCGAAGATCTGAACCCCCAACAATACGTGTTTGGTAATGCGCAGAATGATGATGCGCCAGAGGAACCGTCTTTTGCTGAATCATCGGTTACCGAGGCCGATCAGCAAGCATGGGCCGACACCGATGGCGTAGACAACGCTGTTCCTGTGGGTATGACGCAGACTCTATTGACCGGCGAATCCTCGGGAAGTGTGGCAGTCTGGGGCATCCCAGAAGGATCCGGACTCGTCGAAGACACCGCGTCCGAGGCACTCTCCGGCACAACAGAACCGGACGCGGACGGCGTCGTCGTGTCTGAATCCATCGCCGAAGAACAGGCACTGCAGGTCGGCGACGACGTCACGATTGGCCCAGTTGAGCTTGCCGTCCAAGGTGTCGTAGAAGACCAATGGTATTCACACTCTGGCGTCGTATGGGTCACTACTGAATCATGGCAGGGCATCAGCCACGCGCAACAAGATGTGATCGGCACTGTGCTGGCCGTATTCGGCGATGAAAACGCCGACGCCTGGGACGACGCAGCCCAGAGTACCGGCACGGTAAACACCGGGGTGTCGGAATCCTTCCAAGCACTGCCCGCATACTCCTCTGAGAATGGCTCGCTGACCATGATGCAGGGCTTCCTCTACGCGATTTCTGCGCTGGTGATCGTCTCATTCGTCACCGTCTGGACGATTCAACGCACCCGTGACCTGGCCGTGCTGCGCGCACTTGGTGCCTCGACCGGATACCTGTTGAAAGACTCACTGGGCCAGGCTGCCGTCATCCTCGCCATCGGAGTGGTGGCCGGAGCCGGCGTGGGTGCGGGGCTTGGTGCTCTTGCCGCAGGAGCAGTGCCCGTCAGCCTCTCGGCACTCACCGTGGTTGGCCCGGCCGTTGGCATCTGGGTGCTGGGCGTCCTCGGGTCCGCCCTCGCGGTGCGCCGAGTATCGAAAGTTGATCCACTTCTGGCACTCGGTGGCAACTAATAACACGCTGACCCGCTCAATTGCATAACCCCTCGAACCGGTTCGGAAAGGACTGTTCACTATGACCACTTCCGTCAAAGCTCACAACACAACCCCCGCGACAGCTCGCGCAGCGGTCGATTTGCAAGACGTCAGCCTCGTGTACCCCGACGGCTATGATGCTGACGGGACGCCAGTGACGGTATCGGCGCTTGATCGGGTCGACTTCACTGCTGCTCAATCAGAACTGACCGCGCTGGTTGGTGAATCCGGGTCTGGGAAATCTTCGTTGCTCTCGGTGATCGGAGCCCTTGTCCAGCCCACGTCCGGCACGGTCATGGTTGGCCAGACGAACGTGCGTGAGCTCAAAGAAAAGCGACAGGCAGCATTGCGCCGAGACGCGGTAGGTCTGATTTTTCAGCAACCGAACCTGCTCAGTGCACTTGGTGTGCGTGACCAGCTCTTGGTCACCGATCACCTGCGCGGACTGCGCGGCAAGAAATTGAAACAACGCCGGTCACGGGCGGATGAACTGCTCGACGTCGTCGGGCTGGGGGACATGTCCAACCGAAAAATCCACACATTGTCGGGTGGTCAACGTCAGCGCGTCAATATCGCCCGAGCCTTGATGGGGTCGCCCCAGGTGCTCTTGGCCGACGAACCCACCTCCGCTCTGGATCAGTCGCGCTCGCACGAGATCATGCAGCTACTGCAGAATCTCACCAAAGAATTCTCGGTGGCAACCGTGGTCGTAACTCACGATCGTGGCCTGGTGCAGTACGCCGATCAGCAGGTCACTCTGTCTGATGGTGCGGTCGTCTCAGCAGAGCGGTTGGGCTCGTCAGTTAGCTAAATAGGTCCACTGCCGTATCGATGACGGTCTGCAACACCGGGTTGAGCGAATCGCGACGCCACACGAGTCGAAGCGGTAACGGCGTGTTCGTCGGGTCATTGATTTTCAGGAACTTCACGTCATCGGCGGGGACCGACGACGCGACCGATGACAGCGTCAATGACGCGCCCATACCCACGCCGACGAGCAACATCACGGTCCACGAATCGGGGACAGTCTGGTTGCGACGCGGCACAAATCCTGCATTGAGTGACAGGTTGCGAAAACGGTTCTGCAAAGCAGAGTTGTACCCGCCGGGCAGATTGATCCAGGGATCCTGGGCGAGCTCGCGCATGCTAATGTGCTCGTGTTTGGCCAACGGGTGGTTCTTGTGCACGGCGATGAGGACATCGTCATCACTGAGGTGCAGAGCGTCGAGTTCCGATGGCAGGAATTCCCACAGACCGATGGAGAAATCCAAGGACTTATCGAGCACTTTCTTCAATGAACCATCAGCAAACTGCGAGGATTGCACTTCAAATCGCAGGCGTGGAGCTTTGATTGCTAGTTGTCTGGCCAGTGCTGCGACCTCGGCGTTTGAGCTCGCCCCGGCAAAACCCAGAGAAACCGTTCCGATTTGGCCTGTCAGCGTCGATTTCACGGATTCCAGCGCGCGATCTGAGGCCGCGATGAGCTCGCGAGCCGGCTCGATGAGGGTCTGACCAGCAACCGTGAGTTCGACCTGTCGGGAAGTGCGCTTAAATAGATCGGTACCCACAGAGCGTTCCAGTTTCTGAATGAGCCGCGATAACGGGGGTTGCCCCATTTGTAAGCGTTGAGCAGCACGTCCGAAGTGGAGTTCTTCGGCGAGCACCAAAAACGCTTTGGCATCTGCGACGTCCATGGGCCTCCCGATCAAAGAAATGTTGCTCCCCTTAACCATAAACCGATTCGCGAGGTCGACCACGCTGCCTTGGACCGATCGACCCGAGGATACCCGTCTCCTCTGACCTCAGCTCGTGTTTCGTCTCGAAACGGAAGGCCTCGGAGAGCTAATGTAGTGCCGACCACACGTTTTATGAATCCACAGGAGGAACATTGTCGAAGGCACCTGAAAATGCGATAGAACTCAACATTGCATTGCGTTGGTCAGACCAAGATCTGATGGGGCACGTCAATAATGCGCGAATTATGACGCTTGCTGAGGAAGCGCGTATTCGGGTTATGGGTCAGCTGCAGCGGACTGCGGGGACGGATGAACCGTTCGAGGCTGTCCTGCGCACCACCAATACAGATTTTCTGCGGCCCATAACCTATCCGGAAGACATCGTTGTTCGCATCTGGATCTCGAAAATCGGCAACACATCCCTGGTGATGCACCATGAACTGAGCCAGCACGGCGAGGTTGCTGTGACCGTTGAGGCCGTGGTTGTCATGTTTTCTTCTGAGCTGCAGGCGCCGACTCCGATCACCGGACAGGTTCGCGAGGCGCTGGAGTCCGTGTCGGCCTAGATTGTGCATGGTTTTGCCCGAACCGAGGACCGGTGCCGCTGACTGAGAAAGATTGATCGCCAGAGCCCTCAAAAGGTTCTGGCGATCAGTCTTTGGGTACCTGGAAGTTAGTTCTCGATTTGCTGTTGTGGCTGACCGGCCTTGAGCGCTGCTAGGCGTGCCTCAACCTCGGTTTCATGCCCCAGATCTTCCAGCTCTTCAAATTGTGCGTCGAGTGTTGAGTTGGCGAGTTCTTCCTGTCCACGGACGCGAGCTTCTTCGCGGCGAATCTTATCTTCAAAGCGGGACAGCTCAGACGTTGGATCCAGCATATTGATCGATTTGACGGCGTCCTGGACCTGAGACTGGGCCTGTGCAGCTTTCGCACGAGCAACCAGTTCGTCGCGACGACTCACAAGTTCCTGACGCTTCTGCTTCATCTTCTCGAGACCGTCTTTGAGCTTTTCTACGACCTCATTTTGAGACGCGATGGAAGGCTCGGCTTCTTTGGCTGAGGACTCGGCATCCATCTGACGCTCAATGGCGACCCGTGCCAGCTTGTCGAATTTCTCTGCGCCGGCGGGGTCATTGTTCGCCCGGAACTCATCGGCCTTGTTCGAGGCAGCGAGGGCTTTTCGTCCCCACGTCATCGCATCTTCGCGATCCTCACGGTAATCGTCTTCGGCGAGCCGCAGGTTACCGATCGTTTGTGAGATGGCGGATTCTGCTTCGGCAATATTGGCTGTAAAGTCGCGGATCATTTGATCCAACATTTTTTGTGGGTCTTCGGCCGAGTCCAACATTGCGTGAATGTTGGCCTTCGCCATTTGCGTGATACGTCCCAGGATAGATTGTTTCGCCATATTCGGTACCTTTCATGCGGTTCCGGCGGATTGCCGGGTAATCGAGATGTACTGCTGACTGATCTTTAAGGGGCTAGAAACTTCCACCGCTTCCACCACCGAAACCTCCGCCGCCTCCGAGGCCACCGCCAAAGCCACCGCCGGAACCACCGAAGAAACCTCCGCCACCACGGGGCGGTCTGTCCCAGCAGGGTTCCCTTCACCGTCTCAGGATTATTCGGATACGCAGATTGATCTGAAGAAATTGTTGATCCGGGATGAAGTCTCCACGTTTATTGTGCGCGTTTCGGGCGATTCGATGGAAGGCGCTGGGATCTACGATGGAGACGAGCTGATCGTAGATCGCTCGATTGAACCACGTGACGGGCATGTGGTTATTGCGATTGTGGACGGCGAGATGACCGTGAAACGCTTGCGCGTCACAGCCACCGGGGTTGTTTTGCAGGCTGAGAATGCCGCTTATCCTGATGTGCAAGTGGCCGAGCTTTCAGAGCTGATGATCTGGGGTGTCGCCACCCGATGTTTGCATCACCTTTAACTCGTTGATATTCCGTTTGATGCACGAACCAGGCTCTGATAAGGGCTGATATCGCCGCTTATCGGGAATATCAACGAAAGTATTACAAGGGGTTGTCAGCATGAATGCGCCAGAAGAATACATTGCCTTGGTGGACGTGAATGCGGCCTTCGTCTCAATGGAACGAGTGTTCGACCCCAGCTTGCGCGACCGGCCTGCCGTGGTGCTATCGAATAATGATGGTTGCGTCGTCGCACGGAGCGATGAAGCCAAAGCGTTGGGTATCCCGATGGGGTATCCCTGGTTCAAACTCGAAGCCACCGCTGACCAGCACGGACTCGTCGCAAAATCCAGCAATTATGAGCTGTATGGTGACATGTCGAGCCGAGTCATGAACCGTCGACTGTTGCACGAAATGCAACTCGCAACGATTATGTGACTCGGTAATACGTAATCATTTTACTTTGTCGTCAGGTTGCGACTCCAGTATAGTCAACGATTCGCTGGGCCGCTATTGACTGATGATGCATGTAACCGTACATTGTTGTATGTGGCCCAACATTTTAGCGATGCAATTCGCGCTCTCCGCGTGGTGACGGACTCTTCCAATGTCACTTTGGCGACTCCGGAAGCTACTATTTTCAAGGCCATGCTGGGCGGGTGGGAAGACCAGCAACGCAGCCGGGGCTTGCGCGTGCACACTATTGTGACCCGTTGCCGCCTGATCCTTCGGTTTCAGGAATTTTCCGGGAAGATGCCCTGGGAGTGGAATGCTCAGGACGTCGAGGATTTTATCTCGGGGCCAGATCAACGGCTCAAGTCACTTTCAACCATGCGGCACTATCACAACGCGATTAAGACGTTTTGCGCTTATATAATTGATCCAAATTATGACTGGGTAGAGCTGTGCGAGCAACATTTTGGGACCCACCCCGTGCAGGTGTGCCATCCGTGGAATACGGTCGCACATAAAGCCCAATATGAAGGAGCCGGCAAACGCCGTCCGCTGACATTCGATGAGATGGAGATGCTGTTTGATACAGCTGATGCCAAAGTTGAGGAACTGGCGACATCAGGTAAGAAAGGCGCACTGGCGGCTCTACGAGATGCCCAGATATTCAAAACCGCTTATGCGTTCGGACTGCGGCGCAATGAACTCGCACAATTAGATTTAACTGACCTTCATTACAATGCTGCAGCGAGTCAATGGGGCCGGTATGCAGCGCTTCATGTTCGATGGGGCAAAGCGGCAGGCGGTGGCGCCCCACGGCGGCGCACGGTCTTGCTCGTGCCCGAATTCGATTGGTGGGTCCCGGGAATGCAGCAGTGGGTTGAACAAGCCCGCGATCGGTTCGATCCAGGAGACTTGGGTGCCATTTGGGTGACCGAACGACGAACTCGAATCTCTGTGGGTTACCTGGATCGTCGGTTTGCGGAGCTGCGGGACGAAGCTGGATTGGCCAACGAACTCACGCTGCATAGTCTCCGGCATTCGTACGTCACGCATTTGATTGAACACGGATATGCTGACCGGTTTGTCCAAGAACAGGTGGGGCATCAGCATTCGTCGACTACTTCAATCTACGCCTCCGTCAGTGGAGACTTCAAAAACAGAGTGTTGGCCCAGGCACTACGAAAACTGACCGATGAGGAAACGACACGATGATTGCGTTAGAGACTACCTGGAATCTTCGAGAGATCATGGCCTCGAAGGGACTGTTCCAGACATCACAGCTTCGCCCCCTGCTTGCTGAGCGTGGGATCGAGCTGTCGCGGGAGCAAGTGTATCGGCTCGTGACGACCACCCCTCGGAGGCTCAGCCTGGAAGTCCTGTCAGCCCTGTGTGATGCTCTGGAATGTTCCAAAGACGATCTAATCACAACAGAGCGCCGCGAAGTCAACGCACCCAAGACTGCTGCTGCAGAAGGAAGTAAAGCTCCCATTGGCGATCTGCGCCCGGTGCGGGCAAACATCCGGCGCCCGAAGCAATAAGAAACGACGGTCATGGATACAGTAACGCGAGATATTGTCTCGATCCTGAAGCGTTATACCCCAGCGATTGCTCCGAATATTCTGGCTACCATTATTGAGTCGGTCGCGCCTGTCCATCGGACGCGCAGGAGGCTGTTCATAGCGATCAGCAAACGACCTGGGATTCTGACCGGTCACGACCCGAACGTACCCGTAACCGTTCAAGTCTTGATCGCTGCCCTCAATGAGGCTGGGGCCGCAGCGATTGTCGTGCCGGGATGTGAACACTGTGGACGAAAGATGCAGTTGCCACATCGAGCACCCCAAGGAGGGCGGCACTGCTCTCGATGCGAAAAGAACTATCGAGCGAGACTATGTGTTGGCTGTGGGCAACGCCGACCCATCCACAAAAACCTCGATGGACAGTACTTTTGCAGACCGTGTTGGAAGCTACATCCACGATCCTTTGGAATATGCCAGCGCTGTCACAAGACAACATCGATCAAGAATGCGTTAGACGGGACGTTGGTTTGCGACCGCTGTTACACGCCCCCGAAAGCTCATTGCTTTGGTTGTCAGCGGTGGAAACGCATTGCGTTATACCTTCAGGGGAAGACAATCTGTTCTACTTGCTACTACAGGATGCGTTACCCACGAACCTGCCCAAGTTGCGGTGATAGAACATTCTTGACCCAGATTCTGGGCGAGCAATTGTGCTGCGCTTCGTGTGCCGGTCAGCCTGAGGCCATGGCTTGTCCGGGGTGCGGTTCAGTGCAGAACGTGCGGAAAGGGCACCTGTGTATTGAATGTCACCGTCCCGAGATTATTCAGAAGATGCTGGCGGATACTGACGGCTCTGTACGACCTGAGCTTCGCCCGCTGGAAAAGTACTTACTGGAAGGATCTACACGAGCTGACTCCCTTGTGGGATGGCAACGGCACAACACGGTCAGTGCTGAAGTGCTTCGGGACTTGGCTACCGGAGAGCTGCCCCTGGAATTCGAAGCGATCTTCACCCGCTCCGGAGGAAAACAAGGTGCGGCATTCTTGCTCAATATGCTCGTTGCCTCTGGCGTGCTCACAGGCATCGAGATCAACGAGGAACGTTACTACCTCTGGCTGGCCTCGTGGCTAGCGGAACAAACGAACTCGGCGCATCGATTGTTGCTTCGCAGGTACGCCCAATGGGGAATATCGACCAAACCCTGGGCCGGACATGCGACACTCCCATCCGACGCCAATAACCGGTTTAATCGACTGCGGGTCAGGTTACAAACCGGTGCTGAGTACCTTAAATTCGTTGAGGCACAAGGCTATACGACCCTGACCATGCCGCAACGAGTACTCGATGCCTACGTGGCCGGATCTGCTGACCGGCAGGATCATCTCAGTCACTTCACACGATGGCTAAAAGACAACAAACTGGCGACAGCTGTCGCAGCGTATCGTCCAAGAAATAAAATTATGCCATCAATAGCTCCAGATGAACGCTGGCGTTTAGCGCGCTGGTTGCACCGCGACGAAACCATCGAACCGCAAGACCGCGTCGCAAGCCTATTGGTTTTGTTATACGCTCAACCAGTAACTCGTATTGTCGCCATCCCCCGAGCTGCGGTGCACTTCAACACGCGGGGCGTGACCATGACCCTCGCTGATGATCCGATTGAACTGCCTGAACAACTCGGACATGCGGTCACGTTGTTGTACCAGAATCCACCAAGAACCCACCGAGACATCAACGGCACCTGGTTATTCCCCGGAAGACTGCCAGGCAGACACCTCACCGCAGGCGCCTTAGGAAGCCGATTGACTCGATTAGGCATTCCCGTACAGCAAGCGCGTTCGGCTGCACTCCTGGAACTCGCCGCGGAAATACCCGTGCCGCTCTTATCCGAACTCCTTGGTATTTCCACCGCGTCCGCTGCACGTTGGGCAACAGCAGCAAACCGCGACTGGTCAACGTATCCTGCGCTACGCATGACCGACTGGGCGGAGAAACCCGAGGGCGGATGATGCTCAATTTCCATAAGGTATGTCGCATATATCAGGCGCTAACCCCACAGATCAGGCAGCGAGCACCTCGTATCGCAACTGGACCATGCCGTTATCGAATCTTTGCTCGTGCCGTAGCGCCAGTTCGAGCCGGCGATCTGGCAGGAACCGCAGTCCGCCGCCGACTGTGACCGGGCATAGGAGAATGTCGATGCGGTCGACGAGCCCATGTCGGATCGCCTCGGCCGCCAGCGTAGGACCGTCAACAGTCGCATCGCCCTCTGCTTCTACCTTGATCTGAGCGACCTCCTCGGGGTCGAAACGAGATCGGAGCTGCGTGCGGGAGGTGTGCACCGACTCAAGGGTGCGGGAATAGACGACCTTATCGGCGCGCTGCCAGACCCGGGCGAATTGCATGGACTGCGGTGATTGCTCGATGACCTTGGGGTCGGTTTCCCACACCGCCATCATTTCGTACATCCGTCTCCCCAGCAGGTACGTGCTTGCCGAAGTGGATTCGTCATTGATCGCTGCGAGTACTTGCTCGTCGGGCTGCGCTCAAGTTGCGAATTCGCCCTTATCATCTGCGACGTAGCCGTCCAGTGAGACGATCATCGAATAGATCAAGTTGCCCATGACTCTCCCTCGGTGAGGTCGATTCCATTGTAATCAGGTTACCTCCCGACGTAACCTGAATGAAGTCTCTAACCAGTTAATGTTGGGAGGCGGCCGTTGGCAGTGCACCATCAGATGGGAGCCAGACATGAATCGCCGACACAAGACGCACCATCGAACTATCACTGTCGATGGCACTGAGCTCTTCTACCGGCAAGCGGGAAATCCGCAGAACCCCTCGATGCTGCTTCTTCACCGGTATCCCAGCTCATCGCACATGTTTCGCAACGTCATCGAATCACTTGCCGAGTCGATGCACGTAGTTGCGCCCGATCTGCCCGGGTTCGGATTCTCCGCGGCACCGCCACCCGATCAGTACACTTACACGTTCGAAAACCTCTCCCGCACCATCGAGCGGTTCCTCGACGCGATCACTGTAGATCGATTCTTCGTCTACCATTTCGACTTCGGCACCCCTATCGCGTATCACCTCGCCACCCGCCATCCGGATCGTATACGTGGCATGATCGTTCAGAACGGCAACGCCCACGAGGCCGGGCTAGGACCACAATGGGACGCACCTAAGACCTTTTGGTCAGACCCGACGCCCGAAAACAAAGCTAAACTCGGTGCGTGGATGAATTTCGAGGGCAACCGCGCCGAATACGTCGGAGACCTACCAGACCGAATAGCAGAGCTGTATCCGCCGGAGTGCTGGCATCTGGACTGGCAACGCTTGAGCAGACCCGGCATCATCGACATCCAATTCGAGATCTTCTGCGATTATCAGAACCATGTGGCCCGTTTCCCCGCCATTGAGAGATACCATCGGAAGCATCAGCCGCCATGCCTTCTGCTTTGGGGTCGTCACGATGCGTACTTCGGCCTGGACGAAATCATGGCCTACAATCGGGTTCTTGAGTCCCTGGAAATTCACGTGTTCGATAGCGGACACTTTCTCCTGGAGACTCACCACATGGAGTGTGCCGCTCTTATAGCGGCCTTCGTCAGCAACGTCGACGCCGTTTCGCTCAGTCGGCCGGAACCGAGAGGGTCAGCTGTGGGGCGCTGAAGTACGCGGTGTTGTTCATGAGTGACGCGCACTGTCAGGCGTGCGCCGAAGTACGAGCGTCAGCACGAGCAGAGCCAGTGCGAGCAGCGTACTGCTCTGGGCGATCTTGGCGGCCGCCGAGACACCCTCGGGCACTGGGCTTGCAAATCCGATCAGAATGCCGCCGATCACCACGCCGGCACCGAGCAAGCCGATTTCGCGCGCTCCCCAGCGGTGATGGACGGCGGCATGGTGGACGAGCGCTCCAGCGGCGACGAGGATCGCCATCGTACTCGCCAATCCGATCCAGGTTGGTGGGAGGAGATCGATCGCCACTTTCAGCACCGCGGCAAAGATGACGACCAGGGCGGCGGGGACCCCCTCCCCGGCTTGTTTGGCCTGCAGCGGCGCGCCCAGGCCGGTGAAGGCAGTACCGGCGAGCACCCCGACGACCGCGAGCACCGCAACCACCTGACCGACCGACAACGAGTAACCATAGGTCTCCTGACCGTCTTGATGGACAACAATCGCAACCGCAGCGAACGCCATCCCCGTCAGCGGCATGCCGACCTTGCCGAGCAACGGCCGATTTCTGTGTGCCGGTGCGAGAGCATGGAGCAAAGCCAAGGGCGCACCGATACTCATCATGACGTGCCCGATAGTCCAGCTGAGCGTGGCAGCGGCACTGATCCCGAGCGGCTCAATCAGGGTAGGCTCGCGAAGCTCTGCCCAGTAAGAGACATCAGCCCGTTCTGCACCGAACATCGCCAGGTCGATTACTCCCGGCATGGCGACGCCGAATGCCGCTGCGAGAAGGAGTACCCCGGACCAGCCCCGCCCGGTGCGTACTGCGATCTCTCTAATCAGCAACGCCGCCCCACCGTATAACGGGGCAAAGAAGATAACCCCGCCGACGGAGGCCCAGGGGTCCCCAGTAAATGACAAGTAGGCCTGCAGATACTCAGCAGTGACCGGAGCACCCAGGAACACGCCCAGCAACGGAACAACACGACTTCGAAGAGCTAACACGCGAACCAGATTAGCAGAGTGGCCACTCTAGTAACTAGACTATTGAACCATGGCCCGCCCCATAGACCCACAGCGCCACCGCGCCCGCCGCCTGCAGATCATCGATGCAGGCCTTTCTGTCTTCGCTCGGTCTGGGTATGCCGGGGCCACCACGGCTGCCATCTGCCGAGAAGCCGGTATCAGCTCGGGCACCTTCTTCCACTACTTCCCGACGAAAGAGTCGCTCATTCTGGCGATTCTCGACGAAGGCAGTCGAGAGACGCGAGCGTTCTTCGCGGCTCAAGAAGGTCGTGTCGACGCCGTGCAAGTGCTGCTCGACTGGGTGACCCACTCGCTACAGGATCTCGTGGACCCGCGGGCGAGTGGATTCATTGCCGTGGTGAGCGGCCTAGTACTACAGTCGCTTTTATTTTTGGTGGTGTCGGCGGTTTAATCGGACAGTGCTGAAATGTCGTGTTAATTCTGTCGTATGAGTGAGAATATTGGTGTGGCAGAAATCCGTGAATGGGCCCAGGG
>JABXHI010000046.1 GCA_013393415.1 Micrococcaceae bacterium
GGCATAGGGATCTCCTGGCAAACGATGAATTCTGAACAAATCCATGTTTAACAGGCCCTATGCCTGCACTATGTTTAAAGACTATTAATGACGAGCCGACAACGCCCTATTGGCGGATTTTCTTATCGAATCGGATTGTGAACGGTGACGAGTTTGGTGCCATCCGGGAAGGTGGCTTCGACTTGAACATCCGGGATCATTTCCGGGACGCCGTCCATGACGTCTTCACGGGTCAGAATCGCAGCGCCCCAGTTCATCAGATCGGCTACGGATCTGCCGTCGCGGGCACCCTCGAGGAGTTCGGCGTTTAACAGTGCCATAGCTTCGGGATGATTCAATTTCAGACCTCGATCCCAACGCCGTCGGGCAAGATCAGCGGCCACGACGATCAGCAGTTTTTCCTGCTCTCGGGGAGTCAAATGCATCGCATATCCTCTCAATCAACAACGCTTGTCACCGGAGGCTGGCTGCCTGTTGAGCGACAATCCGTTTCCTTGTTGCAGCGTAGCTGATTTGGGTCAGAAAGTCTTGAAGGGGACGACACTCACAGCCAGTCAGCTAAACGTCGGCTGTCTGGCAGGACGATGGTTGGATCTTGCCTGCTGAGTAGAATATTGGCCGCGGACTCTGTCTCAACTAGACCGCTGAGTACAGCTACTCGCGGGGCAAATTCATTCCAGTCAGGTAAACCAGATGGGGCAGAAGCGCCGACGCCTAATAAACTCGTTAAGTGTGCGTCACCCACGAGGGGTTTAAAGTTTTCTAGGAGCTCCTGATTAATGTCGGGTGCGCTCATTCCGTTCATCATACTGTCGTAAGCTTCGGGACCGGTATGTTCGGGCGACCGGCAGCGCCACACAGTGGTGTTCCGGTCTTCGCATTGTCGCCGCCGTTTGGTCTCTTATTGCTGTTCGCGTGCTGCCTGGTCAAATCCGATATTGACTGGGTGGCACCACGGAGGTCGTCAGGTTTTTCGATTGACCTGGCGGAGTAAATAATTACGTATAAACACGGGTTTTACCCGATGTGCTTGGTCATCGCCTGTGGTGTCATCGACGTACAGCGGCGTGGGAGGATCACCGGTCTGCATGATTGCCCGCCAAGCCTGCGTATCAGCGCCTCAATCAAGCGAGGCACCAACTCCGATGACGTCACCCGTCGCCTAGGACTTACACCAGTAGTAAGCCCTTGTCACCTATTGAATGTGATGTATATCATGTTATGCTTTCGAAAACGAATTTCGAAAGCATCCCTGGCATTTATGCGTCAGGCCTTTACGGAACGGGCCTCATCACCCGTTGGTGCGTCACTCACACACACGAAGGAGCTTGAAATGAAGTCTCGCCGAATAGTTACAGGAATCACCGCGGTAGTCGCGATGACAGCGCTCGCAGCCTGCGGTGGCGATGCCGATACCAACGGGAATGGGGGAGGAGACGAGCAAGCCGAAGAGAACTTCACCTCCGAACTGATTTTCGCAACGGGTGGCACCGCAGGCGTCTACTATCCCTTTGGTGGGGAGCTCGCCACGATTTACGAGAACGAGATCGAAGACATCTCGGTCAACTATGTGGAATCCGGTGGGTCAGCTGAAAACGTGGGCCAAATCTATCAAGAAGAATGGCAGATCGGTTTTTCTGACAACGGCACAACGAACCTAGCCGTAAACGGCGAACTTCCCGGCCTAGAGGGCGAGAATCTCGATAATCTTGGCTGGATCGGTAATCTTTACCCTGAGGCGCTGCACATCGTTGTGCGTGAAGACTCGGGTTACGATTCCGTCGCTGATTTAGAAGGCGCAACTATTGCCGTCGGAGATGCTGGTTCAGGTACCCGCATCACGTCTGACAAAGTTCTTGAGTCATATGGACTCGAAGAAGGCGACTACGAAACTGAGGTCACTGACTTCGGTTCCTCGACTGAGATGCTAGCTGATGGACAAATAGACGCTACCATGTTCGTCGTCGGGACACCTGTAGCGGGCTTGACACAAATATCTGCGCAAACCGATGTGAAACTGTTGTCGCTTGACGACGATGTTGCCCAAGAAGTCGAAGGAAGTGGCAGCGAAACCGTCTATGACATTCCCACGGATGCATACGACTTCCTTGAAGAGGACGTCCAGACCGTCGCAGTATTCGCGGCGATCATTGCCTCAACAACGCAGGTCAGCGAAGACGTCGGCTACGAAATCACCAAGGCGACTTTCGAAAACGCTGACGACATTACCGTCGAGGCTGCACAGTTCATTGACATCGAAGAAGCGCTCCTGGGCATCGGAGATATTCCACTTCACCCAGGTGCTGAACGATACTTCGAAGAAGAAGGCATTGAATTGCCATGATTCGACCGAAAAGTCGAGATGATGTCGACTCCCTGGTTGGCCCGCCTCCACACGAGACGATGACAACCGGGGAGTCGACTCATTCCCTGGAAAATGCCGACCAGGCGTTGCGACAGCATGACACCTCAAGTCGCTACCGGACCGAGCTGGGCTGGTGGGCCTGGGTCATCGGTATCATTTCCATCATCTTCACGCTCTATCACCTGTATTCGGCCCTGGAACGCCCGTTCAATACTTGGATACATTCGGCGTTTCACCTGGCCGGTGGCACAGCGTTGATCTTCTTGCTCTACCCAGCAAGCCGGACACTCCTCAACCTGAAGACGACTGAGAGTCGTTGGAAAAACGTGCTCATTGGACGGGTCAAAGGTGTCGCCTGGTATGACGCCCTCCTCGCCGCAGCGGCCATGTACTGCAACGTGTATGTCTACTTTGAATACGAACGACTCACCGGCAACGCGGTGCAAGTCCTGGGCTATACCAGCCTCGACTACCTCGTGGCCACGCTGGCCCTCCTGCTGATCTTGGAGGGGACCCGTCGGTGCGTCGGCATCCCCATTATTGTAATCGCCGCCGCGGCTATTGCGTATGCGATTTTTGGGAACCACAGTCCGATCTTCACGCACGCGGGCATGTCGTGGGAAACGTTCTCGACGAATATGTTCCTGTCCTCGGGGTCAGGCATTTTCAGTACGCCAATCCAAGTGTCGTCGCAATTTATCTTCCTGTTCCTCTTCTTCGCCGTGGTCCTGCTCAGAACCAATATCGGTCAGTTCTTCAATGACCTCGCGTTTCGAGCCGCAGGCCGGTATACCGGCGGTCCAGCGAAAGCCGCGGTTGTTGCGTCGGGACTGCAGGGCATGGTTTCCGGCTCGGCAGTGGCCAATACGGTGGCCTCGGGTTCATTCACGATTCCCATGATGAAAAAGGCCGGTTTCAAACCGCACGTGGCTGCCGCAACTGAAGCGACTGCCTCAACGGGCGGTCAGCTGATGCCACCGATTATGGGCTCGGCTGCGTTTATTATGGCCCAGAATATTCCGGACGTGACGTATAACGATATTATTGTCATCGCCATTATTCCGGCCTTGTTGTATTTCCTGGGTGCGTTGCTGTCGGTGCACTTTGACGCTAAGAAGAATATGCTGCGCGGGCTGCCGGTTGAAGAACTGCCAACCTGGAAGTCGCTCATTACCCGCATTGACTTGCTGTTACCGTTAGTCGTGATCGTGACAACGTTGCTGGTTGGGTTTACCCCAATGCGTGCGGCAATTTTCGGGATTATTAGTGCATTTCTGTTGAGCTTCATCCGAACCTCGACGCGACTGGGTTTCCGGGCGATGGTCGAAATGCTCGTGGACGCTGCGCGTACGGCACTTCCCGTCATTGCGGCGTGTGCCACCGCGGGCGTCGTGGCCGGTACTGTCACCTCGACCGGTCTGGCCGGGCAATTGGGCAGCGGCCTGATCGCTCTGGCCGGTGGCAACTTCCTCATCGTGCTCTTTCTCGTCATGGTTGCCTGCATCATCATGGGCATGGGACTGCCAACGACGGCAAACTATGTGGTGACCTCTACGGTTGCCGCTCCGATTCTCTACAATAATTTCGATGTACCGATCCTCGCGGCGCACTTTTTCGTGCTCTTCTTCGGGGTGTTATCAGAAGTCACGCCACCGGTCTGTCTTGCGGCGTATGCGGGTGCAGGTTTGGCCAATGCCAACCCCATGGTGACTGGATTTACCGCCTTGAAGATTGCCATAGCCGGGTTCTTGGTGCCGTATGTCTTGATCTTTGAACCCGCTATGTTGCTCGAAGGGACAATAGCGGATCTCATACCTGCGTTCGTGACCGTCGTGATCGGGATGGTCGCGCTAGCCGCCGGACTTGCCGGATACTTTGTAACCAACGCAAGCTTCATCGAACGGCTGGTGTTGGTCATTAGCGGCATCATGCTGGTCATCCCCAACCTTATGGTGTCTGGCATCGGTGCGGCCGGGCTCGTGGTGGTCGTCATCATCCAATACATTCAAAAATCTCGCCGTGGCAAATCAGCCGAGGCCGACCATCAGCAAGCGCCGGCGGCATCAGCATGAGGGACGCGTCATGAGTGTCGGCATAGTCGGTGCGGGAGTGATCGGGCTGTCAATCGGCTTTGAACTGGCAGAAGCTGGTCATGACGTGACCGTGTTTGACGCGGGGCAAGCAGGTGGCTCCGCGTCAGCAATGAATGCAGGGTGGGTCGCGCCGTTCCTCTCGACCCCGCGCGCAGCACCGGGCATATTGAAGGACGCCCTGGGTGGTTTGAAGAAAACTGAAGGCCCGCTGAAGTTTCAGTTGCGCCCCGATATTGGTTTCGCCGGATGGGGTGCGCGGTTTTTGATCTCGAGTTCGCGACGCCGCAGTGCTCGGACTACGACTGCGTTGCACGCATTGGCGACACATGCTCCGCGTCACTTTGATCAGCTATTAGAGCGCGGTGTTGAATTCGAACATCATCGAGATGGACTCGGGGTCGTCTTCCAGCACGCGCAAAATCTGGAGAATTATCGCGATGTCACGCAGAAGATGCACCGTCTGGGCTACGCCGGCACGACCAGCGTCTATCAAGGTTCAGAGATTGCCGATTTTGATCCGGCCATCTCCCGCTCGGCCGCTGGCGTCATACATCTGGAAGACGAACGGCACGTGCGACCGGAATCGCTGAGTCAGGGCTTGGCAACGGCACTGACAGGGCAAGGCGGCGAACTTCAAGAAGACAGGCAGGTCTTACGCATCGAACGGGCACCTAATGCGCGCTGGACAATGATCACGGCCACGGGTGCGCGGCGTGTGTTTGATCGCCTGGTAATCGCTGCCGGGTTTTATAGCCGGGAGCTGCTAAAACCTTTGGGTATTCGTTTGCCGTTGGAAGCGGCCAAAGGCGTGAGCCTTACTGCCCGCGGTGAAGGCGTGCTCCCGCAGCATCCACTCAAATTATTCGAAAAAATGGTCGCTTCGTCGCCTTATGACGGTGAAATCATGAGGTTTTCCGGCACCTTTGATGTGGGAGATCGCTCCGAGGTGGTGAGCAAGAAACGGCTAGACATGGTGGTGCGTGATGCGTTGGAGTTCTTCGAGTCTTGGTCACCCCGCGAGGTTGAGAAAGAACGTGCCGGCCACCGACCAACCAGTGCTGACGATGCGCCACTCATCGGTGCGATTCCTCGGCACGACGGACTCTATGTAGCTACGGGACACGGAACGCTCGGTGTCACGCTGGGTCCGGTGACTGCAGCGCTGGTAGCTCGTGAGCTCTCGACGGGTAAGGCCGAGGCGTTATTATGGCCCTTCCGCCCCAACCGGTTTCGATTGGTGTTTTAGGAAGATTGCGCAAAGCGGTTGAGCAAAAGGACAGCAAAGGCACACCCCGCACCTGTGGTCTCCAACACTTCACTCGAGTAACTGCACCGAACGTTTGGTACAGTTACTCGGGTGAACCCATTAACAGCACCGACAACGTCCACCCCTCGGCAGCGGTGGACCTTTCTTGCCGTCATCAGCGCCGCCCTCTTTTTGGTAGGTGCCGATAACTCAATCCTCTACACCGCGTTGCCTGAGCTGCGTGACCAATTAGGCACGACGTCGCTGCAGGGGCTATGGATCATCAACGCCTACCCGCTGGTGCTGTCCGGTCTGTTGTTAGGTACCGGTACACTCGGCGATAAAATTGGCCACCGACTGATGTTTATCATCGGCGTCAGCATCTTTGGTGTCGGGTCATTGATCGCTGCCTTCTCGCCGACCGCATGGTTCTTGATTGCCGCCCGTGCCCTGCTCGGTGTGGGTGCAGCAACCATGATGCCCGCCAGTCTCGCGCTGGTGCGCATTACCTTTACCAACGTGCGCGAACGCAACCTGGCGATCGCCCTGTGGATGTCGGTGGCCGTCGTCGGTGCGGCGACCGGCCCGGTACTGGGCGGCCTACTGCTGGAGTTCTTCTGGTGGGGCTCGGTATTCCTTGTGAACGTCCCGGTCGTCATCATCACGCTCATTGCTACTCTGCTGGTAGCGCCACCGAATATCGCGAACCCGAAGAAGCACTGGGATCTCATCTCATCGGTGTGGGCCATGTTGGCGATGGTTGGACTCGTGATGGCCATCAAAGAACTCGCGAATCCGGAGCGCGCCGCCTGGCTCTTGATTGCCTCGACCGTGGTCGGACTCATCGGACTGGTGTTATTCATCCTCCGTCAGCGTGGACTGGAACAGCCGTTGTTGGATGTCGACATCTTCCGGAACCGCATTTTTACCGGTGGTGTCCTGACGGCTGGACTCATGATGTTTGTTGTGGCCGCAGTTGAGTTGATGAGCACCCAGCGGTTCCAAACGGCCGGTGGATTCTCGCCGCTGGAAGCCGGTGCCCTGGTGGCATCTGTGGCCGTCCCAGCAATCCCCGCAGCGTTATTGGGTGGATCAGTGCTGCACCGAGTCGGGTTTATCCCGCTGATCTCGGGTGGTTTCACCCTGCTGGCTCTCGGGATTGCCCTGGCATTGTGGACGTTCAACATGGATTCGCTGGTGCCATTTATTCTCAGTCTGCTGCTCGTCGGGATCGGGAGTGGGCTGGCCTCGTCTGTGGCATCGACCGCGATACTGGGTGGTGCTGCAGTAGATAAGGCCGGGATGGCGTCCTCGGTAGAGGCCGTCTCCTACGAGTTCGGCACCCTGATCTCGGTTGCGGTATTCGGCTCCCTACTACCGTTCTTCTACTCACTGATGGCACCGTCAGAGGTAGCCGACGATGTTGACCACGGCGTCGACCACGCCGTGCACGGTCCGGCAGCGGTCGAGGCCTACGACGGAGCCTATCTGTCCATCTTGGCGATCGTCGGTGTCGTGTCCCTAATCGCCGCGGCACTTACGGCATATTGTTTCCGCGGCAACCCGAAAGAGGCTGATGTAGATGCGTCCGAGTAAAAAAGAAGAGATCCTGAACGCGGCTGTGGACCTCATTGAACGTGAAAACCTCGAAGCGGTGTCCTATGAGGCGCTCGCAGAAGCCTCCGGGATGTCTAAATCGGGCATCGTCTACCATTTCCCATCGCGCCACGAAATCATGCGTGGCATCCATCAACACCAGGCGGATCAATGGGAACAGGCACTCGAACGGGCGGCAGGCGGTCCAGCCAATTCAGTGGATGAGAACACGCGACTGCGAGCGGTTGTCTTGTCCCAAAGTAGTAGCGCCACCAAGGCTGAGCTCCTGTTAGAAATTGATGCGCGCGGAAACGAAGAGTTCTCGGCTATCTGGCGGCAAGTCGATAAGCGATGGACGCCGTCGCCTGATGATATTGAAGACGACGAGGTACAGCATGCTAGTTACCTCGTGCAACTGTTAGCCGATGGTCTATGGATGCATGACTACGTGCACGAAAAACCCTTAACGCCCGCCCAGCGCAAGGCCCTGACCGGTCACATCCTTGGCATGCTGGATTAACGTCTGCTCAGGTGCGTCCACAGTCGGATTAGCCAGGTGCCGCCCAAATTGAGTGACGTAAAGGTTGCCGGTCATAATCTCCGCACCAAGAATGACCGGGACCACCGGACTACCTTGCACGGAAGAGCACCAAGTCTGCGACTTCAGCATCCTGGCGTGCCAGGGTTGTCTCGTACACGGTGTTCTCACCGGACAGCTCCCGGTAGCATTGCTAGCAGGAGGGATTATTATGACATCGATCAGTGTGTGGCCAAACCTCGCCCAAGCGGTGCGAGCGCGATTTGCCGAGATCGGTGGGACTCAGTTGGAGACGCCATCGCGTACAGAAATGCCTCGCCCGGCCGATCTGCCGGAGCAATTGTGATTGTTGTTGGACCACGCGCGTGACGCTCCAAATTCGATGGCGAAGGGAGCAATCATGCGGCACAATGGAGGCATGCACATGTCAGCTGAAATGGTAACGCTCGTCCTGGTGGGTGTCGGCTTCGTGATCATCCACGGCGGCATGATCTTCGCTGGCCTGGCATGGTTTCTGCGGCGCATGGGCGATCGTTTCGACAAGCTAGACCAACGTTTTGACGAATTGGACTGTGAGCTGCGTACATTCTCAGCTGAATGACGTGAAGGTTGCTCTGGCTTGGCTGGAGGGTCCGCCCCAGCGACTGATCTTTCCGCATTGACGGTCGATGCCCCTAGCTTCTCGACTATGGTTGTCCCTCGTTTGCGTGATTATGGTGGACTTCACCGCATAAACCCTGTATCGATTACGCCGATAATTGGTGGTGTAACACCAGTTCTTCGTAGAGGTCGAAACCGGTGGTGCGAGTGCCATCGGCCAGTACGGAAATGCAGGAAGAGGCGGCCCGGGAAGAAGCAGCCACCTTAGTGGGTAGGCTCGCATTGAACGATGACGCATTGTAGTCTCGTGACATGACAGATGCGCCTTCGCCTTTTGATGATCCAGAATTTGTAGAAATGCTCAAACGTTCCGGTGTGACTCATCGGCCCGGGATGGCACAAGAGTTGATGGACGAGATTGGTCCTCTGCTTGCGGCGGATGGCTTTGATATGGAAAACCCTGACCAAGACGTGGACTTGGAGAACTTGAATGCGGCCATGGGTCGGGCCGTAGAGCGTCGCAATATGGAACTTGTGACGCCGGTGGGTGCGGCACGGGCACTCACCGTTGCTTTGTTGCGCGAATTCGTCAACGTATACACCGCTGAGGATCGGCAACTGCTTGACAGCATATTGGGGCGGCTCCGCCCTGACCCAACGCCACGCCACCCGAGTTTTAGCCACCTGATCGGAGTAGCGCTGGAGAAACTTGATGCCTGGTATTCCGATGAGGCACTTCGCGCTGCGCTCACTCGGCTCCCTTCTGCGGATACGCCAGCTGAGGTGAGGCCTGCGATATCTGACCTTGAAGCATTGGCACGCAAAGGGCGCGCATTCCGATCGATCGAACGTTTATTGGTCCAACACAACGGTGCGATCCTCGCTGCAGCAAGTGCCTATTTGGTGGCGGTCACGGTTGCGGCCGTGACGGCTCATCGACAGCAGCCCGTTGGGCTGGTGCTTGGGGAAATGCTGTCAGACGAGTCCAGCAGCGGCGGTTTTGGCACGGGTACAGCATTTGGTGCCGCTGCCGCACAACAGGTGAGCGCGCAGGACCAACTGGGCCAGTTTGAGAATTGGCTACTCGAAAATGAGGACCTAGCGATGAGCGCGCCCGAAGATATCGAGGTCTTTGAGACGATTGTTGACTCAGCTGCGCTGTGGAACTTGGACCCGTTTGATGCGGATGATTTCGAAGAACTCATCGATATGGTGCTGCAACTTGAAGACTCTTCTGTTGCAGCGTGGAGCCTGGCCGTGCTACATGATTACGTGCATTTCCGGTTGGAAGGCGATGATGCGCGATCGTGGGAAGAAGCCCATGAGATTATCAATGATATTGCTGGTGATACAGCGAGTTTGCCTCCGCAACTGCAGACTCTGTTGGATGGACTTGAGGATATTCCTGCCGAGGAGCGTTATGCAGCGGTAGTCTCTACACCGTTGATTACCGGGATCGCGAGACTCCAAGAGTGGATAGGCAAATCTCAACCAGTGACGGGTACGGGTATGCCCAAACGCGCTGACATCGGCGTTGTTGCTGCCATGATCGGCATCGATGCGGAAGGCGTAACTAATAAGCCGCCCGTGGAGGTATCAGACGAGGCCCTGTGGAATCTCGACTTGTCAAAACCAGCCCCACCCCAGCCCACGTTGCAAGTCCAGTCCGCAAAAGACATCGGCGCGCTCCGTGCCTGGTGGGCAGCTTTAGAAATACACGCAGGTATCGAGCTGACTTCCACAAGAGTGTATCCCGGGGCTATGACCGAAATCCTGGCAGCTCCACAGATTGAGGATCTGGAACCAGTAGAAATGTTCATCGTCAGTTATATCCGAGAATATTTACTGGGCGAAACTGATCAGTATTTTGGAAACATTGCAGTCAGACACACCGTTGGACAGCTCTTGTCGTTGGCTGAAGTGAGTGACATCCCTTCGGCTGAAGACCCCTTCTCAGCATTCTCTATCAGGCATCTTCGGAACTTTGAGTCGATGGGGCTATTGGAAATTCGAGAGTCCCAACTATTCATTCCTGAACCATTGCGCCCCGTCGTAGTACTCGGAGCGATGCTCGCTATGACCGATCTCGAGCTGGCTCAGTAGCAGTATCGCCCCGCCCCAATCGGACATTTTCCGGTTGATTGTTCAAGATTGAACGAGATAGAGTAGTTTGCGGCGCATCACCCATCCAAGGAGAGTGCTCAAGGCTCCATGTTCCACAAAAATATTCTGGCTATCGTGCCCGTTGCCGTGCTGTCGATGCTTGGCGTGACTGCGTGTTCATCCGGCAATGACGTGGCAGTTTCTGGTGATAGTCAGGTCGCTGCGGGAGCCGCTTCAACGGATGAGACCTGCGAACAGTTCATCGAAGTCAACGAGCGCTACAACGATACCGACATCGAGTCGATGAACGACGAAGAAGTGCTTGCCAACATGAACGCAGGGGCTACAGAGATGGATGAGATTGGCGAAGCCTCCGAGAACCTCGAACTTGCAACAGCTATTGGCACCATGACGGAAGCCTTGCGTACCGCAGTTGAGACTGGTGAGGGAGACATGGCCGCCATCGATGCCGCATTCAAAGAGCAGATTCAACAAGAAGAAGTGCAGCAGGCTGCAACAACACTCGATGAAACCTGCGACGCCGGGATAGGTTTCTGAATTTCCAGTTCCGCATTATGGTTTTGGGCTCCGGCATAAAACTTGAAAGTAGCAGATGAATTTTTGGAACGCCGGTCTGACTTGGCTCGATCCGCGTTAGAAGGCTATTTTTCGCGCCGGAATACTCCAAAGAATACCAAAAGTTAAAACTCCTTCCGTTATACTCGACCGGGTGCGTCCCAGGGTCGTGCTATTTCGCATGCCTAGGTCGCCACCATCATGTGCAAATATTGTCTCAAGTATCCCTGTGTGGTTGCTTGTGTTGTGCACAATCGATGGAAATCCGAGGAACGACATCAGCTATCTCGAATTCAGTCGGGGAGGAGCCGTGTATGCCACGGACAGGTAGTCTCATACGTGGGACCGGCATTGCGACCATTGCTGCGTTTGTACTGACTGCTTGCGGCGGCGATGGGTACAACCAGGAAGCAACCACGAAGGTATTGCAATCCGTGTCGGTCGACCTGGACTCGGATGCCGCGATTACCGAGGTCGGCGGCAGCGCAGTTTACCTCGATGAAACTTCAGGCGAATCCAACAGCAGCGAAAACTCTTTCGAAATCGAAGACGTTGTTGATGATCTGCCTGTACGTGTCACCACGCAGTACGAAACCCACGAGGGCAGCGGGACGAACCTTGAAGACCTTGAAGGTCACAGTGGGCGGGTAGAAATTGATGTCACTCTCGAAAATCTCACCCTGACTTCCTCGGACCTCACCTATGACGTGGCCGGAGAATCCCGTGAATCCCCAGCGCTGGTTGGCACACCGCTGAGCGTTGCCGGATCGGTAGAGCTTGCCGGGATTCAAGCAAGCGAAGTGGTGTCGGATCCGGAATCTGAAAGCTCCACCAACGGTGTGGTCAGTCAAACATCAGAAGGTGACGCCGTAGTCCAGTGGGGCACCGTCCTGGCACCACCACAATCTGAAGCGACTACAACATTTCAACTAGTCGCCGACGTTGACGATTTCGACGTCCCTGACATTGATATTGCCGTACAGGCCGGATTCCACACCGATATGTCATTCGAGGGACAGGTCGCGTCTGCTTTCGACAGAGGTGAGAACTCCGAGTACGCGCGACAGCAAAATGCCATCGAATTGGTCGCTGACGTCAATGACGTGCTCACTCGAGCTGGCACGACGATCACCGATATCCGTACAACCCTGGACAACACCACCGAGACCCTCGGTGTTGATGCGGCAGAGCAACTGCGCCAAAACTCGGACGACATGGTCGCCGAAATGGAACGCGTAGGCGAACAGCTCACCGCCCTGGAATCCCAGGTTGAAGGATCATTGACCGGCGCTGAGTCCTCGATGAATTCGCAACTGTCCCAGATCGTATCGTCCATGAACGGCATGATGGGCAACACTGACGCGAACCCTCCACAGCTGCTGCAGGGTGAAGGCTGTGCCGCGACCGCAGAGGATGCCGAATCGAATAACTCGCTGTACTCAACCTTCCTTGTGCTTGGTGCGCAACTCGATGCCTACGCCCAAGGCAACACCGAATGCCGCGATGAAATTGTCCAGGAAATTGAGCAGACCCTCGGGCCGGAAACTCCAGATGCCGAAACCTGTGATACTTCCAATGGGGCAGATGTCCATTACCTGTGCTCTGTTCTCCGCGCAGAACTCGGTGTTGACCTCGCTCAACGACTTGGTCGAAACTGGCGAGCAGCTGATCGTTGAACTCAGCACCCAGGACGTGTCGAAGGCTGCGGGTCATAACGACGAGGTCGGTGGGTCACTGGAGTCCATTGACGGAAAAGTTGATGAAATATTTAATCCAACCGAGGACGATGATGGTGACGAAAGTGAGACTGAATCGTCTGACGACGATGAAAACGAGTCCGAACCATCTGAGGACCCAACACCCGACGAGGAAGAAACCGTCACCTGGGAGAGCTTGACCGATGACGTAGGTTCGGCACGTACCTCCCTCGCGAACCTCCAAGACCAGCTCACACCGATTCGTGACGCGGCGCTCGACGATGTTGAAGAACACGTGGTGAACGTCAAAGAAGACTTTTCGGACATTGGCGATGAAGCGGATGAAATTCGTAAGCGTCATGAAGATCTTGCCGAGGAAGTCTGCGCCATTGATATCGCTGAGAAAGAAGGACCCCAATCCTCTCGGCAGGGTGATGAGGAGGAAACTGAGCCTGAGCCCAGTGACCTAGATAACCTAAGCACGCAACTCTTCGGTGTGGACTGCGAAGGAAATCCACCGGCCGACTCCGAGGATGAGCCCGCTCCGTCGTTGGCTGATCGTCTGGATGATGTCGTTGATGAGACCTATGAAGACGAACTAGACGCCTTTGCCGAAGGACAGGAGGCACACTGGCAGACCGCGGTCGACGAACTGGACGTTCGCAATGAAAACTCGGCAATATTCACACTCGATGCTTCGCTACAGCAAATCGAAGAGGACCTTGAAGAGCTCGAGGGACTCGTCGAGGAAGAAATTGAAGCCATCGACAACGATGCTGATGAACGCATCCGCGAAGCTGAGCGGGAAGCGGAAGAACGCATCATCGAGATCCTAGAAGAAACCGGCGCAGAAGATCAGCGCGTAAAGGGTCTGGTCGGTTCGATTCAGGAAGCCACCGGTGATGCTGAACGTGACCAAGAAAAGGTCAAGTCAGCACTCGAAGATCTGCAGGTCTACGAGGATAAGCTACCCGAAGACATTCGTGCGGCGTTCCAGAAGGTTGTTGACGAGACCGCTGAAGAACTGCCTGAGAACATTGACGAACAAGTCCGGGTTGTCAGCGATCAGGTCAACAGCGCACGGGATTCTGTAATCGCTTCCTATAACTCGACGATCGCCGGTTTGGCGACCACCTCGGATGCGGTTATCAACGACACGAGCGAACAGATCGAAGAACAACAATCCACGTTGGAAACCCAGCAGGATGAAACGACGAGTGCACTCAACGAGAGCACCACTGCCGTCATCGAGGGAATCCACCAGAGCACGGCGTCATCCACACGTGACCTGGAGGGCGCATCAGCCCAGCTGGGCGACAGTCTCAATAACGTGATTCTTGATCTGGGTGATCCAGACGTTCAGGGCTCGGGCATCCTGGGTTCGATGTCCGCAAGCTCGGCCCTGTCCGATACAGCTGACTACCAGTTAGCGCTGGCATCCCAGCGCGCGGCAGGATACGCGAATGTTCGTTCTGAAGATATCGCAGAAATTATGCTGCGCCAGGCCCAGTTCAGCGCCTCGCTAGAAGCTGTGGCAACACTGCCGGCGTTCCACTTGGACGTCCCGTCGGGTGCGCGCTCGCAGACCATTTACTCCTTTACGGTCAGTGGAGGCGATGCATGAGGCACGGAGCCGATGATGTTGCAGAAGTAGACGAAGTCGACGCGCAGGCTGAACCGGACAAACGATTTGTGCTGCGGTCGAAGAAGGGCATCACGCTGCTGATTGTCGCCGTCGTGGTGGTGATCGCCCTGGTGCTCTCGATCGTGTACCTGGTCCGTGCCAATGCGGATGACGGCCCAGATGCTGTGGCAGTCACCGTGCCGGTCGCACTGTCTGATGTGGACCTGCCCAGTGGCTCAAGTATCGGGGTGGTGCTGACCTCAGGTGGTGATACGACCGAAGGATCCCAGTGGAACCAAGCTGCCCAAGGTGCCGTGGTTGCCCAGCAGCGCCTGGAACTGGGCGGCAATGACGTCACATTCATGACCGAAAATGATGCGGGAAGTAGCGAAGGCAGTGCCGAAGCGGTCCAGAACCTCATTGATCAGGGCGTCGCCGGCATTATTTACGCAAGCTCCGGTAACCATGTCGCCGACGGACTGGCGGTCGCCGAGGACGCGGAAGTCCCCGTGATCCTGCCGTATGAGGCAGCTGGCGAGGACGCAACAAATCAATGGTCGTTAGCACTGGGCGATGACGAGGCCGCGACGACGCTTGCTGCAGAAGTTGGCAACTATGAGCGTCCTTTGCACATTAACGCGGGTGCGCCACTGCCAGACGAGGTAGCCGTCTCCGATGAGGTCGAGTTCACCGGCGAGACCGATACGACTGCGTTCGGCGAAGAGATGGCACTGCGCACCGGTTCGGACCCGTTTGAAAACGGTGCCTACACGGGTGGTGGCGAGGACGAACAAAGCCCCGCTCCCGTCGCGGAAAACCCCGCCGACGTCGTGGTAGTCAGCGGCCACCCGGTCTTACAGGCTCGCGCCGTGTTTGCCCTGCAAGCCGGCAATGTCTCCGTGCCAGTGGTGCTCACGCAGGACGCAGTGAGTCCAAGCTTTGATCAGGCGCTGTTGGAACAGGGCGGAACGGTCTCCTCGAGCCTGCGAACCGTGGGTGCCTCCTGGGATGATGGCGCTGCCCTGGGTAGATCGGGACAAAGTCGCGCGATGTCCGCCTTCCTCACCGCCAACCGCCAGATCGCCGATAATGAATCGCTGCAAAACCTGACAGAAGATGCCCCGTTGGCCGAATCTGCCGCAGTCACTGATGTGCGCAGCCACGATGCGGTGCTCGCCCTGTCCAACGCGCTATCGGATGCCGGCAACACGGACCCAGCGAACGTCGCCGAGTCCCTGAGTGAGCTGGAACTGGCCGCCGGTGACGGTATTGCCGGACCGCAACTAGACTTTGCCAACGCTCAAGCGATGACCAGTGACGCTACCGTACTGCACGCATCCTCCCAGCAATTAGGCTTGCGTCCCACCGTTGGCGAGTACTCTGATGTATTGGTATGGATTAGCCAGCCAGAAGAAAACTAAAGGATTGTTGCGATGCGGATTTTCATCGACCTTGACGGTTCGCAAGATGTGATTGACCTGCAGGCCTCCCAACCACAGGCCACCCTGGCCGACCTGGTCGAGACTGCCTTCGGGTACACGCTTGCCGATGATGACCGGCTATACCTGGACCACGCTCCCGTCACCGGCGACACCGTGCTGTCCGATTGCACACTCCTCGAAGGCTCCGTCCTGTCCCGCAAGGCCCCAGAACGCATCCGCAACATTGCCGGCTGGAACGTTGCCGTCTCCGGTGGTTTTGAAGTCGGCCCCGTCGTGCCCGTACCAGATCACCGTCCGCTGGTCATCGGTCGGGCCCCGCAAGCTGATATCGTGCTGCCCACCGAGAGCGCCTCATGGAATCACTGCACGATCGAATATCACGGGGACGATGGCCTGCTGCTGTCTGATGCCGGTTCCACGAATGGGACTTACGTCAAGGGGACCAAGGTCGGCGAAGACGGGATGGTGTTGACTGAAGCCGTCACCGTGCTAGTGGGCGGAGCGGTGCTCAACGTCCAACCCTTCCGTCACGATCCCGCCGCGCCAGCCCCCGGTGCACTCGCCAACTTGACGCCCGCCGCCACGGCACCGTTCAACCGACCACCGCGGCCCGGGCTGCCGCCTGATCCCGAAGATATCGAACCGCCGTCGCCTGAAGACGTCCCGGATTCCACCCGCTTCAGCCTGGTCACCATCATCGCGCCGTTGATTATGGCCGGTGTGCTCGTCGTCGTGTTGGGCAACCCGCGCTTCGCACTGTTCGCGCTGCTGAGCCCGATCATGGCAATTGGTATGTACTTTGAGCAAAAGCGCCGCCGCAAAAAGAACCTCGCCGCAGAAGAAGAACGCTTCAGCCAGGCCATCGAAGACTTCGACACCGAAATTTCTGACGCTGCGGCCGACGAGATCCAGCGTCGTCACGACCTGATCCCGGATCCGGCCACGGTGATGCGACGGGTCGCGATCCCATCAACCCTGATGTGGCAGCGGCGGCCAGCAGCTACCGACTATCTGCACCTACACGCAGGCATCGGTGATGTGCCGTGGAAGCCGCCACTGGATGATCGCGCCTCGCAACGGTTGCACGAACGCGTCAAAAAAGTCTTAAACACCAGCCAACTGACCGCGGCCCCGGTGCTCGTCGACCTCAATGATGCCGGTGTGGTCGGTATCGTCGGAGACCGAGATGGCGCATTGGCGATGGCACGCAGCATGCTGATCCAGGCGGCAGTGCACGTGGGCCCGGCCGATCTCAGCGTCGGGATCTTCTGTGACAACGGACGCGAAGATGTCTGGGATTGGGCCTCTTGGTTGCCGCACACCAAACAACCGGGCAGCAGTACGGGGGCCCGGTGGATGTCGAATCAACGCGATGCCAGTGATGCGATGCTGCGTGGCCTGTATGAGAACATCAATGCGCTGCCCACCGAGACGATGATGCTCGTGGTGGACTCGGAAGTGCTCACGGAAGGACGGAACTCGCCGGCCCGCGATTTGTTGGGCCACGGCCGTGGTCAACGTTCCGCACGGATGCTGCGTCCCGACGAGCGGCAAGTATTGGTCAGTGGCATCGTTATTGCGACCACAACCGATCAGCTGCCGGCCGCCTGTACCACCGTGATCGAGGTGGGCAAGGATGCCTCGGCGACGGTACGCCACCCCGAAGATCTCATCGATGTCGAAGATGTGACCCTCGCAGGCGTCGGATTGGCGGATGCCCAGCAGTGTGCCCGCCGGCTAGCACAATTTGAAGACCCGGAACTCGTGGTGCCCGGTGCCTCCTTGCCCTCACTGGTGCGACTGCCGGAACTGCTGGATGTTGGGGAGCTCAATGCAGAAACCATCCAAGATCTCTGGAAATCGCCGGGTATGTCGACCCCGGTGGGGCTGGGGGAGAAAGGCCCGCTGTCCCTGGATATCGTCAAAGACGGCCCCCACGGGCTGGTTGGTGGCACGACCGGTTCGGGGAAGTCCGAATTCCTGCGGTCCTTCATTGCCGGGTTGGCGGCGCGCAATAGCCCGGAGACGCTGAGCTTTATTCTCATTGACTTCAAAGGTGGGGCCGCATTCAAAGCCGCCGAGCGACTGCCGCACACGATTGGCACCATCAGTAACCTCGATGAGCAGCTGGCCGACCGTGCGTTGCGGGCACTCGAAGCCGAAATGGAACGTCGTCAGCGGCTGTTCGCCGAAGCCGGCGAGGATATCGACAACCTACCCGCGTATTTGGCGACGAATCCCGCCGAACCGCTGCCCCGGTTGCTGTTGGTCATCGACGAGTTCGCGATGCTGGCCAAAGACTTCCCGGATGTCTTGGCCTCACTGGTCAGCGTTGCCGCGGTGGGTCGAACCCTGGGCGTGCACATGATTCTGGCTACCCAGCGCCCGGCCGGGGTGGTCAACGATGACATCCTGGCCAACACCAACCTGCGCGTGGCGTTACGTGTGCAGAGCCGTGAAGACTCCCAAAACGTGATTGGTGTGCCCTCGGCTGCCAGCATCGAACGCTCCCAGATGGGGCGTGCCTACGTGAAGCTGGGCCAAGATGACATCACTCCGGTCCAAACCGCACTGGTGACGGGCAAAGCCCAAGATCAGGTGGCCGAACAAGTCGAAGTCAGAGATATTGGACTGTTCGGTCAACCGATCCCGCGGAAAAGCTCGGGGGCACCGAAGAAATCTTCCAGCGATGAAAACGACTTTGATCTGCTCATCGATGCGGTTCTGGCCGCCAATGAAGCCGCCGGTTTCGCACCGCCACGGCAAGTGTGGCCCGAAGCGCTCGGCGAGCGAGTACGGCTGGACGGCTACGATACCGCGGTAGAACCCGGGCCCGGTGCACGCCCCGTGCCGGCCGTCGGCGGCGTCAACGGGAACATGGTGCAGGTAACCCTGGCCGATGAGCCTGACCTGCAACGACAATCGCCCACCGGCTGGGACATGGCCGAAGGCAATCTATTGGTGATGGGGGTCCGCGGCAGCGGAACCACTACGACGCTGACCAGTATTGGACTCGCGCTGGCCGAATCGAAATCCCCCGAGGAACTCGATATCCTCTGTCTGGATGTCGGCTCGCGTGGGCTCGAGGAGCTCGAGCATCTACCGCATACCGTCGCCTATGTGGGTGCCGGGCCAGGTGCCAAAGAACAGCAAGTCCGGTTCATGCGGTTCATACGCAGTGAGTTCCATCGGCGCCGCGAATCTGCCACCCGACAACGCGATATGGTCATCATGATCGACGGACTGGCAACCTTCAAAGACGAATTCAGTGATTTCGAGGGCCAAGAACACCTCGATGCCCTGTACCGTGTCTACGCCGATGGACCCGGGGTAGGTATGCACTTTGTGGTGACCACGACCCGCGCGAAATCCGTCCCCCCGGCCATGGACGAAGTCACCACCCAACGCTGGGTGTATCGGCTGGCCGACGCCTATGACTACTCAGCACTGGGTGTCAAAGGCAAAAACGTGCCCGCTGAAGTTCCCGGGCGCTGCGTGGATGTGAACACTCTGCTCCAAATGCACGTGGCCACACCAGACCACGGACTCGAAGCCGCCGTCGCCCAAGCGATCGATCGTTGGGCGGACGCCACACCGAAGCCCGACGTGATCGGCACCCTGCCCAATAATGTGGCTGCAGCAGACCTCGCCGACACACTGGATCTGAGTCAAGAACCCCTGCGCATCCCCGTGGGCCTGTCAGAAGATACGCTGCAACCCGCCGTGCTCGAAGTGTTCGAAGAAGAACACATTCTCATCGGCGGACCAGCACGCAGCGGGAAATCCAGCCTGCTCTGTGCCATCGCCGAACTGCTGCTGGTTGCTCCGATCGATCAGCGCCCCGCCGTCTGGGGGATCTACAACCGACGTTCCCCACTTCGCAACGTGGCCTTCGACAAATCAGCGTCCAACCAGGACGATATTCCGGCCATGCTGGCCGCACTGCGGTTAGAACAAGGCCCTGTCTTCCTGCTGATCGATGACGCCGAACGCGTCGAAGACCCCGATCAATCCATCAGCGCCCTGTTGACTACCACGACCCCACGCGTCTGCGTCGTCGCGGCAGGCCGCGCGGGTGATCTGCGCTCGCAGTACGGCCACTGGACCAAGAAACTGTCAAAATCCCGGTGCGGTGTCGTGCTGCAACCCGACGTCGACTTCGACGGTGACCTGCTCAACGTCAAACTGCCACGTCGCGCGCCCGTCGCCCTGACTACAGGCCGTGGGTACGCCGGTCTTGCCGGGACGGTGACACTGATCCAATCCATGAGCCCAACGGCTCACGTGACTCAACCCGACCAAACTGCAAGGGTCACGGTAGAGTCGTAACTCGCAAAACCCGCTGTGTCATCACAGCATCTAAGGGAGACACCCCTGATGAACGCCACAACACGCCGCTTTGCCAAGAAATTCACCGCCCTAGCAGCACTGCCAATTGCCGCAGCACTGACGCTGTCGGCCTGCGGTGAGGAAGAAACCGAAACCTCATTCACCAATAGCCAGAATGGTATCGAGATCACGATGACCTACACCGCCGTCGGCGATGAGGTGACCAAGCAGACTACGACCAACGAGATTGACTACGAGGCAGCCGGACTGGGCGGTAAGGAAGAAGCCCAGCAAATGTTTGACCCGGTGGTTGAACAAGCCGCTGATGTTGAAGGCTACGAGCAGTCCATCGAATACGGCGACACCTCGGCCACCGAGGAAGTTTCGATCGATTACGAAGTTGCCGACCTTGAAGAGCTGGCCAACGTGCCCGGCTACGAAGGCTCCGCAAACATGGCAGAGGGCGACTACATCAGCCTTGACGAAAGTCGCACCATGCTTGAAGAAGCAGGCTTCACCGAAGTCGAGTAAGACTTCACGAACGGTCTGGTGCCGCGGTGATGTTCAGGGTTGGTTTGCGCTGATGGACGGTCAAGTACTGCATGCCGTCGGGTCCGGCGACGAACCGCCGCTGGGCATACTTTGGCAACCAGATGAGATTGCCCTGCTGCAGTGCGATGACGTCCAGCTCGGTGTGCAGCTCCCCTGAACCACGCAGGACCAGGATCAACACATCGAGGCTTGGTCCTGCGTGCAGGGCAATCTCATCGCCGGCCGGGAGTGCGATGATATTTGAGTCGAGATCACGAGCACCTGGCTCTAAGCGCCAAATGGATCCTCCCGTTGCAGGGTCGGTCGCCTCGCCGAGTTTCCGCGTATTGGCTACGACACGGGGCAATGCAGTGCTCGCGAGTTTGGTGAGGCGCACCCGGTAGGCGTCATCGGCCGACGGTAGGGGTTTCCAACGGCAAGCCCCGGCCAATTCTCGATCTAACTCCTTGCGGAGGCCTTCTGGTTCCTGATCAGTCATCACCACCATCGACTCTCCGGTGACGAGTTGTTCGTAGGCTTCGAAGATGGCCCGATGACGGTGTTGAGGTCGCAGCGGGCGGACATCGATGTCCCGCGCGTTGGGCTGCTGCATTCCGGTATCAGACATGGCTACCTCGCTGTATGTTGAGGGGTGGATATTCGCCATGCTACTGGTGCTTTGGCTGGATGTGGAGTCGCTTTGGCAGCTGATAGTGTTATGGAACACTTCGACAAAAATCTTCAGAAGGTGTGGTCGTGTTAGAGGCATACCCCATACTCACGTTGTTACCCCCGTTCGTGGCGATTGTGCTGGTCATCGCCACGAAAAAAGTGCTGACGTCGCTTGGTGTTGGCATCCTCGTGGCCGGATTGCTCATTGCGGACTTCAACCCGCTGACCATGGTCACAACGATAGGACAAGCCATCTTTGGGCTTGTTTGGGTTGATGGGGCGGTGAATTGGTACACGATTCTGATCGTGGCCTTTCTCTTTCAACTCGGAATCGTCACCGCGCTGGTCATGATGTCCGGTGGTGCGGCAGCCTTTACCGAATGGGCGGCGAAACGCATCAAAACGCGCCGCGGGGCGCAAGTACTCACCGGGCTGCTGGGCATGCTCATCTTTATTGATGACTACTTCAACGCTCTGGCTGTAGGACAGGTGGCACGGCCGATTACCGATCGTTATCGCGTGTCACGTGCCAAGTTGGCATACCTGATTGATTCGAGTTCTGCACCGGTCGTTGTGCTGATGCCGCTGTCAAGCTGGGGCGCCTCCATCATGGGCATCATGGCTCCGTTGCTGACTGCGTCAGCTCTGGTCTTGACGCAGGTTGAAGCCTTCGTCCTGGCTGCGGCCATGAACTATTATGCGATTGCAGCCCTTGTGCTGTTGTGGCTGACCATCACGTTGGGCTTGGACTTTGGCAGTATGCGCAAGCAAGAGACCCGTGCTATACGTGGCGACGGGCTGCACAACCCCAACGAGACTGCGCCAGCTCAGCTTACCGATACGATGCCGTTGCACGATCGGGGCGCCATACGCGCGCTGCTGCTGCCGTTCATTGTGCTGTTCATCGGTGTGGTCGTCGGGATGTATGTCACCGGAGGCATCCTCGGGGACAGCTGGGGCGTCATAGACACTTTGGCTGCAGCCGATGTGGGGATCGCACTGAACGTTGGTGGCCTGGGCGCATTGGCGATCGCCGGTTATTACTGCCTGCGATACACCAAGAACAACCCAACATTCCAGCGGGGCACACGACGTCGCGGCACCTATCACGGGGCCAAGTCCATGCTGCCCGCTGTGCTCATCTTGCTTTTTGCGTGGGTGCTCGCCGATCTGATCAGTGTGATGGGCACCGGAGAATACCTCGCGTCGGTTGTGGAAGCCATGGCCGTCCCCGCAGTGTGGCTCATCCCAGTCTTGTTCGTAGTGGCAGCTATTATGGCGTTTGCTACCGGAACTTCGTGGG
Organism: Micrococcaceae bacterium; assembly: GCA_013393415.1. Taxonomy (GTDB): domain Bacteria; phylum Actinomycetota; class Actinomycetes; order Actinomycetales; family Micrococcaceae; genus Yaniella; species Yaniella flava. The sequence goes on from JABXHI010000046.1 coordinate 22,716, forward strand.
GTGCATTCGGCATCCTGCTCCCACTGGCCGGTGAAATGATGAATGCAGTGCCAGGCGGCGACGCGTTTTTGATCGCAAGCTTTGGTGCCGTGCTGGCCGGTGCGGTGTGGGGTGACCACAGTTCGCCCATTTCCGACACCACGATTTTGTCGAGTACCGGAGCTGCTTGTTCGGTCGCCAGCCATGTCTCAACCCAACTGCCCTACGCATTTGTCGGTGCGATTTCAGCCTTGGTCGGTTACGTCCTCTACGCACTCACCGAAAGTGGCCTCGTGGGCTTGGCCACGACGCTCGTGGTGGTTGTGGCAATGGCCCTTGTGCTGCGCAAAGTCCGGCCACCGCTGGAACAATCAACGCCTACGGTTGCAACATCTGCTCAGCATTAGTCGGTGTTGTGGTGTCCCCGGCAGGTGGTTTTCGTCGTACCGTCGCCCACCGGTCTGCTACCAACGCACTCCGCGCTGTCTTGGTTTGGAAGGGCCACGTCATCAGCGCCCACACCACCGCGATGATCACCGCTTCCCACAGAATATACACCGGCCAGGGACCCAGAACATCGAGAATAGATGGTCCTTCGGGTGCACGACTCAGGTATGCATAGTTCGCCCCGGTAATCGCATTGACCAGAATCGCAATACCGGCCCATGCAACGGTCGCGGCATAGGCGACACCGTAGCCACGCCAGGTTGGACGGTACCCCAGACCCCACACAAAGACGATCGGCACAACCAGTGCGGCAATGTGCAGGAACCAATACACCGCGAACTCTAACACCGGATAGTCGAAATAGTTGAGGTCCGGTGTGATGACCGACTGCAGATTGAGGGTCAGACCCCAGAAGAACGTGATGGCGATCGCCCAGCCGGCGCGAGTCAGCAGCGCGATCGCGGTGATCAGGCGCAGCGCATCAGAATAATGAAACGGTAGGGACTGTTCGATGTTCCAGTGGGCGGGCTGCATCCCCCAGAGCGTCCACACCACCGTGACCACCAACATGGTCCAGCCTGCGATACTCAGGAAACGGTCTTCGTGTACGGTTCCGCGGATGCGACGTGACCAGACAACCAGTGCCACGGCGACGATGACAGTGAGGACGAGGACGAGGATATGCTCAGCACCGTACGGAGTCATCCGCCCGGCCGGTTCAACTGCGTTGCCCATGCATTATATTGTAGGCTCAATCGTTGGCACGAACAGGTACCATGACCTAGCGATAACGCTATGTGTGGGCGAAACTCAATGCCCTGGTGCTGACCGTTGTTGCGTTGTTCATGTGCCGAGGAGTTTTAAGCTTGTGCATCGATTTTGGGTGCCAGGATGATGGCAGGGATGATGATCAGCGCGAGAATACCGCCGATAATCGTCACGACGCCAAAACCTCCTGCGCTCATCAGGACACCAGACAGGGCTCCGGAACCCGCACCGAACAGCTGATACCAGACGTCAATGCTGCCTTGAGTCTTAGCGCGCGTTTCTGGTTGGGTTCCATGGACGATCAAGGTGGTGCCGGAGACGAGCCCGATATTCCAACCGATGCCGAGTAACACCAGAGCAATGATCAGGGCGGCAAGACTTTCTCCGGGCGCAAAGGCACCGACGAGGCCGGATGCCAACAAGATCAGACCGCCCGAGATGGCCATGATCCGTGGCCCGATTTTATCGACCAGCGGCCCGGTGACCAGCGATGGCAGCCACATTGCACCGACGTGGAGCCCAATGACGAGCCCAACAGCGCCCATGGAGTGGTCATGTGCGCGCATGTGCACAGGCGTCATCGTCATAATGCCGACCATGACGATCTGCGAGATGACCATGACTGAGGCGCCGACACGCACGAGACGAGAGGGCTTATCCCTCGGCGTTTGGACAGTGATGGTGTCGGCTTCGGGGTTGGCTTGGGCTTCGAGCTGTTTTGCCACCAGGTATGGGTCGGGGCGCAGCATGGTCACGAGAATGAGCCCGGCGGTGAGGTAGGCGACGGCGGCCAATAAGAACGGTCCGGCGAGCGTGGGGAGCCCGAGGCGTTCGGCGAGGCCGCCCAGCGGTTCGATCAGATTCGGGCCGGCGACTGCGCCGATGGTGGTGGCGACCATGGCCGTACTGATCGCGGTACCTTTGCGGTTCGCCGGGGCCAGGTCGGTGCCCGCATAGCGGGCTTGCAAGTTGGTTGCGGTGCCCGCGCCATATAAAAATAGGGAGATAAACAACAGGACTGGGCTGACAAAGTGTGTGGCGGCCACGACGCCGATGGCGCCGATCCCGCCGGTGATGAATCCGAAACCCAGCGCCTTGCGGCGTCCGGTGCGCTGGGCGGCGCGCCCCACGAGGAATGCGGTCAGTGCCGCGCCGAGTGTAAACAGGGCGGTGGGGAGTCCCGATAACGCGTCGCTGCCCAACATGTCCTGGGCGATGAGCGCGCCTACTGAAATGCCTGCGGCCAGCCCTGCCCCGCCAAACGACTGACTGATCAGTACGGTGGTGAGGGTTCGGCGGTGCAGTTGTTGTCGCCGTTGGGGCGTGATCGTTTCAGTCAGCGTGGTCACGGACGGTGGCTCCTGGGGAAATTGATGTTCCGGCATTGATCGGTACGACAGACCGAGCAGCGTGCGTGTGGTCGGCCGTACCGGAACTGTAGTGGCTGCGTTTAGGCAACCTGGTATATGCGGATCTCCGGGTCGGCACTTAGGTACGGGATAATCCGCCGACGACGTCGGAAGTGAACAGCTCAGTCGACAGGTAGGCGTCATCGACCTGCAAGGTGATCTGGAGATATGCAGCCATTATGCGCCTCACTTTCGTAGACAGATGTACTGGGCCTCGACCGAGACGGCCGACGCCTTTGCAGGGCATGTTGAAGGCGCCATCCGTGCTGGGCTCACCGCTGCCCGACAGGTCATGGAGTCGTAGGGCTCAGAAGTTATCGGGTGGCGTCGCTGGGCCAGTGACACGATTACATCAGACAGCCGTCGAGCACTGCTTGGAGATAGGGCAGATGCACGATGACGCTGCCGGCCAACAGGATGCCCACCGCTGTGAACATTGCGGTCATGGCTACCGCGCCGTGTTTGCCATTGGGTGGTGCAATGAGATGTCGGATCCGATCGATGCCTGCCGCGTGCAGCGCCACGGAGCCACAGGGGCCATGCGCTGCAGCGGGACCGGATTTCTCGCCGATCTTTAGTAACGCACTGGCCAATATTGGCGTACTGGTCTGCTCACGAGCGGCATTGTCTGCAGCCATTTCGAGGTAGTGCGGAATTGCGGCGTTGATGGTCGACACGAGCGGGATCCAACGCAGCGGTCTCGTCGCTCCATGCAGGATGTTTAAGATGATGTGATGGCGCTGGCGCAGATGGGCGGCTTCGTGCGTGATGACCGCGGTCAGTTCGTCGTGGCTGAGCAACTCCAACAGGGCGGTAGACACGACGATGCCCCCGGCACGATGTGTCAGTGTGAAGGCCGTTGGTTGGTCATGGGGGATCACGGTGACTGGTTGTCCGGCAAGCTGCGTTTGGGTGGCTCCTGCACGCAAGGTATCGTAAAGTTCGCGACGCTGTTTCGCGTTGCGACGGAAGGTACGGTAGCCGCTGAGCAGCATGGCCAACACCAGGAGCAGAGGTAGCGTCAGCAGCAGGACAACCGGTATGAAGGTGTCAAACGATAGTCCGGCTGGCAAGGGATTTGCGGCGTCGAGACAGCGTTGACACACCACTGCTGAATTGCCGGGCATCAGTCCGCTGGGGCCAGATAACCCCCATGCGAGCATGGGCCCAAGGGCTGCGAAGCCTACGAGCCAGGTGGCCAGCGTCGTCAATAGGACTCCGACCGCAAGGCGTGGTTTGAGCATTAGCGCTGGGGCAGCCTTGCGGATCACGGCTCCGCCGGCTAGCCCGCTGACTAGCACGGTTACCGAGAGCACTGCGACCATGATGAGTGTCGTCATGGTTGCCCCAAATAATTGCGCAACATTTGCAAGCCGTCTTCAGGCATATCTTGCACGAAATGCAGGATCGAGGCGGCTTTGTCGTGACTCGTGTCCAGTGCTTGGTGCATCTGTCGGGCAATGTATTCTTCGCGACCCACTTGCGGAACATAAAACACGAACCGTCCGTCGTGCTGGCTGCGCACCATATTTTTCGTCCGGAGGTTTTGCATCACGGTGGCGATCGTCGTATAAGCCGGGCTGGAGGGGAGAGCATCCATGACCTGGCGGACGCTGCGCGGGTGAGCTTGCCATAGCAAGCTCATAACCTGCTGTTCCAGTTCGCCCAGTTGAGGGGCTCCATGGGGCGACGTTGTCATAAGCCGGCGTTTTCCGTTTCTCGAGTCAAGCGTGGTTCCAATGATTTGGCCGGTGACACACTGCAAAGAACTTGTCCTTTGAGGCGCCACACGAGGGCAATACCGGTCAGCAACAGCGCTGCGATGCCCAAAAAGGGCTGAATCGGGGTGAAGTATGTAATCGCCCCAGAGTAGCCGAATGCCATCAATGCTAACTTATTGCACACCGGGCAGCCCACCGCGAACCACGAAAGCAATCCACCGACCACGCCAAACTTTCCCTGCCGCGACTGCGGATCGGCTACTTCGTCGTCAGCGGAAGCCGTCGATGCACTCGGGCGAATATAGGTGGCCAACAACATGCCACCGAGCACCGAGGTGATGATCCAGACCGGATAGTTCCACCACACGGGAGGGATGTCACGGGCAAATAATGGATTTGGGATCAGGACCGTAGCGATGCCGATGAGCAGACCGATGCCAATGGCGGCGAGTGCGGCAACGAGTATTTGACGCCGGTTCCATTGCCGCAGCGCCTGTTGAGCGTATCCGAAAGTCTTGAACATGCTATCTACTATGCCTCATAGTAACGAACATGTATAGTAGCCCACTGAATCGTTACTCTTTCGGATAGAAGACAAGGTGCTCTGCGGAGCACTGCGTCGAGTTGCAAGGAACAGTTTTGACACAGCAATCCTCCCGCTCCACACCCCCGTGGTTGCTGCCTACCGTCGTGGGCGCCCTCGCAGTAGTTGTTATCGCACTGGCATATTTTATGTTCGCCGGTTCCGATGATGCGAAGCAGTCTGGCGCTACGGACAACACGGAGGCCACCGGCGACAGTGGCGGCGTTGTTGACGTTGCTCCACAATCAGAAGGCGACCAAGTCGATCTGAGCCACGTGGAACAACGCGACACCGAAGATCCATTGAGCATCGGCAGTGTCGATGCTCCGGTGGCGATGGTGGTGTTCTCGGATTATCAGTGCCCGTTTTGCGCCACATGGAGCCACGAGACATTGCCGGTCATGATGGACTACGTTGAAGACGACGAATTGCGCATCGAATGGCGCGACCTCAATGTCTACGGCACGGACTCCGAACGAGCATCGAAGGCGGCATACGCGGCTGCACTCCAAGACACTTTTTGGGAATACCACGATGCATTATATCCCGATGGTGAAATCCGCGACGCTGCCGATCTGAGCGACGACGCTCTCGTTGAACTAGCCGCCGACCTTGGATTAGACACCGAGCAGTTTACTCAGGATATGCAATCTGAACAGGTACAAGAACAGATAACGGCGAACGAGAGTTTAGGCACCGAACTGGGTGCCTATTCCACGCCGTCGTTCATTGTGGATGGTGAGCCAATGGTTGGGGCACAACCCACTGACGTGTTTGTGGACGCCGTTGATGAAGCTGTTGCTCAGGCATTCGGGTAGAAGATGCGCAGTAGAGTCACATCACCCGTCCGTATCGGGGTCGTCCTCACCGCCGCAGTGGTGCTCAGTGCATGTAGTTCGGGCCAGCAAACCGAGCTGTTGCCGGACTATGAACCGGAGCCACAGCAAGTGAACAGCCCGGCTGTCACCACCGATACATCGGCACTGCGGTTACCCTTACAGTTAGCCGAAGGGCAAGTGGTCGCACCCGGTTGGCGCACGCCACCGCACACCGCCGACGGGGTGTCGTTGTCAGCAGAACATCACGAGGACGTGCTGACGTTTCGTGCTGTGGATGCAACCGGCACGGTGCTGTGGGAGGCCCAACGACCGCTCAGTTGCACCGGGTTTACGTTGACCTCTGATGGCGACCAGTATTTGGCGGTCCTGACGGATATCGACGCTGAGGTCCAAACGTTTGGGCACACCGTGGCTTCCGGATACGACCTGCACTCTGGTGAGCAGATATGGGGGCCGGTAGAGGTGCCAGGCCCGCATCAGGGTCCCGGCACAGTATTTGCGTCGCCGCCCGAAGCGGCCATGGGAAGCAATGGGCCCAAAGTGGTCTTGGATCCTGCGACTGGCGAAGTGCTGCTGGATGAGCGCAACACGCAGGACATCCGTATCTTGGGGGAGTTCTACGCCACCATTCTCGTGGCGCACGACGGCGACGTGAAGGCCTACGCCGCGTCCACCTTGGCAGATTCGGGTTTGGACGGTGACCCGCAGTGGAGCTTGCCCATTGCCGACCACCAGTGGGACGAAGAGCAGCTGAGTGTGAGCGTGCCCAGCCCGAATCCGGGGCTGGAAGACGATGCGGGAGCCGTACTGATCGGCACCGATTCCACCGATCGCGCGCTGGTTCGCCTGGGTGATGGGCAGCTGCTGGCTGAAGAACTTTCCGATGCAGGACAGGATCCCTCGAGTCAGACCTGGGTGACCTTGGGGCAGGAACTTTCCGGCTACGACGCCGAGGGAGAGCTGCTATTTCAGGAACCGCAGGAAGGACTCGAACTCGTCGGCGTCGGTGCGGCGATTGCCTATGTGGAAAATCCGGACGGCGATATTGAAGCACGCAATGTGATCACCGGTGCCTTGAGTCGATCCTACGATCCACAAGATACCGGTGAGCTGGTCGTCCCGCACATGATTGAAACAGATGGTGCTGCGATTCTGGAAGGGCCAGATAGTTATTATCTGGTCCCGGGCGCTGAGGGGTCTGAGTAACGCATCGGCCCCAGATGTCGTGTGAACACGAGACCTGGGGCCGAGGGGTTGTCTTGCGACGCTTAGTGGTGGCTGCGGCTCATAAACAACGCTGAACCACCAACGACTAGTAGCAGAACCGCTACGGAAGCAAACAGCAAAACGCTGTTGGCGCCGGTATTGGCCAGGTCGCCATTATAGGCGGACTCGCCAAGCTCTGCTGGTGGTTGCTCGCCTGGGCTGTCCGTCTCTGGTGTCTCGGTCTCCGGTGCAGGATTATTGGAGTAGACCTCGAAGGCTCCGTTCAAGGTATTCTCGGCCTCGTCACCGTAGCTGGCAACGACATCGTAGGCACCAATGTAGGTGTCGATTCCCGCGGAGTTCAGGCCGGCCACGTGCCATTGGGCCACGCCGTCATCATTGGCAACAGCAGTGTGTTCGTATGGTTGCACGTTCTCGGAGCGTGGCGTGACGGTGAACTGCACTTGTTCGCCGGGCTCTAAGCCATCGACGCGCAGCAGCACGCCACGTTCAGCATCCTTGTCAGAGCCGATGAAGTCCTCCACGGCGATACGCTGTGGCTCAATACTCAGTGAAGGATCGAGTGGAGCCTCTGGATCAGAAGGATCCGTTGGGTCGGTTGGATCCGAAGGCTCCTCTGGATCTGTAGGCTCCTCTGGGTCTGTAGGTTCCTCAGTGTCACCAGCGGTCAGGGACAAACCAAACAGCACCGGATCGTGGTCCGACGCACGGTACGGGCCGGGTTCGTAGATTTCCTGCTGTGCAGGCTGTTTGAATTCGGTGGTGTAATCAAAGATTGGCACTTCATCCGAGTTTGCATGCCATGAGGTCGCACCGGTGATGAATGGCATCAGTTCTTCGCCGGCCATCGCGTAGTCGAGGTAGCCCAGTTGGCCATCGAAAACATACGAGTAGGCTTCTGCACCGTCGAAGTGCGCCCGCAGATCCGTGTAGCCACCGTCTTGCAGTGCCGCAATCGGTGCCTCCTGGTCACCAACCCGGACCACCAGCATCGCGTGTCATCGCTCGAACGAACCCGGCCGGCGACGTCACCACGATCGACTACGACGCCGCTGGCCGTGTGACTCGAGAAACCATTCCCGGCGTTGGGGCAGCCCGCTACCGGTATGACAAACTCGGGCGTATCGTTGGCGCTCAAGATTCTCGCTACGGCCAGCGAACGTTCGGGTACGATGCCGCAGGGCAGTTGATTAAAGTTGTCAACGGTGTCGGCGGCGTCACTCGGTATGAATACGACCAGCGCGGTCGGATGGTCAAGATCATTGACCCGACCGGTGGCGTGACTAAGCGCACCTATACGCACTTGGATCATCTCGCTTCCTCGACTGACCCTTTGGGCCGAGCCACCACCGCAATCTATGATGCTGCTGGTCGCCAGCTGTCGCAGACCGATCCAGATGGCAACATCACAGAATGGACCCACGACGAGGCCGGCCGCGAGACGGGGATGAAGGTCAACGGGTGCTGGATCGTCCAGCTGGCACCTGATGCTCGCTCACGAACAACAACTATCGCCGACTATACGCACGATGACCACGAGGTCACCCACACACTGACCTACAGTCGCCTCGGGCAGCTCATTGAACGTGTCACCGCCATCGATGGTCAGGCGCGCACCACGCAGTGGGATTACGATGCCGACGGCAGACGCACAGCGCTGGTGGATGCCGATGGTGCACGCACCGAGTACCAGCGCGATATGACCGGTCGGATCAGCCAGATCAGCCACTCTACACTGGGCGACATCCAGCTGGCCTATGATGCTGCCGGGCGCATTCGCGAGGCACTAGCCGGGAATCAAATCCAAACGTGGGAACACGTGGATGGGTTCTCAGCCGTTCACACGCGCACCGATCCTTCGGGAGTATCGGTGACCCGCATTACCCGGGATGACTCCGGCCGGATCGTCCAATTGGATGGCCCCGATGGCATCACCGAATACCTCTACGACAACGCCTGTCAACTGACCCACGCCAAAAGTGCCGCTGGGACATGCTCATGGACCTATGACCTGGGCGGGCGCCTGGTCAATGAGGCAACACCGGCAGGCCAGCGCGCACTGGATTACGATGCCGCCGGTCAGTTGGTGACCGTCACTGAACCCGATGGCACCCAGGTCGACTATCACTACGATGGCCAGGGTCGGCGAGTCCGCGCCGCCAGCACCGAAGGTACTACGCATTATTCGTGGGATGCCCGCGGCTGGTTAGCCAAGATTATCGACCAGGACGCTGAGGGACAACACCGGACGGATCTGTGGGTTAACGCGCTCGGCGAGCTGGCTGAAGTTGATGGCACTGGGTTGCAGTGGGATATTGCAGCCGGGACGCCAAACCTCATCGGGGTTGAAGCTACCCCGGTGTTTCAAGGTCCAGCTGGGCTAACCGGTATAGGAAACCAGTGGGAACCTTCTGGTTGGCGTGCGGCTCGTGCCACTGCGACGGACGATCCGTGGCAGGTGTTGGCTGCGGCGTCTGGTGCCAGCGGTGGCCTGCCTGGTGGTCTTGGCCTGACTGCCGATGGTGGGGTCCAGGTTGCTGGGCTGGAATGGATGGGCGCTCGCGCTTATGATCCGGTAGCTCGTGGGTTCTTGTCGGTTGACCCGTTAGCGCCGCCGGTCGGTGCGGGCTGGTCGGCGAATCCGTATTCGTATGCGGGCAACGACCCATTACATGCCATCGACCCACACGGATTAGCACCGGTCACCGATGCTGAACTCCAAGCCTACTCGGAGAGCCTGCAGGGACCATTGGCGAATGCAGCGGGTGCAGTCGGCGACTGGTGGTCCAATAACTGGGAATACGTCGCTCCCGGTGCCGCGATTGCGGTGGGAGTTGGGGTGATGGCCACCGGCGTTGGTGGACCACTGGGAGCTGCCATGATCTCTGGTGCGCTCATCTCCGGTGGGGTTTCAACCGGCACGCAGAAATATTCCAACGGTAGTGTTGATTGGGCAACCGTCGGTAAAGAAACCCTTATTGGCGGTGCGATGGGTGGTCTGGGAGCCGGAGCCTCGAACCTGACGAGCTCACTGTTGTTGCGACAATCCTCCAGCGTACGAACTGCAGCTGCGACGCACGCTAGTCAAAGTACGGTCAGTCGGGCGGGCAATGGCTTCACCGCCATGTTAAACGGCAACACGAAACTGGCTGCTGCGGCCCGCATCGAGGCCCGCACCAGCCAAAATATGCAGGTAGATAACCTCGTGCGCAGCGTTGCCGGAGATACTGTCTCAACTATGACGACCGCCAACGCAAGCTATCTGACCGATGTTGCAACCGATTCGAACAAGGACTTTAGCGTGGAAGGGCTCATCGTAGCCAACGGAGAAGGTCTCTTTAAGTCAACTCTCACCGGTACGATGAACCTTGGCACCGGCGGCTTCAGAATATCAAACGACATGCCGACTTCGAACGGTCTTGGCGCATTCAGTCGCGATGTCGGTACGAATATGGCAACGGATTCCTTGACGAACTATGTTGGATGGCAAATGCAAGATCATGTTCATGGTGGCGTGACATCGCAAGATCGAACTGCCGATACCTTCAATTCTGGGTTGACCAACGTTGGATCGGGTCTTCATCAGAGTTTCCCGAGCTTACATATCCATCAGGGAGGTTAGTAAAGCCCATGGTTGAACCAGTTCAGCTTGGTCGCGGTGCGGCGTTTGCTGCTGGGGCCGCGAGCGGTTCTGTGCAGCGCAAGTTGCGCAAGATGAGCGAGCGCCCTGAGGATCCTCGGGTGTTTTCGCAAGCAAAGATTCTAGTGTCTCTAGGGTTGCCGTTGAGTGTGATCATGACTGCCACGATGTATTTTCCGATCAGTGAGTATGTTCAGGGCTCTAGCGATGATGTCTTTTCGGTGATCATTCCGGGGCTCATTACCTTGGCCTGTTACACGCTGTTAGCGCATGGTCTTTTCCGGCGGTTTGGTGTGGACCATGAAAAAGTTTGGACACGATTCGGCAAACTGTTTTACCGACAGGTCCGGTTTGAAGACATCGATCGATTTGATGTGGGAAACCAGCGATATAAGCTCTACGCAGGGGATACGAAAGTCAATGTTGACTATAACCGGTTTGATTACTCGTTGGTCTACATTCAATTGCTCGAAGAACTTCAACATCGCCGATTTAAGATTCAAGCCGTCAACGTCGATGACCCAGAATGGGAAGATACCGCCCAGGTGCACCGCAATATGTTTGCCTCCGATGTCTATGAAAATCATCAAGCATTCTATGAAGCCCACCCCCAAGAGCTCGAACGGCTGCAAAGACTCGTGCAACCGCCTAGGACGTACAAATCGTAATCGTGAGATATGGCGACGCCGAGCATTTTCATGCGCCACCGGATCAATGACCGACCGAACCTGCACCTGCTAGCGGCAGAAGCACGCCTATGTGTATGAAAACCCGTTGAGGTCTGCATGACAACGCCAGGCACTGACTGTTGATATCTTGAAGATGCTGTGTCGCACCCTGGTTGCTCGTTAATTGGCTCTTCGGAATTTTGGGTGTAGATCGGTCTTGTGATTGGGGTGTGTTGAAGGGTTAAAAGTGTCGAGATCTTTCGATGATGGAAGTGACGAAACTAGCCATCGCAAAGAAAGACCTCGACGTGCGCCAGCCTACCTTCTTGCGCCCAGATTTTGATGCCTTTTGCATGCTGAAGAATTACGGGGTGACCATCACCGGTCAACACGTCACCGCTGAGTCGGCGACTTTGGAGTGTCGCGTAGTCGACACCGATCAATTCTGTCGCCACTGCGGGGCCCAGGCCCGGGCTCGAGGCAGTCTGGTCCGGAAAGTCACCCACGTGCCCGTGGGGTAGCGACCAACCCAGCTGCATCTACGGTTACGCCGCTACCGGTGTGATGCATGCGCTTGTGTCTGGCAGCAAGATACCTCCAGTGTGGTCGCCCCTGGCGAGAAACTGTCCTATCCCGCCGCGTTGTGGGCGTTGAAATCGGTGGTCATCGACCGCTAAGCCATCGCCCGGGTAGCTGAGAACCTTGGGGTCTCCTGGCACACCGCCAACGACGCTGTCCTGGAGACTGGCCGGCGGTTACTCATTGCTGATCCCAACCGACTCAATGGGGTACGAGTATTGGGCGTCGACGAGCATGTGTGGCGCCACACCCGGTGGGGCAACCGGTATGTCACCGTGGTCATCGATCTGACCCCGGTGGCAGATGGCACCGGACCTGCACGGTTGCTGGACATGGTCCCGGGCCGATCCAAACAAACCTTCATCACCTGGCTCGAGGCTCAGACCAGCGCCTTCCGGGCCGCAGTCGAAATCGTGGCCATGGATGGGTTCACCGGCTATAAAACCGCAGCTGCTGAAACCCTGCCAGAAGCCACCACCGTGATGGACCCCTTCCATGTCGTCACACTGGCCGGTCAAGCCGTGGACAAGGCCCGACAACGGATCCAACAGGACTCGCTGGGGCATCGTGGGCGCAAGGGAGATCCGCTATATGGGATCCGCAAAGTGTTGAAAACCGGCAAAGACTACCTGACCCAAAAACAACAAACCCGCCTGGAGAACGTCTTTGCCAACCCGGACCACCAGCCAGTGCAAGCCACCTATGACATCTACCAAAAAATCGTTGCCGCCTACCGCAACCCGAACCGGAAGCAAGCCAAAAAGCAGTTACGGCAACTGGTTGATTCACTCAGCAAGGGCACCCCTAACACGCTCAAAGAGCTTCAGACATAGGGACGAACCATGAAACGCCGAGCCGCCGACATCTTAGCGTATTTCGATCATGTCGGTACCAGCAACGGACCCACCGAAGCCATCAACGGCAGAATCGAACACCTGCGCGGCACCGCTCTAGGCTTCAGAAACCTGGCCCACTACATCACCAGAGCACTGCTGGACACTGGCGGATTCAGACACCAACTACACTCACTTTTACGATGAGCCGCTTTAATCCGGGCGATAACCGAACGGTTGAAGAACTCGCTGCGCTGGCGCATACCTCAACCCGTACGGTAGAGCGCTCTTTTCGGGCCGAAGCGGGTATGACGCTTCGGCAGTGGCGTATTCGTAATCGGATGGAAGCTGCCGTAGACCTGCTTCGGTCAGGTTCCACCGTTGGTGCGGTGTCTCAACGGGTCGGCTATACGAATGTGAATTCCTTCCGACACGTGTTTACTCAGCACTTCGGTTTGTCGCCCACTGATTTTGCGGCACAGTACGTGTCTGACTGAATTGGGTCAGGAGGGATCCGCGCAGTGCAGTTCTTAGTCGTCGGAGTTATTGGTCCCGGGGATCACGCGCGATGAGGTGTAGAGCTCTTCTGGCCGGTATCGCTGCTGAATCGTCTCGGCGAAGTCCTCGGCCGGGATCTCAACGATCGACACCGATACGGCGGAATCGTCGACGCCAAACATTTCCACGTACTGCTGTTTCATCTTCTCAGCGATGTCGCGTTTGGTTTCGGTGTCGCGTCCGGGGTGCATACTAATGGCGATGTGTGGCACGGTAAAAGCCCTTTGCTACTGTGAACATGGTTTCGGTCCAAGACGACCATATTCACTCTATCCTGGGTGATCTGCTGCTATGGTATTGCACTGGCTTCTATTGAACTATGGATTTTTTGGAGTGGGCAACTGTGTCGGGCAAAATGAAACTGCTCATCATTGCATTTGTGCTGATCTTAGGCGGAGGGCTCGGTATCGCGTTCGGTGATACGAGGGGTGAAGAGCCGGCAGTGGAATGTGTCACTGATGGTGGCGCAACTTCGGGATTCGTCGATGAAGACCAGGGCGGATGCCCAATTAGTATTGAAAGTTGGAATGAGTACGCTGAGTGGCTCTCCGAACCGCAACCAGTACGCGCGGCTGGATTTCTCGTAGGCCTCGCCGGAGTGGGCCTGGCCGTGGGTGTGGGCATCACAGCGCTCGTGCAGAAAGCGCGCAAACGTAGTTAAACTCCACCTGACTTCGGCATATCACGTCATCAGCTTTTGGGTTGTACACTCGATGGTGTACACCACTCGCTTCATGCACAACAGAAGACCTCAAGGGGATCCCAAATGTTTCAGGCCGGCCACCCTGTCGCGAAGAAAATTACCGCGCTGGCAGCTCTGCCATTCGCTGCTGCACTCACGCTTTCCGCGTGCTCAGGTGATTCGACCGCATCTGAAGACGTAAACATTAGTCCAATCTCGGAGGGTTCCTCACCCTCCGAGACGACGAATGATTTCGGTCAATCCAATGGCGCTGACGACTCCGGTGACTCCCTATTCCCCGATTCCTCGAACAACTCTCCAACGCCCGATGCCCCGAGCGATGGCGAACGCACCGAGGCCGTCTTTGAGATGAGTCAAAACGGCGTGGATGTTACGGTCACCTATACCGCCCAGGGCGATCAGGTCGTGAAACAGGCCACCCGAAACGAGATCGACTACGCGGCATCTGGCTTCAGTGGTGAAGAGGAAGCGCGCGAGTACTTTGAACCGATGCTCGCTTAAGCTCAAGATGTTCCCGGCTATGAGCAGACCATGGAATATGGCGAAACTTCCGCGGTGGAAGAACTCGTCATTGACTACAGTGTGGCCGATCCGAGCGACCTCGCCGAACTGCCCGGCTATGAGGCATCAGACAACATGGACGTGGCTGATTACGTCAGTCTGGAAGAGAGCCGCCAGCTGCTCTTGAATAGTGGGTTTACCGAAGTCGAGTAACCCAGCTGCCGGCTAGCTCTGCGATGCTTTGCCTTGCAGCGCGGACTCGACGAGGTTGCTCATTGGTGCGGCGCTGCCATCGGTGCTGGCCTGTTTCCATGCTTCGGTGGTTGTGACTGCTGCGAAGTTTGAGTGCAGAATCGTCATGATGGTCTCGTGCACGCGCTGGGCGGGCACGTCACCGATCTCATTGGAAAAATGAATCGCGCCGGTCGCATCCGACAGCACTTCGGCACTCATGCCGTGGGGCTCAGCGCCTTCGGCCGTTCCGAGTACGCAGTTGTTGTTCATGTAACCGGTGATCGTCACGGTGTTGATGTCGTGCTGCTGGCACCATTCGGCAAAGTCCGTGTCATCATAAACACTCGCGAACTGCTTGGTGATGCGCTTGGTGTCTGGGCGCAACCGCTCCTCGATCTGCGGGTGCAGCACAAAACCAGCTGACCCCTCAGCAAAAATCGGTGCGTCCTCAGGCATTTTGTGCTGGACAGCAACCACCGGGATATCTGCCTGCTCAGCGGCATCCATGGCCTCGAGAATCCGGTTTAGGGACTCTTTGCGTGGCGGATACTGGATCTCCATTGGTCCCTCGAAGTACTCGCCCTGGACATCGCGTGCTTACACGTGGTTCGAACCCGCCTTGGAGCTGAAGCGGCAACTACGGTAGCTCGGCGTTTGGTTATTGCACCACACCGCGAAGGCGGCCAAGCCCAGTATATTGAGCGCCCCGTGGTTGACGACGCCATGCGTGACGGGCCGATCGGGGTCGCCATGGACTGGGCCATGCGCCATCTCGGGGACACGCTGACCGTAGAGGTGCTCGCGGAGCAGGTGCAAATGAGCCCACGGAACTTCTCGCGGCGGTTCCGGGAGCATACCGGGGTCAGCCCGGCAAAATGGATTCTTGCGCGACGCCTCGATGAGGCACGGCGCCTGTTGGAGACCACCGAGTTGTCGGTCAGTCAGGTGGCGCAAGCCTGTGGCTTCGCGAGTCCTGTGACGTTCCGCCAGAACTTTGTGCAGACCTACGGGACCACGCCCACCGCCTACCGGCACCAATTCACACAGCTCGAGGGATCTTCCCGTTTCTGATCTTGTGCATTCGCCAGTCGTCCGTGACTCGCTTCATTAGACTGTGCCAAGAGTGCGTGTTGTCAGTCTCACCATAGGAGTTTTCAATGAATCAGCTGGTCGCCCCAACCTCGGATGACGAGGTTCGCGGATATGTAGCAGCGCTCGGCCTCGATGGCCTCATCGATCTGCACGTGCATTTTATGCCGGATCGAGTGCAGCAAAAAGTCTGGGGCTTCTTCGACCGTCTCCCAGAAATGGGCGAACCCGCGTGGCCAATTCACTACCGCCACAGCGAAGCAGAGCGAGTGCAGATTCTGCGCGATATTGGTGTCACGGCGTTTAGCACACTGAATTATGCGCATCGTCCAGGGATGGCGGAATTCCTCAACGAATACTCGAAGACGTTTGCCGCACAGCATGATGACGCCATCCACTCGGCAACGTTCTTTCCAGAGCCTGGCGCTGAGGGACTCGTTGCCCGAGTACTCGAGGAAGGTGCGCAGATCTTCAAAGTGCACATCCAGGTGGGCGCATTTTCGGCGCTTGATCCGCTGCTGGCATCCTCGTGGGAATTGATTGCGACCTCGGGTGTGCCGGTCGTCATCCATTGTGGCAACGGCCCGCACGAAGGCGAATTTACCGGACCGGAGCCGATCTATGAGCTGGTTGAACGCTACCCGGATTTGGTGTTGGTCATTGCCCATGCTGGGCTACCTGATTATCAAGCGTTTGCTGAACTGGCACGTCGGGCTCCGAATGTGTATTTGGATACCACGATGGTCGGGACCCCGTATATGGAGCAGGTTGCACCTATGCCGACCGGCTATCTCGACACGATGGCGCAGCTTGCAGACAAAGTGGTCTTGGGTACCGACTTCCCGACGATCCCGCATAGCTACAGTCATCAGCTCGAGGTGTTGCATAACTGGGGGCTTGGCGACGAGTGGATGCGCAAGGTGCTCTGGCATAACCCGAGGCAGCTTTTGAGGTTGGCGTGAGTTCGTCTGCGTCGCAGGCGAACCCCGTTAGCTTATAAGTACACCAGATATCCGGCAGGATGGATGGTGGGCCGGTCCGGTTCTTGGGCATGATCGTGTGCCCCCAGTCATTGATGATCCGGGGGGTGTTGTCACCCAGGAATTGGTCG